>JAHDLC010000034.1 GCA_018436595.1 Synergistaceae bacterium | reverse complement strand
GGAAATGGTCATGCCGGGAGACAACGCGACGTTTGAAGTGGACCTGATCGTGCCCATCGCCATGGACCCGGGTCTTCGGTTTGCGGTGCGCGAGGGCGGCCATACGGTCGGCGCCGGCGTCGTCACCGAGATTCTTGAATAGCCCCAGAGGGGGAATGAACAGTGGCAAAGAAAATTCGAATCCGGCTGAAGGCTTTCGACCACAGGGTTCTTGACAGCTCAGCCTCCCAGATAGCCGAAACGGCTGATCGGAGCGGCGCCAAGGTTTCCGGGCCGATACCCCTTCCGACCGAGATCAACAAGGTTACGATCCTGAAGTCCCCTCACAAGGACAAGGACGCGCGCGAACAGTTTGAAACCAGGACACATAAGCGCCTCATCGACATCATCAACCCGACGCAGAAGACCATGGACGCGCTTATGCAGCTGAACCTTCCTTCTGGAGTGGACATCCAGATCAAATTGTAGGGGAAGCTCTGAGCTGAAAGGAGTTGGAGTGAAATGAGCATCGGAATTCTGGGTAAGAAACTCGGAATGGCCCAGATATACAACGATCAGGGCCAGGCGGTGGCGGTCACGGTGATCCAGGCCGGCCCGTGCCCTGTAGTCGATATGAAAACCCCGGACAAGGACGGGTACAGCGCCCTTGTTCTCGGGTTCGGAAAGGTCAAGCCGAAGAATGTCAACAAGTCCCGCCAGGGACTTTTCGGGAAGGCCGAAGTGGAACCTCAGAACACCCTTCGGGAGTTCCGGGTTGATGACCTCGACGGATATTCCGTCGGCCAGGAGATCAACGTGACTCTTTTCTCCGAGGGAGAAACGGTGAACGTGTCAGGAATCAGCAAGGGTAAGGGGTTTGCCGGAGTCATGAAGAAGTACCACTTCGGCGGTTCGAATTCCAGCCATGGCGCTTCCGTGGTTCACCGGCGGGGCGGCTCCAGCGGGGCCAGCAGCTATCCCGGCCGCGTTTTCAAGGGCAAGAGAATGCCCGGAAGAATGGGCAGTGAGAAAGTAACGGTCAAGAACCTCACTGTCGTAGCAGTGGACACCGACAACAACCTTCTTCTTGTCAAGGGTGCGGTACCCGGCGCGAAAAACAGCCTGGTCACCCTTTTCAAGAAAGGCTAGTCGGCAGAGAAGGAGGCCGGAATTACAATGCCTACCCTGAAACTCGTATCATTCCAGGGGGAACAGGTCGGGGAGATGCAGCTTGCCGATGAAGTCTTCGGCGCCCCTGTTCATGTTCCCGCCATGCACCAGGTGGTGGTCGCCCAGCTCGCCAACCGGAGACGTGGAACACAGTCCGCGAAGACCAGGGGCGAAGTGAGCGGCGGCGGCAAGAAACCCTGGAGACAGAAGAAGACCGGACGGGCCCGTCACGGAAGCACCCGTTCTCCCATCTGGACCGGCGGCGGTGTGACCCATGCTCCGAAGCCCCGTGATTACAGCCAGAAGGTGAACAAAAAGGTACGCCGGCTCGCGATCCGCAGCGCTCTCTCGCTGAAAGTCCGGGACGAGCTCATGACTGTTGTCCAGTCCTTTGATCTTTCCAAGCCCTCCACGAAGGAAATGATCGCCTTCTTTTCGGCCGTTAACGCCAGGAAGCCGCTGATCGTCCTTCCCGAGAGCAACGACACCGTGGCGAAGTCCGCAAGGAACGTTCCCGGCGCAAAGGTGATCAACATGGGCAACATAAACGTGTACGACCTTCTCAACGCGGGGACTCTCGTAATGACCCCCGAGGTTGTCAGCAGGCTCGAGGAGGTGTATGTCGGATGAACCTCATCGCACACGATATCATCATCCGCCCGGTTATCACCGAAAAGAGCAGCCGCCTCATGGAGATGAACAAGTACACTTTTGAAGTCCATCCTTCCGCGAACAAGATCCAGATCCGGAAGGCCATAGAGGAAATTTTCAAGGTGAAGGTCCGGAACGTGAACGTACTGTCCGTTCACGCCAAGCCGAAGAGAATGGGTGTTTTCCAGGGAAAGACCCGGTCGTGGAAAAAGGCGATCGTCAGTCTTGCCCAGGGTGAGCGCATCGAGTTCTTCGAAGGCGCGAGCATCTAGCGGGAAGGAGAAGGAATAAGCAATGGCAATCAAACAGTTCAAGCCCTATACTCCCGGCCGCAGGTTCATGACCGTCCAGAAGAACGACGATCTAACCAAGAAGGATCCGGAGCGCTCACTCCTCGAGCCCCTTCACAAGAAAGGCGGCAGGAACAACCGCGGCAGGATCACCATGCGTCATCGCGGCGGCGGCGCCCGCAGGCTCTACCGGGTTATCGACTTCAAAAGGAACAAGCTGTCCGTCCCCGGGAAAATCGCCGCCATCGAGTACGACCCGAACCGGAACGCCCGTATCGCCCTCGTCCATTACCTTGACGGCGAAAAACGGTACATTCTGGCTCCGAAGGACCTTAAGGTCGGCGATACCATCGTCGCGGGTCCCGAGTCGGACATCCGTCCCGGAAATGCCCTGAAGCTCAAGGATATCCCTGTGGGCACCATGGTCCACAACCTGGAGCTCGAGCCCGGCAGGGGCGGCAAGCTCGTCCGCGCCGCGGGCACATCGGCCCAGCTCATGGCGAAAGAAGGCAAGTACGCTTACCTCCGCATGCCCAGCGGTGAGCTCCGGCTCATCCTGCAGGAATGCATGGCCACCATCGGCCAGGTCGGAAACGAAGATTACGAGAACGTGTCCCTCGGCAAGGCCGGGAAGACCCGTTGGCTGGGCAGACGTCCAATGGTTCGCGGTATGGTCATGAACCCTGTAGACCATCCCATGGGAGGCGGCGAGGGACGGAGCAAGTCCCACAAGCATCCCGTTTCCCCCTGGGGAACTCCTGCGAAGGGATACCGCACCCGGAAGAACAAGCCGTCCGATAGACTTATCGTCCGGCGCCGTTACGAGAAGTAAGGAGGGACTAAGATGGCTCGTTCCAGGAAGAAGGGGCCCTATGTGGACCAGAAGCTGCTCCGCAAAGTGGAGGACATGAACGAAGGGACCGCGAAGAAAGTGCTCAAGACCTGGTCCCGGAGGTCCACCATCGTGCCGCCCATGATCGGACACACGATCGCGGTGCACAACGGCAGGATCCACATCCCCATCTACATCAGCGAAAATATGGTTGGTCACAAACTTGGGGAATTTGCCCCCACCCGCAAGTTCGGCGGACATGCGGGGCAGGAGCGCTCCTCAAGAGCGAGGTAAGGAGTGATGGTGATGGAAGCGAAAGCCGTTGCCAGGCAGGTACGGGTTTCACCTATAAAGGTTCGTCGGGTGCTGGCTCTCATTCGGGGAAAGAAAGTCGGGGATGCCCTTGTGGCGCTCAGGTTCAGCACCCAGAAATCCGCCAAGCTCGTCGGTAAAGTGTTGCAGAGCGCCGTGGCCAACGCCGAACACAATTTCGGCATGGATACGGACAAACTGCGGGTCGTAGCAGCTACGGCGGATCAGGGGCCGAAGATGAAGCGCTTCCGCCCTGTGTCGATGGGTAGGGCGCACCCCTACTACCACCGTACAAGCCACGTGACTGTCACAGTGGCAGAACGTTAAGGAGGGGGAACTCGTGGGACAGAAAGTTCACCCAATCGGATTCCGACTTGGAGTCGTCAGCGAATGGGAGTCCAAGTGGTATGCCGGCGGTAAGGATTATGCGAAGAATCTTCACGAGGACATCGCGCTTCGGAAGTACATCGCGAAGAAATGGGAGCATGCGGGCATTTCCCGTATCGAGATAGAGAGGGTCGGTCACGTCATCCGCTTCACCGTTTGGACCTCCCGGCCCGGTGTAGTGATCGGACGGGGCGGGGCCGAGATCCAGGTCATGAAAGACGACCTTCAGGCCAAAACCGGCGCCAAGATCATGATCAACGTCCAGGAGATCAAGAATCCTGACGTGGAGGCTCAGCTCGTGGCAGTGGGCGTAGCTTCGGCCCTCGAGCGGAGGGTTTCCTTCAGGAGAGCCATGAAGCAGTCCATTTTCCGCGCCATGAAGGGCGGAGCCAAGGGAATCAAGATTTCCACCGCCGGACGTCTCGGAGGCGCGGAAATCGCCCGGACGGAATGGTACAACGAGGGCCAGCTTCCGCTTTCCACCATCCGTGCCGACATCGACTACGGATTTGCCGAGGCCCGCACTATGTACGGTGTCATCGGAGTCAAGGTCTGGATTTTCAGGGACAAGGCAAACGAGCGTCCCGCCCAGGCGCCCCGGCAGTCCCGGAAAAGGGGGTAACACGCTATGCTGATGCCGAGCAGAGTTAAATACCGCAAGCCTTTCCGCCGTCCCCTGAAGGGACGGGCCAAGGGCGGGGCCACGGTGGCCTTCGGTGAGTACGGCCTTCAGAGCCTGGACTGTGCCTGGATCACCGCCCGCCAGATAGAAGCCACCCGTGTGGCCATTTCGAGAAAGATGAAGAAGGGCGGCAAGATCTGGATCCGTATCTTCCCTGATCACCCCTTCACGAAGAAGCCTCTCGAAACCCGTATGGGGAAGGGAAAGGGCGCTCCGGAATTCTGGGTCGCTCCCGTGAAGAGGGGCCGGATTCTTTTCGAGATCGCCGGTGTTTCGAAAGAGGTCGTAGAGGAAGCCTTCCGCACAGCCTCTCACAAGTTGCCTGTCAAGGTGCGGATTGTCGCCCGAGAAGGTTTTGGTGGTGAATGAACATGGAAGCCAAGAATCTGCGCGATCTTACGATCGAAGAACTGAACGAGAAGCACAGACAATATAAGGAAGAGCTGTTCAACCTGCGGTTCCAGAACGCCATCGGGCAGCTCCAGAACACAAGCAGGATCAACGCTGTGAAGAAGACGATCGCCAGGGTGCTGACGGTTGTCCGTGAGAAACAGATGGCCGGCGAGCAGTCCGCCGGAAGGAGGTAACCCCGAATGGAAGAGCGGAAACCTCACCGCAAGGTCCGGACCGGTACGGTCGTCAGCGACAAGATGGACAAGACCGTGGTCGTCAGGGTAACGCGGTATGACGAACATCCCCTCTACGGAAAGAGGATCATCCGGGCGAAGAAATACACCGCCCATGATGAGAACAATGAATGCAGAATGGGGGACCTCGTGACCATCGGTGAGTCACGGCCCCTGAGCAAGACCAAGAGATGGACCCTTCTCGAGATCGTCCGGCGCGCGCCCGTGTTCGACTCGGTCGAGGAGAACGGCGGGGAGGCATAGGCCATGATCCAGTTGACGACTGTACTCAATGTGGCTGACAACTCCGGTGCGAAGAAGCTGTTCTGCATCCAGGTGCTCGGCGGAAGCAAAAGAAGATTCGGCACCATCGGCGACGTGATCGTGGCGTCCGTCCGCGAGGCGATTCCCAACAGCAACATCGCGAAGGGATCGGTGGTCAAGGCGGTCATCGTCCGGACCAAGAAGGAGATCCGCAGGGCGGACGGTTCCTATGTCCGGTTTGACGACAACGCCGCGGTGATCATCGACAACAACGGTGACCCCAAGGGAACCCGAATCTTCGGGCCGGTGGGACGGGAACTGAGAGCGAAGAAGTACATGCGCATCCTCTCCCTCGCCCCTGAAGTTGTGTAACGGAGGACAATGGACTATGGGCAAGATGAGACTGAAAAAAGGTGACCGGGTCCGGGTCATCTCCGGAAAAGACAAGGGGAAAGAAGGCAAGGTCCTTCGTTCGATCCCCGACCGGGATCTCCTGGTGATCGAGGGCGTGAACATGGCGACGAAGCATGTGAAGCCCTCCCAGAAGAACCCCCAGTCCGGCATTGTGAAACAGGAAGGGCCGATCTACGCCAGCAAGGTCATGCTCGTGTGCCCCTCTTGCGGCGCTGCTACCCGCGTAGGCCGCGGCTACCTCGACAGCGGAAAAAAGGTCCGTCTGTGCAAGGCATGCGGCGAAATCGTGGACCAGGTGTAAGGAGGAGAGTGCGCCATGACCCCTCGTTTTCTCGAGAAATATAAAAACGAAGTCGCAGGAAACCTTGCGAAAGAATTCGGCTACAAGAACGTCATGGAGATCCCCCGCCTGAAGAAGATCGTGGTGAACATCGGAGCGGGCGAAGCAAAAGTTGACATCAAGTACATGGATGTCTCCATGGCCGAGCTTACGGCCATCACAGGGCAGCGTCCCCTCCTCAAGAGGGCGAAAAAGTCCGTGGCAGGCTTCAAGGTCCGCCAGGGAATGCCTGTCGCCTGCACCGTCACCCTCCGGGGAGCCCGCATGTGGGAATTCCTCGACAGGCTTGTTTCCCTCGCCCTTCCCAGCATCAAGGACTTCCAGGGAGTAACGCGGCGGGGATTCGACGGAAGGGGCAACTACAACCTCGGCCTCCGGGAGCAGCTCATTTTCCCGGAGATCAACTATGACAAGGTCATCCGCCCGCGCGGAATGAACGTGTCGATCGTAACGTCCGCGAAAACGGATGAGGAAGCCCATGCTCTGCTCCGCGAGCTGGGAATGCCCTTCAACCGGTAGGAAAGGGGGATTTTCGAGATGGCAAGAAAGGCAATAAAGTACAAGACGACGCAGCCCCCGAAGTTCGCGGTGAGAAAGTATAACAGGTGCCCGCTCTGCGGCCGTGTTCACGGATACATGAGACGATTCAACATGTGCCGTTGCTGCTTCAGAAAGCTCGCTCGCGAGGGAAAAATCCCCGGCGTAGTGAAGTCTAGCTGGTAGCAGAGTGGACTGAAGGGGGTTACGAGGAATGTACGTCACCGATCCGATAGCGGATATGCTTGCGCGCATACGGAACGCGAACATGGTTTTCCATGAGAGCGTCGATGTGCCTTCAAGCAAAATCAAGATGGAAATCGCCCGCATTCTCAAGGAAGCGGGCTACATCAAGAATTTCAAGGTTGTCAGCGACCCGAAGAAGCCTTACAGCTCCATCAGGCTTTTCCTCTCCTACGGTCCCAACAGGGAGCGGGTCATTCAGGGGCTTCGCAGGATCAGCAAGCCCGGCAGAAGAATTTACGTCGGCCATGCCGACCTTCCCAAGGTCATGGGAGGGCTTGGAATAGCGGTCATCTCCACCTCCAAGGGCCTCAAGACGGACACGGAAGCGACGCAGCTCGGCCTGGGCGGCGAAGTTCTCTGCTATGTCTGGTAAAGTGGGGGTGCGCTAGATGTCTCGAATCGGACGAAAAATCATTCCCCTCGGCTCCGGCGTGAGCATTGCCGTCAAGGACGGCGCTGTGACCGTCCAGGGCCCCAAGGGAAAACTTTCGACTCCCACCGTTCCGGGAATCGACATCGCCGTTGAGGACGGGCACATCGTCGTCTCCAGGCAGAACGAGCAGAAGCAGACCAAGTCGTTTCACGGCATGATGAGGGCTCTCATCGCCAACATGGTCACCGGTGTAACCACCGGCTTCAAAAAAGACCTCGAAATCGTCGGCGTGGGATACCGCGCCCAGATGCAGGGGAAAAAGCTCGTTCTGAACCTCGGCTATTCCAACCCCGTGGAGTTTGAAGCTCCCGCGGGGATTGAAATCGCCCTCGACGGTCCCACGAAACTTTCTGTGGCGGGGATCGACAAGCAGGCGGTGGGCCAGGTAGCGGCGATCATTCGCGGGTTCCGCTCTCCCGAACCTTACCAGGGCAAGGGAATACGGTACGCCGGCGAGCGGATTATCCGCAAGGCCGGAAAGACCGGCGCCAAGTAATTTGAGGTGAATTGACATGAAGATCAAAAGCAGAAGCGTCATGCGCGAAATTCGTCACGCCAGGCTTCGCAAACAGGTGTCCGGCACCGCCGCCAAGCCCAGGATGGCTGTTTTCCACAGTCTGTCCCACATCTACGTCCAGTTCATCGATGATGAAGCCGGGCATACCCTCGCGGCGGCTTCCACGGTGGAGCCGTCCGTCAAGAGCGTCCTGGCCGGTACGTGCAACATGGAAGCCGCCAAGGCGGTGGGCAAAGTCGCTGCTGAACGTGCTCTCGCCAAGGGCATCACGTCGGTGGTCTTCGACAGGGGCGGACACATGTTCCATGGCAAGGTCAAGGCCCTGGCGGAAGCCGCCCGCGAAGCCGGCCTGAAGTTCTAAGGGGAGGCGCAGAGGATGATCAGGAAAAAGATAGATGCCAAGGGGATGGAACTTACCGAGCGCGTCGTCGCCATCAACCGGGTCAGCAAGGTTGTCAAGGGCGGAAAGCGCTTCAAGTTCAGCGTCCTCGTCGTAGTAGGCGACGGCGACCGGTACGTCGGTGTCGGCATGGGCAAGGCGAAGGAAATTTCCGAAGCTGTCCGCAAGGGCATTGACAAGGCCGGAAAGAGCCTCGTGGAACTGAAGAGGATCGGGAACACCATTCCCCACCCCGTAAACGGCGTTTTCGGCGCGGCTTCCGTTCTTCTCAAGCCTGCCGTTCCCGGAACGGGAGTTATCGCCGGCGGAGTGGTCCGTGCCATCATGGAGCTCGGGGGAGTGAAGGACGTAGTGGCCAAGGTCATCGGCAGGACGTCCAACCCCATCAACGTAGCCTGGGCGACCGTCCAGGCTCTTGAGGAGATGAGGACTCCCGACGAGATTCTCCGGCTCAGGGGCAAGAAAAGCCCTGAAGCCGCTGCTGAGTAGGAGGCATTCTCATGGCAAAGCTTCGTATCACTTGGAAGAGGAGCTCCATCGGCAGGCCCGAGGTCCAGAAGCGGACAGTCCGTGCCCTTGGCCTTACCAAACTCAACCAGACAGTAGAACACGACGACACCCCCCAGATCCGCGGCATGGTCAACAAGGTCAGCCACCTGGTGGAATGTGTTGCCGTGGAGAATTAGGGGGGACACTCCATGAGCTTGCATGAACTTCGCCCCGCCCCCGGAGCCAAGAGAAAAGGCAAACGGCTCGGGCAGGGCATCGGAAGCGGAACGGGAAAGACTGCGGGAAAAGGTCACAAGGGACAGAAAGCCAGGAGCGGCGGCGGAGTGCGGCCGGGCTTCGAAGGCGGCCAGATGCCCATGATGCGCCGGATTCCCAAGAAGGGTTTCAACAACGCGAGATTCGCCAAGGAATTCCAGATCGTCAACGTGGAATCCCTTGCCTCCAGATTTGAAGCGGGGGCGACGGTAGGCTTCTCCGAAATGTATGCAGCGCGCCTCGTCCAGAAGGACAATGTCCCCGTGAAGGTTCTCGCCTCGGGCGACATCGACAAGGCGCTCACTGTGCAGGCCCAGGCGTTCAGCGCCCAGGCAAAAGCGAAGATCGAAGCAGCGGGTGGGAAGGCCGAGGTGATCTAAGTGATCGATTCCTTCCGGGATGCCTTCAGACTGCCTGACCTGAAAAGAAGAATCCTCTTCTCCCTCGGGGTGCTGTTCATTTTCCGCCTGGGGGCCCACGTCCCGACGCCCGGGATCGACGCTGAGGCCATGTCCCGCCTGTTCGACGGCGGGGGAGTTCTTGGATTCCTCGACATTTTCGCGGGCGGCGCGCTGAGGCGGTTCAGTATATTCGCACTCGGCGTCGCCCCGTACATCAACGCCAGCATCGTCATGCAGCTGCTTGTGGTCATTTTCCCCGCCCTTGAGAAGATGCAGAAGGAAGGGGAGGACGGCCGGAAGAAGATCGTCCAGTGGACCCGGTACGCCGCAGTCCTCTTCGCCCTTGTGCAGGCGGTGGGCATGACCTTCTGGCTTCGAGGTCTCGGTATATTCAGCGGTCACTTCTTCGACGGAGTGGTTGTCGTGAGCACCGTCACGGCGGGATCCATCGCCGTCATGTGGCTCGGTGAGGAAATCTCGGACCACGGCATCGGCAACGGCATTTCCCTGCTCATCTTCGCCGGTATCGTCGCCAGGGTTCCCGAGGCCATCATCCAGAGCTGGAACATGCTCAAGCTCGGCGAAATGAACGCCCTCGTCCTGCTGCTCGCCCTTATGCTCATGGTGGGCGTCATAGCGGGATGCATCATGCTGCAGGAGGGGCAGAGACGGCTCCCCGTGCAGTACGCCAAAAGGGTGGTAGGCAACAAGGTCTACGGCGGACAGAGCACCTTCATACCCCTGAAGGTCAACCAGGCCGGAGTCATCCCCATCATCTTCGCCTCATCGGTGCTCCTGTTCCCCTATTCGGTGGCAAAGTTTTTCACCGGTGACATAGGCCTGTTCTTCCAGCGCATTTTCGCGCCGGACAGCATTTTCTACACCGTTTTCTACGTGGCGCTCATCGTCTTCTTCAGCTACTTCTACACTGCCGTGGTCTTCAACCCGTCAGACGTGGCGAACAACATGAAGAAGTACGGAGGCTTCATTCTCGGAATCCGGCCTGGCAAACCCACATCGGATTTCATCGAGAAAGTGATGAGCCGGATCACCCTGGGCGGCGCTGTGTTCCTCGCAGGGGTCGCCCTTGTTCCGAACCTCATGACCCAGTTCATGGGGATCACCAGCTTCTACTTCGGCGGAACAGCGGTTCTCATCGTCGTCGGCGTGGCTCTCGACACGGTCCACCAGATCGAGGGACAGCTTCTTATGCGGCATTACGAGGGGATACTCAAGCGTAAGGACAAGGCCGGCGGACTACTTCGCTTTTAAGGAGAAGGACAATGCGCATAATTCTTCTTGGTTCACCCGGGGCAGGCAAAGGGACGCTAGCGGCGGAAATCGACAAGAAATACCCTGTAGCGCATATTTCCACCGGAGATATTTTTCGCGAAAACGTGAAAAACAATACTCCGCTGGGCCTGAAGGCACGGTCCTACATGGATGCGGGCAAGCTCGTGCCTGACGACATCGTCATTGCGATGATGGAGGATCGGCTTCGGGAGCCCGACTGCGAAAAGGGTTTCATCCTCGATGGTTTTCCCCGGACGGTTCCCCAGGCGAAAGCCCTGGAGAAGATCCTTGAAGAGTTGCACCTCAGCCTCGACAAAGTGGTGCTCCTCGATGTCGACGAAGAAACGGTGGTCAAGCGCCTCTCGGGGCGGAGGACCTGCCGCTCCTGCGGAGCGATCTACAACGTGGAGTTCAAGCCCTCGGCGAAGGGAGACCTTTGCGAAAAATGCGGCGGAGAACTCTACCAGCGGGATGACGACAGGGAAGATGTCATCCGCAAACGGCTGAGGGTATTTTATGACCAGACCGCGCCGGTGATATCCTATTACGAAGGAAAGCACAAGTTCGTAAGGCTGCCCTCGGCGCGGCACGGACATTCACTGCTCGAGGAACTCGAGACGGCAGTCGGCGGTACGGAATGATAACACTGAAAAAAGAAAACGAACTGGTGTACATGCGGAAAGCGGGAAAGATCGTAGCCGATGTGCTTGACATGATCGGCGGGATTGTTCGCCCCGGAGTGACCACCGCCGAGATCGACCGGGCGGCCGAGGACATCATCCGGAAGGCCGGGGCGACCCCCGCTTTCAAGGGATACCGGGTTCCCGGCATTCCCACGCCCTTTCCGGGAGCCGTGTGCGCTTCCATCAACAAGGAAATCGTCCACGGCATTCCGAGCAGCGCCCGGTATCTTGAAGAAGGCGACATCATCAGCATTGACGTTGGTGCCTGTTATTCGGGATACTATGGTGACGCGGCCTGCACCTACCCCGTCGGGATGGTGAACGGCGTGCGCCGGAAGCTTCTGGATGTCACCCGGGGGAGCCTGGAGAAGGCAATTTCCATGGCGAAGCCGGGCAATACCCTGGGAGACCTGGGCCATGCCGTCGAGAGCTTTATCGCTCCCCACGCCTTCGGCCTTGTGAGGGACTACTCGGGGCACGGCATCGGCGCTCATCTGCACGAACCGCCCCAGATCCCGAACTACGGGCGTCCGGGACGGGGAATTACACTCAAAGCGGGAATGACTTTGGCCATCGAGCCAATGGTGATGGCCGGCGCCGAAGAAGTCGAGGTCGGCCGTGACCAGTGGGTGGTCATGACGGTGGACGGCTCCGATGCCGCTCATTTCGAAAAGTCGGTTCTCATCCGCGATGGAGAGCCGGAGATTCTTACTCCGTGGACATGGGCCTGAATGAGCTTCCCGACGACAGCCTGTGCAGAATCGGTCAAGTTGTTCGATCCCGTAAAGGAAAAGATGCCGGCAGATGGTATGTGATCGTAGGCGTTTCGGAAGACGGGCGAAGGGTATACCTCGCGGACGGGCGGAAATACACGCCCGCGAAACCCAAGCCAAAAAACACGATCCACCTGCAGCGCACGGGATGGTATCTTGACGAAATAGCGCACAGTATCCTGTCGGAAGGAAGAATGGACGCAGGAAGATTTCAGGCTCTACTGTCGGGCCTTTATCGAAATGAACAGCAGGGAGGATGAAGAAACCGCATGTCCAACAAAGACGACGTGATAGAAGTACGGGGGAAAGTGATAGAACCTCTCCCAAATGCCATGTTCCGGGTGGAACTCGACAACGGGCACAGGATTCTCGCCCATGTTTCCGGGAAAATGCGGCTTCATTTCATCCGCATTCTGCCGGGCGACAAGGTCCTGGTGGAGATATCCCCCTACGACTTGGCACGGGGCCGGATAATCTATAGATACAAATAAGGGAAGCACGGAGCAGACTGTACCGGGAGCGTTTTTCAAAAAAGATGAACCGTCAGCGACGGAAAAGTGTTTTCTTCTGACCGATACTGCTGTATAATTTAACGCTTGGAGAAAATGCGGTATTTACAGAAGCCCGGGTGCGGGCATCTGTTTTCAAGTTCTTTGCCAGAGGAGCGTGGAATGGATGAAAGTGAAACCTTCGGTCAAACCGATGTGCGAGTTCTGCCGGGTCATCCGGCGCAAGGGTGTCGTGCGGATTATCTGCAGCAGAAATCCGCGCCATAAGCAGAGACAGGGTGCAAGGAGGTAAGGCTGGCTATGGCCCGAATCGCCGGAGTAGACATACCCAGAGACAAGCGTGTGGAAATTGCGTTGACGTATATTTTCGGAATAGGACTTCCCACTTCCAGGAAGATTCTCCAGGTCACGGGGGTCAACCCCGACACCAGGGTGAAGGATCTCACCGAGGAGGAGACCCAGAAGCTCCGCAGGGAGATCGAAGATCACCACAAGGTGGAAGGCGACCTTCGCAGGGAAGTGTCCATGAACATCAAGCGGCTTATGGACATAGGCTGCTACAGGGGCCAGCGTCACAAGCTCGGTCTTCCCGTCCGCGGACAGAAGACCAAGACCAATGCCCGCACCCGCAAGGGACCCCGGCGCACTGTCGCGGGCAAGAAGATGGCTACGAAGTAGCCTTCTGAACCCAGGAAAAACAAGGAGGCTGGATTAAGTGGCCAAGCGTACGGTCCGTAAAGGGAAACGCAAGGAAAGAAAGAATATCAGCTACGGTGTCGCTCACATCTACTCGACGTTCAACAACACCATCGTCTGCGTGAGCGACAAGGGCGGCAACATCCTCGCATGGGCTTCCGGCGGGAACGTGGGCTTCAAGGGAACGAGAAAGTCCACCCCCTTCGCCGCCCAGATCGCCGCGACCCAGGTCGCCAAGGCGGTCCAGGAACACGGCGTCCAGGAAATCGACGTGGTCGTGAAGGGCCCCGGCCCCGGCCGCGAGTCCGCCATCAGGTCGCTCCAGGCCGCAGGGCTGCAGGTGAACATGATACGGGACACCACCCCCATTCCTCACAACGGCTGCCGTCCTCCGAAGCGGCGCAGAGTGTAGGAAAAGGTCAGTCAAGGAGGGAATGTATTTCTTATGAGCAGATATATAGGGCCTTCGTGCCGTCAGTGCAAGGCTGAGGGAACCAAGCTCTTCCTGAAGGGCGACCGTTGCTATTCAGCGAAATGCGCCATCACGAAAAGCGAAGCCGGAGCCAACGCGAAAATGAAAAAGGGACGTCCCCGGACGAAGATCAGCGAATACGGAATCCGTCTCCGGGAGAAGCAGAAGCTCCGCCGTTTCTACGGCATGCATGAAGCTCAGTTCCACAGGATTTTCGAAATCGCGAACAAGATGACCGGACAGACGGGCCACAACTTCCTGCAGCTTCTTGAGCGCAGGCTTGACAACGTGGTCTACCGTCTCGGGTTTGCCACCAGCAGAAAGCAGGCCAGGCAGCTCGTCCTTCACGGTCACTTCCTCGTGAACGGCAAAAGGGTGGACATCCCCAGCTTCATGGTCAGCGCCGGTGACGTGGTCGCCGCCACGGAGAAGAGCAGGGAAACGGCCCTTCTGAAAGAAAACGCGGAAGTCGCCGCCGCACGTACCGTGCCCCAGTGGCTCGAGGTCAACGCCGAAAAGATCGAAGGAAAAGTCATCGCCCTTCCCGCCCGTGACCAGATTGATGCGCCCGTGACCGAACAGCTCGTCGTCGAGTTTTATGCCAGATAATGGCGTGAAAGGTGTTGGAAACCTTGGAACATATGCGGCCTGAAATCCGAATCGAGGAAAGCACTGCCACCTTCGCGAAGGTTCATATTGAACCCCTTGAGCGTGGATATGGAGCTACCCTTGGCAATTCGCTCCGCAGGGTTCTCCTTTCCTCGATCAGGGGTGCGGCCATATCGTCCGTCCGCATAGACGGCGTGCTCCATGAGTTCAGCACCATCCCCGGAGTCCGGGAAGATGTCATCGAGATCCTGCTGAACCTTAAGCATGTCCCGGTGCGCTCCTTCAGCAGTGAAGTACGGGTTCTCCACCTGGAAGCGGAAGGCGCGGGCACCGTGACGGCCGCCGACATCCAGCCCGACAGCGAAGTGGAATTCGTCAGGCCTGACGCACCCATCTGCACCATGGAGGAAGGCGGCAGGCTTTCCATGCAGATCTACGTTGAACAGGGCGTGGGGTACGCTTCAATGGAACGGCCCCGCCCCCCCTACCTTCCCGTGGACGCCCTCATGGTTGACGCCATCTTTTCGCCCGTCCTGAAGGTGAATTACGATGTGGAGGCAGCCCGGGTCGGCCAGCGGACTGACTACGAGCGGCTCGTGCTCCAGGTCTGGACCAACGGCGTCCATTCGCCGGAGTCCACCGTGTGCGAAGCCTCGAAGATCCTGAGAGGATACTTCTCGAACTTCGTGGAGGACATGGAGAAGAAACACCCCGACGAAAGGGCCGAACAGGACACGCCGGTTTCCCACGGCGGTGCCGAGGCGGCCGCGGAACGGTCCGGCGAAGAGGATGATTACCTCGCCCGTCCCGTCCGTGATCTCGAACTCTCCATCCGCAGCGAAAACTGCCTGCTCAGGGGCGGAATCCACACCATAGGCGACCTCATGAGCAAAACCAGGGAAGACCTGCTGAAGATCCGCAACCTCGGCAAGATTTCCCTCCGGGAGATCGAAGAGAAAATGGAAAAGCTCGGAGCCGTCATCTCGAGCGAAAAGGGCGAAACAAAGTCAACTAAGGAGGATTAATTTCCATGAGACATCGTATGGATAGCCGGACGCTCGGCCGGTATGGCAGCCACAGAAAGGCCATGCTGTCCAACATGGCGGCCAGCCTTTTCCTTGAAGAAAGCATCACCACCACCGTCACCCGGGCCAAGGAGCTCCGCCGGTACGCCGAGCGGCTCATCACCCGGGCCAAGGGCGGCACCATCCACGACCGGCGCATCGTCCGATCCAAGATGGCCCACAAGGAAGCCGCCATCAAGCTTTTCGAAGACCTTGCGAAGCGGTATGCAAGCCGTCCGGGCGGATATACCCGCATCATCAAGACAGGGAACCGTCACGGAGACGGCTCCCCCATGGCGGTCATAGCCCTGGTCGACTGATTATGCCCCGAAAAACGGTATGCGAACTCCGGGATGTGACTTTCGTCTATCCCGGAGGAGCGGCCGGCGGCTCCGGCTGCGCCAGCCCCGCCCTGCGGAACGTGACGCTTTCCATATACGAGGGGGAGTGGGTGGCGCTTCTCGGAAGCAACGGATCAGGCAAATCAACCCTTGCAAAGCACCTGAACGCCCTGCTGGTACCCTCGCAGGGCGATTGTCTTGTGTATGGCCTTTCCACCCGGGATGAGAAAAACGTCTTCCCTATACGGAGCACCGTCGCCATGGTCTTTCAGAACCCCGAGAACCAGATAGTCGGAACCGTGGTGGAGGAAGACGCGGCCTTCGGACCGGAAAACCAGGGCGTCCCCCCGGATGAAATCGTCCAGCGGGTGGAGGTTGCCCTTGCCGTGGCCGGACTGCTCGAAAAAAGAAAAAAACCCACCTACACCCTCTCGGGAGGAGAAAAACAGCGCCTCGCCGTGGCAGGGGCCCTCGCCATGGATACCCCGTGCCTCGTCCTCGACGAACCCACGGCCATGCTCGACCCCGCCGGCCGGGCGGAACTCCTCCGGGTACTCCGGAACCTTCACGCCTCCGGCAAGACCATCGTCTCCATCACCCACCGGCTGGAGGAGATTCTTTCCTGCGATCGGGCGATTATCCTTCACAGGGGAGAGATTGCATGGGAGGGAACCGTTTCCGCCCTTTTTCTCTCCGACCTTCCCTTCAAAGAGTGGGGGCTCGACATACCCCCTCTTGTGTCCTTCTGGCGTGACCTCAGGGCGGAGGGGCGTTCCGTGCCCCCCGTGCCGACGGTGGCGGCCATGGCCGACGCGCTATGTCAATAATCGTTTCGGGCCTGGGCCATACCTACCACCCGGGAACCCCCCTTGAAACCCACGCTCTCCGGGACATCTCCTTCAAGTTTCCCGCAGGAACATGGTTCTCCGTGGTGGGCCATACGGGAAGCGGCAAGTCGACCCTCGCCCAGCACCTCAACGGGATTCTCCTTCCCATGGAGGGGGAGATTTTCATCGACGGCCTGGAAGTAAAGGAAAAAAGCCCGAGCCTCCGGGACATCCGCCGGAAGGTCGGCCTGGTGTTCCAGTACCCCGAACAGCAGCTCTTCGCTGAAACGGTCAGTGACGAACTCGCCTTCGCTCCCCGGAACTGGGGCGTTCCCGAGCAGGACATTCCGGGGCGGGTCGCCGCCGCCGCCGCCCAGGTGGGACTTGACGAGGGATGCCTCGGAAGAAGCCCCTTCCACCTTTCAGGGGGAGAAAAGCGGAAGGCCGCCATCGCTTCCGTCCTGTCCTCCCTGCCTGACTACCTCGTTCTCGACGAGCCCACCGCTGGCCTCGACTCCTTTTCCCGGAAGGAACTCACCCGCCTGCTGTCCGGCCTCCGGAAGGAGGGAATGGGCATCCTGCTGGTCACCCACGACCTTGACATCGCTCTCCAGATGAGCGACCGCATCCTCGTCCTGGACGGGGGCCGCCGGACCGTCTGCGACACCCCTGCCGCGGTGCTGGATCATCTCAGGTCCCATCCCGTGCCGGGACTGCAGCTTCCCGAGATTGCCGCCCTGTCCGCCGCCCTCCGGGAACGGGGAAAAGATGTTCCCCTCACCTGGGACTGGAAAGAAATCAAATCCGCCCTCTTCGGGAGTCAGAAATGAAATTCTTCAACCATCTTACCTTCGGCCAGTACGTTCCCTCGGAATCACCGGTGCACCGACTCGACCCCCGGTGCAAAATCATTGCCGTCCTCGTCCTGCTGACCGGCGTTTTTCTCGCGAAACATCCCGCCGTCTTTTCTGTATGGGGTGTCCTTCTCGCGTGCCTGACCGCCGCCGCCCGGCTTCCCTTCAGGCTCGTCCTGCGGTCGGCGAAACCCGTCCTTATCCTGGTGCTTTTCACCGCCTCGATTCATATTTTCTTTACTTCTGGGACACCGCTTCTCTCCCTCGGCATCGTCACCATATCCCGGGAGGGACTTGTACTTGCAGTCTACATGGGACTCCGCCTCCTGTTCCTTGTACTGTTCGCCTCCTTTCTCACCCTGACCACCAGGCCCATGGAACTGGCCGACGGGCTGGAACGGCTCTTTTCCCCCTTCACCCGGTTCGGCTTTCCCGCCCATGAACTGGCCATGATGATGACCATCGCTCTCCGGTTCATCCCGACCCTTCTTGACGAAACGGACCGCATCATGAAAGCCCAGCTCGCCCGGGGCGCCTCCTTTGACCGGGGCGGCCTGTGGAAGCGGCTGAAGGCCTTTCTCCCGGTGCTCATACCGCTCTTCGTCATCGTCTTCCAGCGGGCGGAAGACCTCGCCGTGGCCATGGAAGCCCGGTGTTACCGGGGCGGAGCGGGCAGGACCCGCATGTCCCCCCTCGCATGGAAGGGGACCGATACGGCGGCCCTTCTCCTGGTCCCCGCCGTGGTCATTCTTCTCGTCACCATCGACCGGAGCCTCGCCTGATGCGATACGCAGCCCGGGTCGGCTACATGGGAACGGCCTATTCCGGATGGCAGCGGCAGGCCATGGGCACGGGCGTCCAGGAAAAAATAGAGGAAAGCCTGGCCGCCCTCGAGGGAAAACCCGTCACCGTCACCGCCGCAGGCCGGACCGACGCCGGGGTCCATGCCTGCGGGCAGGTGATCTCCTTCGAACTGGAGAAGCAGTGGCGCCCCGACAAGCTCGTTCTGGCGGCCAACTTCCGCCTGCCCCCCGACATATCCGTCCTCGAGACGGCCAGGGTCCTGCCGGGGTTCGACGCCCGGCGCCACGCCCTCTGGCGAGAATACCGGTTCTTCATCTGGCACGGAAACGCCCTTCCTCCCTTTCTCCACGGCCGTGTCTGGTGGAACCGCTTCCGGTGGGATTTCGAGGAAGTACGGCGGGCCTGCGCCCTTTTCGAGGGCGACCATGACTTCCGGGCGTTCTGCAAAACGGCGGAATGCCCGGACCGGACTGTCCGGACCATCCACCGCGCTTCCGTCAGGAGAAAGGGAAGCCTCGCCGTATTCACCGTCAGGGGGAACGCCTTTCTCACCAATATGGTCCGCATCATGGCGGGAAACCTGAACGCCGTCGGGCGGGGGAAAAAATCAGTAGAATGGCTGAAGTCCCTTCTCGGGGGGCAGGCAAGGGAGCACTCGGCCATGACCGCTCCCGCCGAGGGTTTGTACTTGTGGAAAGTGGGCTATGGGGAGGGTACCCCATTCGGCCCGTACAGGGTAGAATAGACCAGTCGTTTGAAAATCCGGAGATTCATGGCCGGAAAGGGGAGACGTGGGGAACCCCCGAAACATGCTTTTCGTCGTCCAAAGGAGGAAGACGCCGTGTTTGGAACGGATATTGGAATAGACCTTGGAACAGCAACCGTACTAATTTATGTGAAAAACAAGGGTATCGTCCTGAGGGAACCCTCCGTGGTGGCCGTGGACCTTGATACCGGAAAAATTCTCGCCGTGGGCTACGAGGCCAAGAACATGGTGGGCCGTACACCGGGAAGCATTACATCGGTGCGCCCGCTGCGGGACGGCGTCATCGCAGACTATACCATGACGGAAGCCATGCTGCACCACTTCATGCGCCGGGTCCAGCGGGGCTTCAGCCGCTTCTTCCGCAACCGGGTCATGATCTGCGTCCCGTCAGGAGCCACCGACGTTGAGCGCCGGGCGGTCCTCGAGGCCGCCGTGGAAGTGGGAGCCAAGGAAGCCTACCTCATCGAAGAGCCCATGGCAGCCGCTATAGGGGCAAATCTCAACGTGGAAGAGCCCCGGGGCAAAATGGTGGTGGATATCGGCGGCGGCACCACAGACATCGCCGTCATATCCCTCGGGGGCATCGTGGTGTCCAAGTCCCTCCGCATCGGGGGCGACCGTTTCGACGAAGGCATCATGCGCTACCTTCGGAAGCAGTACAGCCTCGCCATCGGCGAACAGACCGCGGAAAACCTCAAGATCATGATCGGAACCTGCCTCCAGGAAGAAGAGGAGACATTGATGGTTCTCAAGGGGCGGGACCTTGTCCAGGGCCTTCCCAGGCAGATCGAGGTCTCCAGCGCCAGCGTCTCCATGGCCATCGGCGAGATGGTCCAGTCATTGATCGATGGAGTTCGGAATGTTCTGGAGCTAACGCCGCCGGAACTCTCCGCCGATATAATAGACAGGGGAATCGTCCTCACGGGCGGCGGTTCGCTGCTGAGAGGCCTCCCCGAGCTCATCACCAGGCACACGGGCATCAACTGCTTCACGGCGGACGATCCCATGGAATGCGTCGCCCTCGGCACGGGCAAGGCCCTTGCCGAGATCGACAAGCTCCAGGCCCTGGGAAGGAGCGGCATTCTCGTCAACAAAAGAAAGGGCAGACGACGGAAATTCTGATCCCCGGCGGTCGGGCGGGGACGGATTGATCCGGAAGGATCGGCGGCCCCCGCCTCCGCAGAGCCCACCGGGAGGGAATTTCATGCACCGAGGCCTTTACGCGGCCGCTTCAGCCATGATCGTGCAGGAAACCATGCACGACGTGACGGCCAACAACCTGGCAAACGTCAGCTCATCGGGATTCCGGAAGCGCATCCCCGTCAACAAGTCCTTCCCCGAAGTGCTCATGGACCGTGTGGAAAAACCTTCCGAAGACGGATCCATCAAGCTCGTGTCCGCCCCCTTCCAGCTCGGCTTCAGGGGAAAGTTCCTCATCGGCGACCTCAGCCTCGCGAACGTCATGTCCGAAACTTACATGAGCACCGAGGAGGGGGCCCTCCAGGTGACCGATGCCCCCCTCGACGCGGCGATCGTCGGCGAAGGCTACTTTACCGTCCAGGACGGCGCCGGAAACATCTTCTATACCAGGTCGGGCCATTTTCAGCGGAGCCCCGAGGGGCAGCTCGTCACCCATGACGGCCTCCTGGTTCTGGGCGACGGGGGCCCGGTGGAGTTCGGAGACGCCGCCCGGGTGGCCATCGGCGGAGGCGGCCAGATCATCGCCGATGGAGAAGCGGTCGACGTGCTCCAGGTGGTGACCTTTCCCAATCCCACCTACCTCCGGCAGGCGGGCAGGACGACCCTCGAGGCCACGGAGAATTCCGGGGCTCCCGCAGCCCTCGAGCCGGAGCAGATAACCCTTGAACCCGGTGCGCTGGAGATGTCCAACGTCAACGTGGTGGAGGAAATGGTGCGGATGGTGGAAGCCCAGCGGGCCTACGAGGCGTCGTCAAAGACCCTCATGACCCATGACGAACTGACAGGCAAGCTGATCACGTCCTTCGGCAGGACCAGCTAGCGGGAGGGAGAAAAATATGCTCAGAGCCCTGTGGACAAGCGCAAGCGGAATGATCGCCCAGCAGACCAACCTGGACGTCACGACCAACAACCTCGCCAACGTGAACACCGCCGGATTCAAAAGAAAACGGGCGGATTTCGCCGATCTTCTGTACCAGATCAACCGGGAACCAGGCGCACCCGTGGAACCGGCCTCCATGGTACCCAACGGCGTGCAGGTCGGCCTTGGAACCCGTGTTGTGGGAACCTCCCGCTTCATGGGCCAGGGCAACCTCCAGGTAACCGAACAGCCCCTCGACATCGCCATCGAGGGAGACGGATTTTACCAGGTCCTCCTCCCCAACGGCGAAATAGCCTTCACCAGGGCGGGCAACTGGAACGTGGATTCCGACGGCCAGGTGGTCAACGAGGACGGTCTTCTCCTCGAGCCGGCCCTTGTCATCCCCGAGGACGCCACGGAGATCATGGTCAGCCCCGAAGGCCTCGTCACGGTCAGCATCGCGGGCCAGGAGGAGGCGGAGGAAGTGGGCCAGATCGAACTTGTCCGGTTCGTCAATCCCGGAGGCCTCAGGGCGATGGGGAAGAACCTCTTCGTCGAGACGCCCGCCAGCGGAGCTCCCATCGCGGGACTTCCCGGGGAAGAAGGTCTCGGCCAGCTTCACCAGGGAGTCCTCGAAATGTCCAACGTCCAGGTGGTGGACGAAATGGTCTCCCTCATCATAGCCCAGAGGGCCTACGAGGCAAACTCAAAGGGTGTTCAGACGGCGGACGAACTGCTCCGCATCGCCAACGGGCTGAAGAGGTAAGCGCCGCCGTGAACGGAAAAAGAAAACGACAGCGGGATGCATTTCGGTCCCGCCTTTTTTTTCCTCTCCTGGCCGCCTTCCTGATCCTCTTCACTGAAGTTCCCGTCCTTGCCGCCGACCTTGTCCTTGAAATGGGGGCAACCCCGGTCGTAACGTCGGATCCCTTCCCCCTCTCCGAAGCGGCCCTTCTCACCGGTGAGCCGGAACTTGTCCGGAAAGCGGGGGCCGTGAGGCTTTCCGTTCCACCGAACGGAATCCTCACCCGGGATGCCCTCCTTGTCGCCATATCGGAACAGGGGATCGGAGGCATCCGGCTCAAGCTCATCATGCCGCCGGAAGTGGCGGTCTCCCTTGACGAGTCTCTTTCCGCGGTCATCAAACGGCTTTCAGGATGGGAATGGCAGGTGGAAGCGGAGCCTCTCGGAGACATCCCTCCCGGAAAGCCCGTCGGTCCTCTTTCCATCGCTCCGGGAACGGGATCGGTCACGCTGAAATACGACGACGGCACCGGGTCCGAACGGTCCCTTGCGGTGAGGCTCTCCTGGAGCCGTCCTGCCGTGGTGGCGGCCCGACCGGTGGAGCGGGGAAAGGTCCTGGACAGGGACGACGTGACGGTCCAGTCCGTGAGGATTCTCCGCTCGACGCCCCTGGCGTCGGCGGTGGAGGATGTCCTCGGCACAGTGGCCCGGAGGAATCTTTCCGCCGGTGAGCCCATAGCCCTCAACTTATTCTCTTCCGCGCCGATAATTCAAAGAGGGGATCCCGTCATCATCTCCGTCAGGAAAGCGGGATTCCGCATAGAAGTCCGGGGAGAGGCTCTCGACGCCGGGTGCGAAGGAGAGTCCATCCGCGTACGGAACCTGCAGAGCAGAAAGGTCATCCAGGCGGTGGCAGTAGCGCCGGGACGTGCGGAGGTGCAATCAGAGTGAAAAAAATAATCCTTGCGGCAGCAGCGCTGCTTCTTTTGTTCGGGGCAACGCCCTTTCAGGCCCAGGCCCGTTCCCTGTGGGACGACAGGTCGAACTGGGTGGCCGACAGGCGTCCCACCAGCGTGGGGGACATCGTCACCGTAGTGGTGAACGAGAGAACGAGGACAAAGGACCAGGGAAAGACCGACGTCTCCAAGTCGAACGACAGCAACGTGGCGGACGGCGTGGGGATCTTCGACTTCATCAAGGCCTTCGGCTTCAGCTCGAAAAGCAACATGAAGGGCGACGGATCCACGGAACGGACCCATACCGCCCAGACCCAGATCACCTGCCTGGTTACCGACATACTGCCGAACGGCAACCTCATCATCGAGGGAACCAGGGACATCGCCACCCACGAGGAAACGCTCCAGCTCCAGGTGGTGGGGGTCATCCGTCCCCAGGACGTGGACAGCTACAACCAGATATCGAGCGACAAGATCGCCAACGCGGAAATCGGCGTCAAGGGCAAGGGAGCGCTTACCCGCCTCCAGAAGCCCGGAATCCTGACCCAGATCCTGCAGACCATTTTCTAGGGAGGAGCGGAATATGAAACTCACGGGCAGAGTCGCTGCAGTCCTTCTCCTTCTTCTCCTTGGGGCCTCCATGTCCGCAGGAGCGGAAATACACCCCACCGTCCGGATAAAGGACCTTGCCGACGTGGAAGGCGTCCGGTCGAACCAGCTCGTTGGCGTAGGCATCGTCATGGGCCTTCAGGGCACGGGCGACAAGGGGACCATGGCGACCCAGATGATACGGAACCTCATGAGCCAGTTCGGCGTGACCCTGAACGACAAGGCCGTGAAGAGCAAAAATGTGGCGGTGGTCACCATTACCGCCGATCTTCCCCCCTTCGCCCGTCCCGGGCAGAGGATCGACGTCACCGTGAGCACCATGGGTGACGCCAAGAGCCTCCAGGGGGGCACCCTGCTCCAGGTTCCCCTCAAGGGGGCCGACGGCGCTGTGTACGCCGTGGCCCAGGGTCCCGTCATGGTTGGCGGATTCGCCGCCGCCGGCGCTGCAGCATCGGTGTCAAAGAACGTGGTCACCGTGGGGCGCGTTCCCGGAGGCGCCATTGTCGAGCGGGACGTCCAGACAGACTTCACCCTGATGGGCAGGCAGGTCAGCCTCCTGCTGCGGAACCCCGACTTCACCACCTCCGACCGGATGGCCCGGGCCATCAACAGCGCCTTCGGCGCCGTGGCCTTTGCTGTGGATGCCGGACGGGTGGCCGTCAACGTCCCGCCCCAGTATGCAGTGTCCCCTGCCTCCTTCCTTGCCCGGATCGAGGGACTGTCTCTCCGGCCCGACAGCGCGGCCAGGGTGGCAGTCAACGAACGGACGGGCACCGTGGTCATGGGCGGGAACGTGAGGATCAGTTCCGTGGCCGTCGCTCACGGCAACCTCACCGTCCAGGTCACCGAAAGCCCTGAAGTGGTCCAGCCCCAGCCCTTCTCCGGCGGGAGGACCGCCGTTCAGCCCCGCACGGACGTGCAGGCCCAGGAAAGTGCAGCCCAGCTTATTGCCCTTGATTCCACAAGCACCGTGAAGGAGCTCGTGGACGCCCTCAACTCGGTGGGTGCCTCTCCGAGGGACGTCATCGCCATCCTCCAGGCCGTCAAAGAGGCCGGGGCGCTCCACGGCGAACTGGTGGTGATGTAGCCGTGACTCTCTTTCATCCCCTTGCGGCGGCGACCCTCTCGTCCCGTCCCTCCGGATCGCCCGACGAAGGAAAGGCAAAAAAAGAACACGATAGGCTAAAGGAGGCCTGCCAGCAGTTCGAATCCATTCTCCTGGCGGAAATCTGGAAAAAGATGGCATCCAATGCCCGGGAGATCGGCGGCCGGGAGGACCGGGACCGGCCCTTCGGCCCCCTGGAAGACCTCTCAGTGGAAATGTCCTCGGAATATCTTAGCCGCAGCGGAGGTTCGGGCATGTGGAAAATGCTCTACGAATCTCTCGTTCCCCACCTGGAGGGGAAAGAAAAAGAGAAAGGAAGCCCCTCCTAGGTGTGGTGGGAGGAGGGACTCCGGTTTACCTGCCTCGGATGCGGCCGGTGCTGCCGTGGAGAGCCGGGGGCAATCTATTTCACACCGGAAGAAGAGGCGGCCATGGCCGCCTTTCTCGGCGTTGACGCCGGCGAATTCAGGAATCGTTTCGTCACCGGCAAGTGGCGGGCCCCCAGCCTGAAGGAAAAGAGCGGGGGCGAGTGCGTCTTCCATGACGCCGTCACAAACCTGTGCAGGATCTATCCTGTCCGCCCCCTCCAGTGCAGCCTCTTCCCTTTCTGGCCCGTCCTGCTGGCCTCGCCGGAGGCATGGGACGAGGCGGCGCGAAGCTGCCCCGGCATGAACGGGGGAGAATTCCACTCCGCAGAGGAAATTGCCCTGGCCATGGCCGCCTGCCCCTTCCCGGACCTCCTCTGAGGGCCGGGATTTCCTTCATCCCGAACGAGCATTCTTTTCTGTTGTCCCGAACGAGTGTTCTTTTCTGTTGTCCCGAACGAGTGTTTTTTCTGTCATCCCGAACGAGCGGAGCGAGGAGGGATCTGCCTTTGATTTCAGAGTCCAAAAACGGCATCCCTCGCCTTCGCTCGGGAGGATGGGTGATAACTTCGTTCAGGACGGCAACCCTTGGTAGCCTGCTTTCCTGTCATTCTGAGGAGCGGTTTTTCGCGACGAAGAATCTGCATTTGTTTCCAGGTTTACTTTCCCTCACACCTGAAAAATCAGTGAAATTTCGTGGCCCATTCCGGGAGACTCGTCTATAATAGACAAGTCATCCGTTCATTTCGGGGCCTCTCATGCTCCGGAAGGCGGACAAGCCGGAACGGCCGGGAGGATCGCCATGCAGCTGCAACTCTGGTCAGACATGAACTGGAGACTCATCCTCACGCTGATCGTGGTCAGCGGCATTCTTGCGTACCTCGGCGACGTCCTCGGAATGCGCATCGGGAAAAAGCGGATCTCCCTCTTCGGCCTTCGCCCCCGGGACACCAGCCGTCTCATCACCGCCATCACCGGAATGTTCATCTCCATCGCCATCCTGATCACCATGACCGTCATCTCGGAAAACGTTCGCACAGCCCTCTTCAGCATGAAATTTATCCAGGGGCAGCTCCAGTCCCTCACCAGGGACCTCCAGGAAAGCCGGAGCGAATCCCAGCTCATGGCCCTCAACCTTCTGGACAGCGAAAAGCGCCTCAAGGAGCAGGAGGAGAAGCTCCTCTCCGTCCAGAAGGAACTCGCCACCGCCCAGCCCCTTCTCGAGGAAATCCGGCAGAGCCTTGATACCACCCAGAAAGAGCGGGATCAGCTCGAAGAAGAAAAGAAAGCCCTCGCCGCTTCCGTGGAAGAGCTCAAGACCGAGGCCGAGGAGCTCAGGAAGGGCCTTATCCAGATCCGGAGCGGCCGCATCGCCGTCTTCGCCAAAGAGATCCTCGGCCAGATGGCCGTGGAACCCATGAGCGGCCGGTCGGAGGCGGAGCAGATCTTCCAGGATCTGCGGCGCCAGGCGGAATACGTCATCGCCGCCAGAACAGGTCTCAGCCCCTCGGAGATCGTCCTCGCCGCCGACATCGAAAAAGAAATGGAGAGCATCGCCGCCTGTACGGAACAGCAGGGCCGGAAATTCGTCCGCACCGTCGCCGTTGCGAACGCCGTCTTCGGGGAGGACATCAGGATAACCTACGAGGTCAGCGACAGCGTGCTCGTCTACCGGAAGGGTGAAGTCCTCTATGTCCAGGCCGTGGATCCCGGGACGGTGGGCGAGAACGCCGAGGCCGAGCTCCATCTCATACTGCGGATGGTGAACAGAAAGGCAGTCCAGGATTCAATCAAACCGGACCCCGCCACCGGGAAAGTGGGCGCCCTGGATGCCACGGAATTTTTCGATGCGGTGGACACCATACGAAAAGCGGAAGGGAAACTCACAGTTGAGATTTCCGCGGCGGAAGACATCTATACGGAAGGTCCCGTGCGGGTGGCAATCTCCATACGCCCGGCGGAGGAACAATAAAGGCTGGAGGCTGAAAAATGCTGATCGTGGCGTGCCAGGTTTGCGGAGAATCGAAGGTCATCGCGGGAACCCCGGACGCGGACGGCATGGCGAGGGCCACCTGGATCTGCCCGTGCTGCGGTACCGGGCAGGTGGTGCAGCTTCCCGTGTCGTCGGACGCCCGGAAAACCGACCTGCGGAAAATCGTGTGCGGCATGGCCCTTGCCGGCCGGCCGGCTGACGAGGACAGGTCATGAACGGCGGGTACTTTTTCTACGACAGCAAGCACGCCGTCTCCCCGGAGGAGCTGGCCAACCTCTACCGGTTCACCCGGTGGGGCAAGAGCCGTTCCCAGGACGACATCGCCAGGATGCTGGAAGGCACGTCCATGTGCTTCAGCGTACGGCATGACGATCACCTTGTTGCCTTCTGCCGCATACTCACCGACTTTGTCTACAGGGCTTCCCTGTGGGACATCATGGTCCACCCGGACCACCAGGGGAAGAAGGTGGGCACCTCGCTGCTGGATTACGCCCTCGGCCACCCGGCGGTCAAGCACATTCCCCTCATCATCACCTACACCAGCGAACTCTCTTCCTTCCTCACCCCCCACGGGTTCGCCCCGAAGGAAGGGGCCCTCATGCTTCTCCGGAGGCCCATTGAGTATTCCTGAGGCGGTCCTCCGCTTCGGAACCCACCTCCTTTGGCCGACCGCCTGCCCTTTCTGCGGGGCCCTGGGTGTGCCGGCCTGCGTTACCTGTCTTCTGCCCCTTCTGGCGCCGCCCCTTCCGGCGGACCTCGGCTCCCTGACCCTCGAGGCGGGAGGAATCCACGAAGGAATACTCCGGGACCTCGTCCTCGAACTGAAATACGGCCGGAACCGTCCCCTCGGCGTTGTCATGGGCCGGGCCCTCGGCAGGATATTTCCGGTTCCTCCCTGCGATATTCTCGTACCCGTACCACTCCACGCCGACAGCGGAAGGGGATACAACCAGTCCCGGGCCCTCGCCGAGGGAATTTCCCGGGAATGGGGCGTTCCCGTGGCGGACGGCCTGCAGTGGAACGGCCTCCGGACAGCCCAAACCTCCCTGGAGGAAGGGGAGCGAAGGCGCATGCCCGCCGGGGCGATCCTTCCCCGGGGAAAAGAACTTGCGGGAAAGAGAGCCGTGCTCGTGGACGATGTCTCCACCACGGGCACCACACTGCTCCGGGCCGCCGACGCCGCGGCCCGCGGAGGAGGAAGGGCGGTTCTCGCCCTTGCCTGGACCATTGCCCCTAAAGCCTGAAAGGTTGTCGTCCGATAACCATTGTGAAGAGAAAAGTTTCTCCTGTACGGGGTGATCGACATGATTGAGAAGATTCCTGGAGTATACGGACCGAAAGCGGTAAACAAGATCAACGTGAAGAAAAGCTACCAGTCGGCCTCCGGAGAGGGGGGCAGGGACGGCGTGGAGTTCAGCTCCTTCGCCGTGGAGCTCTCCAAGGTCTCGGCGGAGCTGAAGAAGATTCCCGACGTCCGCGAAGATCTTGTCGAAGGCTTCAGAAAACAGATCCAGGAAGGGACCTACGCTCCCGACCTCGAGAAGGTCGCCCGAAGTCTCATCGTCGCCGGCCTGCTGAACGGGGAGGAATAGAGGTGGCGTCTCCCGCTGCCCTGGGCGCGGTGCTTGCCCGGCAGGCAGAAGCGCTGCGGGCTCTTGCGGATGTCACCGTGCAGCAACGAGAGGCGCTCCGGAACGGGCGCCTCGAATTATTACAGGATCTCTTCCGGGAACTGCAGAAAATCGGTTTTTCCGCCGAAGCCCTGGAGAACCAGAGGGGCAAAATGGCGGGAGAGTTGGCGGCCCAGCTCGGCTGCGAGCCGAAGGTTTCCGCCATCTGCGAACGCCTCCGGGGGGAGGAAAGTGTCTCCCTGAAAGAAAGGGCAGCCGAACTGGAGATGGCCGTGCGGAAACTCCAGTCGGAAATGCAGATTCTGGCGGGCCTCGTGGATGAAAACCAGCGTCTCGGCGGCATGATGATCGCCGAATGGAGACGGCTTCAGGGAATGTACCCCTCCCGGCCGGGAGTGGACTTTCGGGGTTAGGAGGGCCATAGGCCATGTGGAACAACTTCTTCGGACTTGAAATGGGACGGCGTGCCATGGACTATTTCCGCCGGGGCATGGAGACGGCGGGGCACAACATCTCCAATGCGGACGTGGAAGGGTACTCCCGCCAGAGGGTGGAACCCTCCACCACGAGCCCCTTCACCAACCCCGCCTTCAACCGGCCCGATATCCCGGGGCAGGTGGGCACGGGCGTGCAGATCGACGCCATCGTCCGCCTCAGGGACGCCTTCCTCGACATCCAGTACAGGGAAGAAATGACCGTCAAGGGCTACTGGGACCAGGTCCAGAACGCCCTGTCCACTGTAGAAGTTTACGTCAACGAACCTGCCGGTGAGGGGCTGAAAACCGCCCTTGACACCTACTGGTCGAGCCTCCAGGAACTCAGCAAGAGACCCGACGACTCCGCCGTCCGGGAGGACATGGTGGAAAAAACCAAGAACCTCACCGTCTACCTCGGCCAGCTCGTCAGAAACTACGACGAATACCGGACCTCACTCAACAGGGAGATCGATCTCATGGTGGACGAGGCCAACACCCTCATCGACCAGATCGCCGGCATCAACACCACCATCAGGCAGGTTCAGGGCGTGGGGGGCAATCCCAACGACCTCATGGACAAGCGGGACCTGCTGGTGGACAAGCTTTCGAAGCTCATCGACATCTCTGTGAACCCTCCCTGCCTCGAAGGGGACGGGGAATTCAAAATCGACCTGGGAGGCAAGCTTCTCGTCCAGGGAGACCAGACCCGGCATCTCGTCACCGTTCCCGTGGCAGGAAACACCGGCTTCTTCGACGTCCAGGTGGAGGACAACCTCTTCGACCACGTCTCCGACCCGTCGGTGCTCTTCGCTACCATCGAACAGGGAGCCCCCGAAGCGGTGCACACCGTGAACGTCCAGCGCCTTGCCTCCGAATCCGCCTGGACTGTGGGGTACGGCGAATCCACCTGTCCGGACCGGATCAAGCCCGAAACCATGACGGAAGCCCTCAACCTCAGGGGCACCTTCACCCTCCAGGTGGGAAGCCAGGGCACCAGGTCCGTCTCCTCGGTCCTGACCGGAGGCACGGTCCTCCCCGCGGGGATTCCGGGAGAAAGCCATTCTTTCAGAGTATCCGCCGGATCCTTCGAAAGGGAAATTTCCGTGACGTGGAACGACGGAACCGGTACGTGGGATCTCTCCGACGGCGTCAATGCGGCGTCGTCCGCTGCCTCCGACCTCACGCTGACCGACCTCCAGGGGTTCCTCACCACGAGTTTCGGCGGCGAAATCACCGCGACGCTCAACACTGCCGGCACCCAGATGACCCTTTCCAGTCCGCTGAACCACCTTCTCTCCATAACGGACATCAAGGGCGGCCTCGTCTCCGCCCTCGGAATGGAAAACTCCGCTCCTTCCGTTTCCATCGAAGTGGTGGAGGAGGATACCCTGGAAACCATAAAGAACAAGATCAACAGCGCCTTTTCCGACGGTGAAAACGGCCTTTCCAGGCCCGAGGACTGGCTCCATGCATCCATCGAGCTGGACGCCGCCACGAACACCTACTTCCTGTCCCTCGAAAGCAACGTGGCCGGGGAGGCTCACCGGATCAACGTCCTCGGTGACGAAAACGGCAGCCTCCAGATTGCCAAGCGCCTCGGGTTCCTCAACGGCGACGGCAGCACCAACTACAGGGAATATGCCCGGGACGCCGCCTTCACCTTCGACGGAAAACTCTATCTTTCGGAAAGCAACATGGTGCGGGACGCCAGGCGCGTTCCGGTCCTCAACGACTACTCCGCAGGCACCCTCGAGGAAGTCTCTCCGGGCATCCGGCTGGAGCTTCGGGCCGTGGGCGAATCGGACATCACCGTGAAGCACCACGTCACGGGAGGGGCCATCAGGGGCGCCCTCGAGGCCCGGGACGACATCATCCTCAACTTCCTCGACGTCCTCGACGAAATGGCCTACGGTCTCGTCAAGGAGATGAACGCCCTCCATTATGGCGGCTACGGAGTGGGGGAGAGCGAATCCGTCACAGGGGTGGCCTACTTCGACCCTATAGCGGTCCAGTACGGCGCGAGCCGCCTGTTTGAAATCAACAGGGAGATCGACGAGGACCGCAGTCTCATCGCGGCCGCCTCGGGCGACGGAAACGGCTTCTCCAACGGCTCCGGGGACGGCAGCAACGCCCTCCGCATGGCCCAGCTCAAGCAGACCAAGGTCCTCCAGAGCAGAAGCGCGGACTTCAACGAGTTCTACGAGTCCTTCATCGCGAGCCTCGGCGCCCAGGGAGACCGGGCCGCCACCATGCAGAAAAACCAGGATACCCTCATCAGCCAGATCACCAACCAGCGGCAGTCGGTCATGGGGGTCAACATCGACGAAGAAATGATGAGTATCATCAAGTTCCAGCAGGCCTTCAACGCCATGGCACGGTACATAACCACAGTCGACGAGATGCTTGACCGCATCATCAACGGCATGGGCCTCGTGGGCCGGTAGGGAGGGAGAACCATGCAGCGCGTCAGCAACCCCATGATCCAGAACCTCATGCTGTCGGACATGCACAACAACCTGTCCCGGCTGCTCGAATACCAGCACCAGCTCGCCACGGGCAAGAAGCATTCGCGGCCGTCGGACAACCCCATAGACGTGGTCCGGGAGCTTTCCCTCGAGACCGCCATACTGGAAAACGAACAGTACATCCGAAACCAGGACGATGCTGTATCGTGGCTCTCCAACACGGACACGGCCTTCAACCAGATGATGGATATCTCCCACCGCATCCGGGAGCTCACCATCTACGCCGGCAACGGTGCCCTCGGGGAAGGGGAGACGGAAGCCATCGCGGCGGAGATCAGCGAACTCCAGGAAGAGCTCCGCAATACGGCAAACTACTCCGTCGAAGGCAGGTATCTCCTCTCCGGACTGTCCACCGGCGTCCGCCCCTTCGAGCGGGATGCCTCGGGCAATGTCGCCTACATGGGCAATATCGGCAAGGTGAGCTACGAAGTGGAAAAGGGCGTCATCGGCGACGTGTCCTTCCACGGACGGGAAGTCTTCCCCGTGGAATACACATCCAACACCCTCACCAGCGTGGAGGTTCCTCTCGACTTCGCCTGGACCGGCAGGGACGAAATCCTCCAGATCGCCGTGGGCAGCCGGAGCGTCAAGGTCCGTCTCTCCGAAGACTGGACCGACGAAAACATCAACGGCGTCGACGACCTCACCGACTACAACCGGTTCCGTGACTCCGGCGAACTCCAGGGCCTCACCCTGGACAGGATTGCCGAGCTGATCAACGAAAGCCTGAACATGGGCGACGCGAGCCGCCTGCTCTCCGTATCGGTGGAAAAGGACATGGACGTCGGAACCCAGCGGCTTGTCTTCACCAGCCACACGGGAGAACCCATCCAGGTGACGGGGTGGCCCGACACTGACCGGGTGCAGCAGGCCCAGACCATCCTCGGCCTCGACGCCTCGGCGTGGACTCCCGCCGACGGCACCATCAGGGTCTTCTTCCAGCAGGGCGAGGACATCACCTTCACCATCGACGGGACGGACACCCTGGACACCATAGCGGGCAAGCTCACTACCGTTCTCGGCGTCGCCGCCCGGGTCTCAGCCGACGGTGACAGGCTCGTTGTCACGGCCGACGAACCGGGAACCCAGTTCAGCATGGAGCTCACCGGGGCTGCCAGGGAACTCTTCTCCGCCTCCACGGAGGACACGGTCACCGTGACCTCCCTTCCCGTGGAGCGCCCCGTGGACCACAGCCACATCGACTTCGCCTCCCTCCTCGGCATGGAAACCTCCCTCAAGAGCCGCCAGTTCGGCGACGGGGAACTCATCGCCATAGGGAACGACCTCCACCTCCGGTTCGAAAGCGGCGACAACAGGGCCGAACTCAAGATCAACGGCGGCGTCAACCTCACCATCGACGAACTTGCGGAGCGCATCCGCCAGGTGGCGGGCGACTGGCTCGAAGTGGTGGTGCAGGAAGACCATTCAGAAACCGGCCTCGGCACATCCGGCAGCCAGGAAGAACTGACGAAGCGCCTCATCCTCCGCCCCTCGGCCAACGAACCCCTGGTGGTCTTTGACAAGAACACGGCGGGCTACGCCCTGGACCTGGGCTTTTCCACGGCAGTCCAGAGCAGGAACGACTCCGGTGTCGACACCGTCTTCCCCTCCATCCCCTGCGTGGACCCCAACATGGCGGCCCTCGTCCGGGTCACCGTGGGCGGCGAAGACTTCACCGTGAAGCTCTATCCCGACGAGGTCATGTCATCCACGCCGCCCAGGGTGGACCAGGCAAAGGTCATGGAGCAGATCGTGAAACAGGTCAACGGCGCCGCCGGCGAAGCCCTCCTGGGGTACACCGTCCTCGATGCCGCCTCAGGCCGGGTCTCCCTCTACGCCAAAAACGGGGAATCCCTCAGGATAGTGGACCTCCCCATCTCCGACCCGTCCTTCTCGCCGTCCTACACCGCGGGCATCGCCATGCAGATGGGCATTTCCTCGGGGATTACGAGCATGCCCATCCCCGACAACAGCACCTCGGGCGCGGGCACCATCCGCATCGAATCCCTCGGCCGGACCGTGGACGTGGCCGTCTCGGCAGGGGATACGCCGAAAATCATCGCCGACAAGATCCGCAGCGCCGCCGGAAGCTGGCTTGACGTGAATTACTTCGACCCCGAGCTTCCCGCAACGGGATCGAACGCCATGATCAGCATTGCCGCCCGTGACGGCTCCCCGATCTCTCTGTACGACGTGGAAGGGGACGCGGCCTCGGCGGTCCTGCAGATGGACAACGCCCTCCGGGGTGACGCGGACGTCTCCGCATGGGCTCCCGCCGCGGGCGACCTGCTCACCATCTCGGTGGACGGGTACTCCCACACGATTGACCTGAACGTCATCTTCGACAGCAACGACTCCGGTGCCATCGACATCGAGGACGTGACCGCCGCCATAAACGCCCGGTTCCAGGGGCAGGACGTCAAGGCTGACCTCGTGGACGACGGGGGTGCCCGGTACCTGGTGCTCACATCGCCCCGGGGATACTCCGTCGAAGTCAGCGGCAGCGCCCAGGCCGCCCTCACCGGCACCGTCACCGCCATGCCCTCCCGCGCGGGGTCCCCCTCGGCACGGTACAACCAGAACGTGGTGGTCCGGACAGCCTCCGACACCAGGAAAACCGACTTCTTCGGCGTCCTGGACAACCTGGTCAACTCCGTCAAGGCCGAGGACAGGGAAGGCCTGAGCAACATCATGCTCGGCCAGATCGACAAGTTCATCGACACCCTGCTCAAGTGCCGGACATCCCAGGGGGCGCTGCTCAAGCGGTACGAAAACAACCAGAGCCGCTTCAAGCAGAACAACATCTACATCACCGAGCTCTACAGCAAGGTCTCGGACATCGACATGGCGGAAACCAGCACCAAGTTCGCCATGGCCCAGGCCATCTACCAGTCCAGCCTGGCCGTCATCGCCAAGATCGTCCAGCCCACCCTGGTGGACTTTTTGAGGTAGAATAGTCGTAGTTATCCTGAGGACGCCTCCGGATTTGTCATCCTGAGGGCGTTTTTTGCCCGAAGGATCTCGATTTTGTTTTTGCCGTCATCCCGAGCGCAGCGATCGCGCAGCATCCCCGCAGGGGAGGGATCTCGTTTTTGTTTTTTGCATGTCATCCTGAGGCCGGTTTCATGGCCGAAGGATCTTGCCCTTAGGTTGTCATCCCGAGCGCAGCGATCGCGTAGCATGCCCGGAGGGGAAGGATCTCGCTTTTGTTTTTTGCTTGTCATCCTGAGGCCGGTTTCATGGCCGATCGCGTCCCCGGAGGGGAAGGATCTCGCCCTTAGGTTGTCATCCCGAGCGCAGCGATCGCGTAGCATCCCCGCAGGGGAGGGATCTCGCTTCTGCTTCTGCTTGTCATCCTGAGGAGCGCAGCGACGTGAGGATCTCGCTTTTGTTTTTGAACTCCCCTGCACCAGAAAAGAAAAAATCAACAGATTCCGTATTCCGGAGGTGCCTTTCGTGCCCGAAAAAATAGAAACCACCCGCTTCGGCCGGTTCACCGTCAACGACGAAGACCTGATCCATTTCCCCAAGGGGATACCCGGCTTCGAAACCCACAAAAAATGGGCCCTTGCCGGGGAAGACGACAGCCCCATCAAGTGGCTGCAGAGCCTCTCCGACGGCGATGTGGCCCTGCCCGTGGTCGTGCCCCAGACGGTGAAGTCCAACTACAATGCCCGCCTTCCCGAAGGGGAGATCGCCATGCTTGAAACCACGGACGTGGCCGACCTGGCCCTCCTGATCGTCCTCTCCATCCCTCCGGCGGCGCCATGGGATATGACGGCCAACCTCCGGGCGCCAGTGGTGATCAACCACAAAAAGCGCATCGCCTGCCAGGTCATCGCCCAGAACGAAGAGTACGACGTCCGCACTCCCGTCCTCAGCGACACCATGAGGGAATCCATGCGCCTGAAAGCGGCCTCCGAAACCACCGCCGACGCCGCCCCGGGAGCGTAGCATCATGCTCGTGCTCAGCCGCAAGCCCGGCGAGGCCATCCGCATAGGGGACGACATCGAGATATCCGTCATCGAAGTCCGGGGAGACACGGTGCGCATCGGCATCAACGCCCCCCGGAACGTGCCCGTCTTCCGCATGGAACTCCTTGCCGAGGTCGCCAAAACGAACATAGAATCCGTCAAGGCGGCCCCCCAAGCCATGGACGTGCTCAAAACCCTCCTCCGCAGGGAGGACGATTCAAACGGAGGAGACCCGAAATGAAAGACATCCCCGCACTCCTGGAACAGAATCTCCGGACCCTGGAGAAATCCCAGCCGAAGCTGGCAGCCCGCCTCCGGCAGTACATGGATGAACTTCCTGCCCTCAGGGAACCGGTCTTCCGGGAGACTCCCGCCGGCCGGTGGGTGGAGGGGCTTACGGAAAAACCCTTTTTCGAAAAGAAAAGCCTCCTCGAAAAACGGAGCAAAGCCGCTCCTTCGGCGGTGTACCTGGTCTTCGGCACCGGGTGCGCGCCCTATCTCTTTCACGTCCTCCGCTCCCTTCCCCGGGAAGCCCTCTCAGTGGTGGTCATAGAGCCGTCTCTGGACCTGCTGCTCCTCACCCTCTCACAGACGTCGGTGTTCCAGGCATTGCCCCAGGGAGCCCGAGTCAGTTTTGTCGTCGATAAGGACAGATCCCTCATAGACGAGGTGTTTTCCTGGAATGTTGTGCCGATCGGTATCTATCCGGTGAGCAAAGCTGTGGTGTTCTCTCATGACGGTGAAGAGAACCACGAAGCTTTATCGGAGCTGAGAGATACTCTGAAAAAAGAGATCATCTACCGGCTCACCATGCTGGGAAACTCCCCCGAGGACACTCTCCTCGGCTTCCGCCATTCGGTTCTGAACACACCCCGAATTCTTAGGTCACCCAGAATTGCCGACCTGATGGAAAATTACGGCGGCAAGCCCTTTGTCTGTGTTGCCGCCGGCCCCTCCCTCGAAAAAAATGTTCATCTGCTGAAGGATATCCAGGACAAGTCCGTCATCGTGGCTTGTGACACAGTCCTCTTTCATCTTCTTGAAAAGGGGATCGTTCCACATGTTGTGACCACAATTGAACGACCTTATATCATTTATTCCGCATGGGTCCCCAGAGTTTTGGAGAAGCACCGCGAAAAGTGCGAACAGATACTTCTCCTCTCTCAGTCGGTAAGCTATCCACTGATCGCCGGGCGGTGGCCGGGATACAGCATTGTAGTGGGCAAGATGGATACTCCTGTCGACAACTGGTTTACTGGTTCCGTGCTTGGAGAGCAGGTTCTATATTCAGGGCTGTCGGTTGCTCATATGGCGCTGAGTCTCGCATTAGCATGCAATGCTCCTTCCGTTGCTCTGATAGGTCAGGATCTTGCCTACGGACAAGATGGTATTTCCCATGCTTCAAACACTGTTCCCGATTCAGAGCTTGCCACAGAACAGATGCTTCGAAGAAGCGGAATGTCCGTTCCCGGATCTCTTGGAGGAATGGTTGAGACGAGCACTATCTGGCTTACGTTCATCCAGATCTTTGAACGGATGATCATTAATCAAACCAGAACTCCCGTATTTGATTGTACCGAAGGGGGAGCTCTCATAGAGGGAACAAAGATAATTCCGTTTGCGGAATACATTGAAAAAAACATCCTCAAACAGGATTTTTCCGTTTTTCGCTGTGAGGGGGTAGAGACGAAAAAAAAGATTCGGGATGATCTTCCAGCACGTTTCAGCGTCGCCTTTTCCCAGTTAGACAAGATTGAAGAAAGGCTCCAGGCGTTTCGCGGAGCGATCAAAAAATGCACTGCTCCAGCTCTTCTTCCGAATAAAAGGCAGGCCCTAGCGTTTAAAACCGCCAGCATTCTCGACCAAATCCACGCAATGAACCCGGTCGTTTCTTTCATCGGGCAGAGTTACACTCACCTTTCGGGGACTGTCCTGGCGGAGAACCGTTTCCTCGAGACGGTGGAGCAGGTGGAGCGCTGGAAGCAGATGCATGAGGAGATCGGTGATTCCCATGCTTTTGCGGTTCGTTTTCTTCGTCAGTGGCTGACCTATGCACGGGATCTTGCGAAAGCAATGACAGAAGGTGATTTTTCAGAGCTCAAGTGTATCGAAGGTAACGGAGAAGAGGATTTCTTGCGACTGTACGGATCTTTCACCGAAGGGAAGGCTTTCCCTGTTGAACTTTCTGATATCCTTTCCTGCAAAGATCCTCTTCGTGAGGACTGGTCGCCGGACGGACTCTGGAAGGCGGCCCTTATCCTGTTTTCTCAAGGAAGAGCGGACGAGGCACGCAGGTTCATGAAAAAGGCCTACTACAGCATGGAAGGGGCGGAGTTGCCGACTGCAACAATCGGCGCCTTTTTCAAGGATTGGGGAAAAATGGCTGCAGCGGATGACCTCTGTGTCTTCCCCCAAATTGAAGAAGCGGCCAGTCTCTTTGCAAACGCGAAAGAATACCTTCCCGATGACCCGGAGATTCCTGCACTTCAGAAAGCAGCCATGGGCAGGCAGAAAAACCTTGTTCTTGAGTTTCAAAAAATGCAGAATACCCCAAAAAAAGAGTTCTCTATTTTGCTGCAGCGAAATGAGGCTGAAGACGCTCTTCTTGAAGGAGATCTGTACAAAGCTCTCATGATTGTCGAAGGGCTTGTATGGGACAATCTGGAACTTTTTTCGGCATCGGAACTTTTGTACTTGCAGTGGCTTATGAAGACTGCTGTCAATTGTACCGAGGCTGCCGACAAAAAGATTGCGGATTGCTCTGTGGAAATTCTCGACAGAATCATTTCCAAGCTGCCCCTTCTTGTTGAGAAAAAAATAGAATTCCCCGTAGAATTTCTTAACTACATGGGGAAAAAGGGTATAAAGTTTTCTATGGACCCGTCCGATAACCAAACGGAAGATCAATAAACCGATACCAGGAGGTGATGTTTTTCCCGCAGACTCGAACCGGTCTTACAGCAACACGATAAAGAAGGCAGTTAAGTTTCAGCATCTGGGCATGGAAGCCCGGAACAAAACAAGGAGGTTATGAATATGAGAATATACCACAACATACCTGCGCTTTTTGCGTACAATTCCGTTTCTTCAACGAATGCATCCCTTCAAAAGTCTATTGAAAAGCTGTCCACCGGTCTGCGGATCAACAGTGCCGCCGACGACGCCGCCGGCCTCGCCATCAGCGAGAAGATGCGCGCCCAGGTCCGGGGCCTCGACCAGGCAGTGCGGAACAGCCAGGACGGCATCTCCATGATCCAGACCGCTGAAGGCGCCCTGAACGAGACCCATTCCATTCTCCAGCGCATGCGCGAGCTTTCCGTCCAGGCCGCCAACGACACGCTCACCAGCCAGGACCGGAGCTACATCCAGCTCGAAGTGGATCAGCTGAAGGAAGAAGTCACCAGGATTGCTACCACCACCCAGTTCAACAAAAAGAAGCTGCTCGACGGCAGCGCATCCGTGCTGTGGTCCTCAGACAAGCTTGAGACCAAGGCCCTTGTACGGGGCGCCCTGCGCCAGATCGACCAGTTCGGCCAGAAATCCGCCGCCGAGGGCAACTTCAAGATCAGCATCATTGCCGACCCCGGCGAAGCCCAGATCCAGAAGAGCGACATCTTCAAGATCAAGCACGATAACGTGATCATGAACGTCACCAAGAACGAAGCAGCAGGTGTTCAAAGCATCAGGGTGGACAGCCTTCCTGCGGGAACGTACAATATCACCCGTGCAGCAGCCGCAACAGACACAACCCTCACGTCACTTCAGAGGTTTGGTACCGATGCGGGGCTTGACCTTGTTGCTGCCACCGCAGCAGGAATTGGCGGTGCGTCTGTTTATCTCGAGGTTGTGGCAGTTAATACCGGCACCAACCAGGTTACCTTCCGTGCCACCAGCAATATACTGAACCAGGACGGGACTGTTTCTACAAAAGTGAACGATAACCTTTTGGTCGGTTCTGCCGGGGCAAACCTCTCCGCCCTTGGTCTCGGAGCCAGCACATTGGCGATTAGTGCTGCTGGTGCGAACGGAGCAGATAGTTACTCCATCGGCAATAAAATTGTTTTGGCATTTGTCGGCTCTGCTGCGGCAACCGATGCCACTGTCACCATCTCCGGCACTACAAACCCCGAATGGTTTGGCAACTGGGGGTCTACTGCAGGACAAACCTTGCAGGATAGAGTCTTTACTCTTGACGATGTAGCAGTTCTCGGTAAAGATGTCCACTTCAGGAACTTCTACCTCAATACTGCCAACGGTACGCTGTACGAGTCCGACATCGTACTGCAGCTGAACGACAACTTTACAGCCGCTAATGCAGTCCTTGCCGGTTTCGAGGCAGCATTCGTCGGTCAGGTGGCCAAGGGCGATGTGCAGCTCCGTGACCTTGACAAGTTCTGGGATGCTAACGGCCGTTTCATGATCGAGGATCCCCAGAACATCACCATCACCCAGGGGAACGGGAAACAGGCTGTGGTTACCCTGAATTCCACCGACACCCTTCGGGACATCGAGTTCAAGCTCAACAACGCTGTAGCTTTCGGCCTCGGCCAGGCTCAGTACCTCGACAGTAACACCGACCGGTTCGTGGACTTCGTTGAAGATTCGACCTACAATACCCCCGAATCCGTGGACGGCACCTTCGTCATCCGCTCCGCCATCGCCGGCAAGGCAGGCGAGCTGAACTTCGCGGGCGACGAGGACATTATCAAGGCCCTCAGCCTCAACGTGATCCAGAATTCCAGCGAGAGCCAGTACCGGGTGAGCATCAACGACGCCCACAATGGGGCTACCATCGCCTCCAACGTCAAGGTCACCGGTAACATGCTCTTCGGCGTGGTCCACAAGAATGTGGACATTGAATTCGACGCCATGGCCAACACGAAGGTGGAGTGGTCCGAGAGCGCCCTCGGCTTCAGGCTTTCCAGGGATTCCGGTATCTATGAGACGGTCATCCATCTTGCGGACAACACCACCGTTTTCCAGATCGGCGCCAACGAGAAGGAAGACATGGGCATCGACATCGGCGACATGGGTGCCAAGGCCCTTGGCATCAACAACGTGCTCGTCACTGACCGCGAGTCCGCAGCCCGCTCCATCACCGTTATCGACAGCGCCATCGACCGGGTGTCCGGCCAGAGGGCCAAGCTCGGCGCCTACCAGAACAGGCTGGAGCATACCATCAACAACCTGACCGTCGCCGGCACGAACCTCCAGGCAGCCGAGAGCCGCATCCGCGACCTCGACATGGCGAAGGAAATGATGAACTTCACGAAGCTGAACATCCTGATGCAGGCCGGCAACTCCATGCTTGCCCAGGCGAACCAGCTTCCCCAGAACGTGCTGCAGCTCCTCCGGTAAATCTCTAGCACGCTACAGAAAAAGAGGGGAGATTTTCTCCCCTCTTTTTACTAGAGACAGGGAGGTGCAATAATGGAAATACTTCGTTCAGCCGTTTCACAGGTTTCACCGGACAAGCCTTCAGCCGGTATTGCGGCCGTTGGAAAAGTTTCCGAAGTTCCTGCGCTGAAAAAGACTGCGGAACCTCCGGTCAGACCGGTATCGGAAAAGCAGGTGCAGGATGCCGTCGACCAGGCAAACAAGCTGGCGGTGGCCTTCGACAGGAGCCTGAAGTACGAGTACAAGAAGGAGGCGGATGTCTACCAGGTGTCGGTCATCGATACCTCCAAGGACGAAGTGGTCCGGAAGATTCCGCCCGACGAAGTGGTCCGTTTCATGGAGAATATCAGGGAGCTTTTCGGCGCCCTTCTCGATGTGAATGCCTGATATTTGCGATGTACTGCCAGAGGCGCCCGCAGAAGCGGCCGCCTCTTTATTTTTTCCCTCAAACGGACGATACTGGAATGGGATTAAAATTTTCCGGAACAGTCCATTATGGGGGAAGCCGCATGAAGATATGTGTCACAGGAGCCGGGGGGTTCATTGGTTCGCAACTGGCCGAAAAACTGGCGGAGCGGGGCCACGAAGTCCGGGCCTTTCTTCGGTACAACTCGAAAAACTCCTGGGGATGGCTTGAGGAGTCCGAATACGCCAAAGAAATGGACATCGTTTCGGGAGATATCCGTGATTTCGACCTCGTTCGGCAGGCCGTTCATGGCTGTGATAGGGTCTTTCACCTAGCGGCCCTCATCGGCATACCCTATTCCTACGTTTCTCCCCTGGCCTATGTGAAGACCAACGTGGAGGGGACCTACAACGTCCTCCAGGCCGCCCGGGATTGCGGAGTTGAGCGGGTGATCCACACCTCCACCAGCGAAGTCTACGGAACGGCCCGATATGTCCCCATCGACGAAGGACACCCCATAACCCCCCAGTCCCCCTATTCGGCCACCAAGGCCTCGGCGGATTATCTCGCACTCTCCTATTATCGCTCCTTCGGCCTTCCCGTGACGGTGGTCCGGCCCTTTAACACCTACGGCCCGAGGCAGTCGGCGCGGGCCATCATCCCCACCATCATCAGCCAGCTCCTCGACGGAAAAGAGGAAATCTCCCTGGGGAACCTTTCCCCAACCCGGGACCTGACCTTCGTGGACGATACGGTCCTGGGATTCCTGGCCGCGTCGGAAGCTCCCGGTGCCGTGGGCGAGGTACTGAACCTCGGCACGGGCACGGAAATTTCCATGGGAGACCTCTCCCTGCTCATCGGAAAAATCATGGGGAAATCTTTCCGCATAACTTCCGATGAACAGCGGATTCGCCCAGAGAAGAGCGAAGTGGAGCGGCTGCTTTCGAATCCGTCGAAGATGAACGCCCTCACGGGGTGGAAGGCCGCCGTTTCCCTCGAGGAAGGCCTGAAGCGTACCGCCGAATGGATGAAGGGTCGCAGGGCGCTCTACAAGAGCGGCATCTATAACGTATAGAAGGTGAACGACATGTTCCTGCTTCTTGACGCACCAAACCTTGGAGGGGCGGAAAAGGCGAAACTCATGGAGTGCGTGGATTCCACCTATGTTTCCACCGCAGGCCCCTTCGTGCCGGAGTTCGAGCAGCGGTTCGCCAGGTACCTCGGGATGGAGGACTGCGTCTCGGTCCAGAGCGGTACCGCAGCCCTCCACATTGCCCTTGCCGAGGCGGGGGTGGGACCGGGGGACGAGGTCATCGTGCCCGCCCTTTCCTTTGCCGCTTCCGTCAACCCCATCCTGTACACCGGGGCGACCCCTGTGCTTGTTGACGTGGACCCCGAAACATGGACCCTTGATCCCGAGCTGGCTGAGGCAGCCGTTACACCCAGAACCCGGGCGATTCTGCCCGTCCACCTCTACGGCAACCTCTGCGGCATGGACAAACTGGGAAGGATTGCGGAAGAGCGGGGACTCGTCATCATCGAAGACGCCACCGAGAGCCTTGGAGGAACGTGGAAAGGGAAACCCTCCGGAACCCTGGGGAATTTCGGCTGCTTCAGCTTCAACGGAAACAAACTCATCACCACCGGCGGGGGAGGCATGGTCGTTGCCCGTGACAGGGAGAACCTGAACCACATCCGTTTTCTCGCCAACCAGGCACGGGATGCGTCAAAGGGATATTTCCACCCTGAAATGGGGTACAACTACCGCATGACGAACCTCGAGGCCGCCCTCGGCCTCGCCCAGATGGAGCGCATCGATTTTTTCCTGGAAAAGAAGGCGGCCTTTGCCCGGATCTACCGGGAAGTCCTTGCCGGCCTTCCGGAGGTGGAATTCCAGAAAGAGCTTCCGGGAGCGCAGAGTGCCTGGTGGCTTCCGTCATTCTCCCTTTCCGGCGGCGCCGTTCCGGAACTTCAGGAAAAACTTCGGGAAAAAGGCGTGCCCACCCGCAGACTCTTTTCTCCTTTGCACACCTATCCCTACCTGAAAGACTCTTGCCGGTTTTCTTATCCCCATGCCGAGCGTATATTCGAACAGGGCATCAACATTCCCGCTTCCACGGTCAACGATGAAGAATCCACCCTTCGGGCGGCGGAGATTATCCGTGATGCCGTCCTTTCCATGAGAAGGTGAGGCAATGGCCCGGAAAATCGCCGTCATAACCGCCACAAGGGCTGAATACGGTCTTCTCAGCCCGCTGATGAAGGAAATCCTGGACGATCCGGACCTGGAGCTGCAGGTTATTGTTACCGGTGCGCACCTGTCGCCCGAGTTCGGCCTGACCTGGAAGGAGATCGAGGAGGACGGCTTTCCCATCCACAAACGGGTGGAGATGCTTCTCTCCGGCGATTCACCCGTTGCGGTGACCAAGTCCCTTGGCCTCGGCATCATTGGTTTCGCGGACGCTCTTGATGAACTGAAACCGGACATTCTGGTCATTTTGGGCGACCGGTACGAGATGCTCGGTGCCGCGGCGGCGGCCGTGCTCGCGGGTATCCACGTCGCCCACATCCACGGAGGCGAGATCACCCTCGGCGCTTACGATGACGCCTTCCGGCACGCCATCACCAAGATGAGTTCCCTCCACTTTGTGGCTCATGAAGATTACCGGCGGCGGGTGATCCAGATGGGGGAGGTTCCCGATTCGGTCTTCGTCGTCGGTCCGGCGTGCCTTGACGGGATCAGGGAGACGGAACTGCCGGCCAGGAAAGAACTGGAGCAGCACCTTGGCATTCTCCTTTCATCACCCCTCTTCGTCGTAACCTATCACCCTGAAACCCGCTCTCCTTTGCCTGCAGAAGAGCAGATAGAACGTCTCCTCTTTGCGCTGGACTGTTTCCCGTCGGCAACTATTGTCTTCACCGGAGCCAACGCCGACACTGACGGACGGATAATCAACGAGCGGATGCTCGAATTCTGCAGGCTCGCTCCGGAAAAACGGGTCTTTGTCCAGTCACTGGGGAGGAAACGATATTGGGGTATGCTTTCGATATCAGATGCCATTATCGGCAATTCCTCAAGCGGCATCATGGAAGCGCCTCTCTTCGGCGTCCCGGTGGTGAACATCGGGGGAAGGCAGGAAGGGCGCCTTCGGAATGGGCTTGTGATCGACTGCCGCTGTGAAACGGACGGAGTGGAGTCAGCGGTGCGCCATGCCCTTACCAGGCGCCGCCAGACGGGCAAGATATCGCCGGACCTTCCCGCCCCTTCAGCGTTGATGGCGGAGTACCTGAAAACTGCAGTCCTGGAACCGTCGAAGCGTTTCCATGCCATCCCATGGACGGAGTGATGAGATGAGTGTCTATATCATAGCTGAGGCCGGAGTAAACCATAACGGCTCACAGGAAACGGCCCTCCGGCTTGTCGACGCGGCAGCCGACGCCGGGGCCGATGCGGTCAAATTCCAGACGTTTACAGCTTCCGCCCTTGTCCGGAAAAATGCGCCCAAGGCGGAGTACCAGAAAAAAACGACCGGTGAAAAAGAAACCCAGTGGGAAATGCTCTCAAAGCTCGAACTGTCCCCTGTGATTCACGAAGCGCTCCTTGAACAGTGCAGAAGGAGAGGAATGGAATTTCTCTCCAGTCCTTTCGACCAGGGGAGCCTCGACTTTTTGACGGACGGCCTTGGAATGAAGACGGTCAAACTCGGATCGGGCGAGATAACAAATGGCCCGCTCCTGCTTAGTGCCGCCCGGAAAGGAGTATCCGTCATCCTCTCCACCGGCATGGCCACCCTCGGCGAGGTCGAGACAGCGCTTTCATGTCTCGCCTTCGGTTATACGGAACCTCACTGTGCTCCATCCCCCGGTTCTTTTCTTCGTGCTTTTGCGTCGGGAGAAGGCCGCGCCGCCCTGATGAACAAAGTCTCACTGCTGCACTGTACTTCCGAATATCCGGCTCCTGTGGACGAAGTTAACCTCAAGGCAATGGTCACATTAAGGAACGCTTTCTGTCTTCCGGTAGGATACTCGGATCACACCGAGGGAACGGCGGTCTCGATCGCAGCCGTGGCTCTCGGTGCCTGCATAATTGAGAAACATTTTACACTGGATCGGGAACAGGCAGGCCCTGACCACAGGGCATCCCTTGATCCGGTTTTGTTTTCCCGTTTGGTTAAGGAAGTGCGTTTGGCGGAGTGTTCCCTTGGCACCGGCGCAAAGGTGCCGTCCAGGTCGGAATGGGATACCAGGGAGTTGGTGAGAAAGAGCATCGTAGCGTCACGGCCGGTAAGAAAAGGGGAACGGTTCACCAGTGATGACATAGCCTTCAAGCGGCCCGGTAACGGCATGTCTCCCTTTGAATTCTGGGAATTGCTCGGCAGGACGGCGGGGAAAGACTATGAACCCGATGAAGGCATCAATGAATAACCTTTCGGCCAGGGTGTTGATCCTCGGTGCGGGAGGACATGCCTCGGTGGTGCTGGATCTCCTCCTGACCGGCGGAATATGCCCCATGGGCGTCATTGATCCCGAGAAGCATCCGGGGGAGACTTGGGAAGGCATCCCAGTGCTCGGAGACGATGATTTTGTCCTTTCCATGCCTCCGGAAGCAATTGTCCTGGTGAACGGTGTCGGCGCTGTTCCGGGGATGACGCTGCGGAATGATCTCTTCCGCAGGTTCAGGGCTCAAGGCTATTCTTTTCTTTCACTGGTCCATCCGTCAGCTGTTGTTTCTCCGGCGGTGAATCTCGAGGAAGGAAGCCAGATAATGGCGGGATCGGTCTTGCAGCGAAACGCGGCCGTCGGCGAGAACTCCGTGGTGAACACCCGGGCTGTTCTCGAACATGACTGCAGTGTGGAAGCCGGCAGTTTTATCGGTCCCGGAGCCATCCTGTGCGGAAACACCCGGGTTAAGGAAGGTGCGTTCATCGGAGCAGGCGCGGTTCTTCTTCCCGGGGTAATCGTAGGGCAGAAAGCTGTCGTCGGGGCCGGGGCGGTCGTGATTCGAGATGTGCCGTGTTTTACAAAGGTTTTTGGAAACCCGGCTAGATTATGTGTCAAACAGTGAGCTGATTCAGCGTTTACCTGAAAATAACAAGAAACGAAGGAGATGCGGAGCATGGCAAATGTTTTTTGGTGTACAAACTGCTTGAACATGTCCACCCGTCCAAGGGTGACATTCGATACACGCGGTTGGTGCAACGCCTGCCAGTGGGCAGAGGAAAAAAAAAGGCTGGACTGGGCGAAGCGCCAGGACGAGCTTCGCGAACTTCTGGACAAGTTCAGATCAAAGGAGGGAGGATTCGACTGCGTAGTTCCCGTCAGTGGAGGCAAGGACGGTTCATATGTAGCATGCCGCCTCAGGGACGACTATGGAATGAAACCTCTTTGCATCACAGTCACTCCGGCGCTCTCCCTTGAGCTGGGAAACACGAATCTCAGGAACTTCATCAATAGCGGATTCAACCACATTCAGATCAATCCTGACTCGGAAGCTATGAGGGTGCTCAACAGGGCGGGATTCGTCGAAAAGGGATTTCCTTATTATGGCTGGCTGATCTCAATTCAGGCCGCAGTAGTTCGCATGGCCGTGAACTTGAACATCCCTCTTCTCTTCTACGGTGAGGATGGCGAGGTGGAGTATGGCGGTTCCACCGAGTCGAAGAACCGCGCGATATACTCCATCGAGTACATGCGGAGAATCTACCTCGAAGGAGGGTACGAGAAGGTGCTGAATGCTTCGAGACTCTCGGAGGGACAACTCTCCTTCTTCAAGTTTCCCTCGGAGAGAGAGCTTGCGGGGAAAGACCTGAGCATCACGCACTGGTCGTACTTCGAGTCGTGGGATCCCTATAGGAACTACCTCGTTGCCAAGGAAAAGTGCGGGCTTCAGGAAGCAAGTGAGTCGAACAGCGGCACCTTCACCAACTTCGCACAGAACGATCAGGCACTCTACGCGCTGCACACCTATATGATGTACTTGAAGTTCGGCTTCGGGAGAGCGACTCAGGATGTGGGCATCGAAATCCGTCGTGGCGCGATGACTAGGGGACAGGGCGTCAATCTGGTGCGCCTCTACGATGGGCAGTACCCCGAAGAATTCGTTCCGACCTATCTCGAATACTACCAAATGACACGGCAGGAGTTCGACGCAGTTCTCGACCGCTGGGTCAACAAGGATCTGTTCGAAAAAAAAGAGGGGCGCTGGGCACCTCTGTTCACGGTAGAGTAATGCGCGGAAAAAGGGTGGTCGTCGTCGATTACGGAATGGGGAACATGCTCTCCGTTCTGAATGCCTTTCGGTACCTCGGATGCGAGGTCGAGGTTACCGACGATCCTTTCGTCATCACCACTTCGTCCTGCCTTGTTCTTCCCGGAGTGGGTTCTTTCAGGAAGGCGATGGAGAGAATCCGCTTGAAGCATTTAGACAAGGCTCTTCTGGAGGGAGTTCTGGAGCGGGGCACGTATCTGCTGGGTATCTGCCTTGGAATGCAACTTCTCTTCGATTTCGGAACGGAGGAGGGCGGCGCTGAGGGGTTGGGGCTACTCAGAGGAATCGTCGAACGTTTCCCGGAAGAGAAAATGAAGGGTTTGAAAATACCGCATGTAGGCTTCAACACGGTCTCAATGTCCCGGCGTGAGGGACTTTTCGAGGAGATTCCGGAGGATGCTGGTTTCTACTTCGTTCACTCCTACAGGGTCTCTCAGAGGAGAAAGGATGATTATAATGAAGCGATATGCGTCTACGGAGAGCCCTTTCTGGCGGCAGTTCAGAGGGGGAATATTTGCGGTGCACAGTTTCACCCTGAGAAGAGCCAGTCCAACGGGCTGCTTTTGTTGCGCAATTTTTTGAGGATGAGCGACCATTGTTGAAAAAACGAATTATCTTTACACTGCTGTACGATGAAGGCTCCTTCATGCTGAGCAGAAACTTTCGGCTCCAAAAGGTCGGTGGGCTCGACTGGCTGAAGAGGAACTATGTCTTCTCAAGGATTACGTTGGCAATCGATGAGTTGATGGTTTTGGATGTTTCCAGAGGAGAGAGGAAGATTGAAGCCTTTACAGAGTGCCTTGCCGCCCTTACCGAGGAATGCTTCATACCCATAACGGCGGGAGGAGGCGTTCGAAGTGTCGAGGATGCCCGAAGGCTCTTCACCTCTGGAGCGGACAAGATTGTGATCAACACGGCGCTCTTTACCCGTCAGGACGAGGTGCGAAAGATAGTCTCGCTTTACGGAAGCCAGGCAGTAGTCGCTTCCCTGGACGTGAAACTGACCGACGAAGGGTATGAGGTTCGGATGAAGAACGGCGGGCACCCTGTGGAAGGGTTGATCGAGGAGAGTGTAAGAATGGCACTCTCGCTCGGCGTAGGAGAAATCTACCTCAACTCCATCGACCGTGACGGCACGGGGCAGGGGCTGGATATGGAGATGCTGGACGCCCTACCTCCGGATATTCCCGTTCCGCTGATCCTGACAGGGGGGGTGGGGAAGGCGCCGCACTTTCTAGAAGGTCTGCGTGACGGACGGGTGGATGCAGTTGCCACGGCGAATCTCTTCAACTTTGTCGGAGACGGACTCTGCCGCGCCCGAGAGGAGCTTCTTTCCGAAGGGGTCGATCTGCCATGTTGGAATGGAGAAATTTCGGAGTCTTTGAGAAATCTTTTCAGGAGGGCGAACTAAATGTCGGAATTCACTATACGGGAAAGCGATGCTACGGAGCTGCATCGTCGAAGAAGAAATATGTACGATACAACGGATGCTTACAGACGATCTTTTATCGACCCGTCGACGGGGCTTGTAGAAGATCGTCTGACTCACTACAGGTCATGCCCGGTATGTTATGCGCATGCTCCGCGCCGCATGTTCGAGAAAAACGGCGGAACATACGTCAAGTGCGGTGATTGCGGAATGGTTTACTTGAATCCCGTCTTTAAGGATGACGCCCTTGTCGAGTATTATAAAAACAATAGTTCTTGCCAGGCTTCGGCGCACGAGAGTGAGAGTGACTTTTATAACTCTATCTATTCCAGGGGGCTGGATGTGCTTTCGTGTTTTACAGAAAAAGGGAGATTGCTCGACATTGGCTGCTCGGGAGGTTACTTCCTTGATATTGCGTCTCAAAGAGGTTGGAAGACTGCAGGTGTGGAGCTGAACCAGGCCGAGGTCGCCATCGCCCGTGAAAGAGGGCACCGAATATGGGACGTACCAGTAGAGGCAATAGAGTTCGACGTTTCCTTCGATGCGATAACATTGTGGGATGTCTTCGAGCATATAAAAGGCGGCGCCGAGTACCTTCACACACTGCGAAAGATTCTCTCTCCGAAAGGAGTCGTTTTTCTTCAAATACCAAACGCATGGTCCCTTGCGGCACGGACGCTTCACGAAAGGTGCAATATGTTTGACGGAATAGAGCACGTCAACCTCTACACCCCAGATTCGATCACCTCTTTGTGCGAGAAGAACGGGTTCAAAATTCTCTTTCTAGAAACCGTGATCGACGAAAGCAATGTCCTGGGTAAGCACTTTGACTATGAAGATCCCTACTTTGGCGACAGGGATGGAGGGAGGGACCTTTCATTCCTTTCCGGAGATTTTATTCAGAAGAATAAACTGGGATACAAGATGCAGATCATCTTGGGTATTTGATACCGGGGAGGGATTCTACATGAGCAGCAACATCAAACAAACAGAAAATCAATCAATCAGCATACGAGAGACGTATTTTGCGCCCTTTCACTATGAAAGAGAGAATTTGGCGAGCCTATTTTTTTCCCGGAGAAGGGAACGTGGATTGTATATTTCATAAGGGAATCCAGTATTGTATCCTGAATCAAGAAGGTTTTTTCCTCTTTCTGGAGGTTTTGAATGAAGTCAGCGCCATGCAATGAGGAGCTACAAAAGACTATTTCAAGAGCACTCATCGTTGGGCTCGGCTCCATGGGGCGCCGGCGCCTTCGCCTCCTTTCAAGATTCTTCCCTGACCTCTCCCTCGCGGTTGTCGACTGCCGGGAGGAAAGGAGGGAATTTGTCGCTCGTGAGTTCGATTGCCTGACCTTCGATGGCTTCAGGGAGGCGCTTGAGAGCTTCGCCCCCCAATCGTTGATCGTCTCAACGTCTCCCGAGGCGCATGCCCCCTTCTTGACGGAGGCTATTCGGATGGGCATCCACACTTTCTCCGAGCTTGACCTTCTGGATGACGGGTATGACGCAATTTTGCCCTTGGAGGAGAAAGGATTTCCCGTGGCTTTTCTCTCCTCGACCCCCCTCTACCGCTCGGAAAACCGGTGGATCATCGGAAACCATGAGAAGACGGGGGCGAGGAAGTTTTATACCTACCACGTCGGGCAGTATCTGCCGGACTGGCACCCATGGGAAAAGTATGACGAGTTTTTCGTCGGTTCGCCCCGGACGAACGCCATCCGGGAAATTCTGTGCATTGAACTTCCCTGGCTGACGGAGTGCTTCGGAAAAGTGACGGACTTCAGCTGCTCCTGGTCCCGGACCAGCTCCCTGAATTTGCCGTACCCGGACACCTGCCAGGTCCTTCTGCGCCACGCCGATGGAACCGCGGGGAATCTCACTGTTGACTGCGTCTCGAGGAAGGCGGTCAGGAATCTGCGGATCAGCGGTGAGGAAGGAACGATCCTGTGGGAGGGAAACAGCCGGTCTCTTTGTTATCTTTCCCCGTCAGGGGAACCGGTTCATCCCCTGCTTCAAGAAAAGGAACTCGAACGGCAGGCCGGATATGCGGAATTCATCAGCGAAAGCCCTTACCTTGAGGAGCTGCGCCATTTTTTCAGTCTGGTCAGCGGTGAAACGGCAGAGCGAGGCTATAGCTATGCCCGCCACCGGGAGATCCTTCGGCTGGTGGACGAACTCGAGAGGGTGTGGAGAGAGCAATGAAAGCCTGTTTCTTCGGCATGGGGTCCATCGGGATGCGTCATGCCCGAAACCTGAGGCATCTTCTCGGGATTCGCGGCCAAAAAGTGGAGATTCACGCCCTACGCTCCGGCCGTGGCGGGGAAATGCCCGAAGGTCTGGCGGACAGACGTTGTGCCTCCTGGGATGACCTGGAGCCGCCCTATGACCTGGTATTCATTACCAACCCCACGATGATGCACTTTGAAACGCTGCTCAAGGCCGAGTCCCTGGGAAAGTCCATTTTCATCGAGAAACCTGTTTTTCATAGCTCCTCTGTAGCATCCGACATTCCCCGTTCACTTTCAGGAAAGACGATCCATGTTGCCTGCCCGATGCGGTTTCATCCGATAATCGAGCACTTAAAAGCCCGCCTGCCCGGAAAGGTCTTTGCGGCCCGACTGCTCTGCTCCTCCTATCTTCCCGACTGGCGGAAGGGCAGGGACTACCGGACCGTCTACAGCGCCCGGCGGGAGCTTGGCGGCGGCGTGCCCCTCGACCTGATCCACGAGCTTGACTACGCCCGGTGGCTCTTTGGCGAACCGGAGAAGGTCGTCCGGGTGTCCGGCAAGTATTCGTCCCTCGAGACCGACTGTGACGATGGGGCAGCCTATATCATGACATGCGGGGGGCGGCTGGTGGAAGTCCACCTGGATTATTTCGGACGAAAGCCCCGCCGGGAACTGGAGCTGTTCTGCGAGGATGATACCTTCCTCTGCGACCTTCTGCGGCGGACCGTGACCTCCCTTCTGTCGGGAGAAACGACGACCTTTCCGCAGGTGGACCTCTACGAGAAGGAAATGACATATTTCCTGAATCTTTCTGAAAGGGGAGGTCCGTCCTTCAACTCCCTGGAGGACGGGCTGGCGACACTGCACATCGCAGAAGGAGGAGAAATAGAATGAAGGAGATACTGTTCACCGTCTGCGGAAGGGGCGGATCCAAGGGCATAAAGAATAAGAACATCCGTCCTCTCTGCGGTGTGCCGCTGGTCGCCTGGACGCTCTTTGACGCCGCCTCGGCCTTCCGGGACGATGGCGAAGTACGAAAAACGCTGGCGGTGGACAGCGACTCCGACGAGATCCTCGAGACGGCCGGGCGGTTCGCTCCCGGGGCATACTTCCATAAGCGGAGAAACGAACTTGCCGGGGACAGGGTGGCGAAAATGGACGTTATCGGCGAGGTGCTCTCCCACGCGTCCAGGGATACGGGACGGACCTTCGAAGCCGTGGTCGATCTTGACATTACATCTCCTCTCCGCACGCCGGAAGATATCGAGAGAACCTGCGACGTATTCTTCAGGGGGAAAAAGGACGTTGTCTTTTCCGTCGTACCCGCCCGGAGGAACCCCTATTTCAACATGGTGGAAAGAAACGGCGACGGACGATTTTCCCTGTGCAAGCCGTCCTCTTTTGTGGCCCGTCAGCAGGCGTCGGAGGTGTTCGACATGAACGCCTCCATTTACGCGTACAACCCGGATGTCTTTGGCAGGGGCGTCAAATCGCCGGCAGCACTGGATTTCGACGTGTTCATCATGCGGGATTTCGGCATCATCGACATCGACCATGAGGAGGACCTGGAGATGATGAACCTGCTTCTTGAGCACGGGGAACATCTCCTCCCTTATGGCCTTCAGGAGAAAAAGAAAACGCTGATGGCTCAGGCGGTGGCCGGGTGTGAAGGGAGGGTGAAGGAATGATGGAATATTCAAAGCAGCATGATGTGAAGAAACTTCTTCTTCAGGGTGCAAAGAGCGTCCTGGAAGCAGTGCAGTTACTGAATGACACATCCTCCCAGATTCTGTTGATCGTCGACGATTCCGGAAAACTTTCCGGAACGCTGACCGACGGTGACGTCCGGCGGTGCATCAGCGCGGGAAAACCGCTCTCCACGCCTGTCGGGGAGGTGTGTAATCCTTCCCCCAAGACGGTGTCGTCCTATTCCCTCGGCAGGGCGAGATCCCTCATGGAGCGGCATGGGATAAGCAGGGTTCCGGTGGTGGGGAAAAAAGGGGAGCCTGTGGGGGTGATTTACCTCGAGGACGTCCTCTCGGAAGAAGCAGAGGTCGAACGGCAGGAGAACAAGGTCGTGGTTATGGCCGGCGGCAGGGGAAGCCGTCTCGACCCCATCACGAGGATCGTTCCCAAGCCCCTCCTTCCCATCGGCGACAAGCCCATGCTGGAACTGATCATGGAGTCCTTCGGAAAGCGGGGTTTTTCGGAATTCCTTCTTTCCATCAATTACCGGAAGGATTTCATCAAGACCTACCTTGCCGAGCGGAGCGATTTGCCGTTCTCGGTGTCCTGCGTGGAAGAAGAGACATTTCTCGGTACGGCGGGGAGCCTCGCCCTGATGAAGGACAGCCTTTCAAAAACATTTTTCGTAAGCAACTGCGACATCCTGGTGGACGTGGACTATCTCTCCGCCCTTGAGTTTCACAGGGAAAACGGCTATGCCTTCACCATAATAGGAGCACTGAAGAAAGTGAGTGTTCCCTATGGCGTTATTCATCTCTCGGGGGGCGAATTCGAAACGATCGAGGAAAAGCCCGACGTCCCTTTGATCGTGAACACCGGCGTATATATCCTGGAACCGGAGTGCATCGACCTGATAGGGGGGGGTGAAAAGCTCGACATGCCGGACCTCATCGGCCGGGTCAGGAAAAAGGGCGGAAGGATCGGCGTCTTCCCGGTGCACCGGAAGTGGATCGACATCGGACAGTGGGGGGAATACAAGCAGGTCCTTCAGTAGTTTCGTGGAGTTGAAGAATCGCTCCGGAATGGGCAGGGAAGGATCTCGGGCTGAGGGGGGTTAAGGGCGAGATCCTTCCCCTGGGGGATGCTCCCTCCGCTTCGCTCTGGGTGCTACGCGAGCGCGATCGCATCCGCTCAGGATGACAAACCTTGAAGTTCCGCTCATGATGAATAGTAATGTCGTCCCGAACGAGTCGCTTGTGCCTGTCATCCTGAGGGCGTTTTTTGCCCGAAGGATCTCGCCTTTGACCGCATTCAGCATTCAAGAATCAAATACGAGATCCTTCCCCTCCGGGGATGCTGCGCGATCCGGCGGAAATACATGCCGTCAGGATGACAGGCAAGGTCAAGTACGAGATCCTTCGCATCCGCTCAGGATGACAATCCTTGAGATTCCGTTCGGGATGACAAACCAGGGGCCGGATTCCCTCCGCTCGCTCGGGGCGGCTTTTTCCAGGTCTGTTTCGGACCAGGACCTTTTCGCAGTACAATAGGTTGCGGGAAAATGTTGAGAGAAGTTGTATTTCTTGACACCCCAAGAACCTCTGTTACTATATTGTGGTTGCGATGGGGTGTAGCCAAGCGGCAAGGCAGCGGACTTTGGATCCGCCATCGCTGGTTCGAATCCAGCCACCCCAGCCAGACAGCATTGAGTAAGGGGACCAGGAGCGGCTCCCTTTTTTTGTCGTTGCCTAAAATTCACACACAAAGGTGTTGATTCTTTTGTCAGGCTCTGAAGGAGTCACAGGGGCTCTGGTTCTTGCGGCGGGGAAGGGAACCAGGATGAAGAGCGACCTCCCGAAGGTTCTGCTTCCTGCCCTTGACCAGCCGGTTCTCTTTTACGTCCTCCGTGTCCTCGAACAGCTCGGGGCGGAGGGGGCCGTGAACGCCTCCGCGGTCGTGGTGGGGCACAAGGGCGAGATGGTCAGGGACTATCTTTCCGAGGAATGGCCCGGAACGGTCCCCATCTGGCAGCACCAGCAGCTCGGCACGGGCCATGCCGTCCAGATCGCCAAGGAGTGGTGGGCTGGTTTCGACCACCTGCTCGTCCTTCCGGGGGATGTCCCGCTGCTCACCGAGGCCACCCTCGCCCGCCTGGTGGAGGACCATAAAAAGGAAGGGGCGGACTGTTCCTTCATCAGCTTCCACGCCCCCAACCCCTTCGGCTACGGAAGGGTCGTCCGGTCACAGAACGGGGTGTCCATCGTGGAAGAGAAGGACGCCTCCGAAGAGCAGAAGCTCCTCTCGGAAGTCAACAGCGGCATCTACATTTTCAAAGTCTCCTCCCTTCTTCCCCATATTTACCGTCTTGACAACGAAAACGCCCAGGGAGAATACTATCTTCCCGACATCATCGCCATGATGGTCCGGGACGGCTTGATCGTCCGCGCCGTGAATTCCGGAAGCGAGGACGAGTTCCGGGGCATCAACACCCCCCGCCAGCTTTCCGAGGCGGTCTCCCTGATCCGGGAGGCCGTGGTGGACCGTCATCTCGCGGCGGGCGTCAGGATGCTGGACCCTTCATCGGTGTGGATCGGCCCCAGGGTGACCATTTCCGGGGATGTCTCCGTGGACCCCTTCGTGCAGATATGGGGCCGCACGTCCATCGGCAGGGGCAGCCGTATCGGCGGTTTTTCCGTCCTCAGGAACATGACCCTGGGGTGCGGCGCCGAGGTGGTGAGCCATGCCGTCCTCAGCGACAGCGTGCTGGGCGACGGCTCGAAGGTGGGGCCCTTCATCGTCATCCGGGACGGGGCTGAGTTCGCCGAAAAAGCCCAGGGGGGCAAGTTCGTGGAAATCAAGAAATCCCGCATCGGCAGGGGGAGCAAGGTTCCCCATCTCGCCTACATGGGGGACGCCACGGTGGGCGAGGATACCAACATCGGCGCGGGCACCATCACCTGCAACTACGACGGGGTGAACAAGAACCCCACGGTGATAGGCGACCGGTGCTTCGTGGGCAGCGATACCATGCTCGTGGCGCCGGTGACCCTGGGGGACGACGCCACCACGGCGGCGGGCTCGGTGGTCACCCAGGATGTACCCGACGGGGCCCTCGCGGTCGGCCGGGCACGGCAGCGGAATATCGAAGGATGGGCTGAACGAAAACGGAAAACGGCGAATGGAGGAGGACACCAGAAATGATGGGGACCAACACGCGGGAGCTGAAGATCTTTTCCGGAACGGCTCATCCGTCCTTTGCGCGCAGAATCTGCAGTGAACTGGGGATCGAGCTCTCACGGGCGAAGCACTTCCGCTTTTCCGACGGAGAGATCGGTCTTTCCATTGAGGAGAGCGTCCGGGGGGCGGACGTCTTCGTCGTGCAGCCCACCTGCAACCCCGTGAACGAGAACCTGGTGGAGCTCCTGATCATGATCGATGCCCTGAAGCGGGCATCGGCCTACCGGATCAACGTAGTCTGCCCGTACTTCGGGTACGCCCGGCAGGACAGGAAGACCAAGCCCAGGGATCCCATCTCCGCCAAGCTCATGGCCAACCTGCTCACCGGCGCCGGGGCCGACAGGGTCATCTCCGCCGACCTTCATGCCGGGCAGATCCAGGGCTTTTTCGACATTCCCGTGGATCATCTCACGGGCATGCCCCTTCTCGGAAGCTACTTCAAGGAGAGCATCGCCGAGAGCCGCGCCTGCGGTGCCCTGGTGGTAGTGGCCCCCGACGTGGGAGGGGTGGTCCGGGCCAGGAAGTTCGCAGGCAGCCTGAAGGCGGACCTGGCCATCGTCGACAAGCGGCGGTCCCACGAAGTGGCCAATCTCTGCGAGGTCATGGACATCATCGGCGACGTCGCCGGAAAGACTGCTGTCCTGGTGGACGACATCATCGACACCGCCGGGACCATCTGCAATGCCGCCGCCCTTATCAAGGAGCGGGGTGCGGTGAAAGTGTTCGCCTGTGCCACACACGGAGTGCTCTCGGGGCCTGCGCTGGAGCGTCTCGAAAATTCCGGGATCGACGAGGTCGTTTTGACCGACACAATCCCATTGCCTGAGAGCAAGAAATCGGATAAAATCATTCAATTGTCAATAGCCCCCCTTTTCGCGGAAGCCATTCTGAGGGTCCACAGCGACCGTTCGGTGAGCAGCCTCTTCGACTAGGCTGTTGTTGATTTTCCTGCTTCTGCGGCGGGGATCGTATTTTAAGGAGGATGTGTCGGTTATGTCGGAAATTATGAAAGTCGTTCTTGAAGCGCGTGAAGGAAAAGGCAAGGAAGCCTGCAGCAAGCTGCGCCCCGCGGGGTATGTTCCCTGTGTCGTCTATGGTCCCGAGTACCGCGAGTCCGTGCCGGCCAAGGTGAAGGTATCGGATATTTCCAAGATTGCCGCTTCCGGCCACTGGGAGACTCAGACCATGCTTCTCACCCTCCCCGGCGGCAAGGAGGAGATGGGGCTCATGAGAGAGGTCCAGAAAGACACCATCACCGGCAGAATTCTTCACATCGACTTCCTGCAGCTCGTGAAGGGCCACAAGATTTCGGTGAACGTTCCCGTGGAACTTGTCGGGCGCGACTCCTGCGCCGGAGTGAAGCTCGGCGGCGTTATCGACCATCTCCTCCGTGAAATTTCCATGGAAGTGCTTCCCGGGCAGATCCCTGATTCCGTGGCCGTGGACGTCTCTTCCATGAAGCTCGGTGCCCAGGTCCACGTGAAGGACATCGCCGTTCCCGAGGGAGCCGCCGTCCTCTCCGACCCGGATGAAGTCGTGGTCGCCGTGATCATCCCGAGAGGCGTCGCCGAAGGCGAAGAGACGGCAGAGGAACAGAAGGAAGTGGAAGTCGTCGCCAAGGGAAAGGCCAAGGAAGAGGAGGAGTAACCCCGGTTGAAGATCATCGCCGGATTGGGCAATCCCGGGCCGGAGTATGTCTTTTCAAGGCACAATGCGGGATGGCTCGTGGTGGATCACCTTGTGGGCCGGTATTCCTGCGGCTCCCCGAGGATGCAGTTTTCCTCCATGGCCTGGACCCATTTCCGGAACGGGGAAAAACTGCTGCTCCTCAAGCCGCTGACGTACATGAACCTCAGCGGCAGGGCCCTCCGGGAGGCGGCGGACTATTTCTCCCTCTCCTGGGAGGACGACGTTCTGGTGGTGTACGACGACGTGGCCCTTCCCTACGGAAAGCTCAGGCTGCGGAAGAAAGGCTCCGCCGGGGGCCACAAGGGGATGCTGTCCGTCCTCGGGACGGCGGGAACACTGGAGGTCTGCAGGCTGCGGATCGGCGTGGGAGCAGCCCCCGGAGAGAACATGGTGTCCTGGGTCCTCGGATCTTTTTCGCCCGGCGAGCGGTCCGGACTGCCCGATCTTCTTGACAGGGCAGCCGACGCGGTGGAGCTCTGGTGCACCGAAGGCGCCGACAAGGCGATGAACGCTATCAACGCAACGGTCTGACGAGGCGGCGGGATACCCGCCGCCTTTTTTGCAGGATGGAGAATGCTATGAGAAACGCTTCCGCCCCGGCGGGAAACAGAATCTGGGATCTCGATGAGCGCCTCTGGACGGGAGGCACGGCCCTTCACCTTCCCCTCGACGGAGCGGCACGGTGCTGGATCTGCAGAAACCCCGCCTCACCCGCCCTGGTCATCTTTCCCGACACGAAACAGGCGGCCCTGTTCTGCTCCGACTGGGAGACCCTTTTCCCGGGAGAGCGGGTACTTTTGCTGCACGAGATTCCCCTGACGCCCCACGGCGTCCAGGACCGTGCCCTTCCCGTCCAGCGGGGTGAAACCCTTGCACGGTGGAAGGAAGAAGGGGGCATCCTGGCGGCGAGCGGGGGAGCCCTTCTCGGTCCCGTCTACAAGGGCAGCCGGGACATCCGCATCACCACCGGGAAGGAATACCGGCGGGAGAACCTTCTCGACTGGCTCGTCCATGCCGGATATGAGCGGTCCGACATTGTCTGGGCTCCGGGACAGTTCATCTTCCGGGGGTACATCCTCGATGTGTTCGACCCGGCCTATGCCCATCCCCTGCGGTTCGAGTTCTTCGACGAAACCGTCGAAAGCGTCCGCAGCTTCTCGCCCCGCACCCAGACCAGCGTGGGCCTGCTCGACGGGGCCGACATCCACTCCCTCAGCACGTCGAAGGAAGCCTCCCTGTTCTCCTTTTTCCCCGAAAACGCCGTCTCCGTCTTCTTCGAGCCCGCGAAGACAGAAGTGTCCGCCGACTCCTACGCCCTGCTCTGGAAGGACATAGTGGAAGCCGAGGGCAGGGGCGTCGCCCTTCCCGGGTGGAACGAACTCTTTCTCCGTCTCGCATCGAGACCCAGGCTCAGGGTCACCGCGTCGGCCTCCTTCTCCGAGGCCGGGGTGAGCCTGGAAGAGATCCCCCCCTTCCGGGGCAACATGGACAAGTTCTGGTGGATGGGCGACTCCTGGAAGAAAGACGGTTATTCCCTCTTCCTCGCCACGAAGAACCGGCGCATTCTCTCCTTCGGCGAGGAGGCTTCCGTCTTTCCCGTGGACGGCACCCTCTCGAAGGGCTTCCTCGATCCCGTATCCCGCATCGCCTATATTTCCGACCTTGAGCTGGCGGGGATATCGGAGAAGATAACCGGTGGAGGAATGCTCTCCGCTCCTCCCCGGGAATGGAGCGACCGGCTTTCCGAAGGGCAGCTCCTGGTCCACGAGGATTACGGCCTCTGTGTCTTCCGGGGCTCCGAGGAAGTGTCCGTCGCCGGGGAGATGATGGACAGCCTGATCCTCGAGTTCGACGGCAGCCAGCGGCTCTTCCTTCCCGTCCTCCAGCTCCACAAGATCACTCCCCTGCCGGACCACATGAGCGGCGACGTCCGCCTCGACTCCCTCCGGGGCGTCAAGTGGAAAAAGAGCGTGGCCAAGACCAGGGAGCGGGTGCAGCAGGAGATCCGTGGGCTGCTGGAGCTTTACGCGAAGCGGGAGCTGGTGGAGGGGTTCGCCTTTCCGCCTCCCGACGGCCTGTACCGGGAGTTCGAAGAGGCCTTCCCCCACGTGGAGACCAAAGACCAGCTCACCGCCTCGGCCGAGGTGGCCGCCGACATGGAAAGCCCCTATCCCATGGACCGGCTTCTCGTGGGCGACGTGGGCTACGGCAAGACAGAGGTGGCCGTCAGGGCCGCCTTCAAGGCCGTCCAGGGCGGGAAGCAGGCCGCTGTGCTCGTGCCTACCACCATCCTCGCCCAGCAGCACTACATGTCCTTCACCGCCCGCATGACGGGGTTCCCGGTGAACGTGGCCCTTCTCTCCAGATTCTCGTCAAAAAAAGAGCAGCGCACGGTGCTGGAGGAAACCGCTTCTGGCAGGGTGGACATACTCATCGGCACGGCACGGATGCTCCAGAAGGACGTGGCCTTCAAGGATCTCGGCCTTATCGTGGTGGACGAGGAGCACCGCTTCGGCGTGCTGTCAAAGGAAAAGCTCAAGGAAGCCCGGGAGAACGTGGACGTGCTCATGCTCTCCGCCACCCCCATCCCCCGGACCCTCGCCCTCTCCCTGAAGGGTATGAGGAGCATCTCCCTGCTCAACGAGCCGCCCCACAACCGGGTGCCGGTCATCACGGCGGCGGGACCCTGGAATACGGGAATCGTAAGATCGGCCGTCGCCCGGGAACTTGAGCGGGGCGGCCAGGTCTTCTACGTGTCCAACCGGATCTACAGGCTCGACGAGCGGGCGTCCTTTCTGCGGAAGCTCTTTCCCTCCGCTGCCCTCGGGATCGCCCACGGCAGGATGAAGGAAAGCGAGCTTGAAGAGACCATGCTGAAATTCTATAATAGACAACTTGACATCCTTCTCTGCACCACGATCATCGAGAGCGGACTTGACGTTCCCGGGGCCAATACCCTCATCGTGGAGGACTGCCAGGAGCTCGGCCTTGCCCAGATGTACCAGCTCAGGGGCAGGGTGGGCCGCAGGGAGGAATCGTCCTTCGCCTACTTCCTCTATCCCGAGGGGCACCCCCTGGGAAAGGAGACCCTCGAGCGGCTGGACGCCATCACCACCCTCAACGAAGGGGGAGCGGGGTACGATCTCGCCCTGGAGGACCTCCGGATCCGGGGGAGCGGCGACCTGCTCGGCACGTCCCAGCACGGCACCGAAAGGGGCAGGGCCGACTCGTACCTGTACTACGCCATGCTGGAGGAGGAGATCGCGAAGCTCCGGGGAACCCTCCCGTCATCGGCGGAGGTGACGGCGGACATCCCGTGCCTCATTCAGGCATCCTACATACCCCAGGAGACCATCCGGATCGCCCTCTACCGCAGGCTGCTCCGCGTGGACGGGCCCGAGGAGCTCCGGGAGCTTGAAAAGGAAGTGCAGGACAGGTTCGGCCCCCTGCCGGAGGCCCTGAAGAATCTCTTTTCAGTATCTTTGCTGCGGTCACGGGGCGGAAAGTATGGTATCTTGTCTGTGGAATGCGGGAAACGAGACACGGTCCTTCGGGGCAGTGGTCCTGCGTTCGACGATCTGAAAAAAAGAAGGAACTGGTATGCATCGGAAGGAAAGGTCACCGGCCCGGGCGGATATACAGGTCTGGCCGACGTTCTTTCCGTTCTCCGTCATGGAAAGCAGGTGCGGTGAATGAACGAAAGCTGCGGCAGCGCCTTCGGCGAGCTCGTCTCGGTGATGAGCCGCCTGCGGGCGCCGGACGGGTGCCCATGGGACAGGGAGCAGACCCTCGAAAGCCTGCGCGCCTACATTGTGGAGGAAGCCTACGAGCTCGTGGATGCTGTGACGAAGGGCGACAGCCCCGACATCCGGGAGGAGTGCGGCGACGTGCTGCTCCAGGTGGTCTTCGTGGCCCAGATCGCCTCGGAGATGGGACTTTTCTCCGTGGAGGACGTCATCCGGGGCCTGGTGGACAAGCTGGTCCGCCGGCACCCCCACGTATTCGGCGACGTCCATGCCAACTCGAGCGGCGAGGTGCTCCGAAACTGGGAGCAGATCAAGACCGAGGAAAAGGAAAACAAAAAGAAAAAGGACACGTCCCTCCTCGCGGGTGTCCCCGAGGGAATGCCTCCCCTGGCCAAGGCCTACCGCATCCAGGGAAAGGCGGCCCATGTCGGGTTCGACTGGCCGAAGGGAGATCTTTCCCCACTGTATGGTAAAGTGGAGGAGGAAATGAACGAACTCCGGGAAGCGGCGGAGGACGGAGCCCCTGAAAAAATAGAGGACGAGATGGGCGACCTTCTCTTCGCCGCCGTCAACCTTGCCCGCCATCTCGGCGTGAACCCCGATTCCGCCCTCGGAAGGGCCAACCGGAAATTTGCCGGGCGGTTCAGGAGAGTGGAGCGCTACGTGGCGGAAGAAGCCCGCCCCTGGAGCGAGTACACCCTTGAAGAGCTGGACCGGCTCTGGGAAAAAGCGAAGTCTTCGCCTCTCACGGCGGATTGAGAACAAAAGCAGGGAACATAACAACAACACTATGGAGGAGAAAAGTACATGACGAACGGGAAAAAGAACAAGGCAGCGGCTCCCGCCGTTCCTGCCGCTCCGGCCAAATCGGTGGTAGTCCAGGAGGCGCATGAAACCGTAACCGCCGAATCCTTCGCCCCCCATGGGGCACCCCGCAAGGTAGGCATCACAGACACGAGCCTCCGGGACGGACACCAGTCCCTTATGGCCACCCGCATGAGCATCGTCGACATGGCTCCCATCGCGGAGATGATGGATGACGTGGGCTTCCACTCCATGGAAGTATGGGGCGGCGCCACCTTCGATACCTGCATGCGCTTTCTCGACGAAGATCCCTGGGAGAGGCTCCGCACCCTCAGGAAGTTCTTTAAAAAGACCAAGCTCCAGATGCTCCTCCGGGGGCAGAACGTTGTGGGCTACCGTCATTACGCCGACGACACCGTCCGTGAGTTCGTCAAGCGGGCCGTGGGCAACGGCCTTGACATCATCCGGGTCTTCGACGCCCTCAACGACCTCCGGAACATGGAAGTGGCCGCCGACCAGATCAAGAAGGAAGGTGCCCACCTGCAGCTCGCATTCTCCTTCACCCTGTCGCCGGTGCATTCCCTTGACGCCTTCGCCAAGCTTTCCCGGGACATGAAGTCCATGGGCGCCGATTCCATCTGCATCAAGGACATGGCCGGCATCATCAGCCCGGTGGAGACCGCCGCCCTCGTTCGGACCATCAAGAAGGAGACGGGGCTGCCCGTGCAGATCCACTCCCACTATACCAGCGGCATGGCCTCCATGGCCTATTTCGCCGGCCTTGAAGCGGGGGCCGACGTGGTGGACTGCGCCATCTCCCCCTTCGCCCAGGGCACCAGCCAGCCTCCCATCGAGTCCCTGGTGGCGGGCATGAAGGGCGGGGAGTTCGACACGGACATCGACCTTGAAAAGCTCGTTCCCATCGCAACCCACTTCAAGAAGGTGAGGGAAAAGTACTCCAAGATCTTCGTCGACCTCGGCGGAGTGGACATCAACGTTCTCATGTACCAGATCCCCGGCGGCATGTACTCCAACCTGGTCAGTCAGCTCAAGGACCAGAACGCCCTCCACCGGCTGCCGGACGTGCTCAACGAAGTTCCCCGGGTCCGGAAGGAAATGGGCTATCCTCCCCTCGTGACTCCCACCAGCCAGATCGTGGGCACCCAGGCCACCCTCAACGTGCTCGTGGGCGAGCGCTGGAAGATCGTCCCCAAGGAAGTGCGCAGCTACTTCCTCGGCCAGTACGGCAAGCCTCCCGCAGAGCTTGACCCGGCGATCCAGAAAAAGGTCATCGGCGACGAGACCCCCATCACCTGCAGGCCGGCGGAGAACATCGCCCCCGAGCTTGACGCGGCCGCGAAGGCCGTGGCCCCCTGGGTTCTCCAGCCCGAGGACGTGCTCAGCTATGTCCTGTTCCCCGCCGTGGCGAAGGATTTCCTCATGAGGAAGTTCGCCCGGGAGATGAAGGTGGACGTGGGCGTGGCCGAACTGGTGGACGGCGCGGGGTATCCCGTATAGCGGGGCGAAAGGCGGCGACGAACCGGCCCTATGACGAATTTTAACGAAAGCGACACGGTCGAGACAGGGTTTTCCATCAAGGAAGTCGAGTTTTCGGACATCGATTCCATGTCCCGGTTTGCCGGAAAGGATGACGAAAACATCACCGCCATCGAAGAGCGATACCCCGTCCGGCTTGTCGTGAGGGGAAACCGGGTCGCCGTCCGCGGCCCGGACAGCGGGGTGGTGGACATGGTCCATTCCCTCCTGGAGCAGCTCCACAAGATCGCCGGAAAGGGGCATCCCCTCCATCTGGCCGATGTGCGCTACGCCATGGACATGATAGCGGAGAAGGGGGCGGTGGATCTCGCCCCCCTCTTCTCCGAGGTCATCTGCACCACCGCCCGGGGAAAGCCCATCAGGGCAAAGACCGAGGGGCAGAGAAAATACCTCGAGGCTGTGCGGAGCAACCACATCGTCTTCGCCATCGGACCGGCGGGCACGGGCAAGACGTACCTGGCGGTCTGCCATGCCGTGGCCCTGCTCAAGGCGGCGGCCATCAGCCGCATCGTCCTCGTCCGCCCGGCGGTGGAGGCGGGGGAGAGCCTTGGCTACCTTCCCGGCGACCTCCGGGAAAAGGTGGAACCCTACGTCCGGCCGCTGTACGACGCCTTTTACGACCTCCTCTCCCCGGAGCGGTTCCTCCGTTACGTGGACAAGGGAGTTATCGAAATCGCACCCCTTGCCTACATGAGGGGGCGGACCCTCAACGACAGCTTCATCATTCTCGACGAGGCCCAGAACACCACCCCGGAGCAGATGAAGATGTTCCTTACCCGCCTCGGCTTCGGGTCAAAGGCGGTCATCACCGGCGACATCACCCAGGTGGACCTTCCCTCGGGAAAACTGTCGGGCCTCAAGCAGGTGAAGGATATTCTCGACGGGATCGAGGGCATCGCCTTTTTCTACCTCACCCATTCCGACGTGGTGCGCCACGAGATCGTCCAGCAGGTGGTGAAGGCTTACGAACGCTATGAGCAGCAGCGGGAACAATCCCACTAAAGGCGCCTTCGGGCAGATCCGAAAGAAGGGATTCGCCGCCCTTTTCACGGAACAGTATCCCCTGTTCCGGGCTTCCGGCGTGCTCATCCTCATCTCTTTCGCCCTGTCCATCGTCCTCCTGCGCTGGATGATCACCGACCGCGCCACCGGCTTTATTCTCGGCGAAACCTCTCCCCGGTCGTACTTCGCCCTTTATCCCATGAGCTACCTTGACGACGAGGGCACAAGGGTGCTCCGCTCCAGGGTGGGGGAGACCGTGGCGGGCGTCCTCGTACGGGACGGGGCCGCCATGGACCGCCTTATCGTCAAGATAGAGGCCATGGCCAAGGGCGACCTTGCCCCCCTCTCCCTGACGACCGGCCTCGCCGAGCTGCTGAAGACCATGCCCGAGGAAAACCGGAAGAAAATCCTCACCGAAGCCGCCCGGATCAGCAGCGATTTTCTCAAGAATGCCGGCGGCGACGGCCTGCCCATCGCGCCGACGCCGGAAACCATCTGGAAGGAGATAGAAAAACTCTCCCTTCCCATGGAGATGAACAACGTCATTTTCCAGATTCTTGATGAAATCCTCCAGCCCCTTACCCGGATAGACGACGATCTCACCGAGACCCTCCGGGGCGAGCTTGCCGAATCCCTCCAGCCGGTGGAGCGGTCCGTGGCGCCCGGCGATGTGCTCATCGAAAAGGGACAGACCGTGACGCCCCAGGTTGCCCGGATACTGAAAATGCAGGGATACTCCCAGGTGACCTTCCCCTGGAAGCAGATTCTCTTCGCCCTGCTCGCCCTTCCCTTCTGGCCCCTCTGGGTGCTTCTCCAGACCAGCTTCAGGCCGTCGGCGCGGCAGAACATCCCCTGGCTGTACCTCTCCTTCGCCGTAGGGCTGAGCTGGGTGGTGGAATACTTCTCGTCCATGTTCAACATCCAGGGAATGGGCAGCCTCTTCCTCGCAGGATGCGCCTACCTCACCCTGCCGGCCGGCCTCGCCCTGCCCGTGGTCCTGGGGGGAAGCATCCTCGGCGCCATCGTGGTGACGGGGCTTTCAGCCCTCCATGTGGTGCTTGTCTCCCTTATGGGCCTCATCAGCTCCATCGCGGGATATTATTCCCTTCGGGAAATACACTCCCGGAGCCACCTCTGGCAGCAGCTCTTCATCCTCGGACTGCTCCAGGCCGCCGTGGGGCTTTTCATCCGGTGGGCCTTCGACCTCGGCATCTACCCCGAACTGCTCCTGTACCTGGTCCTGGGCAACGCCGGGTGGAGCACCCTGGTCATCGCAGTGCTCCCCCTGCTGGAGAACACCTTTGACGTCCTCTCGCCCCTCCGCCTCATGGAGCTGAGCCATCCGTCGAACCCCCTCCTGAAGAAGCTCCAGATCGAAGCCCCGGGGACCTACCATCACTGTCTCATGCTGGGGACCCTGGCAGAGGTGGTGGCGGACAAGCTCGGCATGAACTCGAACCTGCTCAAGGCCGGGGCATATTTTCACGACATCGGCAAGCTCCGGCGGCCCCAGTTTTTCGTGGAAAACCAGATGGGCAACGAAAACATCCATGACGAGCTCAAGCCGTCCCTTTCTGCCCTGGTGATCATCGCCCACATCCGGGAAGGGCTGGAACTGGCGGAAGAGTACCACCTGCCCGAGATGATCCGCGCCTTCATCGCGGAACACCACGGCACCACCTGCCTGTCCTATTTTTACAGGAAGGCCCGGAGCATGGGGCTCTCGGTCCCCCGGGACCAGTTCTGCTATCCCGGTCCCCGTCCCCGGACGAGGGAAACGGGGCTGCTGATGCTCGTGGACTCCATCGAGGCGGCGGTGAGGGCTGAGATGAGGGCGTCCACATCGGTGCCCGACCTGGAGAAAACCATCGAGGGCGTGGTGGAGGCCAAGATGTCGGAAGGACAGCTTGACGACGTGGATTTCACCATCCGCGACCTTGCGGTGATACGGCAGACGCTGCTGTACGCCTTCCAGTCCATGTACCATACGAGGAAGGTCAAGGAAATACAGGACAAGGACCAGCTCGAACAGAAACTGAAAAAACAGGAGGAAGAATCAATTGAAGGTTCACTTGCGTCTCGATAACAGCGAAGACGCCGATCCCGCAAGTAGAGCCCCCCTGGGGGACATGCTTTCAGCAGCGGACGGCGTTCTCTCGGCCGCCCTGGAGAAACTCGCCCGACCCGGAACCCTTCCGCCGGCGGCGGAAATTTCGGTCACCCTTCTCTCCCTCGAGGAAATGGAAGAGCAGAATCGCCTCCACAGGGGACTTCCCGAACCTACGGATGTCCTTTCCTTTCCCCTGTGGGAGGAAGACGGAGAGTTCCGCCCTGAAAAGGGAATGCCGGTTCTCCCCCTTGGGGACATCGTCATCTGCCCCGACTATGTCCGGAAGAACACCCCCACGGAACAGGCCTTCCTGGAAGAGATGGCCCTCATGATCGCCCACGGCTTTCTTCATCTCCTGGCGTGGGACCATGACACCGACGAACGGCGAACCGCCATGGAAGCCGCCCAGGAAACGATCCGCCGTGCCCTCCTCGACGCCGCCGCGGAGTCCGGCAAAGGGGGAGTGGAGCAGTGAACGTGATGATTACAGAATCGATCCTCCTGCTGATCCTGCTGCTTGTCCTCTCTGCGTTTTTCAGTGCCTCCGAGACGGCCATCACGTCTTCCGGCCGGGGAAAGATCCTGGCCCTCATGGAGCGCTATCCATACCAGAGACGGTTTTTCGAATGGCTGCTCCGGGACATCCAGCGGGCTCTCACCATCGTCCTCATATCGAACAACCTGGTGAACATAGCAGCGAGTGCCGTGGCCACATCCGTGGCCATTCTGCTGCTCGGCCAGCGGGGGCTCTTCGTATCCGTCGCCGCCATGACGGTGCTCATCGTGGTCTTCGGAGAGATCTTCCCGAAGAGCGTGGCCATCGTCCGGTCGGACGCCATACTGGCCTTTTCCCTGCCCCTGCTCAGGCTGCTGGACATCCTGCTCGCCCCCTTCCTGTGGATCATGGTCCACGTGGTCCGCGGCCTCGGGGTGATCTTCAAGGTTGACCTCAAGGCCCGGCATCCCTTCGTCACCAGGGAGGAATTCGAGCAGATGGTCAACATCGGCGAGGAATCGGGCGCCCTGGAGGAAGTTGAGCGGAAGATGATCCACGGCATCATTTCCTTCGAGGAAACCCGGGTCTACGAGATCATGGTGCCCCGGACGGACATGGACGCCGTCTCCTCCGAAGCCACGGTGGCCGAGGCCATGCGGATCTTCCAGGAACACGGCCACAGCCGGGTCCCCGTCTATGACGAAAGCCCCGACGACATCGTGGGCATCCTCTACGTGAAGGACACCATACCCAGCCTCCTCGCCGGCAACCTCACCGTGCCCGTCTCTACCATCATGCGCCAGGCCCTTTTCGTCCCCGAGAGCATGAGGGTGGTGGAGCTCTTCAACACCATGAAGGGACGCCACGTCCACATGGCCATCGTGGTGGACGAATACGGCGGCGTGGCGGGCATCGCCACCCTCGAGGACCTGCTCGAGGAGATCGTGGGCGAGATCCAGGACGAGTACGACAAGGAAAAACCCACCCTCCTTCCCGATGAAGACGGATCCTATCTCGTCCAGGGACACCTGAGCCTCGAAGACCTCAGCGACTTCCTCGGCTCGTCCTTCGAGTCGGAGGACGCCGAAAGCCTCGGCGGACTGGTCCTCTCCATTTCAGGAGATTTTCCCTCCCCGGGAGAAAAAATTCTTTACACCTCTCCGGGTGAAGGGCAGGTTTGGGAGATCGAGGTCCTCGAGGTGGAGGACCACAGGATCAAACTGCTCCGGCTCCGGCCGAAGGACAACGGGTTCTTCTTTCCGGAGGGCGGCGAATGACCACCCTCTGCCTTGACCCCTACCGCGTCCCCTGGCCGGAAGACTACCCCCCCGCCGAAGACCTGCTCCGGGCGGCGGAGGAGGCCCGCGCCTTCGCCTACGCTCCCTATTCCCGGTTTTCCGTGGGTGCCGCCCTGCTCGTGGAGGGACGGCCGGGTTACGTCATGGGGTGCAACGTGGAGAATGCCTCCTATGGCCTCTCCCTCTGCGCGGAGCGTATCGCCGCAGGGAACCTCGCGGCGTCCGGCGGGGGCAGACCCCTTGCCGTGGCCATCGCCGGTGCGGAAGGGGAGCCATGCCTTCCCTGCGGGGCCTGCAGGCAGTTCCTCGCCGAGTTCAACCCCTCCATGCTGGTGGTCCTCCGGGAGGGTGCCGGGACAGCCGTGCTGAGCCTGGCGGCCCTTTTCCCCGCACCCTTCCTTCTTGAAAGGGAGCTCCGGTCATGACGAACGGCACGGCTCATTTCCGGTCTGGCATCGTGGTCCTCGCCGGGCGGCCCAACGTGGGAAAGTCGTCCCTCGTCAACCGCCTGATCGCCTACAAGGCCTCCATTGTCTCCGACAAGCCCCAGACCACCCGGAACGTCATCCGCTGCGTCTACAACGGCGACGGCTTCCAGATCGTCTTCACCGACACACCGGGAATCCACCTGCCGAAGCACGCCCTCGGCCGGACCATCGTGGACGCCGCCGTGGACTCCATGAACGACGCAAACCTTGTCTGCTACGTGGTTGAAAGCGGGGACCGGTCCATCGGCCCCGAGGACGAGGAAATTCTGGCCTGCCTCGAGAAGGCGGAGACTCCCATCCTGCTTGTGGTCAACAAGTGCGACAGCCAAAAGGACAAGGACCTCCCCGACAGGGTGGCCGCCCTGTACGGGACCCGGATTTCACCGGCGGGGGCCGTGGCCGTTTCGGCCAAAACCGGCAGGGGCATTCCGGAACTCGTGTCCGTGATCGTGAAGCATCTTCCCGAAGGGCCTCCCTTTTACGACGAAGATATCTTTGTCGACCGACCGGAGAAGTTCATCGCCTCGGAAATCATCCGGGAGAAGGTCCTCCGGCTCACCCACGAGGAAGTCCCCCACAGCGCGGCGGTGGAGATCGAGGAATACAAGAGCCCCGACGAATACCCGGAACGGGAGGTCCTCTTCATCCGGGCCACCATCCATGTGGAGCGGGAGGGGCAGAAGCGGATCATCATCGGCGACAAAGGCACCCGTCTCCGGGAGATAGGCCGTCTCGCCAGGCTCGAGATCCAGGCCCTCACAGGCCACAGGGTCTACCTCGATCTCTGGGTGAAGATCCGGTCGGACTGGCGCAGATCCGAGTCGGACCTCCGGAAGCTGGGTATCAAAGAACGTTCGCCGTGAGCGACACCGTTCCCCAGGGGCTCGTCCGCCAGTCCGGGGTCGTCCTCCGCCGGGATGCCGGTCCCGAAGGGAACGTCTCCCTCTACCTCCTCCTCAAGGGCATAGGCCCTGTCTGGGTTTCCGCTCCCGGCGCCGGCCGGGGAAGAATCCGGTTCGGCGGGGGGATGGAACCTCTCTCGTGGGGCAACTTCAATCTTTACAAAGGAACGAGAAGGTTTTATCTTAAGTCGGTGGACGTGAAGGAAGATTTCTGGTCCCTTCGGTCGTCGCCGGAAAAGCTCCGGGCGCTTCTGGAATGGGACAGGCTTCTCTGTCTCCATCTCGTTCCCGGACTTCCCTGCGATGAACTGGCCGCCCTTTTTTACTGGTCTTCCATCCTGGTCAGGGACGGGGCGGACCCGCAAACGGTGGAGTGGCGCTTCTTGCGCAAGTGGCTGGATCTTTGGGGCCTGGCCCCTTCGCTCACCTGTTGTCTCTCCTGCGGGAAGCCCCTCGGCGATGCCGTATGGAACGCGGAAGGGCTGAACTGCCCCGAATGCGCCCGCCGCAGCGGAGGCTCCCGCCTGGCGGACGGGCAGAGAAAGCTTCTTGTCTCGGCGGCGGAATGTCCCTTCGACGAGGTGAAGCGGCTCTTTCCGTTTCCCGGAAACGACAGGGAATTCTGGAAGGACGGCTGCAAAAGAATGAAGAACATGTTTGAATACCAGAAATGACCGGGGAGCTCTTCCCGTTCTTTTACAAGGCATTTCCATTGAGGAGGGATCAGGCGTGAATTTCCAGGAAATCATCTTTCGGCTCGAACGGTTCTGGGCGGAGCAGGGATGCGTCGTCCAGCAGCCCTATGACATAGAGGTGGGCGCAGGCACCATGAACCCCGCCACGTGCCTCCGGGTCCTCGGGCCCGAGCCGTGGAGGGTGGGCTACGTGGAGCCGTCCCGGCGGCCCGCCGACGGCAGGTACGGCGAGAACCCCAACCGCCTGCAGCACTACTACCAGTACCAGGTCATCATCAAGCCGGCGCCGGCCAACATCATCGACCTCTACCTCCAGAGCCTCGCCGCCCTGGGCATAGAACCGGCCGCCCACGACATCCGCTTCGTCGAGGACGACTGGGAATCCCCCACGGTGGGCGCCTGGGGACTGGGCTGGGAAGTCTGGCTCGACGGCATGGAGGTCACCCAGTTCACCTACTTCCAGCAGGTGGGGGGCATCGACATGGACCTCGTGCCTGCCGAGATCACCTACGGCATCGAACGCATCGCCATGTTCGTCCAGAAGGTGGAGAACGTCTACGACCTCCAGTGGGTGGACGACATGAAATACGGCGACATCCACCACAAGGGTGAAGTGGAGTACTCCCACTACAACTTCGAGATCGCCGACACGAAGATGCTTTTCCAGCTCTTCGGCATGTACGAGGCGGAGGCCCTCCGCGTCCTGGACAAGGGATTCGTGCTGCCTGCCTACGACTACGTCCTGAAATGCTCCCACACCTTCAACCTCCTCGACGCCCGGAACGCCATCAGCGTCACCGAGCGGACGGGGTACATCGGCAGGATCCGGCTTCTCGCGGGCAAATGCTGTGCCGCCTATGCCGCCCAGAGACGGGCCATGGGCCATCCTTTCCGCGGAAAATTCGCCGGCGAGTCGGCCAGGAGGTAATCGTCATGGTGCTGAAAAACATCCTTCTCGAAATCGGAACCGAAGAAATCCCCTCACGCTTCCTGCCGGACACCCTCGAATTTCTCGAGAAGACCGCCAGGGACGACCTGGCTGCCGCAAGGATAGGCTTCAAGAGCCTGTCCGCCTTCGCCACGCCCCGCAGGATCGCCCTTCTCGTGCGGGACGCCGACGAGCGGCAGAGCGACCTTGTCAATACCTTCAAGGGCCCGGCATGGAACGCCGCCTTCGATGTCAACGGCAATCCCACCAGGGCGGCCCACGGCTTCGCCAGGAGCCGGGGCGTCTCCATCGAACAGCTTGCCCCGATGGAAGTGGACGGCGTGCGCTACGCCTGCGCCGAAGTCTCCGAGCCCGGGGGGAGGACCCTTGATATCCTCCCGGAACTTCTGCCCGGGCTCATCAGGAAGCTCGTCTTTCCCAAGAACATGTACTGGGACGACCCCACCGTCCGCTTCGCAAGGCCCATCAGGTGGATCCTCGCCATGGCGGACCGGGAGGTCATCCCCTTCGAGTACGGAGGAATCCGGAGCGGAAACGCCACCGTGGGGCACCGGTTCATGGGTGCCCGGAACATCCCCATAGCCGATGGGGCGGACTTTATGGACAAGCTCTATGACAACTACGTCATCCTCGACCAGGACAAGCGGCGCCAGAAGATGCTCGCCGGCATCGCCTCCCTTGAGAAGGATCTTGACGGCTCCGTGGAGCTTGACCCCGAAGTCATCAACGAAAACCTCTACCTGGTGGAGTACCCCGTGCCCTTCTTCGGGTCCTTCAGCAGGAAGTACCTGGAAATGCCTGAAGAGGTGCTCACCACCTCCATGAAAAAGAACCAGAAGTATTTCTCCGTCCGGGGAAAGAACGGCAAACTCCTCCCCTACTTCGTGGGTGTGAGCAACAACCTGGCGTCCAACATGGCCGTGGTCCGGGAGGGCAACGAGCGGGTCCTCAGGGCCCGCCTCGAGGACGCAGCCTTCTTCTGGGCGGAAGACCTGAAAAACCCCCTCGCCGCCAACGTGGAGCGGCTGAAAAACATCGTCTACCAGGAAAAGCTCGGCTCTCTCCACGACAAGGTCATGACCACCAGGGAACTGGCCCTCCGGCTCTGCGGAGACATGGGGCTGAACGACCTCGTGCCCGTGGTGGACCGGGCGGCCTACCTCGCCAAGGCCGACCTCGTCACCAACATGGTCTATGAATTTCCCGAACTCCAGGGGCTCATGGGAAGGGAATACGCCCTCCGCAACGGCGAGCCGGAAAAAGTGGCCCGGGCGCTCTACGACCAGTACCTTCCCAAGGTCGCCGGCAGCGAACTCCCCGGCGGCGTGCCGGGAGCCCTGATCGGCCTCGCCGAACGGACCCACGTCATCGTGAGCTGCCACAAAGTGGGGCTCGAGCCCAGCGGTTCCCAGGACCCCTATGGTCTCCGGCGGGCTGCCAGGTGCATCAACGAGATCATCTGGGGACTCGGGCTGGACGTGGACGTATCCCGGCTCTCGGCTCAGTCCATGAACCTCCTGGACGCATCGCCCGAGACAGGGGAGAAGATCCTCTCCTTCCTTTCCCAGCGTCTGCTCATGCAGGTCAAGGAAAAGGGGTTCGGCCACGAACTCGCCTCCCTCGCCATATCCGTCACGGGACACCGGCCCCTCCAGGTCCTCCGGTTCCTGGAAGTCTTCTCGAAGCTCCAGGGGGTGGAGTGGTTCACCAACCTGGTCACCTCTGCGGTGCGGGTGCGGAACATCATATCCAAGAGCGGCGGGGAAACGGGAGCCGTCGATCCCTCCCTCTTCGCAAAGGATGCGGAGACGGCCCTCTACGGGGAGATGCAGAGAATCCTTCCCCTCGTGGACGGCGCCATGGAGAAACAGGACTGGAACGGCCTCGCGGGGTATCTCGCCGAGCTGTCGCCCTTCGTCACAGCCTTCTTCGACGATGTCCTTGTCATGGACCCCGACGAAAGGATAAAATCCAACCGCATAGCCCTCCTCGGCATGTGCAGCGCCCTCTTCCTCAAGGTGGGGGACGTGGGAGTGCTCAAGGGGGCCTGACAGGTTCTCCGGGGGGGCCGGCGGAGAACCCGTTCCGGCGGCCCCCCATTCAAAAGAGTTGCACCATCACCGAACCGAAGGAGAGTGGACGTCCTTGGAAACCCTGACCCTCTTTATCGTTTCCGATTCTACCGGCGAGACGGCGGAATATGTAGCCCTGGCCGCCATCAGCCAGTTCGACACCGATTTCTCAAAAATCGTCCGGTACCGGTATGTGGAAGGTCCCGGAAAGATTGACGAAATCGTGTCAAGGGCGGCCGCCGTTCCTTCTCTTGTCGTCTGCACCCTGGTGGACAAGCATACCCGTTTGGCCCTGGCGGAAAAAAGCGCGGCGGCGGGAATCCCCTTCGTCGATCTCCTCGGCCCCATGGTGGATGCCCTGGAGCTGCGGCTCGGGAGAAAACCCCTCCAGGCTCCGGGACTGCTGCGGAAGCTGGACGAAGACTACTTCCAGAAGATCAAGGCCGTGGAATTCGCCATCCAGTGCGACGACGGCCGGAGCACCGAATCCCTCCCCGATGCGGACCTGGTCATCCTCGGCGTTTCGCGGACCGGGAAGACCCCCCTCTCCATGTACATTGCCAACAAGGGCTTCAAGGCCGCCAACATTCCCCTCATTCCCGAGGTGGATCCTCCGGAGATCATCAGGAAGGTGCCGTCGTCCAAAATAGTCGGCCTCATCATCTCGGCGGAGAGGCTCATCCAGATCCGCCAGGAGCGGCTCCGGCTTCTCGGCCTCGAACCGTCAGCTTCAGCCTACGCCACCAGGGAGCGGGTGGAGCGGGAACTGCGGGCCGCCACCGACTACCTCAAGTCCCTGGGAGCCCGCATATACGACGTAACCGACAGGGCGGTGGAAGAGACCGCCCAGGAGATACTGGACTTCCTCAGGGCGCGCTGAGACGAAAAGGCGGGTGGTCACCTTCGGTGAACGACGGAACGGCTGTTCTTTCCCGGACGAAGAAAACGTGGATCTCTATGTGCTTTCGGACTGTCTCTCCGAAGTAGCCGAGGCGTGTGCGTCCTGGATTGCCCGCCGCTTCGACAAGACGGGCATTGAAATAACCCGGTTCGGCTCCCTTTCCGGAGAAGACAGAATCATGGAGGTTCTTGACGAAGCCTCCGGTTCTGATGCCGTAGTGCTTCACTGCTTTCTTTCCGGAGAATTCCGGCGGCTCGTAAACAAAACCTGCCTTCACCGGGGCATTGACCAGTATGATGCTTTCTCGCCCGTTCTCAGTGGAGTGGAGCAGGCCGCAGGCAAGGGTGCGAAAGAGGACCGGGCACTGCTTCACCCTATGGACAGCGAATATTTCCGGCGGGTGCGGGCCGTGGAGTACACCATCGCCGCCGATGACGGGGGAAACCCCTCAATCCTCAAAGAGGCGGATGTGGTTATCGTGGGCATATCGAGAACCGGGAAGTCCCCGCTCTGCATGTACCTTGCCCACAGGGGAGTCATGGCGGCCAATGTTCCCCTGGTACCCGGAATCGAGCCCCCTCCGCAGCTTTTCCGCATCCATCCCTCCCGCATCGTGGGGCTGATCAGGTCTCCGGGCTCTCTCGGAGAAATCAGGACGAGACGCATGTCCATGATGGGATTGGCCCCGGAAGAAAGCGCCTATGTACGTTCTGAAGAAATTTTAAGAGAAATCGAGTACGCTTCGGGTATAATGGAACATCTCGGCATCGTCGTTTTCGATGTCACCAGACGGGCCATCGAGGAAACGGCTCACGAAATACTCGCCCTGCTCGCCGGGGCCAAAGAGAGACATTCATTCCATGGAGGTGCGAAATAGAGATGAACGCAGAGAAGTATGTGTACAGTTTCAAAGAAGGCAACGCGGAGATGAAAAATCTCCTGGGAGGCAAGGGAGCCAACCTGGCCCAGATGGTCCAGTACAACCTTCCCGTTCCCCAGGGGTTCATTTTGACGACCCACGCCTGCCTTGAATACGGCAAGGACGAGAAATTCCTCGACTCCATCTGGGACGACGTGACTGCCGCCATGCGGGCCCTCGAGAAGGAAACGGGAAAGACGTTCGGCTCGGGGCAGAATCCCCTCCTCGTGTCTGTCCGGTCCGGTGCTCCCATTTCCATGCCCGGCATGATGGACACGGTGCTCAACCTCGGGCTCAACGACGAGTCGGTTGAGTCCCTCGCCAAGGCCGCCAGCGACAGGCGTTTCGCTTTCGACAGCTACCGCCGCTTCATCCAGATGTACGGCAACGTGGTCCACGGTGTCAACGGAGACGCCTTCGAAGAAGTGCTTGAACACGTCAAGAAGGGACTCGGCGTGACCTTCGACAATGAGATTCCCGAAAAGAGTCTTGTGGAGATCGTGGCGAAGTTCAAGGAGATCTTTAAAAAGGCGGCAGGGTTCGACTTCCCGTCGGATCCCTGGAAGCAGCTCCGCAACGCCGTGGAGGCGGTATTCAAGAGCTGGGGAAATCCCCGGGCCATCACCTACCGGAAGCTCCACAAGATCCCCCACACCCTCGGCACGGCGGTCAACATCGTCTCCATGGTCTACGGAAATCTCGGCGACGACTGCGGAACCGGGGTGTGCTTCACCCGCAACCCCTCTGATGGAACCAAGGAACTCTACGGCGAGTTTCTTGTGAACGCCCAGGGCGAGGACGTGGTGGCCGGCATCAGGACCCCTCTTCCCATCGCCCAGCTCAAGGACGCCATGCCCGCTGTCTACGACGAGCTTTTCGAGATTACCACCAACCTTGAGAAGGCCTACAAGGACATGCAGGACATCGAGTTCACCATCGAGCGCAACAAGCTGTACATCCTCCAGACCCGCAACGGCAAGCGTTCCGCCGGTGCTGCGGTGAAGATCGCCGTGGACATGGTGAACGAGGGGCTCATCGACAAGAAGACCGCCGTCGGCAGGGTCACCCCGGAGCAGGTGGAAATGCTCCTGCACCGGCAGGTCGACCCGAAGGCAGAGAATGAAGTGCTCGCCAAGGGGCTTCCCGCATCTCCCGGCGCCGGCGTGGGCGTTGTCTGCTTCGATGCCGACGACGCCGTCGAGCTGGCCAAGACCGGCAAGAAAGTCATCCTTGCCCGGCCCGAGACCTGCCCCGACGACATCCACGGCCTGTTCGCCGCCGAAGCCATCGTCACCAGCCGCGGAGGCATGACAAGCCACGCCGCCGTGGTCGCACGGGGGCTCGGCAAGCCCTGCGTCAGCGGATGCGAGGACATCTTCATCGACCTGAACAAAGAGACCATCTCAAAGGGCGACAAGGTCGTCCGCAAGGGAGACACCATCACCGTGGACGGCAGCACGGGCCGCGTTCTTCTCGGCGGTGCCCCGCTCATGGAAGCCTCCTTCAGCGACGACTTCAAGACCGTCCTTTCCTGGGCCGACGAATATGCCCGTCTCCAGGTCTGGGCCAACGGCGACACCCCCGAGGACGCCAGGCGTGCCCGGTCCTTCGGCGCCAGGGGCATCGGCCTCTGCCGCACGGAGCACATGTTCATGGCCGCCGACCGCCTTCCCGTCATGCAGCGCCTCGTGGTGGCCGACAGCTATGAAGAGCGCGTCGCCGCCCTCGATGAGCTCAAGGTCATGCAGAAGGAAGACTTCTACGGCATCCTGAAGGAGATGCAGGGACTTCCCGTCATCATCCGTCTCCTCGACCCGCCCCTCCACGAGTTCATGCCCAAGGAGAGGGACCTCGAGGAAGAGCTCGCCGAACTCGTCGCAGCGGGGAAAGAACACTCGCCCGAGGCCGACAGGGTCCGCAAGGTCATGGCCAAGGTGGAAGCCCTCAAGGAATCCAACCCCATGCTCGGCTTCCGGGGATGCCGTCTCGGAGTGGTCTATCCTGAAATCCCCGCCATGCAGGCAAGCGCCATCTTCGAGGCCGTTCTGCAGCTCGTGGACGAGGGCATCGACATCCATCCCGAGATCATGATCCCCCTCGTCGGCGTGAAAACGGAAATGGAGTTCTTCAGAAAGCAGATCGACGAAATCGCCAGGGACTACATGGAAAAATCAGGCAAGAAGTTCAGCTACCTCGTGGGCACCATGATCGAGGTTCCCCACGCCGCCTTCGTTGCCGACCAGATCGCCGAATATGCCGAGTTCTTCAGCTTCGGCACAAACGACCTCACCCAGACCACCTTCGGCTACTCCCGGGACGACGCCGAGGGCAAGTTCCTCGGCCACTACGAGGACAAGGGCATCCTGCCCGTCAACCCCTTCCACGAGCTCGACCGGGACGGAGTGGGCGCCCTCATGGAAATCGCCGTGGAGAAGGGCCGCAAAGTCAACTCCAAGCTCTCCATCGGCATCTGCGGCGAGCACGGAGGCAACCCCTCCAGCATCGCCTTCTGCCATGCGGCGGGCCTTAACTACGTGAGCTGCTCGCCCTTCAGAGTGCCTGTCGCCCGTATTTCCGCCGCTCACGCGGCCATGGGCAAGATAAGCTAGAACAGAAAAAGAGCCACCGCGCCGGGGCACCCCCCGGCGCGGAACTTTCTGAAAGGACCTGAGATCATGACAAAGAACGGGAAGCACGAGAACTCCTCCCCGGCCGCTGGAACTCCCGAACGGAAGCTCCTCTGCAGGGGCCTCGCAGCCTCTCCCGGCCTCGCCGCCGGAAAGGTCGTCCTTGTACCCGGATCAGCCGACGCGGTGAAGATCACCGACGGCGACATCCTCGTGACCACCATGACCACGCCGGACATGATCCCCGCGCTCCGAAAGGCCGGCGCCGTCGTCACCGACGAAGGGGGCCGCACATGCCACGCCGCCATACTCTCCCGGGAGCTGGGAATACCCTGCATCGTGGGCGCCCGGAACGCCACGGCGGTCCTCGCCGAAGGACAGGACGTGATAGTGGACGCCACCAGGGGAGTGGTGTTCCAGGGAGAGGAAAAGACGGCTCCATCCCATGAAACCGTCGTCTCCAGCGGACCTGCCGCCGCACCCCGACAGCCCGCGCAGGTCCTTCAGCCGACGGCTCCCCAGAGCGTCACCGCCACCAAGATACTTCTCAACCTTGAAGGCCCGGCATCGGTGGAGCGGTGCTCTGCCCTGCCCGCCGACGGTGTCGGCCTCCTCAGGACAGAATTTATTTTCACCGGCGACATCGGCATCCATCCCATCTACCTTGTCCGCACCAAACAGGAGACCCTCTTCGTGGACAAGCTCGCCGAAGGCATCGCCGCCGTCGCCTCGGGATTTTCTCCCAGGCCCGTGCTCATGCGCTTCAGCGACTTCCGGACCAACGACTTCCGCAAGCTCCGGGGCGGACAGGATATCGAACCCCTTGAATCCAACCCCATGCTCGGCTGGAGGGGAGCGTCCCGATACGTCTCCTCCGATTACGAACAGGGCTTCCGTCTCGAATGCCGCGCCGTGAAGAAAGTTAGGGATACCTTCGGCCTCACCAACCTCTCGGTCATCATCCCCTTCGTCCGAACCCTGAGGGAAATGGAGCAGGTCAGGGGAATCCTCGAATCCGAAGGGCTCGTCTCCGGCCCGTCCTTCAAGGTCTGGCTCATGGTGGAAGTCCCGTCGGTCGTGCTGCAGGCCGACCGGTTCGCCGCCAGCTGCGACGGGTTCACCATCGGAAGCAACGACCTCACCCAGCTCATTCTCGGCGTGGATCGCGACTCAGCCAAGCTCGACGCCATGGGCTACTTCGACGAGCGTCACCCCTCCGTCCTGGAGGCCATATCCATGGCCGTCCGGGCGGCCCGGAAAGCGGGCATACCGTGCTCCATCTGCGGCGAAGGACCTTCCGTCTTCCCGGACTTCGCCGAAAAGCTCGTCGCCATGGGAATTGACAGCATCAGCGTCAACCCCGACGCCCTGGACTACACACGGCGCATCGTCGCCTCGGCGGAGCAGAAAATTATCCTTGACGGCATACGGGGCAGGGTGTAGGGGGGAAGAAGAGTCATTCCGGGGAGCAGTCTTTTGCGACGAGGAGTCTCGCTTTTGCCCTTGTTTGTCATCCCGAGTGAGCGAAGCGACCGAGGGATCTGATTTGGTTTGCCCTTTCCTTTCATCCTGACGGCGTGCTTTTCCGCCGGATCGCGAAGCGTCCCCGGGGGTGGAGGATCCCGTTTTTGCTGTCATCCTGAGCGAACGCGAAGGATCTGCTCTTAGGCTTGTCATCCCGAACGAGCGGAGCGAGGAGGGATCCCGTTTTTGCTTGTCATCCTGAACGAAGTGAAGGATCTGCTCTTGATTCTAAAGCTCCTCAAACCGAGATCCTTCGGGCAAAAACGCCCTCAGGATGACAAAACCATAACCCCGGCCTCGCGGGATGACAAAATGTTGTCATCCCGAGTGAGCGAAGCGATCGCGAAGCATCCCCGGAGGGGGGGAGGGATCTCGTTTTTGCTGTCATCCTGAACGAAGTGAAGGATCTGCTCTTGATTCTAAAGCTGCTCAAACCGAGATCCCTCGGCCATAAACCCGGCCTCGGGATGACACCGTTTTTTTTCATCACTGTGCGAAGCGGAGGCTCCCGCATCCGGTTTTCTGTCCCTTCCAAAAAAACAGGGCCCCTCTCGGGGCCCTGTTCAGCTTCCGGAACGTCAGTTCGTAATCCCGTACTGCTTCAGCAGCTTCTGGTACTTGTCCTCCACGGAATCCGCCGGGTTCGGGTCCTTGTACGCCATGTCCGAAGGCGCCACCGCCTCGGTCGGGCCCGTCGGCTTGCTTACCTTCACAGGCCCGGTCTCGGGAGGAGGTCCCGCCGTACCGGCGTCGGTATACAGACCCGACGAAGCATAGGTCTCGCTGTCGTTATGCACAAGTATCAGCCGCGGAGCGTTCGGATCCTGGGAACTGGCATACATATCGCCGCCGTGGATCGGGCAGGTCGTACTCGGGGCGGCGTTTTTCTTCATGTACACGGTAACCGCCGAACAGCCCTTGATCGCCCGGAATCCTGACTTACGGCAGATCTTGACGCTTTCCACATCCGCATCCTTCGGAATCGAAAACTTTGAGGGCAGTTCAAGGCCTTTCACCGCTTCCTCCACAAAAGTCTTCCACACCGGTGCGGCGATGACCCCGCCCGTGGCTCCCTTCTTGGCAAGGGGCTTGTGGTCGTCGTTCCCGGCGTACACCACCGCCGTCAGCCCCGGTATGCCGCCGAGAAACCACGCGTCGCTGTAATCGTTCGTGGTGCCCGTCTTGCCGAAGGTCTCCCTGTCCTTGATCTGGGCCCGGCTTCCCGTTCCGGCACGGACCGCATCAATCAGCATGGACCGCACCGTCACCGCCGTCTCGGGAGAAATCCCCGGGGTCGAAGAGGGGCTCCTGGTCTCGAGTATATCGCCGTTTCCGGACCGGATCTCCCGTATCATCAGGGGTGTCACCGTCTTTCCGTTATTGGCGAAAGCGGAAAAGACCACCGCCATCTCGAGGGGCGTGATGCTTGCGGTCCCAAGGGCGAGGGACAGGTCGGCAGGCACGTGGGGCGACGTGATCCCGAGGTTCCGGGCCGTGTTCAGGATATTCTTCGCTCCAATATAGTCGATCAGCCGAACCGCAACCGTATTTATCGAATGGATCAGGGCGTACTCGAGGGTCACCTCGCCGCTGAATTTCCCGCTGTAATTATCAGGCGACCATGTCGTCATGTTCGGGCCCTTCTTTTCATACTCGATCTTCATGTCAAGGAAGTGGTCCGACGGCAGCAGCCCCGACTCGACCGCCGCCGCATACACAACGGGCTTGAAGCCCGATCCCGGCTGGCGGAAAGCCTGGGTCGCCCGATTGAACTTGCTTTTGGCGAAATCGTGGCCCCCCACCATGGCCAGAACTTCTCCTGTTTCGGGATCCATGCCCACGATGGCCCCCTGGCTCTTCAGGCCCTTCATGGCTTTCTCGGCGGCCTCCTGCATCTTCAGGTCCAGGGTGGTATAAATCTCCATGCCTCCCGAGTAGACCAGGTCGGGGCCGTACTTCGGCAGCAGCTCGTTGAACAGCAGGTGGGCCACGAAATAGGGCGCCCGGTTGAACTCCTGCACCTTGTTTGGCACATGCTTGAACTCAAGCTCGGCCGCGTAGGCCTCGTCACGCTCTTTCTCATTGATCCAGCCAAGAGTGTGCAGCCTCTCAAGAACAAATTTCTGACGAATTTTTGAATTTTTGAAGTTTGATAAGGGGCTGTATCTTCCAGGTGCTGCGACTAGTCCTGCGATTATTGCCGCTTCCGGAAGCGTAATTTCCGAGGCTGGCTTGCCGAAATAAGTTCGGGCGGCAGTATCCACACCCCAGGCGCCATGGCCGAAGTAAATCGTGTTCAGGTACATCTCCATTATCCGGTCCTTGGTAAAGAGCTGTTCCATTCGTACGGTGAGAATGGCCTCTTTGGCTTTGCGTTCAAAAGTACGTTCCTGGCTGAGGAATAGGTTTCTGGCAAGCTGCTGGGTTATGGTGCTTCCTCCCTGCTTGACCCCCCGGTTCGAAAGGTTTTCCACAAAGGCCCGGGCAATGGAAAGAAGGCGGATGCCGCCATGCTGATAAAATGAAGAGTCTTCCGCTGCGAGGATTGATTTTATGATCCAGGGTGACACATTGCGTAGCTCCACAGGCTGGCGGTTTTCGGTAAACAGCCGGGCGACAGGTTCTCCGTTCCTGTCGTAAATCACGCTCGCCACGTTGGCCTTGTGGGCCAGCATCTCCGTGGCGGAGGGCAAGTCCTCAGAAATATCCCTCAGGTAGAGGGCCAGAAAGACGGATACAGCCGCCCCGGCAACAAGAACCACTAAAAACAGTACGAGAAACAGCGACTTGAGCAGCGATCGTTTCTTGGGCGGTTTCTCCTTCCGCCGTCCTGAAGACGACGGTTCTCTCTCTGAAGGCGAGCTGGAAACACGGGCCATGGTATACCTCCTTAAAACAGAAAACATCCCCTCGGGGACGCATCGGAATCAGGTTGCATCATATTCTGACTGATTATACCACCCATCGGGAAAATTTTTTTCGTCGAAAATAAAAAAGGGGGCTTGCCAAACCCTTTTGGGCGTGGTATATTCTTCGCCGTTGCCTCACGGGGCGACGCCGGAACTTGAAAAAAGAATACAGTGCATAAAGATGCAAGCGAGGTCCTGTTGCTATTTATTTGAGAGTTTGATCCTGGCTCAGGACGAACGCTGGCGGCGTGCTTAACACATGCAAGTTGAACGGTATGACATGGAAGCTTGCTGAAGTGTCATATAGTAGCGGACGGGTGAGTAATGCAT
>JAHDLC010000037.1 GCA_018436595.1 Synergistaceae bacterium | reverse complement strand
TCTTCAAGGGCTAAGCTTGGATGGGTTTTGAACTGTCTGGATTTTTGGCCGAGCATTGTTCACTCTCCACCATCGGCTGTCCAGCGCCATCCTAACACATTTCCTCGACTCACGTTCGCCTTTTTTCAACAGGCTGTGCTGAAACGGAACAGCTTTCATGTCCTTCGCAGTAACGTGACCTAAGCCGGTTGTTTGTTTCGAGCGATTTGTACAAAAACGGGCTTTAGATAGCGAAGTAAAAAATAAATATATGGTTTATCTATCAAACGATTTGGCTTGACATTGAAGATATGTTGGTTTAGCCATGCTGGCCCACCGGTCTAGATGAAGACATCAAGAGAGGTTTCGGGACTTCCTGACCAAGAAAACAATATGTCTCCATTATCCAATTGATACCGAGGTTTCAGCTTTTTGTTCGTGAATTGAGTGGTAGATGTAATGCCGTTTTTTAGCTCGGCTATCTTGATTACTGGAAGACCGGTGTGATCATTCGAAAAATCGATGTTCTTGTAAGCTGCTCCATTGAGGTAGTCTGCAAGACCATACAGTGAGTGAATATACCATCCTGCCGGGATCATCCCCAACGCCGACTCCTCGAACGAATTGGGGAACAACGCCGCGGTCTCGACATCCATGCGGGTGGGCTGCTCGCCGCGCGCTTTGGCGTGGACCGGGTCGAAGTCCACGAACCACGACTTGAAGATCGCCCGCGCCATTGCCTCGAGCGTAGCATTCATGCGGCGGTTGAGCTCGATCTTGTCGTCCAGCGTGCTGAGGATGTGGGCGATGGCGCGTTGTTCGGGAAGGGGCGGGAGGCTCACCCGCATGGTGTGCAGGTGGTTCCGGTTTAATCCTGGAACGCTGCTTTTGTCACTATAGCGTGAAAAGTCCAGACTCTGCAGAAGGTAGTAAACAAAGAGAGGATAGTTCCCTTTGAAATCTTGAACATACAATGTGGTATTCAGCGGCCAGAAATCCTGGGTGAGATAATATACCTCGCCTAAGGTGCCGTACCGACCAGTCACGACGCCAGGAGCCTTGACCTTCGCCTCGTCGTGCGTGCCCGTGATTCCTGATGAAGATACAACGGGGACGCCGCCACTCCTCCGATCAGAAGAGCGCAAATCGTAGCCTCTTTTCAGATTGATCGCTTGACCGAGGTTAACGGTCTGCCAGGAATCATTCTTCATCGCCGGCCGGTCCCTCATCCAGCGCGGCCAGCATCGCTTCAACGGCGGCGCGCAGAGGGGGCAGGTCTTCTTCGACCACACGCCACACCGCCTCGATATCCACCTGCTCGTAATTGTGGATCAGCACATCGCGGAACCCGGCGATCTGCCGCCAGGGGATCGTCGGATGGGCCGCCGTCAAGTCTGGCGAGAGGCGTTTCACGATCTCGCCGATGACTTCAAAGCTGCGAATCACGGCGTCCTGAAGCAACACGTCTGTCACGAAGGCGTCTCGCCCCGCGTCAGTGGCGTGTTCGATGCGGCGGATACGTTCGAGGATGTCGGTGAGATAGGGCCGTTGCTTTCTCACAGCGCCACTGCATCTTTCAATATGTCTGGTGCGAACTCTTCCCGCATGAACTTTGCGTAGACAATGTCTACCTTCCGTCCGAACAAGTCCTCGAGGTCTTGTTTGAGGCCGATCTTGTCCCACAGCCGGTAATCCGGCGCAAAGTCTACGAGCAAATCAAGGTCGCTGTCCGGCTGGGCCTCGCCGCGTGCAACCGACCCGAACACGCGGACATTCGACGCGCGATACTTGGCTGCCAGCCGCAGAATCTCGTCACGGTGAGCACGCAGCCCGTCGAGGGTGGGAGGTGTCCTGGTGGTGTCACTCATAACCCAGTCTCCGTTACACAGCGTCCCGTCTCCAACAGGAAGCTAGGCCGCGACATACTCACGCACGTCCACCTGGACCCCGGCATGGGCGGCGTCCTTGGCAGTCGCCAGCAAGCGGGCCGTCGTGGCCTCGTCCAGGTACGCTTCGCCGCAGTTCTCGCATACTTGCGCCAGCACGAATCCGGCGCGACCCTTCGGCGCCAGGTGGTGGATGATGTGCTGGACCCACGCGAAGTTGGCATTGCCCGGCGGCGGTGTGCCGTATCTCCAGCGCACGTCGTCGGCCAGGACCTCGCCGCCCCAGTCGCTCATGTTGAAGGGCGGGTTGGCGAGGATGTAGTCTGCTCTCAGGTCGCGGTGCAAGTCGTTATGGAACGAGTCGGCGGGGTGGGTGCCCAGGTTGACCTCGATCCCGCGGATCGCCAGGTTCATCTTGTGCAGCCGCCAGGTCGTGGGGTTGGATTCCTGGCCGAAGATCGAGATGTCGTCGATTTTGCCGCCGTGGGCCTGGATGAACTTCTCCGACTGCACGAACATCCCGCCCGATCCGCAGCAGGGGTCGTAGACGCGCCCCTTGAACGGCTGGAGCATCTCGACCAGCAAGCGAACGACCGACGTCGGCGTGTAGAATTCGCCGCCTTTTTTGCCCTCGGCGCTGGCGAACTGGCCCAGGAAATACTCGTACACGCGGCCCAGGATGTCCTGCGAGCGGCTCGCCTGGTCGCCCAGACCGATGGTGCCGATCAGATCGACGAGCTCGCCCAGGCGGCGTTTGTCGAGGTCCTGCCGCCCATACTCCTGGGGCAGCACGCCTTTGAGGCCGGGGTTGTCGCGCTCGATGGCGGCCATCGCATCGTCGATCAGGAGGCCGATTTTGGGCCGCTTGGCGTTCTTTTGCAGGTAGTCCCAGCGCGCTTCCGGCGGCACCCAGAAGACGTGTTCGGCGAGGTACTCGTCCTTGTCCTCCGGATCGGCCCATTCGTCCTGCTTGAGCTGATAGTACAGCTCGTAGAAGGCGTCCGAGATGTACTTCAGGAAGATCAGGCCGAGCACAACGTTCTTGTATTCGGCAGCGTCCAGGTGGCCGCGCAGTTTGTCGGCAGCAGCCCACAACGTCTGCTCAAAGCCAAGCTCAGCGCCGTTGGTGGCGGTGCTTTGTGCCATGGGTATACCTTTGTGGTTTTCCTGTGGATAATCTCCTGATCGCATAATCAGGATACAACCAGTTCAAGCTGGATGCAATAAGAAGTACAGAGGGTGATATGAGACTGACGCCAGAATCAGGCGAGAACCGCCCATCTTGACGATGGGCAGTGCATTTCAGCCGGGGCGTCACTCTTCTTCGGGTGACTTCTCCCGGGGCTCAGGGATGCGTGTCGGCGGCTGACCGACGGCATCGGCATGCCGCTTGAGTAGCCTGTGGAACAGGATAGGTGTGTTGGAATGACTTTGGCGTTTGGCTGAAAACTCAAAACATGCTGCCCGGAATGCGGCCCGGAGAAATGATTCGTGCTGGTTGTGGATCGGAATATGTCTACAGAAATCAGTGCGTCAAATCAAGGCATGATCGTTTCAGCCATTTCCAAAAGGTTTCCCGATTCAGCACGGGTGACCGCCGGGATACTTCTTTGAGCTAGAGTATGGCATGCCCTTTAAGATTTATTCTTTCCACGCAGGGATGACACTGTCCAGATCGGAGGCGTGACTTTCACCTACCTGTACTCATTGCAAGGTCTGTTCGTTACCAAGCGGGATATATATCCGTTGTCCAAAACAGTCTCTCATCCAAAATGTCAGTAATTGGAATCATTGGATATAGCGATCCGTTTCGCTTGGTTGAAATCTTCAAGAGCGCCCTTGAGGTCGCCGTATTTGAAGCGCGCAAGGCCACGACTGTGGTAAGCGTGGGCGTTCGTCGGATCGAGCCGGATCACATGACTGAAGTCTGCAATGGCTCCTTGAAGATCGTCAATCTGAAAGCGCGCGACGCCGCGGTTGGAGTATGCATCGTTGATCCCCAGATTGAGTCGGATCACATGGCTGAAGTCTGCGATAGCTCCTATCGGGTCGCTGCTTTGGGCGCGGGCAAGACCACGGTTATAGTAAGCTTCACCTATCTGTGGATTGAGCCGGATCGCATGGCTGAAGTCTACAATAGCTCCTTGAAGATCGCCAATCTGAAAGCGCGTGACGCCTCGATTATAATAAGTTTCGGCTATATATGGGTTGAGGTTGATGGCCTGATCATAGTCTGCAATGGCTCCTTGAAGATCGCCAATCGCAGAGCGTGCGGTGCCGCGATTGCGGTACGCCGAAACCATCTGCGGGTTGAGTCGAATGGCTTGATCACAATCTGCAATGGCTCTCTTAAAATCGCCAACCTTGTCGTGCGAGACGGCGCGATTGAGATAGGCTTCATCCATCTCGGGGTTGAGTTGTATTGCTTGGTCGAAGTCCGCGATAGCTCCTTTATGATCCCCTTGCCTTCCGCGTTCAATACCGCGATTGAGGTAAAAATTAGGATCGTGAAAGTCATTAGTTGTCGCCTGTGTCTGTCGCATGTTTAGTCTTCGTTTGACCGATGATATCGAATGGGTTGCTTGTGGAATTCCTAGTTGCGCAGCTCGCTCGAACACTTTAAGAGCGTCTTCTTTGCGATCTAGTTTGAGCAGAAGCGCACCGAGATTCATGTAGGCAAGTCCATAACTGGGATCCAGTTCGATAGCGCGCTTGTAGTCAAATATCGCTTCTGAGTACAGGCCAAGCTTCTGATAGCTCATTGCTCGATTGTTATAGGCTTTTGTATAAGTGGGCAGTAATTCAATGGCGCGGGTGAAATCGTTCACAGCTCTAGCGTCGTCACCAAGCAGTGCGAGGGCGTTTCCCCGGTTGTTGTAAGCTTTAGCATGATCGGGTTTCAACTCGAGAGCACGGGAGAAATCGATGATCGCTTCGATGAAGAGCTGCCGATGATAATAGCATAGACCCCGATTATTATATGATTGTGCATCGGTGGGATCCAGGTCGATAGCACGGGTGAAGTCAGCTGTCGCATTGTCTAGGTGTCCGTGCTCCATCCAGAAAGTTCCCCGATTGTAGTACATGTCGCTCGGAGAACTCACGACTGGACCCAATTCAAAGGCGCGGCGAATATCATCGTTGGCGAGCGCTTTTTGTCCCATTTCTGCTTTACAGAAGCCACGCCAGAGATAGGCTTCTGCAAACGCCGGATACAGGTCAATGGCCGTGCTAAAGTCCCCTACAGCGCGCGCATATTGCCCAAGACGGTGGTAAGTGACTCCTCGGTTGTGGTGATCGAGTGCCGTGAATCGTGTCTCCGGAAGCAGCGGCTTCACTGGTTGCCCGAACTGCCGTAGATACACGTGTTCCAACTCCGTCAAGAGATCGTTCACAGTATTGAAGCGTCCGTCAGGGCGCTTTGCCAAGCAGTGCATCAATATGGGGGCAAGTAGTGGTTGCTCGGAGAGGTAGGGAATTGGGGCACGGCAATGCTGTTCATAGAATCCCCGTAGCGAATTGGCCGAAAACGGAGGCTGTCCCGTCACGAGCTCGTAGAGTATACACCCAACGGCGTAGATGTCAGCGCGGGCATCAATTTCTCCACCGTGCCATTGTTCGGGAGGCATATACGGGGGAGTGCCTACCACCCCTCTCGCGCCATGAAGGCTATGCCACTTGTCCGTGGTATTTTCCGCAGCTTCAAGCTGCAATCTGGCCTTCTGGGCAGCTGTCGCTAAGCCGAAATCAGTGATCTTCGCTTGGCGGCTCGGGTCAATCAGTACATTCTCCGGCTTCAGGTCTCGGTGAACTATCCCGGGTATCTTCTCACCGGCATGGATCAATCCCTTACAGATATCGATGGTAAAATCTAGAGCGTGTTATGCACTTTTGAGGTGCACAATGTTAAACTGGGGGCATGAGCGAACGAAAAGCATACCCCAGTGACGTAAGTGACGATGAATGGGCGTTTGTGGCTCCGTATCTGACGTTGATGAC
>JAHDLC010000003.1 GCA_018436595.1 Synergistaceae bacterium | reverse complement strand
GACCCTGTCCAGGACCGCCGATCTCGTCGCTTCTTTCAGGCTCAAGAAAACATCGCTCCTCATCATCCGTATAGAATGACAGAATGACATTTTCCCTGTCCCGTTTCAGGGGTGACATTATCACTGTCTCGTAACATTTTCGACGAAAAATGTTGACCTTTTCGCAAAAAAGAGTATGATTTAAATATGAACCCTGACAACTGAAAACTTTTATCCAGAGCGGCTGAGGGACTGGCCCTATGAAGCCCGGCAACCTGCCTGAAAAGGCGTGGTGCCAACACCAGCGCCCCGATGATTTCGGGGCGGATGATAAGAGGAGACCCATGCACGGATCTTTCATGGTCCATGCCTCATGGCGGCCACAGGCCTCTCCTCGGAGAGGCCTTTTTTTTGTCTTTTTTTACCGGTTCGCCTGAACCGGAACCCATTTCCTGAAGGAGGAACTGCCCATGAGCACGATCGACTATTCCTGGCGCCCCGAAGACTATTCCGAGCCCTTCGACCCGGAGGAGCTGATGCTCAGCCGCATCAGCGGCGCCGCCAGGCGGGAGGTTGTCCGGAAAATGATCGAAGAGGGCGGGATGGACGCCGTTCCTGAGGGGCTTGAAATGGCAACCCTCAGCCATGACGAGAGGAGGACCCTGGGCTTCTTCCACCCCTCCTTCCTCGGAGGGGAATACCTGCCGCCGTGCCGGGAGTACGAAGTGGAGATCGCCAGGGTCACCATCCGGTCCACCACCTACGACGTCGTCTCCGTCCGGGCGAAATACGGGAAGAACCGCATCAGCTACAGGATAAACGACGAGTACAACGGCGATAACCTCGGCGAAAAGCACACGCGAACCTCGATCCGGCCCCTCACCCTCGGGAGCCTGCTGGATTTCCTCACCGGCGCGTGGAGCCTTTACGAAAGCGTGGAATGGAACTACCCCGACGACCTGGAAGGGCAGCTCGGGTTCTTCTGGGGAGAGTCCCTGCATTACCCCGATTTCGACGAGGCCCTGCGGGAACAGGTGACGGAGCGGTTTTACAAAACCGCCGGGAAAACGGAACGGCCCTGACGGACCGGAACCGCTCCGGTGGAAAAAGAGGAAGACCGATGATTGCGGCGTGCCTGATCTTTTGGCTTGTTTCACCACAGCGGGACAAGGGGGAATGAATCCATGAACACGGGAAAGAGCACTTTCGGCCGGCTGTCTGAATCTGTCCCGGTTCAGGAGTCATGGCGGCCGAAGACCCTTCCCCGGGAGCCTTTATCCGGGTTCTCAGGAACCGGAACAAATTTGTTTCACCGAAGGAGGAACTGCCCATGAACACCATCGACTATTCCTGGCGCCCCGAAGGCTATTTTGAGCCCACCGACCCGGAGGAACTGATGCTCAGCCGGATCACCGGCGCTGCCAGGCGGGAGGCCGTCCGGAAAATGATCGAAGACGGCGGCATGGACGCCGTTCCGGAGGGATTCGGCAACGAGGAGCTCAGCGAACGGCACAGGACGGCCTGGGGACGGATCCACCCCATGTGCATGGGAGGGGAGTTCCTTCTGCCCTGCGAACCCGGCGAGCTGGAGATCGCCCGGCTGACCATCCGGTCCACCACCTACGACGTCCTCTCCGTCCGGGCGAAACGGACAAAAAACCGCATCCGGGTCAGGGTTGACGACGAATACGACGGCGAGACCCTCAACAGGAAACACATGTGCACCTCCGCCCGGCCCCTCACCCTCGGGCGCCTGCTGGACCTCGTGATCACCGGGTGGGACGTGTTCGAATGCCTGGAACACAACTACCCCGACGACCTGGAAGGACAGCTCGGCTTCTTCTGGGGAGAGTCCCGGCTCTACCCTAAATTCGACGAAGGTCTGCGGGAAAGGGTCACGGAGTATTTCCGTGCACACCATGAAGCGGAAGAAGATGAAGAAAATGCAGAAGGGGAGGAATGAATCCATGTACACGGGCAGGGACACCATCGAATGGATGTACGGGAAGCAGTTCAAGGCCGGCGGGGAATGGTCGGTCAGGACGGACAACGGGTTCCGGTGGTGGCCCACCGACCGGGCCCAGACGGTGGAGGTGGTGGGCGAGGCCGACGGGCCTTCCGGCGAAAGGGGCTATTACATATCCGTCCGGACGGAGCTGTTCAGGGTCGGCAGCCTCGACGGCGACGCCCTGAAAGCCATCAACCTGGTTGTCATGCCTTTCGCGTCCCTGGCGGGGCCGGTCTACGACCCCCGCCGGGGAACCCTGGACCTCTGCTCCTGGGCCCTTGTCTACGAGGAGATCAGCCCCTGGATGAACATCCTCCTCAGCATCGCGGCGGCCATGCAGATCCACGAGGCCCAGAGGCTGGGGGACAAGTTCGGGAAATTCGGTCTGGAGAACGCCGTCAGCGGCCATCCCGAAAACGGCATCCGGGAAGGGTGGGACAAAATCTCGGATCTGCTTCCGGCGTTCATCTCAGCCCAGGGGAGGGATTCGTCCCGGTGGACCGCCCCCGAATTCCAGCATGCGGCCGATCTGCTCGGGAACATGCCCCCCGTCCTCCTGGCCACCGCAGGGGGGCCGGGACTGTCGGCGGAGTTCCCTTTCGGCACCTTTTCCTCCCTCTGCAGGATGTCGGCGGAAGAATCTCACCCCTTCTACGGCAACGGCCTGCTGATCACCCATTTCTTCCCCGTTTCGGGAAAGAAGGGGGAGGAAGAAAAATGGATCCGGAAAGCCCTCTCCCTCAACATGCCGCTTCTCGGCTCCGACCCGGCGGGGTACGGCTTCGGCAGCTACACCTACAGTGACGGGATGATCGTCCACGCCGCCTTTTACCCCAACACCCTCTACAGCCCGGGCCTCCTGCTGAACCTCCTCCTCTCCTGCGGGGCCCGGGGAATGGCCATGAACAGGGAGCTCGCCGGGGTCAAGGGGGGCGAAAACCCCTTCCTCCTCTCCCGGAGCGCCGTGGAGCGGCTCATGGAACTTCTGGGGAAAAACTGACACCGAAGGAGGAACCGCGATGAGGGACATGATCTGCAAACTGATGGAAGACGCCGGGCTGAAGTTCGGCGAAAACGTAAGCGACGGCAACGGCGGGACCGTGCGGTACGGCGGGTGGAGGGAAAGGGGGGGCTGGGTCGCGGCCGGAAACAGCGCCCGGGAGGTGCGCCAGAGCCTCCTGGGCCTGAAAAGACGGGACGAAAGGCAGTTCATCAGGAAGGCCGTCGCCGGTGCTGGCCTCCGCCTCTCCATCCATGAAAGAAGCGTCCCGGACAACGGGGAGATCGTCAGCTCCATCCTCTACATGGGATGGAGCGACGACGGCGAGGAGGTGGTCTCCGGCTCATGCCTGGGCGAGATCCTGGAATCTCTCGAGAAATGGCGGGAAAAAGGCCGGGCATAACAAATGCCCGGCCTTGGAAGAGAGAAGGCTGCATCCCTGATGCATCCCCTGGATCAAACACTAGTCTTCAATCGGTTTCCTTCCGTTCGACGATCCGCTCTTCACGCTGGGTTTTGTCTTCGGTGGGCATTTTCGGGAAGAAGCTCGAAAATCTCTGCGGGGGCAGACCTGAAACAATAGAGGAAGCTGGCCGGGAAAGAAAAAGGAAAGCTGTGCTATTATTCTTTTTGTTGCTGAAGGCGAACAGAATGCCTTTCGTCAGTCGGTCCTAATCTATCTACTTTGGAGGTTATACTGTGAACCCTTTGGGTATGATAATTTCCTTCGCTCCGTGGCTCGTCCTCAAAATCCTGACCAGCATTCCTATTTTGGATCCTCTGACCAGACTGAAAACAGCCCTTGTCATTGCGATTCTGATATGCCTTTTTCAGTCGCGGAATGCGGTGAAGGGCTTCATTTTCTGGGGAACCATATCATTCTTTGCCTTTAGTTTCGTCACTGTGGTGCTGATGACGAATTTGTGGGTTATCAATCATCTCGGCCTGCTGTCCCAATTAACAATGTCCGCCATCGTCTGGGGATCGATCCTCTTCAGAAGGCCCTTTACGATCGATTACGCGAAACAGCACGTTCCGCCCGAGCGGTGGAATCATCCGGCCTTTCTGCGAAAGAACTACCTGATCACAGGAATCTGGGGATGCTATTTCCTCCTGGGTGTCGCGATCAGCGAGATACGCATTTACGAGCCCCAGGTGAGCCATCTGCTTCTCGAAGTACTCGACAACGCCTCCATGCTCGCCATCATACTCTTTACTTCCCATGCCTCCCAGAAGCGCACGGTTTCCGCTTCATCCGGCGGCGGGCAGGACACGCAGGCAGCCGATTAATCGGCTGTTCATCAGAAAAGGACAAGGGACCGAACAAGAGCCTGCCCGGAAACATCAATATGGATGATGCTCCCGAGTACTTTAAGCATTCTCCGCTCACTGGCCATATTTTGCTCTTCATAGGCCTGTAGGAAATTGATTGAATTTTTCAGGACCCTTTTTCCTCTTATCCGTTTCGACTGAGAGAAAGGAATGGACTCATGATCGAAGTGGTGGCAGCCCTTATCCGGAACGGGGATAAATTCCTGATCTGCCGGCGCCCGGCGGACAAGGCCCGTCCCCTGCTGTGGGAGTTCGTCGGCGGGAAGGTGGAGCCGGGCGAAACGCCTGAAGAGGCCCTGGTCCGGGAATGCCGCGAGGAGCTCGCGGTGACCCTCTCTGTGGGGGATGTGTTCATGGACGTGGTGCACGAGTACCCGGACATTGCCATCCACCTGACCGTTTTCAACGCGTCCATTGCCGAAGGGACGCCCCGGAAGATCGAGCACAGCGACATTCGCTGGATCACCCCCGGGGACATCCCGCACTACGAGTTCTGTCCCGCGGACGCGGATATCCTGGAGCAGATGATGGCCGAAGGCCTGTAGAAAAATAGAGCGGAGGTACAGCCGTGGCGGATTTTGACCTTGTGATACGGAACGCGCGGATAGTGGACGGGACGGGGACGCCCTGGTACAGGGGCGACGCGGGGGTGCGGGACGGCGTGATCGCGGCCGTGGGGACCCTTCCTCCCGGAGTGCCCTGCGCTGAGGAGATCGACGCGGGAGGCGAGGTGCTGGCTCCCGGTTTCATCGACATGCATACCCACAACGATTTCCTGCTGCTCGGGGACGGTGCGGGGGTGTCCAAGCTCAGGCAGGGTGTCACCACCATCCTGGTGGGGCAGTGCGGCATCAGCGCCGCCCCCATCCGGGACGAGCGGGTGCCCCTTCTGGACGCCTACACGGGCTTCATCAGGGCGGGGGTGACGCCGGAGTGGAACTGGAGGTCCTTCGCCGAATACCTTGACGTGCTGGATGGGCTGGATCTCGGGCTCAACGTGGGGTCCTTCGTGGGGCACGGGACGATCCGCCTGAACGTCCTGGGGTTCGAAAACCGCCTTCCCGGGCCGGACGAGCTGCGGGAGATGAGGGAGATGGCCCGGGCCGCTCTGGAGGAAGGGGCCTTCGGCATGACCAGCGGCCTGATTTATCCTCCCGGGGTGTACTCCACATCCGGAGAGGTGGAGGAGATCGCCCGGGGGCTGACGGAGCGGCGGGGGCTCTATCTTTCCCACATGCGGAACGAGTCGTCCGGGGTGGTGGAATCCGTGCGGGAGACCATCGCCGTGGCGGAGAGGGCGGGAATTCCGGCGCAGGTCCTCCATCACAAGGCCACCGGGCGGGCAAACCACGGAAAGGTGAGGGAGACCCTTGCCCTGCTGGAAGAGGCCCGGGAGCGCGGGGTGGACATGACCGTGGACCAGTATCCCTACACCGCCGGCAGCACCACCCTCCGGAGCATCCTGCCGCCGTGGGTGAACGAGGGCGGCCTGGAGAAGCTGATGGAGCGGCTCCGGGACCCTGTCCTCCGGGAGCGCATCCGGCAGGAGATCCTGACCACGGACGGCTGGGAGAACATGCTGATGAGCTGTGGCGGTCCGGAGGGTGTTTTGGTTGCCTATACCCCGGAGACGCCGGAATTCGAGGGGAAGAGGCTGCCCGAGATCGGGGAGATGACGGGCAGGGATCCCCTTGACGCCGCCTTCGAGGTGATCCTGGCGAACCGCGGCTCCGACACGGCGTGCTACTTCCACATGGACGAGGATGATGTGAAGTACGTGCTGGCCCATCCCCTGGTGATGGTTGCCTCCGACACGATCCCCCCCGCGCCGGGGGCGAAGTGCCATCCCCGCACCAACGGGGCCTTCCCGAGGGTCCTGGGCAGGTATGTCCGGGAAGAGAAGGTGCTGGGCCTGGAGGAGGCGGTGCGGAAGATGAGCGGCTTCCCCGCGGCCCGGCTCGGCCTGCAGAAGAAGGGGCTGGTGAAGCCCGGCATGGACGCCGACCTGGTGCTCTTCAACCCGGACACGGTGAGAGACGGCGCCACCTTCGAGGATCCCTTCGGGGAGCCGGAGGGAATTTCTTCTGTCTTCGTCGCCGGGAAGCTCGCGGTGAAAAGGGGTGTTTTCACGGGAGCGACGGCGGGGAAAGTGCTGCGGAGGAGCTGAAACCGGCTCGCCGGCTGAATTGTCCCATGTTCCGGAGGCGTATGAATGATCAATAACACAATACCGGGGAGGCTGCGGTGAATCCCGTCCGCAGCTTCCCGCCTTCCGCCCGGCCCGATGCGGTGGTTCTTCTCCTGGGGAGCATGCCGGGAGAGGCGTCCCTGAAGGCCGGGCAGTATTACGCCCATCCGCGGAACGCCTTCTGGCCCATTATGGAGGCCGTCCTGGATATCCGGCGGGATCTGCCCTACGGGGAGCGCCTTGCCGTCCTGGCGGAGAGGCGCATCGCCCTGTGGGACGTGCTGGCGTCCTGCGTGCGGCCCGGGAGCCTCGACTCGTCTATCCTCGGGTCCACGGTGGTGCCCAACGACTTTCCCGGTTTTTTCCGGACGCATGCCCTTATCCGGACGGTGTTCTTCAACGGCGCGAAGGCCGAACAGGCGTGGAAACGCTCGGTTGCGCCGTCCCTGCCTGACTTGGGCCTGCAGCTTGTCCGCCTGCCCTCCACCAGCCCGGCCCACGCAGGCCTGAGCCTGCAGCAGAAAATTGACGTCTGGCGGGCGGTGACCGAGGCGGCTCGGCAGGGCACATAAACGAAAAGGCGCAGTTCTGCCTCCCTGAGCAAGGTTGCCATCCTGGGCCTGGGTTGTCATCCTGAGCGAATGCGAAGGATCTCGGGCCTGAGTCTCTCCTGAATCAAAAGCGAGATCCTTCGGCCAAAAGGCTGGCCTCAGGATGACAAAAAAGTGCTGTCATCCTGAGCGAAGCGATCGCGAAGCATCCCCGGAGGGGAAGGATCTAGCACTTGAGTCTCTTCAGAATCAAAAGCGAGATCCTTCGGCCGAGAAACCGGCCTCAGGATGACAAAAAAGGGTTGTCATTCCGGGCGAATGCGATCGCTTTGCTCGCTCGGGACGACAGGGTGTAGCTTGTCATCCTGAGCGAAGCGAAGGATCTAGCACTTGATTCTCTTCAGAATCAAAAGCGAGATCCTTCGGCCGAGATACCGCCCTCAGGATGACAAAAAAGGGCTGTCATCCTGAGCCGGTTGAATTGGAATCAACCTCTTTTATAGAGAAATAATCTCTTTTCATGTTGTGATATTTTCATTTATGGTTTAATATCATGCAACGAAAGAGAAATTTTCTCTTAAAAGGAGGTGCTTGTGCCTTGATCGTCAGGTTTTCCATCGAAAACTGGATGTCCTTCCGCGACAGGGCGGAGTTCTCCATGATTGCTACCCGCGAACGGCAGCACACGGAGCGTGTTCCGCGAATCCGGAAATACCGGACCGGAATTTTGCCTGTCACCGCACTCTATGGCGGAAATGCCTCGGGAAAGAGCAATCTTTTCGAAGCCCTGCGTTTTACCCGTGATCTGATTGTCGGAGGAAAACGCCCGGGCGAACGAATTCCCGTCAAAACATTCCGGCTCGACGAAAAGAGCAGGGAGCAGCCTGCTTTCTTCAGCTTTGAACTGCTCGTGGACGAGACGGTCTACGGTTATTCCTTTTCCCTCACGCCGAAAGAAATCCTGGAAGAAAAACTCGCGGAAATTACAAGTTCGGGCGAAAAGACGCTCTTTCACCGCAGAGGGGGAAAAGCGGAATTTCATGGTTCCCTGAAGAAAAACAGGGACCTTGAGGTCTATTTCAGGGGTACCAGGGAGAATGAACTCTTTCTGACAAATTCGGTTTTTCAGAAGGTCAATGCCTTTCTTCCGGTCTGGTCCTGGTTCAGGGACAACCTGGTCCTGATCGGACCTGAATCCAGGTTCTCGCCTTTCGAACGCCTGGGCGACGAACAGGACCCGCTTTCTTCCTCAGTCAACGATGTGCTGGCACGGCTGGATGTAGGCCTCCACGGGATTGAAGGGGTGGAGATTCCCCTTGATACAGTGCCTCTGTCCGGTTCCGCGAAAGAAAAACTGCTGGAGGAGGTCAGGGAGAAGGGGAACGTTCGGCTGAAGTTTTCCGGAGGCGAGCGGCTTCTGCTGACAAACGAAAACGGAAAGATCCGGGCGCGGAAGCTTGCTGCCCGGCATAGGGGAAAGGATGGCACCGAAGTCCTGTTCGACCTCCAGGATGAGTCCGACGGGTCCATACGCATGATCGACCTGCTCCCGGCGCTTCATGCGCTCTGTGTCCCGAAATCGGCAAAGGTCTTTGTCATCGATGAAATTGACCGGAGCCTGCACACTCTTCTGACGCGGAGCCTGCTCGAAATGTTTCTTTCAAGCTGTTCTGCAGAGAGCCGGTCCCAGCTTCTTTTCACCACCCATGACGCCCTGCTGATGGACCAGGAGCTGCTGCGGCGGGATGAAATGTGGGTGGCAGAGCGGAATTCAGAGGGAGCGTCCCGTATCTTCTCATTCAGTGAATACAAGGATGTCCGATACGACAAGGATATTATGAAAAGCTACCTCCAGGGCAGGCTGGGCGGAGTGCCGAGAATCCTGCTGTGCGGGAGAGAGAGCGGCAGGGAGAACGTTGACTGATGAGGTCGGGGAGAAGATTGCAGCGCCCTTTGGGAGAGCGGCGATACAAAAAACTCTTTGTGATCGCCGTTGAAGGGGAAAAGACAGAACCTCTCTATTTCAGCATCTTCAACGACGACAGCCGGGTGGTGCATGTACGTTGCCTTGAAGGGAAGACGGAAAGCGCTCCTCCCCATGTTCTTCGAAGAATGGTCCGGTACCTGGCGGACGAAGAAGCCGATTTGAAAAAAACGGACGAAGCATGGCTCGTGGTGGATAAGGATCAGTGGTCTGAGCAGCAATTACTGCCTCTTCATCAATGGGTATCGAAAAGAAAAAGGAACGGGCCGGAGCGGGGGTTTGCAGTCAGCAATCCGAGTTTCGAATACTGGCTTCTGCTCCATTTCGAGGATGGAAACGATATTGCCGATCTCCGGCAGTGCATTCACAGACTCCGGCATCATTTGCCGGAGTCTGGAAAGTCCATTGATCCGCAGGGGTTTTCGGAGGAGATGATCCTGAAAGCCGTGGAACGGGCCCGAAAGCGTAATAATCCACCCTGTACGGATTGGCCCCGGAATCCCGGATGTACCACTGTTTACCTGCTCGTCGAGAAGATTCTTGAAGCCGGGAAGAAAAACGGGGGGAGGGAATAACCCCTCACTTGCATTTAATGCTTCCTTGAGAATGGCTGTCATTCCGGGCGAATGCGATCGCTTTGCTCGTTCGGGACGACAGGACCAGGCAGTCATCCCGAGCGAACGCGAGGGATCTCGAATTTGAACTGCCTGCTGCTTAAACCATCGCACCCGGTTCATCCGCGATCACTTCCGGCGAAGAGCCATCCGCCGGCCAGGGCGGTGAACGGGGCCACGGTGACCAGGCCGAAGCTTCCGACGAGGGTGTGGAGTATTTCCGCCGAGACGTACTGCATGTTCAGGATGTTGGCCAGTGGGACGCCCTGGGCGACAAAGACCAGCAGCAGGCTGGAATAGCTGCCCGTGTAGGCCAGCAGCAGCGTTGTGGTCATGGTTCCCACTACCGATCTGCCCACGGCGAACCCGGACAGGACAAGCTGCCTCCGTGAGAGGTCCGGCCGCTTCTCCGCGATCTCGGCCATGGCGCTGGATACGTCCATGGCGAGGTCCATCACCGCCCCGGAGGACGCCAGGAATATCCCCCCCAGGAAGATGCGGGTCAGGTCGAGGTGAGCGAAGCCGCTGTAGAGCAGGGTCTCCGAAAAAGGCTTCACAGCGCCGTGGATGCGGAATTCGCTGCCGAAATAGAGGGAGAGACCGCAGGTCAGCAGGATCCCAAGGGCGGATCCCAGAAAGGCCGCCATTCCCTTCCGGCTGACCCCGCCCACGAGAAAGACGATGGCGGCGGTGAGGGCAAGGGCGGTAAAAAGGGAGATGAGTACCGGGTCGAGTCCGGCGAGGTACCCGGGAAGCAGCACCTTCCAGATCATGGCGCCGGTGAAGAAGAAGGAGAGCAGGGCCCGGGCCCCCGTCCACCCGCCGAAGAGGAGCAGAAGGGCGCAGAAGAGGACCAGCAGCCGGAGCTGGGTGTCCAGACGGTAATGATCCAGGACGTTCGCCTTGGCGATCTGCCCGGCGTCGGCGTCCACCACGGCGAAGGCGAGGTCTCCGGGGACGAAGACCTTGTCCAGCTCCAGCCGTCCCGACAGGTGGTTCACCGCGTCGGTTTCCGCTCCTCTGAAGCTCCCTTCCAGGATCCGGATGCGGAGCCCCTGGTCGCCGGTCCGCACGATGCCGAACTGCCGCATGTTCGAGTTGTCCGCCGACAGGACACGGACCTTCACCCGCTCCGCCGAATCGGGAGCCTGTTTCCAGGAGGGAAGAAGGAAGAGGGCCAGGGTAAGCAGCAAAAAGAGCAGGGTCAGCAGGTGGTCCCGCCGTTTCGATTCCATGAAATAACCTCCCCAATAGAGAAAGGCCGGAGGGAGTCGCCTCCGGCCGGCCTTGTGGTGTGAGTTTCCGGTGTGTCTACCGCACGCCGAGGATGGACATGGTCTTCCAGGCGACGTCCGTGTTGTCGTAGTAACCGGCGAAGAGTTCGGAACCGAGGCCGACTGCGAAGAGAGGAACGGGGATGCCGGTGTGGGCGTAGGAGGTCCAGCCGATGCCCGCCTTCCTGTTCAGGATGTGTGTGATCTTTACCGAGAGGGGCTCGTAGCCGCCGTAGAGCAGGAAGGTGGCTTCGTCCTTGGCCCGTTCCTTTTTCTCGAGCATGCTGTTTTCGAAGGCCGTCCGGAGTTCGCCCAGTTCGAGGTCGGAGAGGGTCATGGAGAGGGCGATCCGGGCTTCGTCGTCGCCGGCCCGGGCCTTTTTTTCGAGGGCGGCGCGCTCTTCCTCGGTGGCGGTGCGGAGCCCGAAGGACCCGGTGATGAGGGGCATCATTTTCTCGAAGGTCTTTTCGCTTTCCTTGCGGAAGGCGGCGATCTTCCTGTCGAAAGCCTCGTAGGACTCCTTCTGGTGGGCGATCTTCTCGAAGAAGGTTTCGTACTGGGTTCCGGCGAAACCGATGCTCATTCCGCCTGTTTCATGGTCTCCCACGACGATGATCAGGGTCTCATCGGGGTGCTTCTCAGCGAAGGCCAGGGCTTCCTTCACGGCCGCGTCGAAGGCGAAGGTGTCGCCGATGGCTGCAGCCGCGTCGTTCGCGTGGCATGCCCAGTCGATCTTGCCTCCCTCGATCATAAGGAAGAAGCCGTTCGGGTTGTCGAGCAGCTCGATGCCCTTGCGGGTGAATTCGGCGAGGGAGAGTTCCTTATCCGTCCGGTCCATGTCGTAGGGCATGGCGTTGCTGCCGTCGAGGACCGGGTTCACCGCTATGATCTTCGTGCCGGGCTTCGCCGAGAGGATGTCTTCCCGGGTGCGGAGGACCTGGTAGCCTTTCTCTTTCGCGACCTCGTACAGGTCTCTGCGATCCTTCTCCTTGCCGGTGCTCTGGTGCAGGCCGCCGCCGGCGAAGAAATCGAAGCCGCTGTCGATGAGCTGTTCCCCTATGCCGTAATAGTCGTTTCGGGACGGGACGGAGGCGTAAAAGGCGGCCGGGGTGGCGTGGTTCAGGGAGACGGAGGTAAGGACGCCGACTTTCATTCCCTTGGCCCGGACCATCTGGGCGACGGTGGTGAACTTCTGTTTCTTGGCGGGGTCCATGCCGATGACGCCGTTGTCAGTCTTGTGGCCCGTGGCGAGGGACGTTGCCGCGGGGGCCGAGTCGGTGATGAAGGAGTTTGTGGAGTAGGTGGTGATCATCCCCTGCACCGGGAGGCCGCTCAGGGCCAGCTTCTTGATAGCGGGCTCGCCGCCCGTCCTGTTGACGGAACCGTTGAAAACCTCCGCCGCATTGACCTGCTGCAGCCCAAGGCCGTCGCCGATGAACATGAAAACGTACTTTGCCTTCCGGCCGTTCCAGTCGTTGCCCGTCCCGGCCGCCCAGGCCGCCGCTGCCAGCATCAGCAGGAGAAAGAGCGCCAGTCCTGTTCTGTTCCTAAATGATCGTTTCATAGTTTTTCCCTCCTTGAAGTATTTGACCCCATTATCCGGAGGGAGCGTTACGGATGAAGCGCGGAAGTGTATCGGGGGTGTAAAAAGTTGGGGATGGAAAGAGGGGGACGATCCCGGGTAGAGGGTTGTACCGCAGCGGGGGAAGGGTCTCGGTTGCATTTGAAAACTCCCTGAGCAAGATTGTCATCCTGAGCGAATGCGAGGGATCCCGGGCTAAGGCCTTCAGAATCAAAAGCAGGTCCCTCCCCCCCTGCGGGGATGCTTCGCTATCGCTTTGCTCGTTCGGGACGACAGGGTGTAGCTTGTCATCCTGAGCGAATGCGAAGGATCTCGCAGTTGGGTTTCTTCAGAATCAAAAGCGAGATCCTCCCCCTTCGGGGACGCGATCGGGCAAGGAGCTGGCCTGAGGATGACAAAACTAAAGCCTACCCCGAGATCCTTCGGGCGGAGAGACGTGCCCTCAGGATGACAGGAACCACAACCGGCCCCAGGATGACAGGAACCAGAACCGGCCCCAGGATGACAGGGACCAGACCCGGCCTGCGGTCCGCAGGGGCACAGGCCGCCTGTTACCGCGAGGGCAGAAGGTACATGAGTATCCGGCCGACTTCGGTGTTGTCGTACTCCCCGGCGAAGGAGGCCGAGCCCGCTCCCTGGGCGAAGACGGGGACGTCCGCTCCGGAGTGGCCGAAGGACGACCATGTGATGCCGGCCTTCCGGCCGAGGATGCGGGTGGCCGTCACGGAAAGGGGTTCGTAGGGGCCGTAGCGGCGGAGGTAGTTCCTGTCCCTTTTCCGCTGGTCTTTGGGCTTCATGCTCTGGGCGAAGGCTGCCCGCAGGTCGTTCAGCTCCCCTTCGGTCAGGGAATGGAGGCCGAAGGTTTCGGTGATCACCGGCAGCATTTTCTCGAAGCTCCGATCTTTTCCCCTGCGGAATTCCTCTATTTTCCGGTCGAAAACTTCCGAGGACCTGTGCTGGTTCGAAAGCACGGCGTACACCTGAGCGGCAGACGCGGTGCCGTCGATGCTCATGCCGCCGGTCTCGTGGTCGGCGAGGACGACGATGAGCGTTTCTTTCGGCCGTGTTTGGGCGAAGGCGAGGGCTTCTTTCACGGCGGCGTCGAAGGCCGCCATGTCATGGACAAGGGCCGCGGCGTCGTTCCGATGACAGGCCCAGTCGATGGTTCCCCCTTCCACCATCAGGAAGAAGCCCTCGGGATTGTCCAGCAGCCTGATGCCGTGCCGTGTGTACTCCGCCAGGGAGAGGCTTCCCTTCGGCCGGTCCATGTCGTAGGGAAGGGCTCCTGCCGAGCCGGGGGCGATGATCGGGGCGCCCGGTTTCGCCGCCGCCAGTTCCTCCCGGGTCCCGAGCACCCGGTATCCCTTCTCCCGGGCGAGGCCGTAAACGTCCCTGAGGTTTCCTTTTCTTCCCCTGCGCCGGGTGACGCCTCCGCCGGCGAAGTAGTCGAAGCCGCTTTCCGCGAGCTGTTCGCCTATTTCGTACCAGTCGGTGCGGGAGGGGCGCCAGGCATAGAAGGCGGCGGGGGTGGCGTCGTTCAGGAAGGATGAGGTCACGATGCCCACCTTCATGCCCCTGTCCCGGGCGAGCATGGCCACGGTGAGAAACCGTTTCGTTCCGGAGGGATCCATGTTGAGGATGCCGTTTTTCGTCTTGAAGCCGGAGGCGAGGGCTGTTCCCGCCGCAGCAGAGTCCGTCACGGCGCCGTCCGCCGTGGACGTGGACATTTTCCCCCGGACGGGCATGGAGCTGAAGGATATTTTCCCGGTGCCGGAGCCGAGGCTGTAGAGCTCCGCCGCCCGGACCTGGGCCTCCCCCATGCCGTCGCCGATGAAGAGGAAGATGTACTTCGCGCTCTCCCTGCCTTCGGCTCCGGGGGCCGCCGAAGTGAGGAGCAGTACCGCCAGAAAGGAAAACACGGCGTTTTTCAGGAAACGCTGGAACCGGGGTACAAGCTTCAGGTCGGTCATCTCCTCTCGGAAAGCCGATGAAGGCCTCCGCGGCCATTATATCCAATCCGGCTTTTTTTTCGGTGCCTTGTCATTTCCTGCAGGGATGTGTCAGTATAGTGTTCTCGGAGGTGCCGTCATGAACAAGAAAATCTTCGTCAACCTGGTCCTTTCCATTTTCCTGTACTGGTCCGCCGCAATTCTGCTGTACCGGGATTCTCTTTTTCTCTCCTCCCTGAAGAACCCCGGGGAGGGGTCCCTGTTCTCGGGATGGTCCCTGTACCTGCTTGCTTTTTCAGTCTTTGCCCTGGGAACGCTCTCCCTGCTTGCCGCGAGGGCATGGTTACGGGGAGGAGCAGACGGGACGGGATGGAAACAGTCTTTCGCCAGGAACGGCATTCTTTTCCGGTTCTGGCCTGTTCTGCTTCTTTTCGTCCTGGCGATGATCGCAGCGTTCCGGCTGGCCGAGAGGGTCCCTGCTCCATGACGGGGCAAAGCGGCAGGAAACGGCCTGACCGCAGGGACTGAAAGCAGGGCGGGTAAAGGATAAAAAACGGGCGGGGGGAGTTTCCCGGCGGAGCGGGTCTCGGGGATGGGGTAGCGGATTGTCTATTTTTCCGCTGCTTCCCTGTCCCGCCTGTTTTCGAACCTGTCGAGGGCTTTGAGGGTCCGTTCCTCGGCGTTCAGGAGGTGGGCTGCGACCGCCTGCTCGACCCTGTCGGGATCGTGGGTTTTCAGGGCGTTCAGGATGGCGCGGTGTTCTGCCGTGATCTGGACCACCGATTCTTCCAGGTTTGGGTTTTCCTCCCCGTAGTACCTGGCGTAGTAGCGGATTCTCAGGGAGGAGATGCTGAGGTTTTTCAGGGAGGCCTGTATCTCCCTGTTTTTTATGTGCCTGGTGACGGCGTCGTGAAGCTCCAGGTCCGAGCGCTTGTACTGCTCGAAATCGGCAGGGTCCGCGAGGACTGCATCGATGATCTTTTCCAGGGCCGCGATCTCGCCGTCGGCGATGTCCAGGGCGGCCGTCCTGGATCCGTAGGTTTCGAGAAGCCGCCTCATCTCCAGTATGTCGAGTATTTTATCCCTGCTCATGGCGCTCACGGTAATGTTCCTGTTCCTGTTCACCGTGACGAGGTCAAGGCTTTCCAGCCGGACGACGGCTTCCCGGACCGGCGTGTTGCTGATGCCGAACTCGGAGGAGAGCCTGTCGATGGAGAGGACGCTGCCCGGAACAAGTTCGTTGTTGATGATCTTCTCCTTGAGGTAGAAGAAGACCTGGTCTGACACGGACTGAAACATTGGTTTCGCGTTCTTGGCCACGGAAGTGATACCGTCCTTTGTCAATCAGGTTGTGCCGAAGACATCCCGTTTTGATGGAATGACCGCGGACAATGCAATCATAGCGGAATTTTTCCCGATGCGCACGCTTTGCAGAGGATCCGGAGGCGGCAGGATTTCCCCTGCCGCCCCGGTTCCGTTCCGGTTATGCCCGTTCGATCCTGAGCTTTTTCCGGCCTTCGCCCTGGCAGCGGGCGCAGACCGCCGCGAAGGGGTCAAGGTTTTCCACGATCCGGGCGAAAAGAGTGCTGGGTTTCCACCCCATGGGAAGGAGCAGCCTGCTGTCCCGGCCGTAGAAGACGCCGAAATCGTAGACGATGTTCGGGTTTCCCTGCCACTGGTAGGGGGAGTAGGCATTCCAGACGATGTCCCCGGGCAGGGGGATGGTGATCTGGTTTTCCGGCGGAAGGGAGAGCCCTTCGTCTCCGGGAAAGGCCGTTCCGGGGAAGGGGAAGGAAATCTCCCTGCCGGTCCACATGGCGTGGATGCACAGCCCTTCCACGGGGGTTTCCAGGGCCTTCCAGAGGCACCCGCAGGTGGAGGGAGCCTTGTCTTCCAGCAGGACGGCCAGGGCTTCTACCTTTTCGTCCGGAAATGAGATCCTGATTTTTTTCATGGTGTTATCCTCCCTGTTTTCAATTCAAAGGAAATGCCGCCTGTGTCCCTTTTCGTCAGAAAAGAAGGGCAGGAGGCAGTACGATCTGGGCGAAATAGGTGAACAGCGCCCAGATGAACAGTGTTATGCCGGCGGCGGGGAGCAGGACTTTTCCGATGATGCCCCCGTTCTTCCCGAAGTGGAAGAAGATTGCGGTCAGGTAGAGAAAAGTGCTCACGGCAAGGCCGATTCTGATCACGCCGAGAACATACAGCACCGCAAGCCCCATGAAAGAGACAATCCGTGCGGGGGTTACCTCTCCGTGTCTGTTTCTTTCAGCCTCCCCGCTCCGGCCAAATATGGCCGCTCCCGAGAGGAACATGGCGGCCAGGGAGAGCTGGGGAAAGAGCCGGGCGCCGATGCCTGCGCCGGAACTCCATTTTCCGGTCACGGTGAAGGAGAAAAAGAAGGCGGCGGCGGCCATGAGCAGCAGGCCGGAGACCCGGGAGGGATTCCGGAACAGCGGCTCCGTCTTCCGTTCGGTGGTTTTTGCCGTGTCCATGAGTCTCAGTCCTCCTCCACGAGTTTTTTCTTCACGGAAAAATGGATGAGCAGCAGGGAAATGACGCACAGGGCATAGAAGCCGAGCGCTATGGGGCTTTTCAGCAGGAACATCCAATCTCCCCGGCCCATGAGAAGCGCCTGGCGCAGCGCCTTTTCCGCTCCCGGCCCGACGATGAAGCCCAGGACGAGGGGGCCGAGGGGGAAGCCGTTCTTCCTCAGGTATATCCCCAGCACTCCTGCGGCCAGGAGCACCCAGACGTCGAAGAGGGAGTTCCGGGAGGCGAAGGTACCGAGCAGGGCCAGGGCGAAGACGGTGGGGACGAGATAGCACGCCTTGATCTGGGCCAGTTTGGCGTACAGGGGTATGAGCCCGTGGGAGAGGACCAGGTTGATGAACGTGGCGTAGATGATGATGACGAACAGGGTGTAGATGATGACCTTGTTTTCCTCGATCATCATGGGTCCGGGGTTGATGCCCTGCATGATGAGCGCCGCTCCGAAAAGGGCGGCTGTCGCGCTGCCGGGAATGCCGAAGGCGAAAAGGGGGATAAGGGAGGCCCCCGCCGTGGCGCTGTTTCCCGCTTCCGGGGCGGCGACTCCTTCCAGGGTTCCCGTGCCGAATTCATCCGGCTTGCGGGACATTTTTCGGGCCAGTCCGTAGCTCATGAAGGCCGCGAGGGATGAACCCGCCCCGGGAAGGGCGCCGATGAAGGTCCCCATTCCCGACCCGATGAGGGCCGCCCTGAAGGTGGACCAGTAGATCTTCAGGCTCATCCTGTCCTTCGCGGGATCGTAAATTCCGAGCTCTTCCGCTTTTATGGCGTCTTCGGCCACTTTTTTCGCCGAGCGGGACGCGCATTCCCTGCCGAACTGGATCATAAGCTCCGAAACGGCAAATACTCCCACGAGAAGGGGAATCAGGGGAATGCCTCCCCGAAGGCTCGAAATGCCGAAGGTGAGCCGCACCGATCCCATCATGGGGTCCATGCCGATGGTTCCTATAAAAAGGCCGATTGCGGCGGCGGCTATGCCCTTTTTCATTTCGCCGACCACGAGCAGTGAAATCATCATAAGGGCGAAAACATAGAGGGCGAAAAATTCCACGGGTCCGAAGTGGAGGGCCACCTTCGCCATGGGAACGGCTACGAAGACCAGGAGCAGGGTGCTGATGAGGTCTCCTGTGACTGAGGAGTACAGCGCCGTGAGCATGGCCTGTTTCGGATGCCCCTTCAGCTTCGCCGGGTAGCCGTCCTCCACGGTGGCGGCTGCCGCCGCGGTGCCCGGAACCCCGAAGGAGATCGCCGAGATGGACCCGCCGAACATGCTTCCCTTGTAAATGCCCATGAGCATGCCGAGGGCCGCGGCGGGAGACACTTTATAGATCAGCGGAAGCAGGAGGGCGATGGCCATATCCCCGCTCAGGCCGGGAATCGCCCCGACTGTGATCCCGAGAAACACGCCGACCGTCGTGTATAAAATAACGGGCAGGGCGAAAGCCCCTTCAAGTACCTGAAAAAAAAGTTCGTCCACGGTTGCTTCGTCCTCCTTGTATCAGAAAAAAGAGCGGGAATTCCCGTCTCCGGAGAATTGTCCCGCTCTTCTGCTGTCCGTCCGCGCCGCTATTTCTTGACGTCGGCGAGAATGGTCTTGAGGCTCGAAATGGTTCCTTCGTAGAGGCCTGCCGTCTTGTCCCGGCCGTAGGGGGTCAGGAGAACGTTGGATTTGCCCGCCATTTCCTTTGCGCCTTCCGATTTGAGCGCCTCGATGAACTTCTCTTCAAGGATCTTGAGGGTTTCCTCGGGAACGCCCTTGGGGGCGAACACGGTGTACCAGGCAGGAAGAACCACGTCATATCCCAGTTCCTTCATCGTCGGCGTGTCCGGAAGTGTGGCGACCCGCTCGAGGGAGCAGACCGCCAGGGGGCGCATGGTTCCGGCCTTGACGGTGGAAGCGATGGTGCTGGGGACGGAAGCGCCGATGTCCACTTTTTTGCCGAGGACGTAGGCAAGGGCCTCGGAGCCGCCGGTGGTGGGAACGTGGGTGTTTTTAATCCCGGCGGTTTTCTCGAAAAGGATGAGGGGCAGGTGGGGAACGCTCAGGTGTCTGCCGTGGGCGACCGTGAGGGATTCAGGCTTTTCCTTCGCCGCCTTCACCCAGTCCTCCACATTTTTCAGGGGGGATTCGGCGAGGACGAAGAAGGTGGGGACCACTTCGGTGATCTGGACCAGGGGGACCCAGTCGGAAAGATCGTAGGTCACTTCTTCAGTGAGCGCCGTGGTCACCAGGGGGCCGTAGTCGGTGACAAGAAGGGTGTAGCCGTCCCTGGGCTGCTGGAGCACGAAGTTGATGCCTTCCTGGCCGCCCGCGCCGGGCATGCAGACCACGTCGATGCGCTGGCCGAGAATGTCCTGGGCCGGAGTGGCGAGAATCCTGGTGGAGATGTCAACCCCACCTCCTGCTCCGTAGGGCACAACCATACGGAGCTGTTTCGCCTTCGGGAAATCGGCGGCGGAGGCCATGGCCCCGAAGGACAGCACTGCGAGCAGCACTGCGGTACCAAGAAGCATTGTTCTTTTCGTCAGCATAAAAACTTCCCTCCCTTGGTGTAGTGTGGTTCTTTACCGTTTCACGGGTCTTCCCCCGCAAAATTATTATGGGTCAGTCGTTCAGGTCGACCAGTTTGCCCGGGTTGATGCTGCTGACCTTCCGGATTTCCTCGTCGGAAAGGCCGAGGTCCATGAGACAGGCGATGAATTCCCGGAAGCCCTCAACGGGCGTCGGCAGCGTGTATACGCCGAAATCCGTGCCGATGAAAAAGTGGTCGGCGCCGAACTTCTTTATCTGCTCGGCCACTTTGGCGACGCCGCCGTGGGTGGTGGACTGAAGTCCCTCGTCCATGGCCCGGTACTCCGGCTCGACATAGTAATGGGTCTTGGGAATGGGGGTGGTGTGGGTGTGGGCTGCGAGGAGCCTTTCGATCCATCCCCCCATGTCGATGGCTCTCTGTATTTCGGCGTCGCTCATGTTTTCCACCACCGCGTTGGACACGACGAGCTTCTTTATTCCGTACTGTTTCCCCAGCTCAAGGAGCCTGAAGGCCTCCTGGTTCGAGACGTGGCCCGTTTCAAGATACACCTGGGGATTGGCCGCGATGACCTCGAGTATCTCTTTCAGCTCGGGGGTGGGTTCTCCCTCGGGGATCCGGATGCACCGGTCCAGTTCCTCGGTGACGAACTTCGGGTATTTTTCCCGGAGGAGGATCCATTTTCCGTCGTCGTCGTACCGGCCTTCCTTGTAGGCCTGAAAGTAGGTGGAATGGGCCCCGAAGGTGACGTACCTGGCTCCCGAGCCGTAGTACATGGCCGTTTTGACCGCCCTGGGGTTCATGCCGCCGAACACGGTGTTCAGGATGATGCCGCCGTAGACCTCGATGCCCTCCACCACCTGCTGGACCATCCAGGCGGTTCCCACGGACATGTTGAAGACGTCCATGATGGCAAAGGCCCGCATTCCGGCGTCACGGGCTTCAATTGCGGTCTTGATGGGGTCGGTGCTCCGCGGACTGCTGAAAAGATGGGGACCGGGATGAACATGAAGATCGATGGCGCCTTCGAGGAATTTTTCGCTTTTGCTTCTGGAGCGGCTGAACTGCCATGAATCCTTAAACACTGCCTCGCCTCCCTGGGAGCTGTAAAGAGAATTTTGGGTACCGGACATGGGAAAAGCACTTTTCTCATTCATCAGACTATATATCATGTTTAATGCTATACGTCAAATGCTGGGGTCGAGGGGCTGCCCGGCTCCCGGTCAGCCGCAGCGGGAGCGGGAAGTACGGGGTGTTTTTTCATCTTCCGCTCCATCCGCAGGAGTCCGGACCTCCCCGGCATTGCCCCTCTGTGCCGGCCTGTTTCTCTTCCGCATTTCTTTTGGGGGGAGGCAGCATTTGCAATATTTATTGCAATATACGCATAATATAAAATGCATATACCATGAACCACTTGACACTAAATTTCAGCCGTGCTATTTATTAAAGTGCCGCCGCGAAAATGTGATCGGCGCAATCTTTGCTTCCACACTACACACCCGATGGAGTGATGGCCCTTATGGAAACCAGGCTCTCAAAGGCAGTGCTCGGAATCAACCCCTCACCGACAGAAGCGACGTCTTCCCTTGCGAACCGCATGCGCCGTGACGGAATCGACATTATCAGCTTTGCCCAGGGAGAACCGGATTTCGACACTCCGCCGGACATTTCCCTGGAAGCGGTCCGGGCTGTCGTCGAAGGCTATACCCGCTACACCGACGTTCCCGGGATGAGGGACGTCAGGGAAGCGGTGGCGGAAAAATTCGGGAGGGAAAACGGAATCAGGTACACCCCCTCCGAGGTGATGGTCTCCAACGGAGGGAAGCAGGTCCTCTACCTCCTTTTCCGGACCATCTGCGATCCGGGGGATGAAGTCGTCGTTCCCACGCCGTGTTATGTGAGCTACGAAGAACAGATACGGCTTTCCGGCGCTTCCCCCGTTTTTGCCCCCGTCAGTGAAGACCGCAGCTTCAGAATTGCCCGCGACGATATTGAACCCTTCATTACCCCGAGAACAAAGGCCGTCATCTTGAATTCCCCCAACAACCCGACCGGAGCGGTCTGCGAAGAGAGCGACCTCCGTGCAATAGCCGCCCTAGCGGCGGAACGTGGCATTTTCATCGTAACGGATGAAGTGTACGAACACCTTCTCTATGACGGCCGAAAGCATGTCAGCATAGCGGCCCTCGGCGATGAGGCAAAGAGGATTGCGGTGACCGTCAACAGCGCATCGAAGACCTATGCCATGACGGGATGGCGGATCGGCTATGCCGGAGGTCCGGAAGACGTCATCTCGGGAATGATAACCCTCCAGGGCCATGTCTCGGGAAACGTGTGCTCCGTCGCCCAAAGGGCCCTTCTGCAGGCTCTCCGGGGGCCCCAGAACGCTGTTGCCGCGATGCGGGATTCCTATGCCCGGCGGAGAGACCTGATGGTGGAGAAGATCGGCTCTATTCCCGGGCTCCGCTGCCGGAAGCCCGACGGGGCGTTTTATGTTTTCGCCGACGTCACCGGCCTTTTCGGAAAACGGTGGCGGGAAGGGATTCTCGAAAACGACCTGGACACGGCGGCCTTTTTCCTGAAGGAGGCCCACGTCGCCGTGGTGCCCGGTACGGCCTTCCGCCGGAACGGGTACGTTCGGTTCGTGTTCGCCAACTCCGAAGAGGATATCGTCAGAGGATTCGACAGGATCGGCAGTGCCGTTGCGTCGGGACTGAAGGACTGAAGGAGGAGACTTCCGCCGGTTCTTTTGCCGGGATATTCTGATCCTTTCGCCGGGCATTCTGCCTGAACGGGGGCGTTTCCCGGCGGAAAAGCGAGGTGATTCGATCGGGAAAAAATCGGTTCCGGGAACGCAGAGAGTTGAAGGGGTGTTCGTCTATTTTTTCAAGGGAGGTCATGAAGTGAAAAGAAAACTGATCAGGGCAGGACTTATGGCACTTTTTTGCATTTCCGTTTTCAGCGGCGCATCGTTTGCGAAGGACATCGTGCTGAGGCTGTCGGACCATGATGTTCTTGGAGGACTGAAGGGGCAGATCGGGACGTTCTGGTTCAATGAGATCGAGAAGCAGACCGGGGGAAAGGTCAAGATCAAGGCCTACTGGGGCGGCACTCTTTTCAGCGCGGAAGAGCAGCTCAAGGCTCTTTCCGACGGAGTCGTCGACATCGCCGCCATTTATCCCGACTTCTATCCGAAGCAGCTTCCCCTTTTCGGCGCATTCTGGCTCTTCCCGAAAGGACCGGAAAACTGGGAAAACATCAGGTGGATCTATAAAGAGAGCATCTCCAGAATTCCCGAATTCGACAGGGAGCTGAAAGAGGCCGGAGTCAAAATCCTGCTCATGGAGAACGGCCTCCCCATGTCCTACATGGCCCGCTACCCCATCACGTCCCTGAAGGACATAAAAGGCAAAAAGTGGAGGGCCGGCGACCGCTGGAACCTGAAGCTGCTCGAGAACCAGGGAGCCGTGGCAATTTCCGTGCCCTGGGGCGACTGCTACATGGCCCTGGAAACGGGAACCGTTGACGGCATCGTGTCCAATTATGACGGCATGCACAGGCAGAAGTTCGACGAGCCGGCGAAGAATATCCTTGCCGGAAAGGCCATCGGCTGGTCCCAGCCCATGTTCTACTGCATCAACCAGGAAAAATGGGACAGCATTCCCAAGGATCTCCAGGAAGGGATCCTCAAGGCTACCGAAATAACGGAAAAGGCCTTCGGCGACATGTACAACGGCGAGTTCAACAGGATCGTGGAGGCGGAGAAAAAGGCCGGCTGCACCGTGAATTTCTATTCCCCCGAAGACGTGGACAGCTGGGCGGATGAAAAATGCCTCGAAGGGCTCCGGGAAATTTTCTGCACGGAGCTGCAGGACGACGGCATAGAGAATTCCCGGGAAATGCTGAAGCAGATGAAGGCCATTATCGACGAAGGAATTGCGAAGGAGAAATAAAGAGAGCCTGCCGGCCGCGGAATGGTAGAAAACACCCCCATGCCGCGGCCGGTTCTTTTTTTTGCTCGCGGCTCATCCTGGTTTCATTCAGCTTTCAAATCCGTTCGCGCTCTTCCCGGCCCGGATTTCTCCGGGAAAAGCGCCCTGGCAAGGAGTATGAGAATGCAGAAGATATTGACGAAAATCAACCGTATGACGGCCGAACTCGGCGGATTGCTGATGACGGTGATGATGGTGCTTTTTCTCGTGAATATCATTTCGAGAGAGATGAACAGGCCGATCCAGGGGCTGCTCCAGATGGCCGTATTTTCCATGGTCATATTGATTTATCTCGGGTTGGCCCACTGCGAGGAAAAAGACGAGCATGTCCGGCTGGAGGTCGTCATGACGAGGCTTCCGGTGAAAATGAGAACGAGGCTCCGGCTGGCGTGCACAGTCATTGAACTTTTGATAGTGACCCTTCTTCTCTACGCCGGGGCACGGGACGCCCTGTCGGCCTTCGTCACCGGGGCCAGCGTTACGGGAACGAAGCCCATGCTGCTGTGGCCCGTGAAGACGGTCATGGTGGCGGGGCTGGTGCTCTTCTGGCTCCAGCTTCTCGCCAGGAGCCTGTCTTTCCTGAAGGAAATGCGAAGCAATGGGGCGTAACAGTCTTCCGGGGAAAAGCGGAATACAAAAACTACTACGTATGGAGTGAAGTGGATGGAACCCGTAACGGTAGGCATCATCGGTATTGTGGCCCTTCTCGCTTCCCTGGGAATGGGCGTTTCCATCGGCCTGGCCTTTATTCTGGTCAGTTTCGCCACTGTGCTGCTGCTCATGGGCTTCGACCCGGCCCTTTCCTTCCTCGGCCAGACAATGTACCATTCCATCGCCAGCCCGAACTGGTGCTCCATTCCCCTCTTCATCCTCATGGGGGCCTTTGCGGCTGTGGCGGGTTTCGGGAAGGCCATATACGACGGGCTGTATAAGCTGACGCGGCGGTGGCCGGGGTCCCTCGCCGTTGCCACCTGCTTCGGCTCCGCCCTCTTCGGCGCCATTTCCGGTTCGTCCCTCGCGAACACGGCGATTTTCGGGAAGCTGGTCCTGCCGGAAATGGACAGGTACAAGTACGACAGGTCCTTCGCGGCGGCATGTGTGGCATCTGCGGGTACCTTCGCCAACATGATTCCTCCCAGCATCAATTTTGTCATTTTCGCCCTTTTTACCGAACAGTCCATAGCGCGGCTTTTTGCGGCGGGGGTCATTCCCGGGATTTTTACGGCCCTGGTCTATGCCGCTTCCATTTTCATCCGGGTCAGGAGAAATCCCCATCTCGCCCCCGAGGCGGAGATCCACGAAAAACTGTCCTTCAGGGAAAAGATGGAGTGCTACAAAAAAATGATGCCCATCGGCATCGTTATCCTCGTGACCTTCGGGGGCATCTACGGCGGGATTTTCAGCCCCACGGAGGCGGCGGCGGCAGGGTGCCTGATAACCCTCATCGTCGGGTGGTTCCAGGGATCCATCAGGAAAATAGGAGATCTCCGCGAACCGCTCCGGGAATCGGCCAATACCACGGCAATGCTCTTCATCATCAACGTGGGGGCTCTTTTCTTTTCCCGGTTTTTCGCGCTGACGGACATTCCGACGGAGCTGGCGATGCTTGTCCAGGGATGGGATGTTCCGAGGTGGGTCATTCTTTTCGGCATCCTCGTGGTCTATTTCCTCCTCGGCATGATCATGGTGGAGATCGGAATCTACGCCCTCACCCTGCCGATTTTCATGCCCATCATCATCTCTTTGGGGTATGATCCGATCTGGTTCGGTGTTGTGGTCCTGAAACTGAGTGAAATCGCGGCGATAACGCCTCCGGTGGGGCTGAACGTGTACATGGCCAAGGCCGTCGCCGGAAAAAATGTTTCCCTCGAGGAGATTTTCAGGGGCATCTGGCCCTTCTGCCTTTGTGACATAATAGTCCTTATCGTGCTTATTCTCTTCCCCCAGCTGTCCCTCTGGCTTCCGGACCTTCTCATGGGGAACTAGCGGTGCTGCCGGGCGTGAAGCCGGACAGATACAATGACCAGAATTATCCGAGGTGATGCCCGTGTTTGACCTGGTGATCGAGAACGGTACCGTAGTGAATTCCCGGGGAGCATTCGAGGGAAAAGTCGCCGTGAAAAACGGCAGAATCGCCGCGCTGCTCGCCGGTGATGTTCCCGCTGAAGCGAAGGAAGTTCTTGACGCCCGGGGGCTGATGGTCCTGCCCGGACTCGTGGACGCCCACGTACACTGCGGCCACGGCACTCCCGAACGGGAGGATTTCGCCTGCGTCAGCAGGGCCGCCGCCGCCGGGGGAACGACCCTCATGGTGGACATGCCCCTTTCGGAGCCCACCACCGTGACGGTGGAGGCCCTGGAGGGCAAGATAGCATCAGCGGGAAAACAGTCCGTGGTGGATTTTGCCCTCTACAGCGGGATCATCCCCGGTCACCTGGATGACATCGAGTCCACCTTTTCCGCAGGTGCCCAGACCTACAAGATTTTCACCTGCAGGTGCTCGAACTACCCCATGACCTATGACGGCGCCCTGCTGAAGGGGATGAGAACGGTGGGAAAACTCGGGGGGATGGTCTGCGCCCACGCCGAGAACGACACTCTCATCCAGGAACTGGTGGACGATCTCCAGGCGGCGGGAAGAAACGACGCGAGGGCATTCCTGGATTCCCACCCGGAATATACCGAACTGGAGGCGGTCAACAGGTTCATTTTTCTCGCGGGCCTCGTTCCCGAATGCCGGGCCCACATCTGCCACCTCAGCATCGCTGACGGGGTGAGGGCAGTCCGTGAGGCCAGGGGCAGGGGGATGAACAATCTCTCCATCGAGACGTGCCCCCAGTACCTCGCCCTCGACGAGGACGACCTGGTCGAAGGAGGGGCCTTCGCGAAATGCGACCCTCCCGTGAGAAGACGGGAGACGGTCGAGGAACTCTGGAAATACGTGCTGGACGGTACGGTGGACATGATCGCCTCGGATCACTCTCCCCATTCCTTCGAGAAAAAGACGGCCGAGGGGGGAGATTTCTGGACGGTGTCCGAGGGATGCACGGGAGTCCAGACGCTTCTTCCCGTAGTGCTGACGGAGGGCAGGAAGCGGGGGCTTTCGTGGAAGAGGCTCGTGGAACTGTGCTGCACCCGTCCCGCGGAGCTTTTCGGACTTTCAGGCCGGAAAGGGGACATCGCGCCGGGCCTGGACGCAGATTTCGCCCTTGTGGACCCCGGCGCCGAATGGGTGCTGAAAGACGAGGATCTTTTTTACCGCAACCGGTGGAGTCCCTATACAGGGAAGACCTTCAGGGGGAAAGTGGTGAAGACCGTCGTCAGGGGCAGAACGGTTTTCGACGGCGGAAAAATCTGCGCCGAAGAGGGGTACGGCACCTTCTGCCCCATGGACATGAAAGGGAGGAACGGGCAGCCGTGAAACTGCTGATCATAAACCCCAATTCGAACGATGAGTTCACGGGGCTGATCCGGGAATGCGCCGAAGGTGCTGCATCCCCGGGCACTGACATCACCTGCGTGAGCACGCCGGGGGCGCCTCCGCTGATCGACAACTACATCGACGAGATAGCCTGCGGCCCCGGCATGGTGAAGATCATGAGGGAGAACGAAGCATCCTTCGACGCCTTCATCGTGGCCTGCACCTGCGACGTGAACATCGACATCCTCCGGGAGATGACGGAAAAGCCGGTGGCGGGCATCGGGGAATCCTCCATGATGGCGGCCATGATGCTCGGCGGGAAGTTCTCGGTCATCCAGATGGGGCCGAGGGGCATTCCCATGAAGGAGCGGTTTGTCAGGAAGCTCGGCTTCGATTCCCGGTGCGCTTCGGTCCGCTCCATCGATCCCGCCGGCCCCGGGGACATGGGCGACAGGGTCATCGCCGCCGCCCGGAAAGCGGTGGAAGAGGACGGAGCCGAAGTCCTCACCCTGGGATGTGCCGGGCTTGCCGGGCTGGATGAACGAACCTCCCGGGCCGTCGGGGTCCCGGTGATCGACGGCGTGCTGTATGGTGTCAGGTTCGCCGAAGCGCTGGCCGCCTTCGGAGGGAAGACGAGCAAGAAGGGACTGTACGGCCCGGACGCGTAGGCGGCGGAATTTTTGAGGAGGCGGAACCGATGCTCGATCTTGTGATCAAAAATGCCCTCGTGGTTGACGGCACGGGGGAACGGAAGCCCTTTCCCGCGGACGTGGGAGTGCAGGGCGGAAAAATCGCCCTGGTGGGAACAATCGACCAGGAGGCCGCGAAGGTGACCGATGCGGCGGGACTCGCCCTTGCGCCGGGCTTCATCGACATGCACAGCCACACGGACCTCGAGTATTTCAGGGAGAAGCCCTCGGACGCGAAAATCCGCCAGGGCGTCACAACCGAAGTGCTCGGCCAGGACGGTCTCGGCGCGGCCCCCGTGGGCGGGGAAAACCTGCAGATCGTGAAGGACCTCCTGGCGGGCCTTGACGGCATCATCCCCGATGAAAAATGGACTTGGAGGACCTTCCCGGAATATCTCGGTGCCCTGGAGCGCAGGGGGCTGAACAACAACGCCGCCGTGCTGCTGTGCCACGGGCCGGTGCGGATCGCCGCCCTCGGCATGGAGGAGCGGGCGGCCACTCCTGCGGAGCTCCGGAACATGAAGGCCCTTGTCCGGGAGTCCATGGAGGAGGGAGCCTTCGGCCTCTCCACAGGGCTGATCTATCCGCCCTGCCCCTACGGGGATACGGAGGAGCTTATCGGGCTGAACAGGGAAGTGGGAGCGAAGGGGGGCATTTTTGTCGTTCACCAGCGGGACGAGGGATATTACCTCTCCCGTTCCTTCGACGAGGTTTCCAGGATTTCCCTGGAGTCGGGCGCCCATCTCGAGGTCTCCCACCTGCAGGCCTACGGCAGAGTGAACTGGCCGATCATGGACGAGGTCCTGGAAAAGGCGGAACGGATGGTGGAAAAGGGGGGCAGCATTTCGTGGGACAGGTATCCCTACCTTGCTGGATGCACCGTCCTTACGGCGGTCCTGCCGAACTGGACCTTCAACGAGGGGACCGCCGCCCTGGTCCGGAATCTCCGGAAGCCGGAGTTCAGGGCCCGGGTGCACGCAGACTTCACGAAAGGTCTTGACGTGTGGCACAACCGCCAGATCTCCGTGGGCTGGGAGAACATCGTCGTGACGGCCGTCCAGCTCGGGGAGAACAAGTGGATGGAAGGCCTCAGCTGCCGGGCAATAGCGGACCGGCTGGGGAAGGACCCCATCGACATGGTCATGGACCTGCTCGCCGATGAAAAGCTCGCGGTGACCATGATCAGCTTTTACGGATCCGACACGGTGCTTGAGAAGGTGCTCGGCCATCCCCGGGGGACCGTGGGAAGCGACGGCATTTTCGGCGGGAAGCCCCATCCCAGGCTCTACGGGGCGTACCCCTGCTTCTTCCGGCGGTTCGTGCGGGAGAAGCCGTTCTTCACGCTGGAGGAGGCGGTCCGGAAAGTCACGTCCTTCCCGGCATCGATTCTCGGCATCCCTGACCGGGGGAGGATCGAGGAGGGCTGCTGGGCCGACATGGTGATCTTCGATCCTGACAAAATAGCGGACAGGTCCACTTACGACATTCCAGAGGCCTACCCGGAGGGCATTCCCCATGTTTTCGTCAACGGGACGGCTGTGGTGGAAGAGGGGGAAACGGTCACCTGTACCCCGGGGAAGGTCCTGAGGCACGGGAAGTGACGGGGAAAACGGGGGAGGTGTTTTTATGGATACGGGAACGCTGTGCCGGTTTTTCTTCTGGTGCACCCTGATCAACTACCTGCTCCTGGGGGGGATGACCCTTGGGGTTATCCTTTTCGGCGATAAAATTTACGCTCTTCACCGAAGGTGGTTTGATTTCGACAGGGGAACCTTTGAAGCGGCCATGTATTTCTTTCTGGGCATCTACAAGATACTGGTCCTGGTCTTTTTCTTTGTTCCCTGGATAGCCCTGCTTATCGCAGGCCGCTGAAATCTTCCTCTTTTGCCTCCGCCCTCTTTTCCTCGAGGCGGAGGCGTTTTTTCAGCGCCCTGTCGGCGGTGCGGGCCGCCATACAGGTGGCCGCGACGGTGGCCATCAAGCCGAAGGCCGACAGGGTCCAATGGAGATTCGGATCCCGGACAGCCTCCGGATGGAGACCGGCCATGTCCGCAGCCAGGGATCCCGAGTAGACATACATGAGCGTCCAGGGGATGCTCCCGGTCCATGAAGCCGCAAGGTAGACCGGAAAGGACACCGACGTAAGGCCGAAGGCGTAGTTCACGATGTTGAAAGGAAAAGCGGGGGAGAGCCGGGTAAGGAAGACGATCTTCCATCCGTCCTCCGTGACGGCTTCATCCAGGGCGAGGAACCTTGTTTCCCCTCCCCACAGCCTGAGCATGCCGGACCTGACGCGGTGCCGGGCAATGAGAAACGCCGCGGATGCTCCCGCCGCCACCGACACGGTGGCGACGGCAAAACCCTCCCACAGGCCGAAGAGGAGTCCTGCGGCGATGGTGAGGTAGAACGTGGGCAGCAGAAAGATGCACGCGGCGGTAAAAAGGGCGAGAAATACAAGGGGTCCGAAAGGGCCGGAACGCTTCACCGCCTGAAGGAGTTTCAGGAAAACCCTCCAGGCGTCTTCCCCTTCCGAAAAAAGAACAACACCCGCCGCCACGGATGCCGCCAGGACTGCCGCTGCGGCGAACAGCCATATTTTTCTCTGCGGGCTTCGCACGTTCATCATGCACCACCCTTTCAAAAGGGCGGCTTCATCCCCGGATCATGTTCGTCTTCCCGGAAGGGAACCCGGACGAAATCCGGGGATGAATGTCTGCTCTTCAGTATGTTTCGACGAACACCTCGAAGTGGGCCTTCGGATGGGCGCAGGCGGGGCAGAGTTCCGGCGCTTCCCTGCCGGTGTGGACATAGCCGCAGTTGTTGCACTTCCATTCCACGGGGGTGTCCTTTTTGAACACCGTACCGGCGGCCAGGTTGGCATGGAGCTTGCGGTACCGTTTCTCGTGCCGTTCTTCCACCTCGGCCACTTCGCGGAACACCCGGGCCACTTCCCTGAAGCCTTCTTCTTCGGCGGTTTTCGCAAACTCGGGATACAGGGTTCCCCACTCCTCGTGCTCTCCCTCGGCTGCGGCGAGGAGGTTTTCCTTCGTGTCGCCGAAGGCCGCCGGATAATCGGCGTGTATGGTCACCATGCTGCCGTTGACATCCTTGACAAGGAACTTGAAGAAAAGCTTCGCGTGCTCCTTCTCATTTTCGGCCGTCTCGGCGAAGATGTTGGAAATCTGGACGTACCCTTCCTTTTTTGCCGCGGATGAGTAGTAGCTGTACCTGTTTCGCGCCTGCGACTCGCCCGCGAAGGCTTTCATGAGGTTTTCTTCTGTTTTCGTTCCCTTGAGTGATTTCAATGCGATTCCTCCCGGTGTGATAGTGATGACAAGTTCAGCAAATATTATACCATTCCTTTTCAGAGCGTTGTCGGTCATTCTCATGTGGTGATTTATTGGTATTTTTCTATATTTGTATTCTGATTTAGTGAAAAATGTAACTTTATAGTATCATTGCCGTGAAGTACGATCAAGGAGGCGCTGTGCGTCATGATGAAAAAAAAGAGGGAGATCACCCTCTGCATGGGCAGCTCCTGTTTTGCCAGGGGAAATGCCCGTACCCTGGAGGTGATCAGGACCTTTCTGAAGGAGCATGATATCGAGGCCGGGGTTTTTCTCAAGGGAAGCCGGTGCGAGGGGCTGTGTTCGAAGGGGCCCGTGGTGCGGGTGGATGATGCCGTTTATACGGGAGTGTCCCCCGATGGCATAGAGGAGATTCTGCTCAGGGAATTCGGGGAAGGGGAGGATGTTCATGACTGACCGCGTGGTCTCCCAGGACGTGGTGTCCTTTGGTTCGGAATGCCAGGGATGCTACCGGTGCATCCGGGAATGCCCGGTGAAGGCGATCCGCGTCGAGCGGGGGCAGGCGGCGGTCATTCCGGAGCTGTGCGTGGCCTGCGGCCTGTGCGTGGAAGCCTGCCCCGTCCAGGCGATAAAACCCCGCCTGGATCTCCCCCGGGTGAAGGCTATGATCGCCTCCGGGAGGAGAGTGTACGCCTCCATGGCCCCCACGTGGGCCTGCGAGTTCCCCGGCCTGGATTCCTCCTGCCTGGTGGCCGCCCTGAAGCGCCTGGGCTTTTCCGGCGTGGGGGAGACGGCCCTCGGCGCCCAGGCGGTGTGCGAATCCCTGGCGAAGACCCTTTCCGACGCCGATCCCGGACTCTTCCTCTCCACCACCTGCCCGAGCGTTGTGTCCTACGTGGAAAAATACCTCCCCGAACTTGCCGGGACCCTCACGAAGGTTCCCTCTCCCGTGGAGGCCCATTGCCGGATCTTCAAGGAGATGGTGGATCCGGAGGGCGCCGTGGTGTTCATCGGGCCGTGCATCGCCCGGAAGGACGAGTCCGACCGGTCGGTGGACACCATCGACGCGGCACTCACCTTCCGGGAACTCCGCCGATGGCTCCGGGAGGAAGGAGTTGCCCCGGAGAAGTGCGTTCCGGGGGAGGAGGACCGGTTTTTCCCCGAACCTTCCGGCGACGGTTTCCTCTACCCGGTGGAGGGCGGCATGAGCGACATGATCCGGGCCAGCGGAGTGGACAGGAAGGTCCGCTTTGTCACCGTGTCGGGACTGCAGAATCTGCGCCGCTATCTCCGGGGGCTTTCTCCGGAGAGCCTGGGGGCCCCCGTGTTCCTTGAGTGCTTTGCCTGTCTCGGCGGGTGCATAAACGGTCCCGGCGGCACGTGGGAGGAGCCGGGGCTGCTCCGCCGGAACCGTGTCGAAGCCTACGCCAACCTGTCGGACGCCCCGGGGCATCTGCTCCTGCTGGGGTCGGACGCCCCGGAAGTGGGTGAAGATGACCTGAAGAACGCCCTGAGGAGAGTGGGGAAGAACCGGCCGGAAGACGAGGTAAACTGCGGGGGGTGCGGCTACGGGACGTGCCGGGAGCTTGCGGCGGCCCTGGCTCTCGGCCGGGCGGAACCGGAGATGTGCGTGATCCACATGAGGAACCAGGCCCAGAAGAAGGCGAACGCCCTGCTGCGGACCATGCCCTCCGGCGTGGTGATCGTGGACCGGAACCTCCACATCGTGGAGTGCAACGAACGGTTCGCCCGGCTCTTCGGCGAGCAGGCCATGCTGGTGTACCGGGCGGAGCCGGGGCTGAAGGGCTGCATCCTCAGCCGGATCCTTCCCTTTTCCCACCTGTTCGAGATCGTGCTGGAGAAGGGGCAGGACATCCACCTGGACCATTACCGCGTCGGGGATGTACTGCTCGACATCACCCTGTTCTCCATCGAGCCGGGGGAGACGGTGGGGGCGGTGATGCTCGACGTGACCCGGAGGGAGCTGAAGCGGGACAAGATCGCCCAGCGGGCCGCCGAGGTCATCGAGAGGAACGTCCTCACCGTCCAGGAGATCGCCTGCCGCCTCGGTGAGCACATGGCCGACACGGAGATGCTGCTGCGGTCCATCGCCGAAGGGTATTCCGAGCAGGAGAGCGACGACTGCGGCAGGGGGGAGGACTAATGAACTCAGCCGATCCCCTGTTCCTGGACGTGGACTTTTTCCAGAAGAGGAAGACGGGGCAGTTCGTCTGCGGCGACAGCTTTTTCTCCCGGAAAATCCCGGGGAGGAACAGGGTGGTGTCCGTGCTCTCCGACGGCCTTGGGAGCGGGATAAAGGCGAGCATCCTCTCCTCCATGACGGCCACCATGGCCCTCCGCTTCATGGAGGGGGACATGGAGATCCTCCGGTCCGCCGAGGTGATGATGGATGCCCTGCCGGTGTGCAAAGTCCGGGGGATAAGCTATGCCACCTTCACTATCGTGGATGCGGTGCTCCACGGCTGGACCCGGGTGATCGAGATGGACAACCCCCCCTTCCTTCTTGTGCGGGGCGGGAGGGTGATGACCCCGGGCAGGCGGGAGATGGCCTCGTCCCGGTGGAAGGACCGGAAGATCACGGTGAACGAATTCTTTGCCCGGCCCGAGGACAGGATCATCCTGTTTTCCGACGGGGTGACCCAGGCGGGCATGGGATCCTGGGCGAACCCCACCGGATGGGGGGAGGAAAAATGCACGGAATACATCCTGCGTCTGCTTCGGGACAGGCCCGGGCTCTCTTCGCGGGAGCTGTCGAGGCGCATCGTCTCCGAGGCACTGGTCAGGGAGCCCCATGAGCATGCCGGTGACGACGTGACCTGCGCCGTCATGTATTTCCGGTCGCCCCGGAAGCTCCTGGTGCTTTCAGGCCCTCCCTTCGACGGGCAACGGGACAGGGAGTACGCCGAAATGCTCGGGAAATTCCCGGGACGGAAGGCCATCTGCGGCGGCACCACCGCCGAAATCGTGGCCAGGGAGCTGGGACGCCCTCTTGTGACGGACCTCGCCACGGCCCGGGGGGGAATGCCGCCCCTGTCCTCCATGGACGGGGTGGACCTCATCACCGAGGGGATCCTCACCCTGACCCTGGTGTCCAAGATCCTGGACGGAAAGGAGATCGTCCGGGAGAAGAACTCGGCGGCGAGGCTGGCCTCCCTGCTGCTGGAGAGCGACCGGATTTCCTTTGTGGTGGGGACGAGGGTGAACGAGGCCCACCAGGACCCCACCCTGCCGGTGGAGCTGGAAATGCGCCGGAACATCATCCGGACCATCGTCCGCACCCTGGAGGAAAAGTACCTGAAGGAAGTGACCGTTTCGTTCATTTGAAGGGAAAATCCGCAGTTTTTTCCAGCAGGGAGCGTTACCGGTGCTCGCTTGGGCCGCCGGCGCACATTGTCATCCCTGACAACTGCTCAAGCGATCAACTCGGCTACCTTCGTTCGCCGGTTGCCTGCTTGTGAAACCGACATCCTTGTCGGTTTCTCGGCATGGCGCTGTCCCCCAGGGGATTGTCTCTTCGCCCCTGGAGTTGGCGAATTCACCTTATGCCCGGCAACACTCCCGCTGTTTTTTAAAAAAGGCCTGAAAAAGCATCCCCCTCCTTCGGGAGGGGGATGCCGTGCTTCGGAGGGGTTATTTCAGGGTGACGTCCTGTCCCTTCCGGATGACCCTGAAGGGGGCCTCGTGCTCCCAGATGGCGTGGTAGACGTCGTTGGCGTTCAGCACCACCAGGTCGGCGCTCCCGCCGGGCTCGAGGACGTGTCCCCTGATGCCCATGGCCTTCGCCGCGTTGGTGGTGATGAGGTCGTAGATGATCTCCATGTCGCTGAAGGTGGTCATCCACAGCAGGTGGACCGCCAGGAAGGCCACTTCGAGCATGTTGTTCCTGCCGAAGGGGTAGTAGGCGTCGGCGATGTCGTCCTGGCCGAGGGCGACGGCAACGCCGGAGTCGTAGAGGTCCCGGACCCGGGCGTGGAGGGGGCCGGTCTGGGGATCGCTCACCAGGCCGATGGAGGCCTTCTGGAGCAGGGCCAGGATCTTGCGGAAGTAGGGCTCCCGGTACATGGCCATGGCCCGGCAGTGCTGGGCGGTGACCCGTCCCTGCCAGCCTTCCTTCAGCGTTTTCACCGCCAGCATCTCGAGGGACCTGAGGCCCGGGTCGCCGGCGTCGTCGATGAGCATGGAGACGTCCTTGTCGAACTCCTTCGCCAGGGCGAACATCCTGTCGATGTGCTCCTGCATGTCGGCGTCGGTGTACTCGATCCAGGGAATGCCGCCCACCACGTCGGCCCCCAGCTCCATTGCCTTCCGGATATAGTCCTCGGCGCCGGGGTCGCGCACCACGCCGTCCTGGGGGAAGGCCACCACCTGGAGGTCCACGATGCCTTTGAACTCCTCCCGGGCCTTGATCAGGGCCTTGACACCCTCCAGCTTCGCCTTGGTGTCCGTGTCGGCGAAGGCGCGGATGTGGGTGTTGCCGTATTTCTGGGCGAGGCGGCAGGCTTTGCGGACATTTTCGATGATCCACTTTTCATCGTACCTGTCCTTCACCCTGGAGGCCTGTTCGATGGCCGTCATGGCGCCCCCCATGGAGCCGCCGTGGTAGGAGGAAAGGGCGTCCTGGCCCACCATCTCGAGGGTGTAGACTTTGCAGAGGTGAAGATGGCCGTTCACGAAGGACTCGGTGACGAGCCTGCCTTCGGCGTCGATGACCTGCGCAGCTCCGGCCTCGGGAAGGTTTTCCCCCACCGCGGCGATTGTGTCGCCCTCGATGCCTATGGAAACTAGCTTTCCGCCGGAAAACCGGGTACGGGCGTTTTTGATCAGAAGACTGAAAGCCATGGATATCTTCTCCTTTCTTGTGGGGAAGGGAGGAACTCCTTCTCCCGTTATTTCTTCATTCTCTCCCGGGCAAGCCGGGCGGCGGCGAGGATCGCCTCGTAGCCCGTGCAGCGGCAGAGGTGCTTGTTGATCTCTTCCGCAAGGATGTCGTCCGTCGCGTCCGGGTTCACGGTGAGGAGGGCGTACAGCCTCATGATGAGGCCGGGGGTGCAGAAGCCGCACTGGATCGCCCCGGCGTCCACGAAGGCCTGCTGGATGGGGTGGAGAACCCCTCCCTCGGCGAGGGCCTCGATGGTGAGCACGTCGGCGCCTTCGCACTTTTCAGCCGGCGTAGTGCAGCTGGTGACGGCCCTGCCGTTCAGAACCACCGTGCAGGAGCCGCACTGGCCCGTGCCGCACCCGACCTTGGTTCCCGTGAGGCCGAGAGAGTCCCGGAGGACCGAGGAGAGCATGACCCTCCCTTCCTCGAGATGGACGGTCCTGGGAACGCCGTTGACGGTGAAATTGAGGACGGGCATCTTACCGGGCCTCCTTTGCCCCGAGGGCTTCGAGTATTATGTCCGGTGTCACCGGAAGGGTGGTGAATTCAACACCGGTGGCGTCCCGGAGGGCGTTGAGGATCACCGGGGCCACAGCCACGATGGGGTGTTCCGCCATGGGTTTGGCGCTCCAGGGGCCTTCGGGGTTGGGTGTCTCCAGCAGCACCACGGTCTGTTTTTCCGGGGCGTCCTTCAGCCTCGGAATCTTGTAGGCCGGGAAGTTGACGTTCTTTGCCACGCCGTCATCGGTGAAGAGGATTTTTTCCATGAGGGCCGCGCCCATGCCCTGGACCACGCCGCCGGTGACCTGCCCTCGTGCCGTGGCGGGGTTGACGGCCTTCCCCACGTCGAAGGCCGAGGCGAAGTGGAGGATCTTCACTTCACCGGTCTGCCTGTCCACCCTGAGGGTGCAGCCCTGGCTTCCGAAGGTCCAGCTTCCCGCCGCGTTGCCCATGCCCGTCTCCGGGTCCGGCTCCACGATCCCGGGGACCCGGTACCAGCCCGTGGCCCCGAGGGGCGCCCCTATGGTCAGCCCGTCAGGGGCCATGAACCCCCTGGCCAGCCTTCCCAGGGAGAGGGTCTCCCCGGTGTTGGGGTGGACGCATTCGCCGTTCCTGTAGGCGACCAGGGACGGAGAGCAGTTCCATACCTTCGCCGCCGTCTCCCTGGCGATGTCGATGATCTGTCCGCAGGCGTCCTGGATGGCCCGCCCGCCCCGGTAGGTCTGCATGGAGGCCACGGTCTGCCACTCCCAGGGAGAGAACTGGGTGTCCACGTCGGGATAGGACTTCACCTTTTCCATGGGGATCTGCAGGGCTTCGGCCGCCATCTGGGCGAAGACGGTCTGGACGCCCTGGCCCATCTCGATCCCCGAGAGGTTCACGAAGGCGCTCCCGTCGGCGTTGACCTGGACGGTGCAGGTGGAGGCGGCATTGGCCGCCATCTTGGGCGATTTCATCATGGAGGCGATGCCCCTGCCGTAGAGGAACCGGTCGTCGTTTTTCGGGAGGGGGGTCTCGTCCAGGGCCTTCTCAACGGCGGCGAGGCAGCCGGGAAGGTCTCCGTGGCTCTTCTTTATGACCTGCCCGAGGGCGTTCTGCCGCCCTTCGGACAGGAAGTTCTTCCGCATGATCTCCCCGGGTGTCATGCCGAGCTTCCGGGCCAGCCTGTCGATCAGGCGGCCCGACATGAGCTGCCCTTCGGGATGGCCGTATCCCCGGTAGGCTCCCACGATGGGGGAGTTGGTGTATGTTCCGTACACGTCCACCGTGACATGGGGGAACTCGTAGGGTCCGGTGCAGTTGTGACCAGCCACGGTGTCCACGGGCCATCCCGTGTCGCCGTAGGCCCCGTCGGCGAAGTACATCTCCGCCTTCAGCGCCGTGAAGGTTCCGTCCTTCTTCGCGCCGATCTTCATTCGTCCCTTCATGCCCCTGCCCACCAGGGCGCTTGTGAAGACTTCTTTCCTGGTGAGGACGAGCTTCACGGCATACCCCGGGACGAAGCTGGCCGCGTAGGCCACCAGAGGCTCGATGGAGACGTCGGACTTGCCGCCGAAGCCGCCGCCGAGGTAGGGAATGTGGACCCGAACCTTCGACGCGGGGATTGTGAACATGTCGGCCAGCACGTCCCGGAGGACGAAGGGGGCCTGGTTGGAGGCCCAGATCTCCATGCTCCCGTCGGCGCTGAAGCGGCATATCGCCCCGTGGGGTTCGATGGGCGCCTGGCTGGAAATGGGGAACTCGAACTCGCCCTCCACGGTGACGTCCGCGTCGGCGAAGCCTTTTTCGCTCTCGCCCTTGCGGAGCTTGTAGTGGTGGAAGATGTTGGTTCCCGGCACCGGATGGACCGAGTACTCCACCCTGCGGTACGAGCCGTTTTTCTCATGGATCAGGGGCGCCCCGGGGGCGGCGGCCTCCACGGGATCGAGGACGAAGGGGAGCTTCTCGTACTCCGCTTTCACCGCCTTCGCCGCAGCTTCGGCCTGGTTCTCCGTCTCCGCCAGCACCACGGCCACGGCTTCGCCGGCGTGGCGGACCTTGTCCACCGCCAGGGGCGGCTGGTCCCACAGGCAGGTGCCGAAGAGCATGGAGCACCCCTGCCCCGTGACCACCTTCTTCACCCCGGGCATGGCTTCCGCCGCCGAGGTGTCGATGGACAGGATCTTTCCGTGGGGGATGCCTGCCCGGACGACCTTTGCGCGGAGCATCCGGGGAAGGGTAATGTCGGCAACGAAACAGGCCTCGCCTGTCGCTTTTTTTACCGCGTCCACTCTGGGGACGCTTTTTCCAACGTGCTGAAGCGTCATGATTCACTCTCCCGTCATTCGATAGTGCGCTTTCTCCCCGGAGGGGAAAGCCTCTAGCCTTTTTCCTCCCGCCGGTAGGGTTTCAGGAGCCCCGCCGGGGCAGCGGCCCTCCGCGACACGCTGACAAGGGCGACAACGGTCATCAGGTAGGGGATGAGAAGGAACAGGTGGAAGGGGATGTCGAAGCCCAGCCCCTGGAGACGGAGCTGGAGGGCGTCGAGGAAGCCGAAGATGAGGGCTCCCGCCGCTCCCCGGGCAGGATCCCAGTTGCCGAAGATGACCATGGCGATGCTGATCCATCCCCTGCCTCCCACCACGTCGATGAGGAACATGTTCTGGTGGGCGAGGGTGAGGAATGCGCCTCCGATGCCCATGAGGGCTCCTCCGCCGGCCAGGCAGAGGGTCCGTACGAGGTTGACGTTGATGCCCACCGTATCCGCCGCCAGGGGGTTTTCACCCACGGTGCGGATGGCCAGGCCCCAGGTCGTCCGGTACAGGAGGACCCAGAGCGCCGGGATAAGAAGGAATGCCCAATAGACCAGGGTGTATTGGGTGAAGAACGCCGGGCCGATGACCGGGATCTCCGACAGGAAGGGAACGGCGGCCTGGGTAAAGGGGCGCACCGTGGGCGGGTTCACGGGGGATCCCACGCTGAGCCGGTAGATGAACATGGCGAGCCCCGTGGAGAAGAGCGTGATGCCGAGGCCGGACACGTGCTGGGAGAGTCCCAGGTAGACCGCCAGGAAAGCCATGAACAGGGCGAGGAGGGCGCCGACCAGTGCGGCCGCCGCTACGCCGAGCCAGAGGGAGCCGGTGGTGAGGGTGGTGAGGAACCCGGTCATGGCTCCCATGAGCATGATCCCCTCGATGCCGAGGTTGAGGACGCCGGCCCGCTCGCTGAGGATTTCCCCCAGGGTGCCGAAGATGATGGGGGTGGCCATGCGCATCATGGCGGCGAGGAGCCCGGTGATGAATGTAATGGTGAATACCTGTTCCATCAGTCTTTCACCGCCTTTATGCGGTATTCGGTGAGGAGGAGGGCGATGAGCATCACGATAAGGGCCATGCCCTGGATCACCTCGGCGATGTAGGTCGGGACCCCGGTGAGGCGGCTCATGGACTGGGCCCCCACGATGATGACGCTGAAGAAGAAGGCGGCCAGGGCCGTCCCCAGGGGATGGAGCCTGCCCAGCATGGCGATGACGATTCCCGAATACCCGAAGCCGGGGGAGATGTCCATGAGGAGATGGAAGTGGATGGCCGCCACCTCGCCGACGCCCGCCATTCCGGCGAGCCCGCCGGAGAGGAGGGCGGTCCTGATGATCACGGAGTTGACGTTGATGCCGCCGAAGGCCGCCGCCCGGGGATTGACTCCCACGGCCCTCGCCCGGTATCCGAAGACGGTCTTCGAGTTGATGAACCAGACGATGAGGACGGCCGCGACGGCGAGCACGATGCCCAGGTGGAACCGTGACCTGGCCAGCAGCACGGGGAAACGGGCGATCTCAAGTATCGCGGGAGACCTCGGCCAGCTCGAGTTGGGCATCTGGAGGGGGCCGAAGAGCAGGTAGCCCATAATGTGCCACATGACGTAGTTCAGGAGGAGGGTGGTGACCACGTCGTCCACCCTGTATTTTGTCTTCAGCAGGGCGGGGACGGTGGCCCAGAGTCCTCCGGCGAGGAAGCCCGCGGTGCAGACGAGGATGAGCACGGCAACCTTGGGAAGGGCGGGGGCGCTGATGCCCACCCAGGTGGCGGCGATGGCCCCGGCCAGGAGCTGCCCTTCCGCGCCGATGTTCCAGAACTTGGCCCGGAAGGCGAAGGCCACGGCCAGCCCGGTGAATGTGAGGGGAGCGGCCTTCACGCAGGTTTCGAGGAAGTTGTACCGGGTGCCCAGGGCTCCCTTGAAGAGGGACGTGTAGGAGAGCCAGAGGTCTCCGCCGGCGAACAGTATCGGGGCGGCGGAAAGCAAAAGGGTCACCAGGATGGCTCCCACGGGGACGAGCACCTGGACCCATCCCGGAAGGGGGGCCCGCTTCGTGATGATCATGCGCATGGTTCGTTCACCCCGCTCATCCAGAGTCCGATCTGCTCCCTGGACGCTGAGCCGCCGTCGGCGATGCCCATGATGCGGCCTTCGTACATGACGGCGATCCGGTCGCTGAGCTGGAATATTTCGTCGAGATCCTCGGAGATGAGAAGAATGGCGGCGCCGCTTGCCCGGGCATCCAGGATCCGCCAGTGGACGTATTCAATGGCGCCTACGTCGAGGCCCCTGGTGGGCTGGGCCGCAACCACCACCTTCGGCGACGCGGAAAGTTCCCGGGCCAGGATGATCTTCTGGAGGTTCCCTCCGGAAAGGGTCTGGGCCTTTGCCGTCCGTCCGTCGGTCTTTATGCTGAAATCGGAGATGAGCCGTTCGGCGTGCCGGCCGATGGCGCCGTGGTCCAGCATGCCCAGGGACCGGAAATCGGCGTGGTTTTCCAGCACGAGGTTTTCCTCCACGGAGAGCTCCAGGAGGAGGCCGGTGGTCATCCTGTCTTCCGGTATCCTTCCCATGCCGCTCTCTACCGACGCTTTCGGGCGGGCGGGCGGAAGGGGCATTCCGTTCACGGAGATGGTTCCCGACACGGGTTTCCGTAGGCCGAACAGGGCTTCAGCGAGCTCTCTCTGTCCGTTGCCGGACACTCCTGCCATGCCCAGGATCTCCCCGGAACGGATGTCCAGGGAGAGATCGTTCACGGCTTCGAGGTTCCTGTCGTTTTTTACCGTCAGTCCCCGAATTTCCAGGAGGGGGGAGCCCGGGGTTCCCCTGGGGGGACGCTTTTTTTCCGCGAGATCCCGGCCCACCATGAGGTTGGCCAGCTCCCGTTCGCTGGTCTCGGAGACCTTTCTCTCGGCGGTGAGGACCCCTTTTGTGAGGACCACCACCCGGTCGGCTATTTCCATGACTTCGTAGAGCTTGTGGGAGATGAAGATGATGGAGCAGCCCCCGGCGGCGAGGGTGCGGAGGGTCGCGAACAGCTCCCTGGTCTCAAGGGGGGCGAGCACCGCCGTGGGCTCGTCCAGGATCAGGATGCGGGCGTCCCTGTAGAGGGCCTTCAGTATTTCCACCTTCTGCTGTCCGCCGATGGGGAGGGTCCACACCGGGGCGTCGGGGTCCACGGAGAGCCCGAAGCGCTCCTGGAGAGCGAGGAGCTTCTTCCGTGCCCCGGAGAGATCGAGGAAGAATTTTCCTCCGCCGCTTCCCACCACCACGTTTTCAAGCACGGTCTGGGACGGCACCAGGGTGAAGTGCTGGTGGACCATGCCGATGCGGCACGCGATGGCGTCCTTGGGGGACGAAAAGGAGACCTTCTCGCCCCCGATGCGGATTTCTCCGCTGTCGGCGGCGTAATAGCCGAAGAGAATGTTCATGAGCGTGGTCTTTCCGGCGCCGTTTTCGCCGAGAAGGGCGCAGATTTCCCCTTCCCTGAGGGAAAAGGTCACATTGCTGTTCGCCGTGACGTCGAGGAACGTTTTCGTGATGGAGCGCATTTCCACGACGCAGGGAGGGGCTGTGTGCCCGGAGGCCGGGGCTTCTTCCGTCCCGGCGCTCATGGCGTGCCTGTCAGCGGGCATGGTATCCACCTCTTTCGGTAGCTGCGGATAAAAAAGGATAAGGACGAAAGGGGCGGGCAGGAAGGCCCGCCCCGGGAGCGGATGTCAGTCCGTCTTCAGCTCGGTCTCGATGATGGGCACGGTGAACTGGCCGTTCATGATCTTCGCTTCCAGTTCCCGGACTTCCTTGAGCACTTCGGGAGGAAGTTTCTGCTGGAACTCGTGGAAGGGGGCGAGATATGCGCCGCCCCGGGCCATCATGGACCACTCTCTTAGGTCTCCGGCTTTCCACTTCCTGCTCCTCACTTCGTCAATGCAGTAGCGTACTGTGGGCCCCATGTTCCATACCGGTCCGGTGATGACGACTTCAGGGGCGAGGTCGTGCTGGTCCATCATGTTTCCGAAGGCGAGGACGCCCTTTTCCTTGGCCGCTTCAAAGACGCCGAACCGTTCGGCGAAAATGAGGTCGGCTCCGGCCTCGATCTGGGCGAGAGTCGCTTCCTTGGCCTTGGGGGGATCGAACCAGCTGCCGATGTAGGCAACCTTCACCTTGACCTTGGGGTTGACCGAAAGGGCGCCTTCCTTGAAGGCATGGACGAGGCGGTTGACCTCCGCGATGGGAAGGGCGGCGACGATGCCGAGGGTGTTGGTTTTTGTCATGCGGCCGGCGATGATGCCGCAGAGATAGGAGGGTTCATGAATCCAGTTGTCGAACACGGAGTAGTTGGGTTCCTGGAACGTGAACTCGGATCCGAAGGCGAAGGCGACTTCCGGGTAATCTTTCGCGACCCGGCGGGAAGGTTCCTCCCCGGCGAGGAAGGCATCACCCACGATGAGATCGAATCCCCTCTCGGCGTATTCCCTGAGAACCCGCTCAAAGTCGGCAGCTCCGACCTTTTCGGTAAATTCATAGGTGAAGCCGAGTTCCTTCTGAAGCAGGATGCAGGCCTGGTGAATCGCCCCATCCCAGGGTTCCTCGATGGCCGTCTGGAAAACGGCGGCCAGCTTGAAATCCTTGTAGTCCTTCACCTCCGCCGACGCGGTTCCGGCGAGGAGCAGAACGAATACCATCAACAACGCCAATACGCTTTTCCTCAAAAGATACACCTCCCTGGTCTCGGTACCAGCGGCCGCCATGGATCGCGGACGCATGCCCCAACTGCCGTTCGGACGCACCCTTTCCCGGTGGATCGGCTTTTCCTGCTCACCTCCCCGTATGTTCCGGTGCAGGATAAGGGTTGTATCTTATTTTATCAGAAATGTACCGACGAAATGCTTATTCACTTCATTAAACGGTTGCCTTCGTCCCATGTCAATGGTGAGATGTAACGAGAATTCTCCGAAATTTTGTCAGCCATGGACACCGGACAGCCTTCGTGTTAAAATGCGCAACCGGTAGCATAGAAATGAGAGAGGGGAAATGACCATGGACCTGATTATTCGCCGGGCACGGCTTGCAAAGGGAGAAATCGCGGACATCGGCATCAGCGGCGGCGTCTTCGCCGCGGTGGAACAGCGGCTTGAGTGCCGCGCGGACCGGGAGATCGACGCGGGCGGCAGGCTGACGACACCCCCCTTCGCGGATCCCCATCTTCACCTCGACGCGGTCCTCACCGTGGGGTCACCCCGGTACAACGTTTCGGGCACCCTCCTCGAAGGCATCGCCATCTGGGGCGAGCGCCGTCCGGGCGTCACGAAGGATGAGATCCTCAGGAACGCCAGGGAAGCCGTCCTCTGGGAGGCGGCCAACGGAGTGCAGTTCATCCGGACCCACGCCGACACCACCGACCCGTCACTGGTTACCGTGGAAGCCCTGCTGGAACTCAAGGACGAGATGCGGGAGATTGCCGAAATCCAGGTGGTGGCTTTTCCCCAGGACGGGATCTACACCATCCCCGGCGGCGAACGGAATCTTCGCCGAGCCGTGGAGATGGGGTGCGACTGCGTCGGCGCCATCCCCCACAACGAGCTGACCCGGGAGGACGGCGTCCGGTCCGTGGAACTGGCCTTCGATCTGGCGGAGAAGTACGGCCGGCTCGTGGACATCCACTGCGACGAGACGGGGGACGACCAGTCCCGGTTTGTCGAGGTCATGGCCAAGTGCGCCATCGCCTCCGGCATGGGGACCCGAACGACGGCGAGCCATACCACGGCCATGCACAATTACAACAATGACTACGCCCTGAAGCTCATGGGCATTTTCCGGCGGGCGAGGATGAACTTCATCACCCTTCCCTTCGACAACTCGGTGCTCCAGAACCGGACCGACGGCTATCCCCGCCGCAGGGGCCACACCCGGGTGGACGAGCTGGACGCGGCGGGCGTGAACGTCTGCATCGGCCATGATTCCATCATGGACCCCTGGTACCCTCTGGGGAAGGGATCCATGCTCGCCGCAGCCAACCTGCTGCTCCACACGGCCCACATGAGCGGCTACGACCAGATATTCCGCCTCTTCGACATGATCACCGTCAATTCAGCCCGGACCATGAACGTGGAAAACCGCTACGGCATCGAACCGGGAAAGCCTGCCAACCTTCTGGTCCTGGACGCTCCGGACCAGTTCGAGGCGATCCGGCTCCAGAGCGAGTGCCTCTGGTCGGTGCGGAACGGCTCCGTCATCGCCGAAACGGTGCCGGCCCGGCGGACTCTCTCCTGGAGCGGGAGGAAGCGCCATGTGGACTTCTCCGTCCCCGGGGTGGCCGGAGAAGAGGAAGCTCTTCCCGTTCTTCTGCCGAGGATGGCCTGACGAACACCGGCGGCACGCCGCCGATGCCTGCTGAAAGTGAAGTGCGGGGCCCCGGGGCCTCGCCTTTTTTTATCGTCTATCGTATTATGAACTGGTTCTTTTCTTTATAACGAACAGACGGGGGCGTGATATTCATGGCTTCAGTGAGGGCCATTTGCGTGAGCACGGAACGGCAGCAGCCGAAAACAGAGGTGGAGCGGGTCCTTTTCCTTCCCGGCGGGATTGAGGGAGATTCCCACAGGGGCGTGACGGAGCGGGAAGTGAGTCTTCTTCGTGCCGAGGATATCCGGAAGGCTGAAGAAGAGGCCGGTTTTCCCTTCCCTCCGGGATCCCTGGCCGAGAACCTGGTGGCGGAAGGGCTTCCCGAAGAACTGCCCGTGGGTGCCCGCCTGGCGGTGGGGAGTTCCGTCCTCCTTGAGGTTGTGGAAAAGGGCAAAAAACCCGGGGAACCCCATTCCTACGATTACCGGGGCTGGTGCCTTCTGCCCTCGGCGGGGTACTTTCTCCGGGTGGTCCGGGGCGGAGAGGTGCGAAAGGGAGATCCGGTCACGATGGAGTGACCCGGAGAAAGGGGGGTGTCCGCCGGTGCGCCATGTTTCCCGTGGCGGGCAGCCGCCGTGAAAGAGCTTTTTGGGTACACATTCTCAAGAGGAGAGAGGTGGAAGAATGATCAGGAATTTCAAAATAGGGGCGAAGCTTGCCCTGGCTTTCGGCGTCCTGCTGCTCATTTTCGCCGGGGTGGGGGCGCTGAGCTGGTTCAACATGGGGGAAGTGAGCCGGGAAGCCCGTTCCCTCGCCGACGAGTATGTTCCGGAAATGGTGGTGGCCAACAGGGTTCAGAGCACAGTGCAGGAACTCATGTATGAAATACGGGGCTATGGCTACACCTACGACCGGACCTTTCTCGAAGCGGGCCGCCGGGCCGCTGAAAGTGCCCGGGCAGCCCTGGGGGAGGCGGCTGCCCTCGCCGGGAAGTACCCCGCCCTGCTCACCCTCAGGGCGGACGCCGCCAAGGCCCTGTCAGGCCTGGACGAGTACGTGAAGCTCATGGACGATACCGAAAAGACCGTGGAGATCATGAACGCACTCAGGAACAGGGGAACTGACGGCGAGAGGGCCTTTTTCGAAAACGCGGAGAAGTACGTTCAGTCCCAGGAACAGGCCCTCGAGAGGGAGTTCGGCGAGAGCACCCTTCAGTCGGAGCTTTCGGACCGGCTGCAGAAGATCGTTCTCGGCAACGCTCTCATCGGTCTGGGGAACCTCGTGCGGGTGGCCAACTACAGGGGACAGGCCCAGAGGAACCCCGTGCTCCTTGAAGAGGGACTCCAGCACTTCAGTGAAGTGGAGTCCACCCTGGAGCGCCTGAAGGCCATGACTTTCCAGAGAGTGAACATCGAACAGCTCGACGCGGTGATGAAAGCCGGAACAGAATACCGGTCCGTCATGGCGGAAATACTGGCCGCCTGGAGACGGCTTGACGAAATCAACGCCCGGAGGGTTGAGACGGGAAGAAGCATTCTCGCGCTGGCCGATGAGGTTGTGAAGGCGGGGGCGGCGAATTCCCAGAAAATCGCCGATCATGCCGTCGGCAGCCTGGCGTCCACCATTTCCGTCATTCTTCTCTCCACCGCAGCGGCGGTGCTGCTCGGCGCTGCCATAGCCTTCGCCATGACCCGGAGCCTCACCCGTCCCCTGAACAGGGTGACCGTCCTGGCCGGGATGGCGAAGGAAGGGGATCTCTCCATCGAGCGGGAGGATTTCCGGATCGTCACCCGGGATGAACTGGGAAACATGGCGGATGCCCTGGCGGACATGGTCCGGGGGCAGCGGGAGATGGTCCGGGAGCTGAAGGAAAAGTCGGTTCACCTGTCGGCCCTGTCCGAGGAAACGGCCGCGTCCACGGAAGAGGTCACCAGCACCACCAACGAGGTGGCCGAGAGCAACGCCCACCTGGCAGAGCAGACCAGGAAGGGCCGGGAAAATTCCATCGAGGCGTCGAAGGTCATGCTCGAGATGAGCAGCCTCATCCAGATAGCCCAGAGCCTCGCGGCAAGCGCCGACAAAAACTCCGCCGAGATGTCTGGGGCGGCGGAGGAGGGGCGGAAAACCGTCGCCCAGACCGTGGAGCGCATGGAGAACATCCGGCTTTCCGTGGAAGAGACGGAACAGCTCCTTTCCCAGCTCGACACCTTTTCCGCCAGGATCGGCGTGGTGGGCGACACCATCACCGGCCTTGCCGACCAGACCAACCTTCTTGCCCTCAACGCCGCCATCGAGGCGGCCAGGGCGGGCGAGGCCGGACGGGGATTCGCCGTGGTGGCGGAAGAAGTCCGGAAGCTGGCTGAGCAGTCCCAGCAGGGAGCCCGGGAAGTGGCGGAACTGGTGGGAAAGATCCTGGACGGGACCAGGTCCGCTGTGGCGTCCATGCAGAAAAGCCGGCAGGGGGTCGAAGAGGGGGTCTCCATCGCCCACGTGGCGGGAGAATCCCTTGAGCGTATCGGCAAGGCCATCAGCAGTTCCGTGGAGGATATCAGGAAGATCATTTCCACCACCGACGAGGAGGTGGCCAAGTCTGACAAGGTGATCTCCCTCATCGACACCACCGCCAGCGTCATGGAACTTACCGACGATCACGTGCAGACCCTTGCCGCCTCCATGGAAGAGACGGCGGCAGCCATGGAGACCGTGGCCACCAGCGCCCAGGAAGTGAGCGAGACCTCAGAGGACATGCGGCGCATGACGGAGCGCTTCAAGGTGGACAAGGACGGCGGGGTTTTGTCAAATAAGCCCGCTGTCGTATAATTGGCCTGTTTTCCGAAGTTTGACCGTGGAGAAGGAGGATTCGCCATGAAAGTGGATATCACCAAAAGCGGCACCGGGGCGCAGGTGCGCCTGGGCGGCAGCATGTACGTCGAGGATTCCGCGTCGGTCCGGGAGCAGCTTATCGGGCTCATTGAGGATGGAATGGTGCATCTGACCGTTGACCTTTCGGATCTTGACTACGTGGACAGTTCCGGGCTTGGAGTCCTGATCTCCATTCACAAGAGATGTCTCCAGAAGGGCGGAAAAATGGTCATCACCGGCCTTCGCGGCATGGTGGAGGAGTTGTTCAAGCTTACCCGGCTGGATCTCGTGTTCAACGTGTCCCGCCAGTAACGCGTTCCGGGGGCCCTTCAGGGCCCCCGGTTTTTTTTCCCGTTATTTGTAAAACCACTGGTCGTCGAGGGTATACCCTTCCTCAAGCAGCCTTATGCAGATTTCAGCCCCATCGGGATCGTAAAGAATCCCCTTTTTTTCCGAGAGTTCCTCCAGCACCTTTTCCAGGGGCCAGGCGGGCCGGTAGGGGCGATGGCTCAGCAGGGCCTCCGTTACGTCGGCGATGCCGGCGATCCGGGCCCCGAAAGGGATGTCCTCTCCCTTCAGGCCCTCCGGGTAGCCGCTGCCGTCCAGGCGTTCATGGTGGTGGAGCACCGTCAGGTAAATTTCCGGCGGGAACCCCTGTTTCTTCAGGATATCGCAGCCGATGGAGGCGTGCTCCTCCATGAGACGGCGGTCCACCGGCCGGAGAGGTCCCGGAATGCAGAGTATTTCGGCGGGAATGGCCATCATCCCCACGTCGTGGAGGAGAGTTGCCGTCACCAGGTTTTCCAGGGGGTCGCCCGTCATTCCGAGGCCGGTGCCGATGGCGTGGGCGAGGCCTGCCGCCTGGCGCTGGTTCTTCCCCGTGTAGGAGTCCTTGATCTCCACCAGGGTTGCGGTGAGATGGACGGTCCGCATCCGGGCCTGTTCCACCTGCCGAAGGGATTCGGCAAGCCTCGTCTCCGCACGGATCCTGTCCTCCTGGTCCCTGAGGATGAGCACCCCGGAGAGGCGGCCATCGGTCTCCGCCGCCAGGAACGAGGCCTCGAACCGGCGGACGCCCTTCTCGGTCACCAGGGGGAGGATCATCCGCTCTTCTCCGTCCGGAAAAGCGGGAAAACATGACCTGATGGTGAGTCCTCTTCCGTCGGGGCCTTTCAGGAATTCCTCCAGGGGGCGGAGTTCACCCCGCCCGAAGCCGCCGCGGAGGGCCAGGGCTGCTTCGTTCCTGTATTCCACTGTTTCATCGGGGAGGGAAACCACGAAAATGGCGTCCTGGGCCCTGTCCAGCAGGGCCTGGACCCGTTCAAGCTCGGCGAGGCGCCGTTTCAGCTCCGGGTAGTGGCTTTTCTTCCCCGACCGGGCTCCCAGCCCCATGAGGGCCAGGAGCTGGTCGTCCTGCTCTGTCGTCCGCCGGTCAGTAGGCATTTCGGAGGATTTCCTCAAGGCCGGCCGGGGAGAGAGGCCGGGGGTTGGTGATCATGCAGGGGTCTTCCCATGCCGCCGCCGCTATTTCGGGAAGAAGATCCTCCTTCAGTCCGAGATCCCTGAGTCTTCCCGGAAGGCCGGCCTGATCCCGCAGGGTGTCAAGGCGGGCGAGCAGTTCGGAGAGGACATCGGGAGTTTCAGCACACCCGCCGAACCGTTCGAGGAGGACGGCGAACCGTTCGGGGGCGGCGCCGTAGTTGGCCTCCACGCCGTGGCGGAGGAGCAGGGAGTTGCATTCCCCGTGGGGGAGGTCGAGGAGCCCGCCGAGGCTGTGAGAGAGTGCGTGGACCACGCCGAGGCTCGCATTGGAGAAGGCGAGGCCCGCATGGAGGGACGCCAGCATCATCCCGGTCCGGTATTCCGGGCTTGAAAGGTCGCCCATGGCCCGGAGAAGGAAGGAGTGTACCATCTCCACGGACTGGAGGGCGTGGACGTCTGTAAGGGGCGAATGGGCCCGGGAGACGTAGGCCTCGAAGGCGTGGGTGAGGGCGTCCATTCCCGTGGACGCTGTGAGGAAGCCGTCCATGGTGAGGGTCGTGTCCGGGTCCACCAGGGCCACGTCGGGAACGATGGATTTGCTGACGATGGCGTGCTTGATCCCTGTTTTTTCGTTTTTGATAATGGAAAACTGGGAGATGTCCGCGGCGCTTCCGGCGGTGGTGGGTACGCAGATCACGGGAGGGCAGGGAACGGGGATTTTATCGACCCCCACGAAATCCAGAACGTTCCCTCCGTTGGCATGGACCGCTCCGATGGCCTTGGCGCAGTCCATGGGACTTCCTCCGCCGAGGGTGAGGATGAGGTCGCAGCCTTCGCCGTCAAAGACCTCAACGCCCCGCATGACCATGACGTCGGTGGGGTTCGGCTGAACGTCGCGGTAGACGGCCCAGCCCAGTCCCTCGCCGTCAAGGTTTTCAAGGAGGGGCTCGAGCCACCCGGCCTCCGCCACGCCGTCGTCGGTGACCACGAGAACCCTGGTGCCTCCCAGGTTTCTGGCATACCGCCCTGCGAGAGTGCGGGCTCCTCGGCCGAAGATGACTTCAGGGGCGACAAACTTCCGGAGTACCATTTCGCTCATTGCATTCACGCTCCTTGGGAGAAGCCGGAAAAAGGGGGCGGAACATCTCTGTTCCGCCCCCAGTCTATCATATTTTTTGGTAGAAAAGCGGTGCTTTTCTTACCATCTGATTATAGTTGCCCCCCAGGAGTACCCGACTCCGAAGCCGACGGCCATGACCCTGTCCCCCGGGCGGAGCCTGCCCTGGTCGGCGGCGTCCCGAAGGGCCATGGGAATGGTGGCGCTCACCGTGTTGCCCTTGTTCTCCATGTTCATGAAGAACTTCTCCTCCGGAATGCCGATTTCCTTTCTCAGGTGCTCCAGGATGAGGAGGGTGGCCTGGTGGAAGACGAAGAGGTCCACGTCCTCGAGTTTCAGGGAATGGGCCTCCAGCGCCCGGCTGACCGCCCCGGGCACAGTGGCCAGGGTGAAGTTGAGTACCTCGGGGCCGTTCATGTAGAGGTTCTCCGCGCTCCTGGTGTTTCCCCACTTGTTGGTCCGTTCGGCGGCGGTCTCCGGTGAGCGGGGGGCGGCCCACGCGCCGGCGGGGATGATGAGCTTGTCCATGCCCGAACCGTCGGTTCCGAGGATGAAATCGCCGATGCGGGCGGTGTCGGAGGGCTCCACCAGGATGGCCGCCGCGGCGTCGCCGAAAATGGTCCGGGTGCTCTTGTCCTTCGGGTGGATGGTCCGGGTCAGGGTGTCGGCCGTGATGAGCAGAACCTTTGACGCTATGCCCGCGGCGATGAGCCCCTTCGTGAGGGCAAGGCCGTAGATGAAGCCCGAGCACCCCAGGTTGTAGTCCAGGGCGCCGGTGGTCTTTTTCAGGCCGAGACGGTCCTGGACCACGCAGGCGGTGGCGGGAAGATAGTAGTCCGGGCTTTCGGTGCACAGCAGCAGGAAATCGATGGTCTCCCGGTCGACGCCGTGTTCTTCGAAGAGTTTTTCGGCTGCCCTGGCCGCAAGGTCCGACACCAGCTCCCCGTCGACCACGTGGCGTTCCCTGATTCCCGTTTTCTGGTATATTTTATCTTCGGTCCACGTGCCGAACTCCTCCACGAGGGCCCTGTTGTCCACCACTTTCGGCGGAAGGTAATACGAAATGGCCGAAATGGCCGCTCCAAATCCTTTCATCTCTCGACAATCCTCCACAATCGGATTCAATTACAGAAGAATTATCCCATTGTCACCGGCTGGTGACAAGTCCCGGGAGGGAAAGGGTGCGAGGGGCCACGCTTTGCCGGGAAAAGCTGCGGATTCAGGGGGACAGGATCGTGTTGCAAAGAAGAGGGGTGTGGCATAAAGTAGACGGGATTTTTGAAGGGAGTGGTGCCGAGTGTACCAGTACAAGTTGCCTTTTCTCCCGGCGGAGAGGGGGAAGACCCGGTGAGCGGCCGGAAAATTTCTTTCGTTCACTGCGCTGACCTTCACCTCGACAGTCCGTTTTCCGGGCTTTCCGATATTTCTCCCTCCCTCGGAGCATTCCTGCGAAAAGCGACATTCCGGGCTTTTGAGAACGCCGTCACCTTTGCCCTGAAGAAGGGGGCGGATTTTTTCGTGGTCTCGGGCGATGTCTACGACAGCGAGAACAGGAGCGTCCGGGCCCAGGTCTTCTTTCTTGAACAGCTCAGGCGCCTTTCCGGCGGGGGGATTCCCTCTTTCATCGCTGCCGGAAACCACGATCCCCTGTCGGGGTGGGAGGCGGACCGGGATTTTCCGCCCCTGGCCTTCCGCTTCGGCCCCGGGGTCGAGTCAGTCCCCCTGCTGCTTGGAGGGGAGAGGGCGGGCACGGTTCACGGTTTCAGCTATCCCGTCCGGGAGGTGGAGGAGAACATGGCCCTCCGTTTTTCCGGCGGGAAGGGAGAGGGCGTGAACATCGCCCTGCTCCACTGCAACGTGGGCGGCCGGAAGGGCCATGAAAACTACGCTCCCTGCTCCCTGGACGACCTGAGGGCTGCGGGCATGGACTATTGGGCCCTGGGGCACGTGCACGGGGCGGAAGTGCTCTGCCGGGACCCCCTTGTGGTCTATCCCGGCACTATCCAGGGGAGGAACATCCGGGAGACGGGGGAAAAGGGCGTTTTTTCCGTCACCCTGTTCCCCGGTGAACCGGGGTGCGCCGAATTCATTCCCTGCGACGTGGTCCGGTGGAGAAGCGAAGACATTTCCATCGACGGTATGGAACGGGACGAGGAGTTTTTCCAGGCCGTGTCGGACCTGAAAGAGACGGTGCGGCGGGAAAACGGCGGGCTGCCGGCCCTTCTGCGGCTTTCCGTTTCCGGGCGGGGGAAGATCCACGGGCTTCTCCGGCGTCCGGGGTTTCTCCGGGGGCCCGGCGGACTCCTGGAGACGATGAACGAAGGGGAGGAGGACAGGCCCGATTTTGTTTTCACCGAGGAGATTTCCGGGGTGACGTTGCCCCCCCTGGATCTTGATTCCCTCGCTGCGGGCAGCCATTTCGCCGGCGATTTTCTGAAGGAGATCCGGGCCTTCCGGCAGAGGGGCGATCTCCGGGAGGGACTGAAAGACATCCTCCGGAAAAGGGGTATTCTGGACAGGATCCAGTCCAGGGATGTGCTGGAAGTGATAGACTCCCTCTCTGACGAGGACACGGAGCTGCTCCTCGACAGGGGGACTTGGTCGGCCCTGTCCGGACTGCTCGAAGGGATTGACGGAGTATGAAAATAACCGATTTTTTTGTGAGCGGCTTCGGCATCTTTTCAGGATCGGGAGCGAGGCTGTCCGGGGGTCTCACGGTCTTCCAGGGAGAGAACGAAAGCGGCAAGACCACCCTGATGAATTTCTTCCGCCGCCTGCTTTTCAGCAGGGGAAAGAACGGCAGGGGGAAGACGAACCTCTACGAGCCCCAGCGGGGCGGTCAGCACGGAGGCTCCGCCAGGATCCGCATGGAGGACGGAAGGGAATACATTCTTTCCGTGGAGGGGCAGAAGAACTATATCGCTCCCGCCGACGGAGGTCCCGCCGCCGAATTGTCCCCGGACTTCTTCTCCATCAGCAGGGAGGTCTACGAGAGCGTGTTCGCCATGGGACTCGGGGAGATGCAGTCCCTGGACCCCCTGAATTCTTCCGACGTGGCCGCCCGGTTCTTCGCCGCCGGGGCGGGCCTGGGGTCGGCGTCCCTTCCACGGCTGCTCTCGGTCCTTGAGGCCCGGCAGAATGAACTGTACCGTCCCTGGGGAAACGCGCGGAGCGCATCCACGGTGAACCGGCTTCTCGCCTCCATGGCCGAGACGGACGGTGCCGTGCGGGACCTCCGTGAGCTGAACGGAAGCTGGCGCAGGATGAAGGACGACCTGTCAGCCATGGAAGCCTCCATGGAGGAGAAGAAGGAGCGGCTGGACGTTCTGAAAAGACGGACCGCCAGGCTGGAGCTTCTCGAAAAGGCCCGTCCTTCCCGGGAGGCCCTGGTCGAGACTGAACGGAAGCTCGCCGGATTGGAGGGGCTCCATCCTTTTCCCGACGACGGCCTGTCCCGGCTGGAACGGCTGAAGGAAGAGAAGGAGCGAATCGGGGCTTCCATTGCCCGCCTCGGGGCGGAACGGTCGGCGAAGGAGGAAGGAAAGGCGGTCCTGGAGGCGGATCCCGTTCTCGGCTGTCTCTCCGCCCGGCAGGAAGTGGAGGGGCTGGAGCACGAGAGCGAGCAGTTCCGAGCTTCTCTCGCCAGGAGGATTCTCCTGGCGAAGGAGATAGAAGACGCGGAAAAGGCCTTCAGGGGAAACCTGGAGAACCTCTGTTCCTGGTGGACTGAGGATCATCTTTCCGGAGCCGATGTCTCGGCGGAGGCCATCGAGTTCGCACGGAGGACCGCGGAGCGGAAGGAACGTCTCGAGAGGCGGAAGGGCGAAGAGGAGAAGTCTCTTGTCCAGTGGAACCGGCTGCGGGAGGACCGGAGAAGCGAGGCCGCCTCCCTCGACCGGGAAACGGCGGGAGTTGAGGTCAGGGCAAAGCGGGCAACCGAGCGGTGGAGCCTCATCACCGACCTGCGGGCCGTGTTCGGGGAGCTGTGCGACGAGGAAGAAGATCTGGCCAACCTCGAGGAGGCCAGGACCACCATCATCAGCGAAAAAGCGGTTCTTGCCGAGGAAGAGCCTCCCGAACCCGGGAATATGGTGGCCCTCATCTCCGGGGCGCTGCTCGCCGTCGGCGGGGGAGGTACCTACCAGGCCTGGCTCACTTCGGACCGGTTGTGGTTTTTCGGGGCGGTGGCCCTTTTCAGCGCCTCCCTCCTTTCCTTCATAGCCCACCGGGACCAGCAGAAGCGGTACGAGACGGCCCTCTCCTGGTGGACCCGCAGAATGGACGATCTCGACCTGCGGATGGAGGAGACACTGCTGCTGCTGGAAAGCCAGAAGGCCAGGGTCGAAAGGCTCCGGAGCCGGCGGGAGGAACTCGGTGAGCGGCTCGGCATCAGGGCTCCGAGATTCGCCAATGAAATGGACGAACTCCTGGAAGAGGGGGAGAGGGATAATTCGGCCAACGAACGGTTCGCCGTGCTGAGCGAGCGGAGCAGGCAGATGGCCGCCGTGCTGGCCCGGATGGACAGTGAGAGCGAAGCCATGGAGAGCGCCCTTGAGCGGACCGCCGGGGAGCTTGACAGGCTTATGGATGAATGGCGCCGGTGGCTTGCCGGGCGGCAATTCGACCGGAACCTCGCCCCGAAGGACATGGAGGCCCTGGTGCCCAGGATACTGCAGCTCCGGTCGGAAAAATCCGTCATCGAGTCCAGGAAGGCAGAGCTGAGGGAGCTCGACAGCTATGTCGCCTCGGTGAGGCAGCGCATCCTCTCCCTTGCGGATCTCTTCTCCGGAGCGGGAGTGGAGCTTCCGGAAGAGCCGGACCCTTCTTCCATCCGGTCTCTCGCTGTTGCTCTGCGGCTGGCCGGGGAGAGAAAGGGGGAGATCGCCGATCTCGAACGGGATCTGGCGGCCCTTTCCGCCTCCCTCGCGGAACTCCGGGAAAACCTGGAGGGCAACGGCGGGAAAACGGCGGAGCTCTTCACCTTCGCCGGTTCGGAGAACGAGGAGCGGTACAGGGACCTTGCCGCCCGCTGGGCCGAAAGAGAGAGGCTCCTTGAGGATGCTTCCCGGGAGCGGAAGGTTCTCCTCGGCCTTTTCGGCTCCGGGGAGGAAATGGAGAAGGCGGGAGGGGAACTCCTGTCCCTTCCGGCGGAAGACGGGAGGAAGGAAAGGGATTGTGCGGAGGAGGAAGCCGCCGTCCTTGAAAGGGAGATCGAGGCCGCCGCTGACTCGAGGGGAAGGCTTGCCCTCAGGCTGGAGCAGATCGCCGCCGATGAGCGCCTCGGTGAGCTGCTGTTCTCTAGGACCGGGATGGACCGGAAGCTCGACGAGGGAGTGAAGGAGTGGCTCTCAGTGATTCTCGCCAGGCATTTCCTCGAGGTCTCCAAGGAAAAGCACGAGAGGGAGCGCCAGCCCGAGGTGATCCGCAGGGCGGGGAAATATCTTGCGCTCATGACGGGAAACCGGTACACTCTTCTCTCAAGCGGGGGAGAAAGAGGGCTCTCCGTGGTCCTGGAGGGGAACGATCCCGCCAGGGAACGGAAGGACGAGATCAAGTGGAGTTCAGGGCTCGCCGACCAGGTCTACCTTGCCATGCGGCTCTCCCTGGCGACCCTGTGGGGACGGAATTCCGAGCCCCTGCCCCTGATTTTGGACGACCTTCTCGTCCGGTTCGACGAAACCCGCCAGCAGGGGGCCGCCGAGGCCATTCTCGAGGCGGCGGCGAACAACCAGGTGCTGCTCTTCACCTGTCAGAAAAAAACCCTCGACATTTTCCGGACCGTGGTGGAAACCCGGGGAACCTCTCCCGATTTTCTCGCCTTCCATTACATCGAGCGGGGAGCCATCCGCCCGGTCCTCTGAAGAAGAACCGTCGGTGCTCACTATCCGGGGACGGGAGCAGTCCCGTCCTCCTTTCGCGAAAGGCGGTACGAAAACGCCCATGATCCTTGCGGACACGCTGCGGAAACTCCCGGTGGGGGTGGTCTCCCCCCTGGAGCCGCTGAAAAACCATTGTTCATGGAAGATCGGGGGTCCGGCGGACGCCCTGGTCCAGCCCCGTACGGAGGAGGAGGTCATCCGCCTCGTGGAATTTGTCAGGGGAGAGAATGTTCCCTTCCTTGTCATAGGGAAGGGAACGAACCTGCTCTTCCCCGACGGCGGCATCCGGGGCGTGGTGATGAAGCTGGGCAGGCTTTTCTCCGACTTTTCCATCGCCGGTACGGAGGTGAGGGCCAGGGGTGGAATCTGGGTGCCGAAGCTGGTGAAAAACCTTGCCGACGCAGGGTTGTCCGGCTTCGAGCATGCGGCGGGCATTCCCGGCTCCCTCGGCGGACTGGTCACCATGAACGGCGGCAGCCTGAGACACAGCGCCGGAGAGAACATCCGCTCGGTGGACGCCGTCTCGCTTGCCGGGGAGCGGCGGACCTTCACGAAGGATGAGTGCGGCTTCTCCTACCGGCGGTCCCTTTTCCAGGATCCTCCCGACATGCCGGAGAAGCGGTGGATCGTCCTCGGCGCCGTCCTGGATTTCCGGCGCTCGGAGCCGGGGGCGGTGAGGAGGGAACAGATCCGGGTCCTCGGGGAGCGCAGGGGCAAATTTCCCCTTGACCTGCCGAACTGCGGTTCCGTGTTCACCAACGATCCGGCGGTTTACGAGCTCGCGGGCCCACCGGGGAAGATCATCGAGGACACGGGGCTCAAGGGGGAGACCGTGGGAGGGGCACGGGTTTCCTCTCTGCACGCCAATTTTATCGTCAACCTCGGGGGGGCGTCCTCCCGGGATGTTCTCGCCCTCATAGGACTGGTCCGGCGCAGGGTTCACGACCGGATCGGGGTCTGGCTCGACTGCGAAGTCCGGTACGCCGACGAGACGGGGAAGCTCGTCCCGGCGTCGGAGGCCTGCCCGTGAGGTGTTGCCTGCTGCTCAAGCCGGAGCTCTCCATTCCACACGAAACGGGGATATGATCCATGCTGAAATATCTGCTGAAACGCCTTGTCCAGATGATTGTCGTCCTGTTCACCGTCTCGGTGATCGTTTTTCTCGTGATGAGCTTCACCGGCGACCCGGTCCTCATGATCGTGCCGCCCACGGCCACGGATGCCCAGATCGCCGAGGCCCGGACAGCCCTCGGCCTCGACCGGCCCCTGTGGGTGCAGTACGGGGTCTTCCTGCAGAACCTCATCCGGGGTGACCTGGGGGTGTCCTACATCTTCAAGCGCCCCGCCCTGACCCTCATCGTGGAGCGGATGCCCGCCACCCTCGAACTGGTCTTCTTCTCGGTGCTCCTGTCCCTGGCGGTGGCCCTGCCCTGCGGGGTCTACGCCGGGGCGAGGCCGAACAGCCCTTTCAGCCGGGCGGTCATGGGCGGGTCTCTGCTGGGCATTTCCCTGCCGTCCTTCTGGGTGGGCATTCTGCTCATCTTCTACTTCGCCGTGGAGAAGGGACTCCTGCCCTCGTCGGGCCGGGGAGCCACGGCTCCCCTCTTCGGCATCCCCTTCGCCTTCCTCACCTGGGACGGTTTCCGGCACATCGTCCTCCCGGCGGTGACCCTCGCCCTCGGAACCCTGGCCATGCTCATCCGGCTCATCCGGGCCCAGATCATGGAGGTGATGCGCCAGGACTTCATCCGGTTCGCCCGGGCCAAGGGGGTCTCCTGGAGGAGCCTCTTCTTCTCCCATGCGCTGAAGAACGCCCTCGTTCCCGTGGTGACGGTGTTCGGCATGCAGATCGGCAGCCTTATCGCCTTCGCCACCGTGACGGAGACCATCTTCGCCTGGCCGGGGATGGGCAAGCTCCTGGTGGACTCCATCAACACCGCGGACAGGCCCGTCATCGTGGCCTATCTCATGATCGTGGCGGCCATGTTCGTCCTGATCAACTTTATCGTGGACATCGTCTATACCCTGATCGATCCCCGAATCGACCTGAGGTGACCGGAATGAGCGCAAAAAAAGAAGGATTTTTCAAAAGCGAGTTCTTTCACAATTTCGTCCGGAGCCCCGGTGCCCTGGCAGGGCTCTTCATCGTCACGTTTTTCCTGGTCCTTGTGACCGCGGGGCCCCTGTTCACCCCCCAGAACCCCTACGACATCGGCAGCCTGGACCTCATGGACGCCTTCAAACCCCCTGTCTGGATGGAGGGCGGGGACCCGGCCTTTGTCCTCGGCACGGACGACCAGGGGCGGGACCTGTTGAGCGCCATGGTCTACGGCAGCAGGATCTCCCTGTTCATCGGCCTGTCGGTGGTGGTCCTCTCCTGCGTTCTCGGCACCTTTCTCGGCCTCGTGGCGGGCTACTTCGGCGGCAGGCTCGACAGCCTCCTCATGCGGGTGGTGGACATCCAGCTCTCCTTCCCGGCCATGCTGGTGGCCCTCTTCATCATGGCCGCCTTCGGCCGGGGCCTCGGAAAGCTGGTGACCGCCCTCACCATCGTGGGCTGGGTGCTCTACGCCCGGACGGTCAGGGGCTCCGTGCTGGTGGAGAAGAAAAAGGAATACGTGGACGCCGCCAGGCTCATCGGCCTCTCTCCTTTCCCCATCATCCTGCGGCACGTGCTGCCCAACATCCTGACCCCCCTCATCGTCATCGCCACGATCCACGTGGGAACGGTGATCCTCACGGAAGCCACCCTCAGCTACCTCGGGGTGGGCGTACCCGTGACCAGGCCCTCCCTGGGCCTTCTCGTCAAGAACGGCTACGACGTTCTCTTCAGCGGCCTCTGGTGGTCGTCGGTCTTTCCGGGGATGTTCATCATGCTCCTGGTCTTCGGAATCAATCTCCTGGGGGATTTTCTCCGCGACGAGTTCAATCCCCGCCTGAAATAGGGGTATCCCATGTCTGAATACCTTCTTGAAGTCAGAAATCTGCAGACCCGCTTCGAACTCTTCCGGGGCACGGTGAAGGCCGTGGACGGGGTGGACTTCACCCTCAGGGAAGGGGAAATTTTGGGGCTGGTGGGGGAATCGGGGGGCGGAAAGTCCGTCACCGGCTTCTCCCTCCTCGGCCTCATCGATCCTCCCGGGCGGATCGCCGCAGGGGAAGTGATCTTCCGGGGGGAGAACCTGCTGGAGAAGTCGGAGGAGGAGATGCGCCGCATCCGGGGGAAGGAGATTTCCATGATCTTCCAGGACCCCATGACCTCCCTGAACCCCCTGCATTCAATCGGCCGGCAGATCGGCGAGATGCTGGCCCTCCATACCCCCCTCTCCCCGGCGGACCGCAGGAAGAGAAGCATCGAGCTCCTCAGGGAGGTGGGCATCCCCAACCCCGAGGACAGGCTCGAGAACTACCCCCACCAGTTTTCCGGGGGCATGCGGCAGCGGGTGGTCATCGCCATCGCCCTTGCCGCGAACCCGAAACTCATCATCGCCGACGAACCCACCACCGCCCTGGACGTGACGGTGCAGGCCCAGATCCTTGCTCTCATGGAAAATCTCGTGAAACGCTTCGGCTCCGCGCTCATCCTCATCACCCACGACCTCGCCGTAGTCTCCGAGATGACCCACAGGGTGGCCGTCATGTACTGCGGCAGGGTGGTGGAGGAAGGACCCACGAGGGAACTTGTACGGCATCCTTTCCATCCCTACACGAAGGGGCTGCTGGAGTCCATCCCCAGGCTGTCCGGGGAAAGAAGCCGGAGGCTCCCCCAGATACCCGGCATGGTGCCGAGCCTTTTCGACCTCCCGCCGGGATGTTCCTTTGCCCCCCGGTGCGGGTATGCCACGGACCTCTGCAGGAAAGAGGCCCCTTCCATGCGCTCCGTCGCCCCCGGGCGGACGGTGAGCTGCCACAACCCCGTACAGGGCGGAGAGGAGGCGGAAGGCCATGGCCGGTAGCGGACGGAATGCGCTTCTCGAGGTCACGGACCTCGTCCAGAGTTTCAGCCAGCCCCGGGGCATCCTGGACCGGCTTGCGGGAAGGCCGGTGAAAACCGTCCACGCGGTGAACGGCGTTTCCTTCGATATCCTCCGGGGCGAGGTTTTCAGCCTGGTGGGCGAGTCGGGATGCGGAAAATCCACCACCGCCCGCACCGTGGTGCGGCTGCTGGAGCCGAAGGCGGGGCGGATTGTCTTCGACGGCGAGGACATCACGGCCTACTCCCCCTCCCGGATGATGCCCGTCCGGAAGAAGATGCAGATGATCTTCCAGGACCCCTACGCCTCCCTGAACCCCAGGCAGAGAATAAAGGACATCATCATGGAGCCCATGCTCTTCCACCGGACGGTTTCGGGGAAGGAGGAGGCGGAGAGCCGCATGCTGAGCCTCCTGGACATCGTGGGCTTCCGGCCCGAACAGGCCGACAGGTACCCCCACCAGTTCTCCGGGGGACAGCGGCAGCGCATCGGCATCGCCAGGGCCCTGGCCACGAACCCCTCATTCATCGTCGCCGACGAGCCTGTCTCGGCCCTCGACGTGTCCATCCAGGCCCAGGTGCTGAACCTGATGATGGACCTGAGGGACGAGTTCGGCCTCTCCTACCTGTTCATCGCCCACGACCTCTCGGTGGTGCGCCACGTCACCGAGAGGCTGGGGATCATGTACCTGGGCTTCATCGTGGAAAAGGGAGACCGGGACAGCATTTTCGGCCGTCCCCTCCACCCCTACACCGAGGCCCTCCTCGCCGCCGCCCCGACGCTGGACCGGGAGAAGGCCGCCGCTCCCCTGCAGGGGGATGTCCCGAGCCCCATCACCCTTCCGCCGGGCTGTCCCTTCGCGGGCCGCTGCCCCCGGAAGATGGAGGTCTGCGATGCCCGGAGGCCTTCCCTTCTGCCCGTGGAGGGCAGGATGGTGGCGTGTCATCTGTACGGAGAAGAATAGTTTATAATAGGCCCACCGAAACAGAAAAATAAAGGAGGAATCAGGGAATGAAAAGATTTGCGGCTCTCTTTGCAGTACTCGCGCTCTGCCTTGCCCTGGCCGCCCCGGCGGCCGCGGAGAAGAGCATCGTCATCGGCCTCGCGTCGGACGCGCTCTTCATGGACCCGTCCCAGCAGGATGAGACCATCACCAACACCATGGGGCGGTACATGTACGACGGCCTTCTCAACAACGACGCCCTCGGCGTTCCCCGGGCGGCCCTCGCCGAATCCTGGACCATCGGCGACGACAACCTCACCTGGACCTTCAGCCTGAAAAAGGGCGTGACATTCCATGACGGAAGCGACTTCACCGCCGAGGACGTGGCCTACACCGTCGAGGTGTGCCGCACGTCTCTGCTGAAGAACTTCACCGCCTCCATCGACAGGGTTGAGGTCGTGGATCCCTATACGGTGAAGATCATCACCAAGGCCCCCACGGCAGTCCTTCTCGAGTCCCTCGCCGCGCTGCGCATCCTCCCGAAGGCCTACAGGACAAAGCTCGGCGAGACCGCCTTCAACCAGGCCCCCGTGGGCACCGGTCCCTACGTCTTCGTGGAGTGGGTCAAGGAAGACCATATCTCCATGAAGGCCAATGAGCAGTACTGGGGCGGATCGCCGAAGATCAAAAAGGTCACCTTCCGTCCCATCAGCAACGCCGCCACCCGCACGGCAGCCCTGCTGACCGGCGAAGTGGACATCATCGAGGACGTTCCCGTCCGTGACGTGGACAAGCTGAAGAACACGGAAGGCCTTTCCGTGGTGGACCGGCCCAGCGAGCGGCTGATCTATCTCCACGTGGACTCCCATCGTCCCCAGGGCCCCGGCATCATCGGGCTCGACAAGAACCCCCTCGCGGACCTCAGGGTGCGGAAAGCCCTGTCTCTGGCCATCAACCGGGATTCCATCGTGAAGATGATCATGAACGGCAACGCCTACGCCACGAACCAGATGGTCCTGAAGGGCCGGAGAGGATACGTGGAGGACATGCCCGCCCCGAAGTACGACCCCGAAGAGGCGAAGAAGCTCCTCGCAGAAGCCGGATATCCTGACGGTTTCAAGGTCTACCTCGACGCTCCCAACGGCCGGTACCCCAACGACGGCCAGGTCGCCCAGGCGCTCGCCAGCCAGCTCACCAAGGCCGGCATCCAGATCGAGCTGCGCCTTCACCCCAAGACCACCTTCTTCGATTTCGTCCGCCCCGGCGACAAGTCCAGCCTTGTCATGACCGGATGGTCCGAGCCCATCGACGTGGGCGAGATGGCCAGCGTTCTCTTCTACACCAGGGGCAAGAATCCCGCCAAGGGCGGATCCAACCGGGGCCACTACGCCAACCCCGGGTTTGACGCCCTCGTCGACGAAGCCGACGGCACGGCGGACCCCGGGAAGCGCAGGGTCATCCTCGAGAAGGCCGCCCGCATGATCGTGGATGACGGCGGCATCGTCCCCCTGTACTTCCAGCAGGACCTCTACGGCAAGAAGGACGCCGTGGTGTTCGAGCCCAGGGCGGACAAGTCCATCCTGGCCTACGACATGGACGTGAAATAGCCGGATTTTCCACGCCGGGCAAGTTGCAGGCAGGCCGGGGCCCAGTGCCGCCGGCCTGCCTTTTTTCAAAAGAAGGAGAGATTCTTTTCATGAAAGACCGCATCATAAACAGGGTTGAAGAAATAGGGAAGGAACTGCTCCAGCTGAGCCGCGACATCCACGGATGCCCCGAGACGGCCTTCGAGGAGCGGAAGGCGGCCCGGTGGCAGAAGGAGCTGCTGGAGCGGCACGGTTTCACCGTGGAAATGCCCTTCTGCGCCATGGAAACCGCCTTCCGGGCGGTGAAGAAGGGACGGGAGGAAGGACCCACAGTGGCATTCCTCTCGGAGTACGACGCACTGAAGGGCCTCGGTCACGCCTGCGGCCACAACATCATCGCCGCGTCCTCCGTGGGGGCGGGGATCGCCCTGGGATCCGTCCTGGAGGACATTGCGGGTGAAGTCCAGGTCATCGGAACCCCCGGCGAGGAGGAAGGAGGGGGAAAAATCTACATGGTGGAGCGGGGATGCTTCGCCGGCGTGGATTTCGCCCTCATGGTGCACCCCAACACGAAGAATCTCATCGGCAGGGGCGGACTTGCCGCCCAGAGCGTGAGAATCGAGTTTCTCGGAAGGGCGGCCCACTCAGCCGTTCCCGACAAGGGCGTGAACGCCCTCACGTCCCTCATCGCCTTCTTCAACGGCATTGACACCCTCCGGCAGACCTGGCCGAACTCCGCCAAGATCAACGGCATCATCACCAGGGGCGGCACGGCTTCCAACGTCATCCCCGACCTCGCCGAGGCCTGCTTTACCGTCCGGGCGTCCACGAAAAAGGAGCTCAACGCCATGTACAGGGATCTGAACCGGGTCGCCGAGGCCGCGGCCATGGTCACGGGGGCGTCCTTTCTCCTGGAGGGGGAGCCCGTGTATGCCGAGCGGTATCCCAACAGCGCCATGGGCGAGGCTTTCAAGAGAAACATGGAGTCCCTCGGTGAGACCATGGAATATCCCGACCCCCGGGAGCGGTTCGGGTCGTCGGACGTGGGGAATGTTTCCCTGGAGCTTCCCACCATCCATGAGTACCTTGCCATAGCGGACACGTCCGTGGCCGGACACACGGTTGAATTCCGGGAGGCCGCCGTCTCCCCCAGGGGCGGCGAGGTGGTCCTTCTCGCCGCCGAAGGTCTCGCTCTTACAGGCTGGGACCTTCTCACCGACGGGGTTCTGCGGGAAGCGGCCCGGGAGGAATACCGGCGGAAGGTCCTGCCCTTCAGGGACTGACGGGAATCTCCGGGCAGCGGGGAGCGTCACCGGTGCTCGCTTGGGCCGTCGGTGCAGATTGTCGTCCATGACAACTGCACCTTAAACCGACATCCATGTCGGTTTCCCGGCCCGGGCGCTTTTCCCGGCGACACTCCCTCTTCCCAAAAAATGCCGATTCAGCCTGAGGATTCGGCCTTTTCAACAGGGGCTGACTTTGATATACTGTCCGCTAAAAAATTACGGCTCACCGGATCTCCCGATGATGTCCGCAAATTTAAGGGAGGTTCAAACAGAAATGGAAAACACGGTACGGATTGCCATTCTCGGAGCCGGGAACATCGGAACGAGCATCGCCAGGGGCCTGGCCCAGGCCGGGAATTTCACCCCGGGAATGATCACCCTTACCCGGAGGCGGACCCACCTCCTGGAGGAGTACAAGGCCATGGGCTTCGAGGTGACCAGCGACAACCCGGCGGCGGTGAAAGGGGCGGACGTGGTGATCGTGGCCGTGGAACCCCAAAGGGTGGACACTCTCCTCCAGGAAATTGCCCCGGCGCTGGATTTTGACCGCCATATCCTCATCTCCGTAGTCACGGGGCTTGCCATCAAAAGAATCGAGGAGGTCATCGGGAAGCCTCTCCGGATCGCCAGGGCCATGCCGAATACGGCCATCGCCGTCCGGGAGTCCATGACCTGCCTCGCCTCCAACGGTCCCGACGACCGGGCGCTGGAGATGGCCAAGCGGATCTTCAACGACGTGGGGAAGACCCTCCGGATCAGGGAAGAGGACATGATCGCCGCCACAGCCCTGGGCGCCTGCGGCATAGCCTTTTTCCTCCGGGCCATTCGGGCTGCCTCCCAGGGGGGGATCGAAATCGGCCTGTCGGCCAAGAACTCACTGGCCATGGCGGTCCAGACGGCCAAGGGCGCCGCCTGCCTGCTCTCCGTGAGCGGGAGCCACCCCGAAAATGAAATCGACAAGGTGACCACCCCCAAGGGCTGCACCATTTCCGGTCTCAACCGGATGGAACACGAGGGGTTCAGCTCCGCCCTCATCCGGGGGATCACAGTGTCCGCCGAAAAGGCGGCGGGACTGTACTGCGACAAGAAAAACGGCTGAGCCGAAGCCGGACCTGCGAACGGTGAACCGGAACGACGGAGGGGATATGGTATGGTGAAGATACTCGAACAGGGAGCCTGGCTCGTGGACGGAAGGCACATCGTGGAGGAGGGACCCGGCGCGGAAAGGAAGGCCGCCGAACTGGCCGGCAGGCCCGTCAGCCGTGATGAGGCCCGGAAGGGCACCATTGCCTGGTCCATCCTGGAGAGCCACAACACCTCGGGCTCCATGGAGCGGCTGAAGATACAATTCGATGCCCTGACCTCCCACGACATCACCTACGTGAGCATCATCCAGACCGCCCGGGCAAGCGGCCTGGAGAGGTTCCCCCTCCCCTACGTCCTCACGAACTGCCACAATTCGCTGTGCGCCGTGGGGGGGACCATCAACGAGGACGACCACCTCTTCGGCCTCTCGGCGGCGCGAAAATACGGAGGCATCTACGTTCCCGCCCACATGGCGGTGATTCACATGTACATGCGGGAGGCCATGGCGGGCTGCGGAAAAATGATCCTCGGGAGCGACAGCCACACCCGCTACGGAGCCCTGGGGACCCTTGCCGTCGGAGAGGGCGGAGGAGAGCTGGTAAAGCAGCTCCTGGGGCAGACCTACGACATCGCCTACCCCCGGGTGGTGGGGGTGTACCTCACGGGAAAACCCTGTCCCGGAGTCGGTCCCCAGGACGTGGCGCTGGCAGTGATCGGCGCCGTCTTCAGCCGGGGCTATGTCAAGAACAGCGTCATGGAGTTCGTCGGGGACGGCGTTTCGAACCTCTCCGCCGATTACCGGTGCGGCGTGGATGTGATGACCACCGAGACGGCCTGTCTTTCCTCGATCTGGCGCACCGACGGTAACGTGAAAGACTTCCTTGCAGCCCACGGGCGGCCGGATGATTACCGGGAGCTGAACCCCGGCAAAACCGCATGGTACGACGGCATGATCATGGTGGACCTTTCTGCGGTGAAGCCCATGATCGCCCTGCCGTTCCATCCCTCCAACGCCATGGAGATTGAAAGGTTCAACGAGAACCCGGGCGACATCCTCAGGGAAGTGGAACAATCCGCAGCGGAAATTCTGGGAAACACGAAGTCCAGGTTCAGCCTCACCGGGAAGCTCGAGAAGGGCAGGCTCAGGGTGGACCAGGGGATCATCGCGGGATGTTCCGGGGGCACCTACACGAACGTCATGGCGGCGGCGTCCCTCCTGAAGGGAAAGAGCACCGGCAGCGGCGAATTCTCCCTGTCGGTCTACCCCTCGAGCCAGCCCGTGCTGCTCGAGCTGGTGAAGAACGGGACCATCACGGAACTGATGACGGCAGGGGCTGTGGTCCGGACGGCCTTCTGCGGCCCCTGCTTCGGAGCGGGCGACGTTCCGGCCAGCGGCTCCCTCTCCATCCGGCACACCACCAGGAACTTCCCCAACCGGGAAGGATCGAAGCCCGGGGAAGGCCAGATCGCCTCGGTGGCCCTTATGGATGCCCGCAGCATCGCCGCCACGGCGGCCAACGGCGGCTTGCTCACCCCGGCCACGGACCTTGACCCGGCGGAGGAACGCTGGGAATACCGCTTCGACGACACTCCCTACAGGAACAGGGTCTACAGCGGGTTCGGCTCGCCGGTCCCCGACACGCCCCTGGTCTTCGGCCCCAATATCGCCGACTGGCCGGAGATGCCTCCCCTGCCGGAGCATCTCCTGCTGAAGGTGGTCTCCTTCATCACCGACCCCGTGACCACCACGGACGAACTCATCCCCTCGGGCGAGACGGCGAGCTTCCGCTCCAACCCCCTGGGGCTGGCGGAATTCACCCTTTCCCGGAAGGATCCTTCCTACGTGGGAAAGGCGAAGGAGGTCAGGGCCTTTACAAAGGCCCTTGCAGACGGCAAAGCCCCCGGAGAAATCGCTCCGGAGCTGGAAGAGGTTTTCTCCGCCCTGGAAGCCGTCCCGGAGTTCGGGGCAATTTTAGGGAAATCCGTCAGCCTGGCTTCCGCCGTGTATGCCCGGAAGCCCGGGGACGGTTCGGCCCGGGAGCAGGCCGCGAGCTGCCAGAGGGTTCTCGGCGGAGGGGCGAACATCGCCGAGGAATATGCCACGAAGAGGTACAGGAGCAACCTCATCAACTGGGGGATGATCCCCTTCGTCCTTGACGGCGAGCCTCCCTTCTCCGCCGGAAGCTGGATTTTCGTGCCGGGCGTCCGGCAGGCCATGGAGCGGGGGGAGACGGTGTTTCCGGCCTACGCGGCCGGGAAGGGGAGCTTCGAAAAGATCACCCTCGAGACCGGCGTCCTGACTGAGGACGAGCGGGCCGTCATTCTCGCCGGCTCACTGATCAACTTCAACAGGAAAAAGACGTCCTGAAAAGGGACCTGACCCCCTTTCCGGGTCAGTCCCCCGCGACGGGCCCGGAAACGGCCAGGTTCAGGAGCTCCCTCCTGAACAGGTAGAGAGTCAGCAGAAAGGAACCGCTGTCCGCCAGGGGGAAGGAGATCCAGACCCCCTTGGTCCCCAGGAAGCCCGGAAGGATCAGCACAAGGGGAATGAGCAGGAGCACCTGCCGCGAGAGGGAGAGAAGAAAGGCAGGCCTGGCCTTTCCCAGGGCCTGGAACATGGCCGACCCCGTGATCTGGAATCCGATGAGGAAAAAAGCCATGGAAATGAGGCTCATGGCCCGGACTCCTTCGGCGATAAGGTCCTGGTCGCCGGAAAACAGCCGGAAGATCTCCCGCGGAAAGACCTGTGCCGCCGTGAAGCCGATGAGGGCGAGGGCCGTGGAGGCCGTCACGGCGAGGCGGATGACCCTCCGGGCCCTGTCAAGGTTTCCCGCCCCGTAGTTGTAGCCCAGGATGGGCTGGAACCCCTGGGCTATGCCCATGAGGGGCATGAAGAAAAAGGAAAGGGCCCTGTTGATGACGCCGTAGACGGCCACGTGAAGATCCCCGCCCCAATGGACGAGGGCTCCGTTGATGAGGACGATGGAGAAGCTCCCCGCAGCCATCCTGACGAACTCCGACGACCCCACCGCCACGATTTCCCGAAGCAGCCGGGGCGAGGGGACAAGGTACTCCCTGACGAAGGAAAGGGCGCTTTTCCCCCTGTAGAAATAGCCGAAAATCCACAGGAACATCACCATCTGGGAGAGCACCGTGGCCACGGCGGCTCCCCGCATCCCCCAGCCGAAGCCGAAGATGAATACAGGATCGAGGATCATGTTCAGTATGGCGGAGATCAGCAGCGTGGTCATGGCGATCCGGGCCCTGCCCTCCGCCCGTGCGGCATGGTTTCCCACCATGGCGAACATCTGGAGGGGGATGCCGAAAAGGATCACGGAAAGATAGGCTTCCGCGTGGGGCAAAATTGCCTCGGTGGCGCCGAAGAGCCGGAGGACCTGTTCGAGAAAGAGCAGGACGAAAACTGAAACGAGAATGCCGATGCCGGAGGCGAAGGATACCGTGGTGCCGAAGGCCTTCCGGGCTCTCTCAAGGTCTCCCGCGCCGAGGCTGCGGGAGATGATGGACGCTCCCCCCGCGCCGGCCATGACGGCCATGGCCCCGGCGAGCAGCTGCAGGGGGAAGCATATGGCCACCGCCGCCAGTCCGGGGGAACCGACGCCCCTGCCGATGAAAATGGCATCCACCACATTATAGGACGACATAACGATCATGCCGACGGCTGAGGGAAGGGAGAGCCTGAAGAGAAGCCTCCCTATGCCCTCGGTTCCGAGAAGATGACGGTCTGTACTCACGTGAAAATGCCTCCGGACAAAAAGGGCACGGCGATCCTCGCCGCGCCCGGGATGATATATCTTTTCCGTCTCCCTAGATGAGCTTCTTCTCCCTGCCGATGGCCCGGATCTCGAGCATCCCGGAATCGGAGAACAGCTCCACCGTCCGGCCCCAGGAGCCGCCGGTGTCCTCGGACAGGATGGGGATCCTGAGGGCCGAGAGAACCTTCCTGCATGCCTCCACGTTCCGGGAGCCGATCTTGAGGAGGGAGTCGGCATTGCCCCCCAGGGAGAACATCTGGGCCCCCCCGGCGAGCTTGGCCTTGATGCGGCGCTCGTCGGCCCCGTACCGGATCATCTGCTTCAGGAGGTCCGGCACGGCGGAATCGGCGAACTTCGACCTGTTGAAATCCGTTCCCCTGGCGAGCTCCGTGGAAGGGAGCATCACGTGGACCATGCCGCCGACGCGCCGTTTTTCGTCGTACAGGGTCACCCCCACGCAGGAACCAAGCCCGAGGGTGGAGATGGAGTCGGGGTTCATCACCACTCCTGATTCGGCGATGCCGACCCTAACGACCGCCATGGCCGGCCACTCCGAGAGCCTGGAAGATCCGTCCGAACGAATCGGGGTCGGGAAGGAGGAAGATATGGCTCGATTCTTCCTCAGAGAGGGGATTTCCGTCCAGGGAAAGACAGCCGTCGATGACGATGGCCGTGTCGCTGCTCCGGCCTATTTCGGAGAGGCTGAAGGCCAGGATGGCCCCCGCCATGTCCATGGCCAGGGACGGGACGGACGGGGTGAGCTCGAAGCCGAGGAAGTCGGAGAGAGCCGTGATGTAGGAACCGATCATGATGTTCCCGACTTCGTGGATCACCGAGAGCCCCATGTCGGTGAAACCCTCTCCGCCGGACGCTCCCGTCATGTGGCTGATGAGGGCGAGGGCGTCGGAGGTGCCCATGACGAAGAGCATGTTTCCCGAAATGCCCCCCTCGATGCGGACGAAGACCGACAAAATCATCCGCTCCGCGCCGCCCGCATAGTCCACGATCCCGTTGAACGGCATGGGGACCACCCGGGAAACCCGCATGTCCACCGCTCTTCCCAATAGGGAGGATAGGGACGTGGCGGCGTTTCCCGCGCCGATGTTGCTCACCTCTTTCAGGACGTCGAGGTGAAAATCGCTCAGGGTTCCGGAGTCCATGGGATGCATCCTATTTCCTGAGGGGACCGCCGAAGCTGTTGAGGGTCTCGGCGATGCGCTTGTCCTTGACGGAGATGTGGTCGAGAGTCCAGTTCACCAGCATGTCCCTCAGGGCCTCGGCATCCTCACGGGTCACCCCGGCCCCGCAGGCGAGCTTGCCGTGGAGGTCGAAAACCTCCTTGATGAACCAGCTGTGCTCGTCCCGGTGCTCCCTGAACTGGTCGTAGCAGTTGCGGATCATGATGAGCTCTTCGGCGCCGAAATGCTGGATGGCGTAGCCGATGAGGTAGTTGACCGTATCCTCCATCCTGTTCCTGTCGCCGCTTTCAACGGCTTTGGAAAAGGAGGCGATGCGCTCCACGAGTTTTTTGTGCTGGTCGTCGATGATGCCGATGCCGATGGCGAGGTCGTCGCTCCACTGAACTGTCATTGTTTCACCCTCCTGCAGGGGGAAGTCCGCTCTCTGTCGAGTGCTCCGGTTCATTGTACCAGATGGGAAAGAGGGGAGAAAAGAAAAAATCGCCCCTCCTAAATCCCCCGGCAGCGGGGAGCGTCACCGGTGCTCGCTTGGGCCGCCGGTGCAGATTGTCATCCTTGACAACTGCCCAGGCGATCAACTCGGCTCCCTGCGTTCGCCGGTTGCCTGCCTGTGAAACCGACATCCTTGTCGGTTTCTCTGCCCGGGCGCTGTCCCCCAGGGGATTGTCTCTTCGCCCCTGGGGGGCGAATTCACCTTATGCCCGGCGACACTCCCTCTGCCTTGAAATCTGCGGATTTTTGGTTCCCGGCTGTATAATGAACCATTCCCGCTGAAAGGACTGACTGGAATGAAGATATGGGTTCTCCACGGAGGCGAAGGCGCCGAAAGGGATGTCTCGCTCCGGAGCGGTGCCGCGGTGGCCTCCGCACTCCTCGAAAGGGGATACGATGCGGAGCCGGTGGACCTCCGGAACAGGGGAGATGCGTCGGCCTTCATCGAAAAAAAGGAAGGTTTTGCCTTCATCGCCCTCCACGGGGGATGGGGAGAAGACGGAACGCTGCAGGCGGCCCTCGAAATGGCGGGAATTCCTTTTTCCGGGTCAGGCCACGCCGCCTGCGCTCTCGCCATGGACAAGACGGCGGGCAAGGCCCTCTTCCGGGAGAAGGGGATTCCCGTTCCGAAGGGAATCGAGGTGTCCCGCCGCGGTGCTGCTGAGGAGTCTCTCTCCGGGGCCTGCCTTGAGGGACTCCTGGAGCGGTCGGGGAAGATCGTGGTGAAGCCCTGCTGTTCGGGAAGCACCGTGGGGGTTTCCATCCTTGACGGTTCCGGCAGGCTCGGGGAAGCTCTGGAGGAGGCGTTCCGCCACGACAACAGGGTGCTGGTGGAGGAGTACATCCCCGGGCGGGAGATCACCGTGACGGTCCATGAGCGGCACGGGAGGCCCGTCTGCCTCCCGGTCATCGAGATCCGCCCCAGGGGCGGATTTTATGACTACGGATCGAAATACACCCCCGGGGGGAGTGAATACCGTGTTCCGGCCCCCCTGGAAGAATCCGTCAGGAAGGCCGTGGAGCAGGCTGCCCTCGGAGCGTACGAGGCCCTGGGGTGCAGGGCCTACGGCAGGGTGGACCTCCGTCTCGACGACGACGGCACGCCCGTGGTGCTGGAGCTCAACACGGTACCGGGGATGACCGCCACAAGCCTGGTGCCCAAGGCGGCGGCGGCGGCGGGCATCTCCTTCGGGGAGTTCCTCGGGATGGTGGTGGAAAGCTCCCTGTCCCGCTGAGGCTCCTCAGTATTCGGTCACGTACTGGAATCGCCTGCGGAACTCGTCGGGGGGGAGCTTCGCGGCCACGGCCAGCTTCTCGAAATCGATGCCTCCCTGGAAGTCCCGCTTCTCCAGCCGGATCATGTACTCCCTGGCGATCCTGTACTGGATCGATTCCGTGTTCACCGTGCGGATGCGCGTCTTTTTCGTCACCGGGTCGAGGATATCGTCGAAAGAGATGGGGACGATCATGTTGTTCTGTATGGTGATGAGGGCGTTGGTGCCGCCGCTCCGGAGGAAGTCGAAGGCGGCGTAGCCGAGGTTCCGGGTGTACTCGATGTCGAAGGCGTTGGGCGGAGCGCACCGGACCTCGTAGCCTACCTCCTTGTTGTTGACGGTCATCCTGATCCCGAGAGAATTGAGGTTCGCCAGCAGCTCCTTTTTCAGCACGTCGGAGAAATTGATCTCCGCGTAGCGGATGTGCCCGTGGTCGTCGTATTCCAGGCAGTCGGCGGCCTCCAGGTCCTCGATCCGTATCCTCTCGATGAGTCCCTCCGCCGTCACGGCCACGCCGTAGTTCCTTCCCGAGGCGAGGCGCTTGATGATGGAGCCTGTAATGATGTCCACCACCAGGGAGAGGGGGATTTTTTCGTTCGGGGAAAATTCCTCGGGGATGATGGTGATGGTGGCGCCGGCGCTCTTGCCGATGCCGAGGGCGAGATGGCCCGCCACCCTTCCCATGGCCACCACGAGGAACCACCTGCCGGTGGTCTTGGCGTCCTCCATCAGGTTCGACACGAGCTGGGCCCCTAGTGAGCGGGCGGTCTCGAAACCGAAAGTCGGGATGCCCTCCGGGAGGGGAAGGTCGTTGTCGATGGTCTTTGGGACGTGGGCGAAGCTGATGGTGAGTCCCAGGCTGTTCTTCGCGTAGCCAGCGATGCGGGACGCGGCGTAGGCGGTGTCGTCGCCCCCGATGGTCACCAGGTGGGTGACCCCGAGCTCGATGAGGGTGTCCACCACCCGGCGCAGATGTTCGTCGCTCTTGGTGGGATTGAAACGGGAGGTCTTCAGGATGCTGCCCCCGTCGGAGTGAATCCGGCTCACCATGTCGATGGTGAGGGGAATGATCTTTTTCTCACCCTTCGCCAGGTTGGAAAAACCGTCGTAAATGCCGAAGACTTCCCAGCCCGACTTCTTCGCCTCGATGGTCACCGAGCTGATCACGCTGTTCATTCCGGGGGCTGGGCCGCCTCCGCAGACGATTGCGAGGGTATTTTGGACCGGAGTGGTCATGGTGCGCCTCCTGCATGGGATTTTGGAACAAATTTTAGCACACTATTCCGGTTATAATGGAATTATCTTTCATGTCCCTGCCGAAAAAGGAAAAGGGGGGCGGAAGGAGGGAGACCATGATCTACCTGACCGGGGATACTCACGGAGTGTACGGGATGACCCGCTTCTCGCCGGGAAATTTTCCCGCCGGGGAGAGGCTTTCCAGGGATGACCTGGTGGTGGTCCTCGGTGATTTCGGCCTTTTCTGGAGCGACCCTCCTACGGAGCCGGAAAGGGAAGAGCTGGAACGGCTGAGCTCTCGGCCATGGACCACCCTCTTCCTGGACGGCAACCACGAAAATTTTACCCTGCTGGATGCCCTGCCGCAGGAAGAGCGGTTCGGCGCTCCGGTGGGGGTGGCCGCCCCCGGCGTTTTCCACCTGAAGAGGGGGTACGTCTACACCCTGGAAGGGAGGACGTGCTTCGTCTTCGGCGGCGCCCGGAGCCTGGACAGGCACGGGCGGACGGCGGGAAAGTCCTGGTGGAGGCGGGAGATCCCCTCGGAGGAGGAATACCGACGGGGACTCGATTCCCTGGAGTCCGCGGGATGGGCGGTGGACTGGATTCTTACTCATACCGCCCCGGAGGGAATCCTGAAGGCCACGAACCTCGCCAAGTACCTTGCCGGGGACCCCGTTTCCCTCTATCTCGAGGAAATCCGGAAAGAGACGGACTATAAACGCTGGTTCTGCGGCCATCTCCACAGGAACGCCTATTTCCCGGGCGAGCGGGTCCATGTTCTCCGGGAGAACATCCTCGAGGGCGGAACGGGGAACGTCGTCTCGGTGGAGCGGAACCGCCCCCCGCTGAAGGAGCGGCTGAGAACCTTCCGGAGCAGGCTGCCCCAGCAGGGGGACTGAGGGAGAGGGTTTTGGGCATATTGTTTTTCCCCCGTCCACCCAAAAAAATACGCATGTTTTATAATAAGGAGAATGATTCCTAATACCCGTTCTTACTTTCCCGATGGGAATTCCTTGAGCGAAAAACTGTCGCTCCCGGGAAAAGGGAGGTTGTAGATGTGAATTCGGAAAGGCAACGTTCCGAATGAAACGGTGTTGTTCCCTAGGCGGCTTTGTCCGGCTGCCTGTACTCTGGATAATCCTCGCCGCCGCAGTGGTTGCCGCTGGGGCTCTTGTGAGCTTCTGGAGAATGGGGGAGGCTGACCTCTTCATGAGGGAAGAACTGAGCCGCCAGACCCGTCTTCTGGCGGAGACGATCCCTCCGGACCAGATCAGGGCCCTTTCAGGGACTGAGGACGATCTCACCCTTCCAGAGTACCTGCGCTTCAAAAAGCAATTCCGCTCCGCCCTCCAGGCTTTTCCCGGAAGCAAGTTCCTTACCCTTGTCGGACGCCGTGAGGACGGGACCGTATTCTTTTACGCCGACTCGGAACTGCCCGGTTCCGAGGACGAGTCTCCTCCGGGCGACGTGTACGAGGAAATGGATCCGGGATTCCTGCCGGCCTTTGAAGAACAGCGCCCGGTTACCGTGGGGCCCATCACCGACCGGTGGGGGACATGGGTCTCCACCTGGCATCCCATACCAGACCCGAAAACCGGCAGGGTTTTTGCCGCCCTGGCCCTGGACATCAGCGGAGACAACTGGAATAAGTATGTCCGCGGCGCTGCTGTCCTGCCCTTCGGCACGGGGCTTGCCCTCGCGGCGGTCCTTCTCGGGGGCTGCCTTGCCCTCAGGCTCCGGTCCGGCCTCCAGGGGGACGAACGGTGGCGTCTCAGGCACATTGAAGCGGTTTGTGCCCTGACCGCAGGGCTGATACTGACCTTTTCCGTTTCCCGGTTGGTCCACGAGAGGGAAAACCTGGACCGGAGGTACTCCTTCTCCGTAATCTCCGATGCCCGTTCCGCCGAGCTGAACAATCTTTTCGGCAGCCTCCGCGGCGTTGCCCTCGAGAGCCTCGGGCGGTACATGGAGTCCTCCGGGGAGGTTTCCGGGGAGGAGTTCAGCGAGTTCGTGCGGCACATTGTCTCCCTCCCCGAAGTGGAATCGGCGGCCTGGATCCCCGCGGGGGAGAACCCGGTCAGCTATTCCGTCAGGTACCGCTATCCTTCGGCTCCCGGGAATGATTCAGGATCCTACGAGGTGAACGCCGAGGCCATGGCCCTGGCTGCAGCCACGGGTCTCCCCGCGGCGGGGAGCATCCGTTCCATTTCAGACCTGAACGGTATCAAGCATTGCCTGTGCGTTTTCCGCCCGGTCTACCGGCAGGAGGAAGGGCTTCCCCGGCTCCGGGGATTCGTCGCCCTTTCCCTCAGGCTCGACACCATCGTGAACAAGGCCCAGAGGGGAGGGGAAGGGGATGCCGCCATGAGACTCTGGGAACTCGGCCATGACGGCCCCCGCCTTGCGGCGGGCCCTGATTCACCGGATCTTCCTGGTCGTTTTTCGGGATCCTCCGTTTCCCCCGGACAGCCCCTCAACGGCGTCCGCCCCATCTTCGCCTTCGGGAAGACATTTTGCGCCGAGCTGCATCCCGGGCCCCTGTTCCGGGTTCATCACCCCGTCCGGGCTGGATGGATGGCCTTTGCTGCCGGCTTTTTCATCACCATCGCGGTGACGGTGCTCCTGGGCAATGCCGTTCACGGGAGAGAGGTCCTGGAACGGGTAGTTGCCGGAAGAACGGCGGAGCTGCGGGAGAGCGAGGCCAGGTTCCGTTCCCTGGTGGAGAATGTCCCCTTTCCCGTGTCGGTGATTTCGCCTGAGGGAAGGGTGCTCTTCACCAACTCCCGGGGGGAGGAGTTTTTCGGCATACAGTCTGCCCGGACGACGGGGAAGCATCTTCTGACTGAACTGCACATCCTGGTCAACCCCGGGGCCTTTCCCGGCTTTGTGGACCAGGTGTTCGCCTCGGGATCCCTTCACGGCAGGGAAGTCCCCTTCCGAAGCCCGGAGGGGGATGTCCGGTGGGCCTTTGTCTCTGCCAGCCGCATTGTGTTCGACGGCCGGGAGTCCATCATCGTCGCGCTCCAGGACATTACCGAACGGAAGGCCATGATTGACAGGCTCCAGCTCGCGGACCAGTTCTTCCGGACCACAACCGAGGGCATCGTGGTGACAGACGCCGACGGCTTCATCGAGGACGGGAACCCCGCTCTCGAGGAGCTTACGGGCTATTCCCTGGAAGAGATCCGGGGCAGGAGACCGGGCATGTTCTCCGCCCAGAGGATCCATTCGGAAACGTCGGAGCGCTTCTGGGATTCATTGCGGCGGAACGGGGTCTGGCAGGGAGAGGTGTGGAACCGCCGGAAGGACGGCGAGGCCTACCCCGTGTGGCTGACCGTGACGGCGGTGAGGGATTCCGAAGGAAAGACCACCCATTACGCGGGGGTGCTGACCCATATCGGTGACATCAAGACGGAGCAGCAGCGGCTGAGCCACATGGCCTACCACGATTCCCTCACCGGGCTGCCGAACCGGTATCTGCTCCTGGACCGCCTGGAGATGGTGATCGCAAGGGCCAGGAGAGAGGAAACCTTTGCGGCGGCCGTCTTCATCGACCTGGACGAGTTCAAGGAAGTGAACGACACCTATGGCCATGAAACGGGGGATCTTCTTCTCGTCTCCGTGGCCCGTCGGCTGACGGAAGCCGTCCGTGACCAGGATACCGTCGCCCGTCTCGGAGGGGACGAGTTCGTGCTGGTGCTCGACGGATTTGTCTCCCGGGACGAAGTGGAGTCTTTTCTGGAGAGGCTGAAAAACGCCTTTTCGGAACCCTTTTCCGCCGGAGGGAGGCTCCTGGCCGTCCGGGGCAGCATGGGTATCGCCCTCTTCCCCGACGACGGCTCCACGGCACCGGAACTCATCGCCCGGGCGGACGACGAGATGTACGGCGTGAAAGGGAAAAAGGGGAGACGGCGCTTCTTCTGAGAAGGGGCTGCTCCTGTAAAAAAACAGGACGGCCGGAGGCTGAAGCCTTCGGCCGTCCTACAGTGCGTTATTCTCACTCCCAGGGGGACTCTCCCCTGGCGAAGATGGCGAGACAGGCATCCACAACAGTCTCGTCGAATCCCTTCCCGCGGAACCTGGTGATTTCCCCCAGCCCCTGCTCAAGGCCGAGGCTCGGCCTGTAGGGGCGGTGGGATGACATGGCCTCCACCACGTCGGCCACGGCGAGAATCCTTGATTCCAGGAGGATGTTGTCCCCGGAGATTCCGGAGGGATACCCTGAGCCGTCCATCCGCTCATGATGCTGGAGGACAGCCTGGGCAACGGGCCAGGGGAAGTCCACGTTCTTCAGGATTTGATACCCTGCGTTGCAGTGGTCCTGGATGAGGCTGTACTCCTTGTCCTTCAGCCGGGAGGGTTTGCTCAGGATCTCCGCCGGGACGTCGATTTTTCCGAGGTCATGGAGTACCGCCGCCACGCCCACCCCCCTGACCTGCTCCTCCGGCAGCTCCATTTCCCGGGCGATGGCTATGGCGAGCCGGGCGACCCGCTCCTGATGGCCGGCGGTGTAGGGGTCCCTGGTCTCGACGACCTTGGCCATGGAGACCACGATGCCGTCCACGGTATCCCTGAGCTTGACGTTCGTCTCCGTGAGGAGCTGTTCGGCGTGTTCCCTGGCCGACTCGGCCATTTTCCGCTCGGTGATGTCCACCCAGTTTGCGATGGAGTACTTGGGGCCGTTCTCTCCGAGGATGGTGGTCATGCTCACTTCGACCCAGAGAGGATCGCCGTTCTTTTTCCTGAAGAGATGCTCTCGTTTGGAGGTGCCGCTGGCGGTGACCTGTTTGTAGTACTCCGACATGAAATGGAGATCGTCCTCGCTCCACCACGGATAGGGGGCCTTGCGGTTGATGACCTCAACCAGGGAATACCCCGTGATCTGTTCGAGAGAGAAGTTGATGTACTTCACCGACGTGTCCGGGTTGACCACCAGTATGGGGTTCGGGGAGTGGTTGAGCAGGCTCGCGGAAAGCTCCTCGCTTTCGAGCAGGGCCTCTTCCTTCCGCTTCCGCTCGGCGATCTCCGCCAGGAGCCGTTCGTTGATCTTCTCCAGTTCCCGGGTCCGCTCCCGGACCATTTCCTCCAGGGTCCGGTTCAGGGAGACGAGTTTTTCCTCCGTTTCCCGCAGGACGTTGACGGCCGAGGACAGGCTCCTGTTCTCCGTTTTGGCCACCCGGAAAAGCTCCCGGTTCTGCAGGACTCCCGCCACCTGGCTGAAATAGATGGAGAGCAGGGCGTAGCAGATGTCGAGGATGTCTTCTTTCCTGTCCCTCAGGATGCCGATGAAGGCCCCCATGGTCCTTCCCGGCGTGGCCAGGGCGTGGAGGAAGGCGTCCTCTCCCGTGGAGAGCTTCGCCGTTACTGCCCGCTCCGTCTGGACGACCCACGCGAGAGTTCCGTCGTCGATGAGTGCGGGCAGTTCCTTTTCGATCTTCTTTTTTGACTCGGGGGAGCTGGCATAGGCGAGCTGGAACCCCGCGTCCTCCTCCCGGAAAAGGTAGAAAGCTCCCCCCCTGAGGCCGATGAGCTTGCCCGTGCGTTCGTAGCAGAGGGCGAGAATGGATTCCACCGTGGTTTCGGCGGCGGCGTCGGGCTGGATGTCGTTGATCTTGAGCGCGATGTCGAGGGCGTTGGTGACGGCAATGCGCTCTTCCTCCAGCGAAATGATCCGGTTCTGCAGCTTTTCAAGAGTGAGGAACTGTTTTTCCATCGTCATCGCCGCCTTTGAAAAGGCTGTAAATTTCGGTAATCTGCCTGTGAGCCTGCCGTGCCGTCATGTCGATGACGGAACAGGGAAGATCCACCACTTTCCAGACGCTGTCGGGTATCGGTGAGGCATGGAGCGATCCGCTGTTTCCCTCGCCGATGGCCGCTGCGATAATGTCGGCGGCTGCGAGAAGGGCGGAAGGGAAGGTTTTGATCTGTTCCTTCGGTCCATGGTACTGAAGGACCATGTCGGAAAGGGAGAGGGGGAAATTCCACCGCTCCAGCAGCTTCCCGCCGAGCTCTCCGTGGTCGAAGCCGAGGACTTCCTTCTCCATGGCCGCCAGCGGAATTTTTCTCTCGGCGGACGCCGAGATGAGGCGCGCCATGGTGAAGGGTGCGTGGCGGTAGAGGACGAGCCGCCCGATGTCATGGAGCATGCCCGCCACGAAGGCCTGTTCGATGACCCTGGGGTTTTTCTTCGAGGCGAGGATCTGGGCGATGACCGCCACCGATACGGAGTGTTTCCAGAAGGATTCCATGTTGACCCATTCCACGGGAATGTCCCTGAAATTCTGGACGGCGGATACGCCGAGGGCGAGCACCGAGAGGGCCCGTCCGCCGATGAGGGCCGTGGCCCTGGAGATGGAGTCCACCTTTGCGGGAACACCGTAAATGGCGCTGTTGGCCAGCTTGAGAAGGGTGGCCGAGAGGGCGGTGTCCCTGCTGATGAGGTCGGCGATGTGGGAGACGGAGCTCTTGGGGGACTGAAGGGCCTCCGAAACGCGGAAATACACGTCCGGAAAGGAGGTGAGTCCCACTTCGGTCCTGAGAATGTCCTCCATGTCGATTTTCTCGTCGGAGATGCTGGGCTTGACGGGAAGGGACAGGGAGAAGGTTTCGGGCCGCCGCGCCGGAAGTCCTTCGGCGATCCGTGCGGCGTTCACCCTCACGGCGACGGTGAAAACCTCTTCCATTATGGGCGAGGCGGGAGGAGTGCCCGAGAACAGGTCAAGCACCATGTTCCTGGCTTCTTCCATGACGGAGGAGGAATAAAGAAGTTCCTCTCCTCCGGACGATTCTTCCAGGTCTTTTGCTTTGGCCACGGGAACTTCTGAGACTCCCCAGATCTTGAGGCTCATGATGTTTTTGGGGGTCAGGCGGGCTCCCTTGGGCAATATGAACCGGCCGTTCGGGGCGATAAGATCCCCGGAAAGCACCATGCCCGATTGAAGACGGCTGACGGATACGTATTCCATGCTGTCCCCCGGATTCTGCTCCGCAGCGGCGGAGCGAGAATAAAATACACCTTTTATCTTTTAACCATATTGTTCACAAATTGTCAAGTGTACACTTCTGACCACGGGAGATTGCTGATCCAATTCCATCTCAGCAAAACGAACGAAAGTGCTGCAGCGCAAGGTATAAGTCTCTCCCTGAAAGAGTCCGCCCCAGGAAAGGATGGGGCATTTTTTTGTGGCGCAAAAAAAGGCTAAGGTGTATGCTTGCGATAATTCAACCTTCCGAAAAATCGCACTAATCAAACATCAAGCGAGGCGGGGTGCCGGTACCCGTTTCCGCCGCGAAAAACAGGCTGCTTTCCGGAAGGGATCAAAAGGGGAGGGTCATTATGTGCCGAGGAATATGGAAACAGGCCTGGGCGGCCTCTCGCAGGCTGGCGGCGGTATTTGCCGCCGCTTCCGTTTTCTGGGGCTTTATGGGATCCGCCGGAATCGTGTCGGCGGAAGATCCGCCCCCCGAGCCTCTTGGTTCGGAGTGGCAGAAAGTCATGATCACCAAACACAGGGCGATCATCTCCTTTATGGACTCGGACTACGGTCTGAAAACCTTCCGGGGGCAGGCGGAAAACCTTGAGACCGACCTGTCGAATTATTACGGGGCCAACATGATAACAACAACAAAGGCGAACCTTGGAGTGGACCTTAAATTGCTCGGGACACTCGGCAGCCGGGTCTTCTCCCAGTCCCAGGCGTTTGGTCTCGTTCCGCAGACGAGGACCATCCCCGATGACTTTATGGGGACACAAACCTTCACCAAGGTTCCGACGGGGGTCATCTGCACATCGTACCTGACGAGGGCGGATACCGATGAGAACAGTACATTTCTCTGGATGGAGCTCACCGGAAGGAACGAAACGACTGGGACCGTGGGGCGCATCGGAAGGGTTATGATTACCGGCATTCACCGGCCCTACTATAAGTACAAGTTCAAAGCGGACCTCTCGAAAATATATGCCCCCGCTCTGGACCAGAACGTCGCCCACGACATGGTTGCATGGGACTGGAACAATGACGGCTATACTGACTGGCTGGTGAACTTCATCACTAATCCGGGAGGCGCCGATGATTTTGAAAACATGAGAAATTCGCTCGTCTTCGTGGACGGCAAGTCGCTGTACGAGGCCTGCAGGGGCCTTGGAACACCCCGTGTCTGGCAGAACACGGAATCCTTTTTCACAAACGGGACAAACGTCGTCGGGGGACTCACTGATGTCAAGCCCGCAAACAGCGTCAGAACAGCGATCGGAGACATGGACGGAGACGGGAATCCTGAAGTGGCCCTGTACTACACCATGGTCAAGGCTCCCGACGGGCTTGCCCACAACAACCGGCTGAGGATCATCCGGCTGACGTACAACGGTGTCGACGCTCCGGAGTGGGAGTGGTTTTACGCGCTTTCCGAAAACGCCGGCAAATGGTACCTTCAATACGACAGCGCCACGGTCGCCATGGGAGACCTGGACGGCGACGGCTTCGACGAGCTGGCCGTGCTCTACAGCACGACCCCGGCGCTCTACCAGAATTCAAAGCTTTATCTCGATGTCTGGAAGATAGTTAACGGAGAAGTTACGCGGCCGGTCAGGGGTGTGCAGATAAGCTCCGGTGCCAAAATGGCGTCCAGTTCGTGCCCCGCTGTGGAGGCTTCAATTGATGACCTCGACGGCGACGGTTTCGATGAGCTTGTCTATGTGCACACCGAAGCCGAAAGTGGCGCCTTGGCTAATGTCAACAGGCTCCATATCAACGTTCATAAATGGCCGGTGACCGAAGGCGTGGTAGTTCTCACAGGAATGGGGACCAAGTACGGCTACTGTCTGACCGACTATGACAGCACCTGGACCATGCACACCAGTTACGTGCGCTTTTCCATGAACACAGGGATGTTCGCCTATCCCGAGACCGAAATCCTCAAAAAACAGATCGGCCTTGTATCCACCCTTCCCGGGTCCACCGGCAAGGAAGGGCTCAGGTGGGGCATCTTCTCGTGGAACGAGACCGATGGGCTGGCGCTCAGCGCCAAGGGCACCAGGGCGGACGGGGCGATGGCAGGCAATGTGGTTCCCACGATCACCGCCGCCGACATCGACGGGGACAGCATGGTCCTGGGAGAGCCCACGGGCTTCACCGTCTACGACAACATCGAACCGGTGTTCATCATCCAGGCCCCGCCGCGGCACTGGGATGTCCTCTCCTCGGGAGGGACGACCAGGATCATGGATTCCTTTGCAGTTCTCAACGGATACTCCACAACGATGATGGGCAAGACATCGGACTCCGAGACGACCCTCACCACGAAAACAAGCGAGGGTCACTGGGGAGCGTCCGCAGGAATAGAGGTTGCGCAGGTCCATCACCGGAAAGAGAACACCACCCTGTTCGAAGCCGGGCTGGAATATGCCGGAGAGGCCGCTCACGCCCATACCTATGGAACCACGGTCACCACTACGGCCAGCCTGTCCGCCACAGCCCAGTACGACGACCAGGTTTTTTTCCGGGCCAACACCCACGACGTGTGGCGATACCCCGTTCTTCTGCCCGAGTCTCAGGCGTTCGTGACAGAGGACGGCGTGACGTACAGAAAATTCGTCCAGTTCATCGTTCCCAGGGTCATCCAGTCGAGTTTCTCCTCCACAGCCGGAAAAGAGGTCGACTGGTACGACCCGTGGCACAACGGGCTGAACCTGTTCTCCTATCCCCGGACCCTGGAACAGACCAGGGACTATCCCCAGGGTGCGGCATCGAAGCTCCCCGATGACTTCTGGGAGGACATCAACGGCCTCGTGCTCGCCAAGAGCACGGGACAGATCATGGGGAACGTTGACAGTACACAGTCGAACTTCACCATGGAGGTCATCGGACATGATGATGTACTGGATTCGCTGAAGAACACTGTTTCGGGATACGCAAAACTCAATCTTCCCAGCCGGGGCAAGGTCATCAAGGTGACAGGACACTTCAGCGTACACGGTGACTATTCCTACGGCTCGGACACGATCACCACGTCGGACAAAAGCAAGCTTGGCGGAATAACCGTCTCGTGGCCGGGCGTAGCCAGCTACGCAAGCCCTTCGGGAATGACCCCCTCCGACCAGCAGTTCACAGTGGATGCAGCAATTTATGCGAGCGATACCGGCACCATCTCCTTCGCCTACGCGGTCTCGAGACTGGCCAAACTCTATTCCCAGATCTGGGGACCCGGTTCGCCCTACAAGGCGACAGCCGACCCTGCCCTCAACCTGCCCCGGCAGTGGGTCATCAACGCCGGAAAGTGGCAGGAAAATCCCTTTCCGGGAGACGCGGGGCGGATGCGGGGACTCCATTTCGAGGGAGCGACAATTGTCGGCTCAGGCGGCGTGAGCGGTCAGGTCATGCCCATCAACACCGAGGTGACCGCACACCTGCGGGTGTACAATTACAGCTTTGTTCCCACCGGCAACGTGACCGTCACCCTCAGTTTCCAGCCCATCACCTCGAGCACCGACCTGCCGGATATCAGCAAGGCCACCCTTCTTGGCTCCAGGACGATTCCATCCATCCCGGGACGGGACAGCGGAACAACCAACAACTGGACTGACCTGACGAAGGTCTTTACCACGCGCAGCACCCAGGCGGTGGGGTATCTGCACGTTTCCCTCAGCACCGACGGAGGAAATCTCCAGACGAACAATGACCAGGGACATATCCTGGTGGGCGTCTATGACCCTGCAAACTTCGTGAGTTCCACCCGGACGGCCGCGGCATCCGAAAGCGGCGGCAGACTGCTGAAAAGCGCGGCATTGGGCGGGCGGCTGAACATCCTTCCCGGGTCCATGTCCATACGCCCTCTCAACGAAGACGGAAGTTTCGGAGAGGAGACGGCCCTTCTGGATCCGGGCAGGACGGCCGTTGTTCAGGGAACCATCCGGTTCGACCACGCGGAGGGGATTCAAAACAGCACTCTTCTCCACGTGTCCGTTTTCCTCCGGGACGACAAGGGTTTTGTGAGCCACCGGACCGTTCCACTGCTCAAAAACGGCACCGAGCACGTCGTCCGCATGCTCTACACGGCGCCTGACATCGACAGGACGTTCCCGCTCCAGATGATCGTCACGTCGGACATCCTGCCGGCTGCCGACGACGAGAACCCCCAAGGACGCACCGCGACGAAAATCGTTACGGTGGGGGGCCCCGACGGGGGAGGATGCTCCGCAGCGGGGCCAGCGCCCCTTGCGTTGCTGCTTTTCCTTCCGGTTGTATTGTTGAAAAAAAGGTAATACGCTCCTGGTCAATATTTCAGAACGGAGAGAAAACGTGGGAAATGACAGGGCTTCCGGCCCTGTCATTTTTCTTTTCTTTGACTCCCGGCCGAAGGAGCCAGAGGGCCGTTTTCAGTGGAACGGTTCCCCTCAGGGGAGGGACCGGAGCAGCCTGGTCTGGGAGGAGAGGAAATACCGCTGGAGGGCGCTCCAGCTCACGTCCCTGAGCATGACGGGCCAGGGGTCGTTGTCGGCGTCGTCGAAGTAGCTCAGCCCCTTGACCATGTGGTAAAGGTTGAGGCGCCGCCCGGGAAATTTCCTGGGCAGAAGGAGGAAGAGCTCTTCGAGGGTGATCCCCTGGAGGCCCAGTTCATAGAGGTCGAGAAAGTCCTTCCGGGCCCCCCGGTCGGAGAGGGCGGCCCATTTCATGAGTCCCGTGTCCCGGGGTGAGGAAAGCAGCAGCCCGGGAAGATCCCGAACCTCCTGGAGGGGATCGAGAAGGGGGTTGGGATAATGGAGCCATGTTACCCGTATGCCGTCGATCCACCCGTGGAAGGTGCCGGCGTGGGTCTCGGCGACCGAGACGGTTCCGAAGCATTCAAGCAGGGCGGGCAGTTTCCCGGGGTCGAAGCTTTCGGGCAGGAACCAGTCGAAATCTTCGGAAAGCCTGTGGCCGTACTGCAGGGCCAGGGCAGTGCCCCCCGCGAGGTAGGCCCCCCGGATGGGAGGGGAGGCGACGATGCTTTTCAGAAGAGATTGTCTGGGTTTGTCGAGAACATCCCAAAACACCGCATGTCCTCCTCCCTGAGCCCGAAGAAGTTCTGCCAGCACCGGGCCGTCTTTCTGCTCAGCCGCCTGCTCGAGGACACCACTGCACGGATTTCGTCCAGCGAGACGTTCCGGCGGAGCCAGGCAAGCTGCTCCTCGTTCCCCAGGTTCAGAATCCGCTCGATCACCGCCGTCCTGTTCCTGTCGAAATCAACGGAGGACCATTCCGCGTCCCAGAAGAGAGGGCGCAGCATTTCGGGCAGGGACGGAAATTCCCGGTCGGTGCGGGCGGCATCGTTCATGGCTTTATTATAATCCTTCCCTGAAGGAAATTTCTTTTCCCTCAGCGGCAGAGGTTCAGGTTCTGGAGCAGACCGGAGCAGTATTCCTCAACCTCTTCCGCCGTGGCCAGCGACAGGGCTGTGGATGCCGCCTCCTCCAGGTCGCTTTTCCGGAGGTTCCGGAGGATCCACCGGGCCCGGAGGATGGACGAAGGGTTCATGCTGAATTCGGAGAGCCCCATGCCGAGGAGGATGGGAATGAGCTTCGGGTCTCCGGCTGATTCGCCGCACATGCCGACCCGGATTCCCGCCGCGGTTCCGTTGTCGAGGACAGTTTTTATGAGCCGGAGCACCGCCGGGTGGTACTGGGAGTAGAGGTGGGAAAGTTTTTCGTTTCCCCGGTCAACCGCCACGGCGTACTGGATCAGGTCGTTGGTGCCGATGCTGAAAAAGTCCGTTTCCCTGGCGAAGTGGTCGGAGAGGATGGCCGCCGACGGCACCTCCACCATGATGCCTGACTGGACGGATTCGTCGAAGGGCACGTTCTGGGACCGGAGGTCTTCCTTGGTCTCCTCAAGGATGTTTTTTGCCGAACGGAGCTCCTCGAGGCTCGAGATCATGGGAAAGAGGATGCGGACCCGGCCGTAGGCGCTGGCCCTGAGAATGGCCCGGAGCTGGACCTTGAAGATCTCCTGCCGGTCCAGGCAGAGCCTGATGGCCCGGTAGCCCAGGAAGGGGTTCTGCTCTTCGGGGATGGAGAGGTAGTCCACCTTCTTGTCCCCCCCGATGTCAAGGGTCCTGATGACCACCGGCCGTCCCTTCATGGCCTCCACCACGTCCCTGTACTGCTCGAACTGGGTGTCCTCGGGGGGGAGGAGGGAGCTGTCGAAATAGAGAAATTCCGTCCGGTAGAGCCCCACGCCCTCGCCGTCGTTCTTGAAGACGTCGTCCAGGTCCTTCGGGGAAGCCACGTTGGCCTCGAGTTCGATCTCCACCCCGTCAAGGGTGACCGTCTTCAGTCCCCGGACTTCCGAGAGGCTTTTCTTGAAGCACTCGTACCGATCCAGCCGCTCCCGGTAGCGTTCCACCGTCTCCCCGTCAGGGTTCACATACACCTGGCCCGCTTCGCCGTCGATGATCATGAGATCTCCGTTTTCCACTTCGTCGAGGAGCTCTTTCACTCCCATGACGGCCGGGATTTCCAGAGTCCGGGCGAGTATGGCGGTGTGGGATGTCTTGCCTCCCGTTTCAGACGCCATGCCCAGGGTCATCTTCCTGTCCATCTGGGAGATGTCCGAGGGAGTAAGTTCCCTCGCCACGATGATGGACGGCTCCCTGAGATTCGAGAGGTCGATCCCGCCGACCTGGAGGAGCAGCTTGATCACCCGGTCGGAGATGTCCTTCACATCGTCGGACCGGGCCTTCATATAATCGTTTCCCATGCTTTCGAAGATCTGGATAAGGCTGTCAGCCACCTGCTTCACCGCCCATTCGGCGTTGACGCTCCCGTCGAGGATCATGCGCTCGATCTGGCCGACGAAATCAGGATCCTTCAGCATCATGCCGTGGGACCTGAAGATGGCCGCTTCTCCCGGTCCGACGGTTTCGAGCACCCTTGAATAGGACTCGCGGATCTGCTCTCCGGCAAACTCGAGGGCGGTGCGGAATCGTTCGAGCTCCCGTTCCGGATCTTCAACGAACTCCCGGAGGATGTCGATCTGTTCTTTCCAGTGAATGACTGCCCTGCCAATGGCTATGCCCGGAGAGGCTCCGATTCCTTTCATGACGGTCTGCACCTGCCTGTCGGATGGATATTCTCTTAGTATACCCTTAAATTCCTTTTTTCAACAAAAAAGTGACCCCGGTAGATTTTTCCGGGCAAAGGAAAGAATATCCACAAGGGCGACAGAAAAAGGCGGTGGAGATTCGCTTTCTGTATGTCCTTCCGGGAGCTCCAGATGATAAAGATTATCATTGTTATTGGGGCGAAAGTATGGTATGGTTCTCCCGTTCAAAAATAACACCTCCGAGCCGCACCCCCTTCCGGCGTTTGCCCTGGGGGCCGGCCGACGGGTTTTTCCGGAAACGGAAAAGCCTCCCGCGTTCGGAAAGGAGGAGCGGCCGTCACGCCACAGGGACCGTCTTCTTTTTCCGGGGAGAGGTTTTTTTATGGGAGGCGGCCATGCAGCGTTCGTCCAGGGAATGGCTTTTCCTGCTGTCGATGGGATCTTTTCTCGTGCTTTACATCCTGTGGCCTCTCGGAGGGATGTTCCTCCGCGCCGACTGGGGGATCGTCGCTTCGTCCTTTTCGGACAGCGAAATTGTCGGCGCCCTCTGGAGGAGCATCTGGACCGCCGCGGCGGCAACGGGCGTCATTGCCCTCTTCGGAACGCCCCTGGCCTATTTCCTCGCCCGGAACACCTTTCGGGGAAAGTCCGTCCTGGAGGCGATCATCGACGTCCCCATCATGATCCCCCACACTGTGGCCGGCATCGCCGTCCTGATGGCCTTCTCCCCGAAGGCCCCCGCCGGTGCCCTGCTGACCAAGGCCGGGCTTTCCCCGGTGAACAGCCACCTCGGCATCATTCTCGCCTGCATGTTCGTTTCCATTCCCTTTTATGTTGACGCCGCCCGGGACGCGTTTTACGGCGTCTCGCCGAGAATAGAACGGGCGGCCCGGACCCTGGGAGCGCCATTTCTCTCCGTGTTTTTCCGGGTTTCCCTTCCCCTGGCCAGAAAGGGACTCGTCTCCGGGCTGATAATGAGCTGGGCCCGGTCGGTCAGCGAGTTCGGGGCAGTCGTGATCATCGCCTACCATCCCATGGTCGCCCCGACCCTCATCTATGACCGTTTCGCCACCTTCGGGCTGAAATACTCCACCCCGGTCGCAGTCCAGCTTATCCTGGTCTGCCTCGGCATGTTCGTCGTGCTGAGGCTTCTGGCTGCCGGGAAGCGGCGGGAGGACGAGGAGCGATGATCGCGCTGGAAGGTCTTTCCATGGACCTGGGCGGATTCCGCCTGGAATCCCTTTCCCTCCGGGTCGCCCCGGGAGAGTTCTTCATGATCGTGGGTCCCAGCGGGGCAGGAAAGACCCTGCTTCTCGAGGCCGTGGCGGGGCTTCGGCCCCTTTCCTCCGGCAGGATACTGATTGCCGGGAAAGACGTCACGGCCGTTCCTCCGGAGAAGCGCGGCGTGGGCATCGTCTACCAGGATTACGCCCTCTTTCCTCATCTTACCGTGGAGGAGAATATCCGGTGGGGCCTGAGGTTCTCCCGGAAGGACGGCAGCGGGAGCGTGGACAGGCTCGTGGACCTGCTGCGGCTTCGCCCTCTTCTCCGCAGGTCGCCCGGGACCCTTTCCGGAGGAGAGCAGCAGCGGACGGCCCTGGCCCGCGCCCTGGCCGTGCAGCCATCGGTGCTCCTCCTGGACGAACCTCTTTCCGCCCTGGACCCGGCCTTCCGGGAAGAATTGCGGGATTACCTCGCGGAAATCAACCGGGAGGGAATGACCCTGGTGATGGTGACCCACGATTTCGGGGAGGTCCTCTCCCTCGGCGACCGGGTCGCTGTCGTATCGGAAGGAAGTCTGCAGCAGACCGGGAACGTGCGGACGGTGTTCAGGGAGCCGGCCAACCGTACCGTGGCTGAATTCGTCGGCATGAAAAATATCTTCGAGTGCGAAGTGCGGCACGGGAAAGCTTTTCTTGGCAACGGGGCGGTTCTCGAGGTGGAGGAATCATCACCCGCCGGAACCAGGCTCGCGGGCATACGGCCGGAGGACGTGGCCCTCGTCAGGGATGTTCCGGACGGTACGGCCAACGCTTTTCCCGGGAGGATCGCCTCCCTTGTTCCCAGGGGAATGGCTTTCGAGGTCATCGTCGAAACGGAGGCCGGAATCCGCCTCTCGGCGAGCGTCCTGTCGTCCGTCGTGGCCGCCGGCGGCGTCCCCGTGGGGGGAAGGTGCGTGGCCGCAGCAGCCCCGGATTCGGTTCATGTTTTTTAGGAAACTCATCATATATGCGGAGGTGTTGTGTATGAAACGGTTCAGGTTTTCATCGGTTCTCCTTCTTGCTCTTCTTCTGACGTTTTCACCCGGGTGTTTCGCGGCGGAAAAGGTGACGGTGTACCACGCCGGCAGTCTCGCGGCGCCCATGGCGAAGATCGAGGCCCTCTACGAGGCCGCCCACCCGGATATTGACATCCTGAGGGAGTCGGGCGGGAGCGCGGCCCTTGCCCGGAAGATCACCGACCTCGGGGGCGGATGCGACGTGTTCCTGTCGGCGGACTACATGGTCATCGAGAAACTTCTCCGTCCCGGGGCGGCGGACTGGAACGCTCTTTTCGCCAGCAACGCCATTGTGCTCATGTACGGACCGAAGTCGAAATACGGCGACGAGATCGGTCCGGAGAACTGGACCGGGGTCATGCTGCGGCCGGACGTGCGGTGGGGGCACTCGGAGCCCGACGCCGATCCCTGCGGCTACAGGAGCCTCATGGTGCTCCAACTCGCGGAAAAATTCTATGGAAAGCAGGGGCTCTACGAACAGGCCATGAAGCACCAGGGGCGGGCCGTCCGCCAGAAGGCCATCGAGCTCGTGGCCATGGTTGAGAGCGGCACCATGGATTACGCCTTCGAGTACAAGTCCGTGGCGGTGCAGCACGGCCTGAAATACCTTGAACTCCCCGTGGAGATCAACCTCATGGAACCCGCCCTCGCGGACGCCTACTCGGCCGCGTCGGTGGAACTGGCGGGAAAGGAGCCGGGCAAGAAGATGACGGTGAAGGGAGAACCCATCGTCTACGGTCTCACCATCCCGAAAGGAGCCCCCAACGCAGGCGCAGCCCTCGAGCTGGTGAAATTCATCCTTGACCCGGAGGGCGGCCTTGCGGTCTTCAGAGATATGGGACAGGACGTGGTCGGGCCGAAAGCCTGGGGCGACGGGTCAAAAATCCCTGCTGGAATAGCCCCGCTGCTGAAGTAAATCTTTCTGCCGGAAGACACTTTTTTGCCGGGATTCTCCCTAAACGGGAGGATCCCGTTTTTTTCGGCTATAATATGCGGACAATTCTGAGATTGCAGGAGGGGGTTTCATGTTCTCGCGTCGAGGCAGCTGTCTGGGGTTCCTTCTCGTGTTCCTCATGTCGTTCTTCCCGGTTTCTCCCGCATCCGGGGCGGATATCAAGGGCGGAAAGGATTATCCTCTGCTCCGCCGGTACGAGGGGTCCTTCATCGTCCAGTATTCGGCGAAGGAGTACGATGTTACGGTCATCCCCCTGGGGAAGACGGAATACCGGGGCGACCGCTATGTCTTCACCGCCTCGGAGAAGGCGGAGGGCAGGACCGCGCGGCTTCTGTACGTCGCCCCGGCGGGACGGAGCGCCCTGGAGGTGTTCCGGAACTACGAGGGGGAGCTGAAGGAAAAGGGGTACGAGATCCTGTTTTCCGGTTCAAAGGACGAACTCGGCCCCTATGACAGCTTTGCCGAGACCCTGTACGGACGGGACAGGCAGTATCCCATCCCCGGGGACGAGAGGACGAAAAACCAGCAGTTCCTCTCAGCCCGCCTTGTCCGCACGGAAGGAAACGTCTACGTGACGGTGTGCGCTTTCGAAAACAATTTCTGGGGCTCGGAGACGAAAATGGAGAAGGGGCGGACCTACTGCCGGGTCGACATGGTGGAAACGAAGCCAATGGAGACGAAAATGGTGACGGTCACGTCGGAAGAGATGGCCAGGGGCCTGGAGTCCTCAGGAAAAATCGCCCTCTATGGTATTTATTTCGACACGGACAAGGCGGACGTCAAGCCCGAGTCGAAGGCAGCCCTGGAGGAGATGGCGAAGCTCCTGAAAACCTTCCCGGACCTCAGGGTGCTTGTCGTGGGCCATACGGACAGCACGGGAGACCGGGAATACAATATGGGCCTTTCCCGGAGACGGGCGGAGGCTGTGGTGAAATCCCTCCGGGAGAGCTACGGAATAGCCGCTTCACGGCTCGTTCCGGCAGGGGTGGGGATGCTCGCCCCGGTGGCGTCCAACAGGACGGAGGAGGGCCGGGCCAAGAACCGCAGGGTGGAGCTCGTCGAAATGCAGCCGTCCCTACAATAGGTCCAGGGCGAAGTGAAGGGCGGGCAGCAGGGCGGCCAGACCGAGCACCGAGACCAGGAAGCAGCTGTTCGCCAGGTCCAGGTCCAGGCCGTACAGGGACGGCGGGACAAGGGCGTTGAAGGCGACCGGCATGGAGGAAAGGACGAGGACGGCCTTCAGAGGGAGGCCGCCGGCGATGCCGTTCAGGCCCGCCAGTGCCGCGAGGGAGACGCAGGCCGCCGGGACGAGAAGAAATTTCAGAAAGATGATGGTGAACCCCTCCTTCAGGTAGAGGGCGGTTTCCCCGAACCTCATGGCCATGCCGATGGAAGCGAGGAGGAGCACCGTGCTGAGAGGAATGAGCAGGCTGTTTAGGGAGGAATACATTGGGGGCCTCGGAATGCCCGACAGGTTGAGGGCTGCCCCGAGGACCAGTCCGCCGACGGCCACCCTGAGAAAGGGGTCCCGGAGAAGGCGGGGGACGAGGCTTCCATCCGCCCTGCCTTTCGCTCCGGCGCTGTAGAGCCGGGCGGCGGGGAAACCGATGCCGTAGTAGACGAGTTCCTCCAGGAGCTTGAAAAGGGGGACCATGGCGTATCCCTCTTCCCCCAGAAACAGGAAAATCACCAGTCCGCCGATGGCCCCCACGTTGGTGAAGAAGCCGCAGCAGAAGAAGGCTCCCGCCTGGGGGGCCTCCATTCTGAACAGCCTGGCGATGAGTGCCGCCGCCCCACCCCCGAAAATGTGGCAGAAGGCCCCTATGAGGGCGAGGAGGGCGATTTTCGGCTCCCTGATCTCCACGATCCAGAGGGCTCCCACGAAGGTCACGGGCCCGAGACCCAGCAGTACGAGGCGCTGCAGGAAGGACCGGAGACGGTCGAGCCTTTCGCCGGGACCGAGGAAACCCTTCTCGAACAGACGGCGGATTCCGTACCCGAGCAGCAGGCCTGACGCTATCAGGGCGAATGAGGACAGGATGGGCTTCATGGCGGCGACTCTCCTCCGGCGGGAGCTTGTCCGGGCTGCATCCGGCCCGTTCTCCCACGATCATGGGGGGTATTATTCTCCTCCCTCCCGGCGATGTCAACTTGAAAAAGACATCCCCGGCGCTATACTTGGATCAGGCGGAAGTCCGCCGATCCGTACAACAGGAGGAATTGATCATGGGCCGACCGGTGATCGGTATTGTGGGGAACCTGCTTGTGGAGCAGGGAGGTTTTTCCCCGGGCATGGAGAGAAGCTACGTGAACAACGACTATGTGGCCGCCGTGGAGCGGGCCGGGGGCATCCCTCTCATCCTGCCGGTGGTGAGGGGGCAGGATGTGGCGGAGAGGCAAACGGAGTGCGCCGACGCTCTTCTCATATCGGGAGGGTATGACATCGATCCGCTGCTGTACGGCGAAGAGCCCCACAGGGCCCTGGAATTCGTCTACCGGGACACCGACATTTTCCAGCTCCGCACCATCAAGACGGCCCTGGCGAAGGGGCAGCCCCTTCTGGCCATCTGCAAGGGAATCCAGCTCCTGAACGTGGCCTGCGGGGGCACCATCTACCAGGATCTCGACGAAATTCCCGATTCCTTCGTGAAGCATTCCCAGAACCGGAAGCGATCCTGCCCCAGCCATACGGTGGTGGCCGAGGAGGGGTCGGTGATCGCCGAACTCCTTGGAACATCCTTTCCGGTGAACAGCTACCATCACCAGGCGGTGAAGGACGTGGGACGGGGGCTGAAGGTCACGTCCCGGGCCATGGACGGCGTGACGGAATCCCTCGAGATGGAGGGGGAGTCCTTCGTGGTCGGGGTCCAGTGGCACCCCGAGATGATGATGTCCGGAGGGGACGATATGCTTCCCCTGTTCCTCCGTCTCGTGGAGGAGGCGGAAAAGTTCGCGGCGAAGCCATGACCGTGAAGGCGGACGTGGTCCTTTCGCCGGGAGAGACCCTTCCGGATGCGGACAGCTGGCTGGTGATCGACATTCTTCGGGCCACGACCACCATGTGCGCCTTCTTCGACGGAGGGGGGAAAATTCTCCATCCGTGCCCGTCCGTGGAGGATGCCTTTCTGCTGCGGGACCGGCTGGCGGCGGAAGGCGGTAATCCTCTCCTGATGGGTGAGCGGAACTCCCTTCCTCCTCCCGGGTTCGACCTCGGGAATTCTCCCCTGGAACTGCTGGAATATGGCCCCTCGAGGCGGCCCGAGGCCGTGATGGCCACCACCAACGGGACGAGGGCCCTCCTGAAGGCCGCCGCTTCCGGAAAACCGGTGCGGCCGGTCTGCGCCCGGAATGCCTCCGCGGCCCTCGAAGCCTCCCTGGAGGACGGCGGATCGGTGGGCATTCTCTGCGCCGGGCTCCACGGACGGGCCGCCCTGGATGACACTGCCTGCGCCGGATTGCTCGTGGAGCTCCTCCTGCGAAGAGGGGATGCCGAACTCCAGGACGGGGCGGTCATGGCCCTGGACGTCTGGCGGTCCGGCGGACGCGACATGGCGGCTATTCTCCGGCGGTCCGTCCACGGCCGGAGGATTCTGGCCCTGGGGTTTGGAAGGGATCTTGCCTGCGCGGCGGAGACCGACGTCTCCCGCTCCGTGGCTGAACTGGAAGAAGCGGAGACCGGGAGTCCGGTGCTCCGGACCAGGTAAGGGGGAATGGAGATGGATTTTCAGCTGAAAAGAGGCAGGGGGACCGAGGCGTTCACCCTTGAGGATTCGAAGATCCTCCAGGTGGTCCTGCCGCCGGAGACGAACCTGAAGCCCTGCACCCTGCGGGATGTGGAGGACGCGCTGGACAGCCCCGTGGGGACGCCTCCCCTCCTCGAACTCCTTGAGAGGAAAAAGCCCCGGAAGGTTGTCCTGATAGTAAATGACATTACCAGGCCCACGCCCTACGGCCTTCTGCTTCCGCCGGTGCTCGCCCGCTTTGCCCGGGCGGGCATCACCGACGACATGGTCACCCTTCTCGTGGCCACGGGCATCCACGACCCCCACACGGACGAGCAGAACCTCCAGGTGTACGGAGAAGAGACCGTCCGGCGATTCCGGATCGTATCCCACATCGCCGACGACATGGATTCCCTCGTCTCCGCCGGCACCCTCTCCACGGGATCGGAGCTGAAGATCAACAGGCTGGTGGCGGAAGCGGATTTCGTCCTCACCCTTGGAGTGGTCATGCCCCATTACTTCGCGGGCTACTCGGGCGGGCGGAAGTCCATCCTGCCCGGAGTGGCGTGGAAGGAGACGGTGGAGCGGAACCATTCCCGGATGGTGGAGCTCATGGACGCCCTCCCGGACCTGGACTCCAACCCGGTGAACCTCGAGATGATCGAGGCGGCCCGGATGGTGGGGGTGGATTTCATCCTCAACGTGGTGGTCAACGAGAAGAAGGACGTGGTGAAGGTCGCCGCCGGTGACGTGGTGAAGGCGTGGCGGGAAGCCGTGGCCGTCTCGGCGAGCCTCTACGAGGTTCCGGTGAAGGGGCTCGCGGACGTGGCCGTCGCCGGTGCCTGCGGCCATCCCCGGGACATCAACATGTACCAGGCCCAGAAGGCCCTCGACCATGCCGATAAGGCCACGAAGAAGGGCGGCGCCATCGTGCTCGTGGCAGACTGTCCCGGAGGGTACGGAGAGGCCGTGTTCGAGGAGTGGATGAACGCCGCGTCCTGTCCGGAGGATATCGTCAGGCGCATCCGGACCGATTTCAAGATGGGAGGCCACAAGGCCTTCGGCTTCGCCAAGGTCGCCGCGGAGAAGACGGTCTACATGGTCACGTCCATGGACGGCGCGGAAGTGAAAAAGCTCTTCGCCGTGAAAGTGCCGTCGGTGGAGGATGCCCTGCGGCTCATCGAGCATGAGCGGGGGAAGGACCTCTCCTATATGGTCCTGCCGGAGGGAAGCCTCACGGTCCCGGTTCCGCCCCGGAGCTGAAAACGAAAGAACCGAACGGGCCTTCCCGCCGCGATCTGCGGAAGGGAAGGCCCGTTTTTTTCACGACAGGGTCCGGGCGGAGCGGCCCCTCGCTAGCCGTCGGCCTCCGGGGGCTCCTCCTCGTCGTTCACGGTGAAGATGACCTTTTTGCCTGAGTCGATCTCCTCCACTTCGTCCGGCGAGAGGACGAGGGCAATGGCGCTGGAGTGGGTGACGAAGAAGACCCGGGCGAAGGCGTAGTCCCCCATCTTGTCGTAGATGCGCCCCGCGCTGGCCGTACCCCGGTAGACGGTGTTCGTGCTGTTCGCCACGTAGCCGATGGTGCCGATGACCGGCAGCTCCACGCGGATGGCCTCCGGGTCGTGGGGGTTTTCCGGCTCCTTGGAGAGCCTGGCGATCCGTCCGATTTCAAAGGGTGTCTTGCCGTAGTAATGGTCTATCCCCGTGATGGTGATGAAGTGGACCATATCCAACCCGCATTCCTCCTTTTTTCCGGGGCGAACTCTGTCCGGGGGATGAATCAGCTCCTGGAGTAGACGGTCTCCCCGTCAATGATGGTCGCCACGGCCCTGCTCCGGGCGTCAAGGGGATCGCCGTCCCAGATCACGAGATCCGCGTCCTTTCCCTTTTCGACGGAGCCCACCCGGTCGGCGATGCCGAGGTGCTCCGCGGCGTAAATCGTCACGGCCTTGAGGGCCTCCTCACGGGGCAGCCCGGCCCGGACGGCAAGGGAAAGGCAGACGGAGAGGTGCTCGATGGGCACCACGGGATGGTCGGTGATGATGCAGAAGTGGACCCCCGCCTTCCAGAGGGCGAGGGGGGTGTCCCATGTCTTGTTCCGCAGTTCGAGCTTCGGCTTGCCTGTGAGGGTGGGGCCTACGGCGGCGTAGACGTTTTTCTCGGCGAGGAAGGGGGCGATGAGGTGTCCCTCGGTGCAGTGCTCCACGGTGAAGGGGATGGAGAACTCTCCCGCGATGCGGACCGCCGTGGCGATGTCGTCGCATCGGTGGGCGTGGACGCAGAGGGAAAGGTCGCCGTCGAGCACCGGGAGAAGGGCCTCGTGCTGGAGGTTCCGTTCAGCGGGCTCGTTCTTGCTCCTGGCCTGGATCATCTTGTTCCTGTAGTTTTCCGCCTCCACGAGAGCCTGGCGGAGCAGGGCGGCGTTGCCCATGCGGGTGTTGGGGAGCTTCTGCTTCTCCTTGTACACCCGGATGGGGTTCTCCCCGAGGGCGGCTTTCATTGAGGAGGGGGCCTTCACCACCATCTCGTCCGCCGTTTTCTTCCTTCCTCCCGATGCCGTGGCGGTCTTGATGATGGCTCCCTGGCCGCCGATGACGTTGCCGCTTCCCGGGAGGGTCTGGACACAGGTGATGCCTCCGGCGAGGGCGTCGGCGAAGGCGGTGTCGTCCTGGTAGATGGCGTCAAGGATCCTGAGGTGGGGAACCACGGGGGTCACCATGTCGTTGGCGTCCTCCATGCTCTCGGGGAATCCTTCGCAGTAGGTGCCGATATGGGTGTGGGCATCGATGAGCCCGGGGGTGACCACCATTTCCGATGCGTCCATGACCTCGTCCGCGTTTTTCGGGTCGAGTCCTTCCACGATATCGGCGATTTTGCCGTTTTCAACGAAAACGGTCACGTTGGACAGTACGGTTCCGAGCCCCGTTTCGAGGGCTCCTGCGAGTATGGCTTTCATTCCTGGGTGCCTCCTTGATGGTTGGTTGTGGAGTTTCGTTTCTTTCACCGGCATTGTACATCATGGCAGAGCCTGCCGGAATCGGTCTTTTGAATAAAAAGAGGGTGAAGAATTTGATGTATGCTGATCAAAAAATGTGCTATAAAATGGTGCAGCGCCGGCAGAAACGGATATGCCGGAGTATGGGCGTATCATGATGACGGAGGAGGTCTGGGATGTGGAATGCGATGACATGAGGGTGGAGGCCATAGGAAAGGTTCATTCGCCCCTGAAAAAACGGGAGGACTGCCCGAGACAGGGATTCGAGGACGCTCCCGAAGCGGAGATCGAGATTTTTCCTGCCTTTCTGGAAGGGCTGGACGGCCTGGAGGCGGGGCGGGAGCTGCTGGTCCTGACCTGGCTGCACCTGGCTGACAGGTCGGTTCTTCAGGTGCATCCCAGGAGGAATCCCGGTGCGCCCCTGAAGGGTGTTTTCGCCACACGATCCCCCGCGAGGCCGAACCCCATCGGCCTTCACCGGGTGACCCTGCTGGAGAGGGAGGGCGGCCGTCTCCGGGTGGCTCCCCTGGAGGCCCTGGACGGCACGCCCGTGGCGGACATCAAGCCGGTGATCGACGAGCGGTAGACCTGCCGCCTATTTCTCCTTCTCCAGAACGCGCAGGCAGGCATCCCGGAAGCATTCGCACAGGGTCGGGTGGGCGTGGACCGAGCGAGCCACGTCCCCGGCGGTAAGTTTCCTGGAGACGGCGAGGGCGGCTTCCCCGAGGACGGAGGCTGCCTCCGGGCCCATGATGTGGACTCCGAGGAGGGTTTTGTCCGAAGCCCTGGCCACCACCTTCACGAAGCCGTCGCTTTCTCCGAGGGAGAGGGCCATGCCGTTGGCGGCGAAATAGGCTTTCGCCGAGACGATTTCCCCGCCCCGGGCAAGGGCTTCCTCTTCTGTCAGCCCCACGGTCCCCACCTCGGGGTTCATGAAGACGCAGGCGGGGACGGCGTCGTAGTCGACGGTGTAATTCCCGCCGGTCATGGAGCTGACCGCCGCGAGGGCATGGTACTCCGCCAGGTGGGCGAGCATGGCGCCGCCGGTGCAGTCGCCGACGGCATAGACCCCCTCCACGGAGGTCCTCTGGGAGGAATCGACGGCGATGGCGCCCTTTACTGTTTTCACCGGGCTGTTTTCCAGGCCGAAGCCGTCCAGCACAGGCTCCATGCTCGAGGCAAGGATGAGCCGGTCGCAGGTCTCCTCGAAGGGGTCGTCCTTCGAAGTTCCCCGGAGGATCAGTTTCCCGTCCGAGGGAGAGGCTTCCTGCAGGCGGACGTAGTCCCGCATGAGGGTCCCCCGTTTCTTGAGAATCTGGACGGTCTTCTTCTTGATGTCCCCGTCCAGGCGGCGGAGGATCTGGTCCGAGTGTTTCAGCAGGAGTACCTGTTTCCCGAGGTCCTGGAGCATCATGGCCATCTCCATGGCGATGACCCCCGCTCCGAGGACCGCCACGGTGCGGACCTCACCGTTCCGTTCCGGGTCCCAGAGGGCGGGGTCGGTGATGGCCCAGTCGCCGGTGAGGACTTCCGGCAGGTCGTTGCCCCCGAAGGAGGGCCGGACCGACCGGGCTCCGGTGGCCAGCAGCAGCCGGGCGCCGGTGATTTCCTCTTCGCTCCCGTCCTCCTTCCTGACGGAGACTTTCTTTTCCCCTTCCCATTGAGTCACCGTGCCGGTTCCCCGGACCATTTTGGCCCCGGCCATGCGGAGGGCCGTGGCCGAACCCTGGCGGAGCTTGTCCATGACGGCTTCCACCCTGGACCACAGCCCTTCTCTCGGGCCCTTCCCGCCGACGATATGGGCGTAAAGGGCCTTGGTGGGGATGCACCCCCGGTTGAGGCAGACGCCTCCCAGGCGGTCCTTTTCTATGAGGACGGTCTTCAGCCCGGCGGCCGCCGCGAGTTCGGCGGCCCGGAGGCCTCCGGGACCTCCGCCGAGGATTACCAGATCGTACATGTCTCTCTCTCCTTCCGCAGGACTTCAGCCCGTGAAGAGGCGGTCCTGAACGAAGGGGGCGCCGCCCGGGCGCCCCCTGTTTCCGTAATGGGCTATTTTTCGAACTGCCAGCGCAGGACCGGATTGCGGGCCGCAGTGGTCTCGTCCGGCCTGGAGACGGGCGTCGTGACCGGGAGATCGTGGAAGGCCTCCGGCCCCTCCGCCCTCGCCTTCGCCGCGATGGCTTCCATGGTCTCGGCGAACCGGTCCAGGGTCTCCCTGGATTCCGTCTCCGTGGGTTCCACCATGAGGGCCTCCGGGACGATGAGAGGGAAGTACACCGTGGGCGGGTGGTACCCGGCGTCGATGAGGGCCTTGGCCACGTCCATGCTGCTGACGCCCGTTTCGTGCTTCAGGGGGCCGCCGTTCAGGACGAATTCGTGCATGCAGTGTCCCCTGTGGGCCAGGGGGTAGACTGAGCTGAGCTTTTTCGCCAGGTAATTGGCGTTCAGCACCGCCATCTCCGACACTTCCCGAATGCCATCCGGTCCGAGGGTGCGGATGTAGGTGTAGGCCCGGACGAGGACGCCGAAGTTTCCGAAAAAGCTCCGGACCCTTCCGATGGTCCTGGGCCGTTCGCTGTCTCCGGCCAGGGCATACCGGCCGTCCCGGAGGATGACCACCGGCGCGGGCAGGAAGGGCTCGAGCTCGGCCTTCACCCCCACCGCCCCCGCTCCGGGGCCTCCGCCGCCATGGGGGGTGCTGAAGGTCTTGTGGAGGTTCAGGTGGAGGACGTCGAAGCCCATGTCGCCCGGGCGGGTTTTGCCCATGATGGCGTTGGCGTTGGCGCCGTCGTAGTAGACCAGGCCGCCCGCCCTGTGGACGGTCTCGGTGAGCTCCAGAATGTGCTTCTCGAAGATCCCCAGGGTGTTGGGGTTGGTGAGCATGAGGGCCGCCACGGAATCGTCCATGAGCGACTTCAGCGAGTCCAGGTCCACCATGCCGTCGGCGTCGGAGGCCACCTCCACGGTATCGAACCCGGTGACCGTCGCCGAAGCCGGGTTGGTTCCGTGGGCGGAATCGGGAACGATGACCTTTGTCCTTTTCGTGTCCCCCCGGCTTTCGTGCCACGCCTTGATCATCATCAGCCCCGTCTGCTCGCCGTGGGCGCCCGCGGCGGGCTGGAGGGTGACGGCGTCCATGCCGGTGATCTCGGCGAGCATGGCGCTGAGGTCGTACATGAGCCTGAGAGCCCCCTGGACCGTCTCCACAGGCTGGAGGGGATGGATCCGGGAGAAGCCTGGCATCCTTGCCGCGACTTCATTGATCTTGGGGTTGTACTTCATGGTGCAGGAACCGAGGGGGTAGAATCCCTCGTCAACGGAGTAGTTCAGCTTCGAGAGCCTGGTGAAGTGGCGGACCACGTCCACCTCGGCCATCTCGGGCAGCCTGGGGGCCGTCTCACGGCAGAAGCCTTCCAGGACGGACCCGCAGTCCACGGCGGGGACATCCAGCTCCGGCAGGGCGTAGCCTTTCCTTCCCGGACGGCTCGATTCAAAGAGAGTTTCCATTGTGCGGGCCATCAGGCGTCACCTCCCGCGACCGCCGCGAGGCGGTCGATTTCTTCCTTCGTCCTGTTTTCCGTCACGGCCAGGAGCCAGCCGTTCTTCAGCCGTGGGTACCTGGACTCTATGGAGTATCCGCCGATGATCCCGGCGTCGAGAAGACGCCGGTTCAGCTTTTCGACGGGCTCGTCGCAAAGGAGCACCGTCTCCCGGAAGAAGGGGACCCCGGGGAAGGCTCTCCGGAATTTCCCCGTTTTTTCGAGCTGTGAAAGGGCGTACTCGGTTTTTGCGATGATCTGTTCGCCGATCTCCCGGAGTCCGGCGGGGCCCATGAGGCTGAGATAGACTGACGCGGCGACGATGCAGAGGTTCTGGTTGGAGCAGATGTTCGACGTGGCCTTCTCCCTGCGGATGTGCTGCTCCCGGGCCTGGAGGGTCAGGACGAAGGTCCGCCGTCCTTTGGAATCCACGGTCTGGCCGCAGATGCGGCCCGGCATTTTTCGCATGAGGGGCTTGTTGACAGCGATAAATCCGAATGCGGGGCCGCCGAAGCTCATGGCGTTGCCGACGGACTGCCCGTCGCCCACCACGATATCGGCGCCGAGTTTTCCCGGAGCTTCGAGGAGGCCGAGGGCGAGGAGGTCCGTGGAGACGATGAGCAGGGCTCCCGCCCCGTGGACCCTTTCGGCCAGGGATTTCAGATCTTCGACAGAACCGAAGAAATTGGGGGACTGGACCACAAGGGCCGCCGCGTCGCCCGCTGCGAGGGCGTTCTCCAGGGCCTTTGCGTCGATCCGCCCGTTCTCGGCGGGCAGTTCCCCGTGTTCGAGCTTCCTGCTCCAGCAGTAGGTGCGGAGCACGTCCCTCGTCTGGGGGTTCACGTTCCGTCCCCAGAGAATCCTGCTTTTCTTCGTCGCCGATGCCGCGAGAACCGCCGCCTCGGCGGCGGCCGAGGCCCCGTCGTACATGGAGGCGTTGGAGACCTCCATGCCTGTGAGTTCGCAGACCATGGTCTGGTACTGGAAGATGGCCTGGAGAGTTCCCTGGGCCACTTCCGGCTGGTAGGGGGTGTAGCTCGTGGTGAATTCACCCCGGGAGACGACGCTGTCCACGGCGGCGGGGATGAAATGGTCATAGACGCCCGCGCCGAGGAAGCAGGGCAGGTCGTCGGCGTTCCTGTTGCTCCCGGCCAGTTTCCTGAGGTCCCGGAGCATCTCCGCCTCCGGAAGGGCCTTCGGGAGGTCGGGAAGGTTGTTCTGCCTGACCTTCTCCGGGATACCCGAGAAAAGGTCGTCAATGGAGCCGACGCCGAGGTATTCCAGCATACGGCGCCGGTCTTCCGCCGTGGCGGGAATGTACCGGCTCATGGCGGTCTCCCCTATTCGCTTTCCGCTTCAAGCTCCTCGACGAGCTTGGCATAGGCCCCGGCGTCAAGCAGGGAGTCGAGTTCTCCCGGGTCGGCGACCTCGAGGCGGACGAGCCAGTTGGTGTAGGGATCCTCGTTCAGCAGCTCTGGGGCTCCGTCGAGGTCGCCGTTCACCCCGGCCACTGTCCCGGATACTGGGCTGAACACGTCGTTGGCTCCCTTCACCGATTCGACGACGATGAAGTCCTCCCCGGCCCTGACCTCCCTGCCTTCATCGGGAAGCTCCACGTAGACGATGTCGCCCATGGCGTGCTGGGCGTAGTCGGTAATGCCCATGACGCCCGTGGCGCCTTCCATCCTGATCCATTCGTGATCCTTCGTGTACCTGAGATCCTGGGGTATTTTCGCCATTTTCTTTGTCCTCCTTTGTCTCTCCTGGGATTGTCGTTCCTATTTTTTGTATTTCCTGTCGTAGAAGGGGCGCTTCACCACCACGCCCTGTTTCGGCCTGTCCCGGATGACGACGCTCAGGCTTTCGCCTTCCGCCGGCGCGGGGGTCTCCACGCAGCACAGGGCCATGTTGGCGTCCAGGGAGGGGCAGTATCCCCCGGAGGTCACCGTGCCCACCATTTTTCCCGACGGGTCGGCCACATCCATGCCGGCCCGGGGCACCCCCTTGTCCTCCAGGCGCAGGCCCACGATCTTCCGCCGGAGCCCTTCCTCTTTCTGCCGCTTCAGCACGGGCTGGCCGATGAAGCCGCCGGGCTTGTCCACCTTGACGAAGAAGCCGAACCCTGCCTCCAGGGGGCCCAGGATGTCGGTGTACTCGTGGCCGCAGAGAGGGAGTCCCGCCTCGAACCGGAGGCTGTCCCTGGCGCCGAGGCCGATGGGGATCAGGCCTGCGTCCTTCCCGGCTTCGAGGATGAGATCCCACAGTTCGGCTCCTCTCTCCCAGGGGACGTAGATTTCAAACCCGTCCTCTCCGGTGTAGCCGGTCCTGCTGACGATGGCGGGGATGCCGCCCACGGAAACGCCGTCGGTGAAGGTAAAGAACCTGAGGGCTGAGGGGTCGAAATCGGCGGCCCGGGCCAGGATGGCCTCCGCCGCGGGCCCCTGGAGGGCCGTCTCGGCGGTCTTCATGGAAATGTTTTCGAGGATGACGCCGTCGCCGGGAAGGTGTTTCCTCAGCCAGTCCCAGTCCTTGTCCACGTTGGCCGCGTTCACCACCAGGAGGAACTTCTCCGGGCCGTACCGGTAGACGAGCAGGTCGTCCACCACACCTCCCGCCTCGGTGCACATGATGTTGTACTGCACCTGGAAGTCCTTCATGACAAAGATGTCGTTTGTCACGAGGCGGGAAAGCCATTTCTCCGCGCCCGGCCCTTTAACGGTGATCTCCCCCATGTGGGAGACGTCGAAGAGCCCCGCCTTTGACCTGACCGCCAGGTGTTCCGTCTTGATGCCGGTGGCATCGTACTGGACCGGCAGCTCCCAGCCGCCGAAGTCCACCATCCGGCCGCCTGCCGCGATGTGCCGCTCGTACATTGGAGTGCGCTTCATTCATCTGCCTCCTTTTTTCCGCTGATGGGGGCCTCTTCCAGCCAAAGGGCTGTTTCGGCCATTTCCGGGCTGTCCGGAAAGGCCTTCCGGACAGCTTCCGCCATTTCCGTCCATCTGAAAGGCACGCCTTCCAGGATTTTTCCGAGGGACAGGATCATCTCGCCGTCCATGGCGTCGGAGAAGACTACGGGATCGGCTGCATGGCCGTTCTTCACGTTGAGCCGGATCTCCATCCCTCCCCAGGGAAACCGCCTGCGCACCGTCACGGCACAGTCAGGCGACCGGCCGAGGCGCCATTCCCGGCTCCGGTACCGTTCCGCCAGCGAGGCGTATTCTTCCCCTTCCGGCTCCTTCGTCTCCCGGAGAACTTCAGGCGCCCTGTACCGGTCAAGGAACTCCTTTTCAAGGGCATCCAGAAGGTCGTCCAGGGAGAGGCCGGGGAGAGCGTCCCGGAGGTTCATTACCCTGGAAGCCACCGAGGCCACGCCCTTGGTCTTCAGTTTTTCGGGGTCCACGTTCAGGTATCTTGAGAGTTTTGCCATGTCGGCGGAGAGGAGAAGGGTGCCGTGATGGAGCCCCTTGTGCCGGGTGATCTGGTAGGCGTTGCCGGAGAACTTTCTGCCGCCGATGACCAAATCGTTCCTTCCGGAGAATTCCGCGGAGATGCCCAGGGTGCGGAGGGCTCCGAGAACCGTTCCGAGCTGCCGTTCCATGCTGTAGGCCCGCCGGGGCAGGATGAAGGAGTAATTGAGGTTGCCGAGGTCGTGGTAGACCGCCCCGCCGCCGGTGGAGCGCCGGGCGAGCCTGCCCCCCTCCGACTCGAGGAGGTCGAGGCGGCATTCCGCCCAGGGGTTCTGGTTCCGCCCCACCACCACGGTGTGGGCGTTCTGCCAGAGGTAGAGGATGGCCTCGTCGTCTCCGCAGAGGTTCACGAGGTATTCTTCCCGGGCGAGGTTGTCCCAGGGGTTTGTTGTTGTGGATCGGGCCAGCCGGACTCTTCGGAATTCCACGGTCATCCTCCTTTGTTCTCCGGAAGGGGGAACCCCCAGCCCGGGAAAGCGGGTGATCAGGGACGGCGAAAAGCGGACAAGAGCCTTGTTTCCGCCATGATATCCCCCTTTGGCGAAGGGGTCAATGGCCGCTTTTTGCCAACGGCAGAAGCATATCACAAAATACCATTGAGGGGTATATGAAGAGGTATAATGTCCGGGAAATTTTTCAGCCGGGGATGCAGCCCGGCCGTCATTGGAGAGGGTGTCATGACGGAACGGCGGAGACGGAAGGAATGGAACGGCATCGAACGGCCGGACGGCGCCCGGATCAGGTGGTCGGCAGGAGAAGGGGGACGCCCTCTTCTTCTCGTCCCCGGGTTCGGCGGCGACGGGGACTGCTGGGGAACGGCCTTTCCGAGGCAGCTTTCCGCCCGGGGGATCGCCCCGGTGGTCTACGACCCGAGGGGTCTGGGAGGAAGCACCCTCGGGAGTTCGCGATCCTCCATCGCCCTATTTGCGGAGGATGCCGCAGCAGTGGCGGAGGCTGCGGGGGTTCCCCTCGCGGTGCTGGGGTGGTCCATGGGAGCTTCTGTGGCGGCGGAGCTCGCCCTTGCCAGGCCGGAGCTGGTATCCGGACTGGTTCTCTGCTGCGGTTCAGCTGACCACCAGAGGGTCGCCGGGAAGCGGCCCGACCTGTTCCGTGCAATTTTTGACAGGAACGCTCCTTCGGGTGAACCGGCCACTGCCCTCACCGAGGCCCTGCTGCCTGCTTCCGGAAAATGGAGCCCCGCGTTCCGCAGGGCCTTCCGGGAGACCCTGGAGGCCTCCTTCGCCGCCCATGCTGAAGGAATCCGGGAACAGCAGACCGCCCTGGCGGAATGCCCGTCCCTGGAGGGCAGGCTTGGTTCCTTCGCCATGCCCGTCCTGGTGGTGGAAGGCTCGGAGGACCGGCTGATTCCCCCGGGTGAGGGGGAGATCCTCGCAGGGGGGATTCCGGGGGCCCTGCTGAGGATGCTTCCGGGAGGACACGGGCTGGTCTACGAGGCTCCCGGGGAACTTGCCGTGGCGGTGGCGGAGTTTCTCGGCCGGTAGGATCTTTCTCTTTCGCCGTCCTTTTTATTCCAGCCGTGCGGCGATCTGTATCCTTTCGCCCCCTGAGACCCGGAAAAGCTTCTTCCCGTCGGGGCTGAGGACCGCTTCCTCTTCTCCGCCCGCCGGACCGGGAATGGAAAGGAGATAGGCACCGGCGGCCTCTTCCGGCGTAGGAGGCTTCCTTCTCCAGGAGCTTACCAGGGATGACGGAGCGACCCTTCCGTGCCTCCCGAGGGTGAGAATGCGTCCGTTGTGCCACCTCCACCGGCCTTCGATGGGGTCCCCGGGAGCGGAAGGCGCCGTCAGGAGAGTAAGGCTCCTGAGACTCTGTTCAAGGTCGGAGGCGTAAATACCTGCCCTATCTGAGGAGACCACGGCGAGAACAAGGAACCATGTCCCGTCCCGGCCGAAACAGGCGGCCGACGCCTCCGCGGGCCGGCCGTCAACGCTCACTTTGTATCTCCTCACAATCCCTTCCTCTCCGCCGACTGAAACAATTCTCCCTCTCCAGAACTCGACGGGAGAGAGGGAGAGAAAATCATCCCGGTCCCCGAAGCCGTCTGCGGCTTCAGCTTCCGTCGGAAAAGGTTCCCTGAGGACATGCACCTCAAGATATGCTGTTCCGTCCCGGGAGCGGGCCCTCAGGGCCAGTTCCTGTGACAGGTGCCGCCTCACCGTCCATCCGCCCGGAAGGAGGATGCGGAAATTTTCCCTCCTGTCAGCAGCCCAGAATGGATGCTCCCCGGCCCGGGCCGGGAAAGCCGGCAGAAGGAAGAGCAGCAGGGCGGCAAGGGCAGTCCGGTTCAGGTTCATGGGTTTCTCCTTCCTGTTTTTTTGCAGTGCTGTTTGAGTATCGGCCTTCGGGCGGAAAGGAAAAAGGCGGACCGGAGCCCGCCCCTGGAACGCAGCCTGCCCAGTGTGTTTCCCCTTCACCTCTGCCCTCTCGTTCTTTCCCCCAAAGCCCTTCCTCGGGATGTGATGTTCTCCATGAAAAAACCGGAAAAAGAGATATAATATTCAGACAATATTCCGTGAAATGGTTCTGCGAAGGAAGAGGAGAGCGGAAAAGTGAAAGGGGGTATTTTCATGAGACAGCGGAGAATGCTGCTTCTTTTGTCTGTGATGCTTCTTGTTCTGTCGCCGGCCTCCGGGGCCTGGGGCCTCCCCGACCTGGTGCCGTGGGTGGCGCGGAGGGGGGGTCCTGCTGAACGGGGCGGCGAGATAGTCATTCCTCTTTCGGTTACGGTCCAGAACAGGGGGACGACTGCGGCAGGCCTGTTCAAGGTTTCGGTCGAATTTGAAGTGGTGTCCGGAGGCCGTCCGGGGCTTCTGAACAGCGGGGGAGCGGCTTTCCGGGTGCCGGGGCAGCGGTCTGTTTCTTATCCTATGACCTCCGCACCCCTTCCCCCAGGGGCGCCGCCGGCCAGCACCGTGACCTTCACCGGCGAGGCTGTGCTGCCCGCTTCCTACTCGGGAACCACGATCCGCCTCAGGGCCGTAGCCGACAGCACGGCGGGCGAGGAATTCGCAGATCCTGCAGGGAGGGTGCGGGAATCGGACGAAACGAACAACGCTTCTCCGTGGGCGGACGCCGTTCTTTCGGCAGGCACCCCCGATCTTCGCGTCTGGAACCAGACGCCCCCGCTTTCGTTCTCCATCGAGGGGGAACAGATCGTTGAATACAGAGGAGGGCGGGAGAAATTCATCGTGACCGTCATAAACAGCGGAACCGCCCCGTCGGGACCCTTTTCCGTCCATGCCGCCTACCAGATGGCCGGGGGAGGTACTCCGGGAACCGGCACGATCCTTCCCGACCCCCCGGAGGCCGGGAGAAGCGCCGGGCTTGCCCCGGGACAAATGGCCGTCTTTGACCGGATCGTCCTGAAGCTGCCCGTTTCGCTGGCGGGCGCCCGTGTGCGGTTCCGCCTCGTCATCGACCCTGACAACAGGGTGAGGGAATCGGACGAGGGAAATAACGCGGGTCCTCTTATGCCGGTTTCCGTTCTTCCCGTACGGACCATGCGCCTTCCGGGCAGCCTGGTGCTTCCGGTCCTGGGAGACCGCCTGAGGGGGCGGATCCGGCTGAACAATTTCGCCGGGCCGACGGATGACTTTCAGCTTGACAGGGAACCTGCCAGGAGAGACGACTCGTTTATCAGCATCGGGGAGTGGCGGACGGTCTTTACTCCTCCTTTTTTCCACTACGGCAGCGGAGCGACCCGGAGCTGGTATTACCTGAACGACATCAATGCGGATTTCGGGGGGCCGAGATCCCTGCGTTTCGTTTCCGGAACGGGTATCGCTGCAGGAAAGATAGCCGGAAAAGTCATTTTCGAGACAGGAGGGGATTACGAGATACGGGGCTGGGAATACACCTGGCCCAACTGGTACGATTCCCCGCCGGACGTGGATATCGTCCACATGGAAATAACCCTGTCCCTCAGGCCCGTTATCAGGAACGGAAGGATCAGTTACGACCAGGTGACGGTTTCCCCGGACATCCGAATCACCCTCCACGGCTTCTGGAAATTTGTGGACAACGCAATTCTGAGCCGGGGAATAGTGGATTACCTGAGGAACATGATAAACACCGAGGTCAAGCGGCAGGTGGAAGCGGCGCTCCTGTCGCGTGAGGTCAGGGAGGCGGCGGAGAGCTCGATTGAGGCCGCCGTACGGCCCACGCTGAACCGTCTCGGCGTCCGGAGGCTTCTGTCCGTCCGGGTGGAGGGTGACGGTCTCCTGGTGGTGTATGAATAAATCCGGATATGCGGCGGCTCCTGAATCAGGGCCGCCGCGTCAATTCTACGGGAGAATGGCGAAGACCCGGGCGGGGAAGCCCGAGCCGAAGAAGGGCTTGGGGAAGGCCACCACGACGAGGGCGCCGTTTTCCGGTACCCTGTCCAGGTTGGCGAGGAGCTCGATCTGGTACCTGTCCTGGCCGAGGACATAGGCCTCGCAGGTGTAGTCTCCCTTCGACGTGGAAACCCCGGGGTCCGTGTCCGTGGGCTCATGGCCCGAGGCGGTGATTTTCCTCTCTTCGAAGAGGTATTTCATGGCTTCCAGGCTCCAGCCCGGATAGTGGGCCGTGCCGGCGGCGTCGGCGTTTCTCATGGCGGCGGCGTCCGGCCACCGTTTCGACCAGTCGGTCCTCATGGCGGCGAAGGCTCCTTCCGGCACCGGGCCGTGTTTTTTCTCCCATTCCTTCACGTCTTCAAGGGTGAGGGCGTAATCAGGATTTGCCGCAGCCTTCTCATGAACGTCGAAAACCACAAGGGGAAGAAGCATTTCCTTCACGCCGATCTGGTCGAGGGTCCGTTTCCCCCTTGCGAAATGGGCCGGGGCGTCACAGTGGGTTCCCCACTGTCCCACGTGGGAGAAAACCTGGGCGAAAAAGCCGTACCCTATGGTGCCCACACCCTTGTCGTACCAGTAGATGGTCTCCCGCTTTTCCTGGGGAAAGCCGGGCCAGTGAGGGATTTCGGTGTCGAAGGTGTGGGTGAGGTCCACGAACTCCTTCGTCTTCAGGATGGAGTAGATCTCGGCGAGGGATGGTTCGACGGCGGGAGCGGACGCGGGGAGAAGAACAAGAGCCGCAGCCAGCAGAACCAGGACCGTTTTTCTGGTGAAGCCTGCCATTGCATTCAGCCTCCTTTTCACACCGTATTGCGAAGACTCGTACAGCACAACACTTCTCAGGTCTTTCTGCTCGTGCCTTGTACCCGAAGAACCTCCCTCCCTTCCGTTGGATCAAGTGAATTCGGAAAGTTGTGATAACTTTCTCCGGGAAACTCTAGCAAAAGAGAAGGGTTTTTGCAACAGAACGCTTTTTCTCCGGCTCTTGAGAGGGGAAGGAACGGTTGCTACAATCAGAAAAACAGAAATGCCGAAGGAGGTTTTTTCGTGGACGACACAACAGCAAGGGAAGAGCTCCGCTTCTTCCTGAAGGATACGGTGCGCCGGTCCGTGGATTTTTCCAGGACTGCCCAGAATCTGGGGGCTCCGCCGCCTCCCGTGCAGAAGCCGGTCCCCGGGGATGCGGCCCGGATTTCCCTGCCCGGACCGGAGAAGTGGACCGCCGTGGGTGATCTGTCCCTTCGGGAGGCCATGGAGCGCCGTCGGTCCGTGAGGCAGTTCTCCAACCGGCCCTTTTCACTCGAAGAACTGGCCTTCCTGCTCTGGGCAACCCAGGGAGTCCGGGGCGAATCCGACCCGGTGCGGACGTACCGCACCGTCCCGTCGGCGGGGTGCAGGCATCCCTTCGAGACGTACCTGGCGGTCTTCCGGGTCGAGGGCCTGGAGAAGGGACTCTATCGGTACCTTCCCCTGGAGCATGCCCTTCTGCCCCTGGGGCATCCGGACCGTCTCGAGGAGGAGACGGCGCGGGCGGCCCTCGGTCAGAAATTCGCCGGGAAGGGAGCGGTGACCTTTTTCTGGACGGCCCTTCCCTGGAGGACGGAATGGCGCTATTCGGAGGCTTCCGTAAAGGTCATCGCCCTGGACGGCGGTCATATCTGCCAGAACCTCTACCTCGCCTGCGAGGCCATCGGCGCGGGGACCTGCGCCATCGCGGCCTATGACCAGGATGCCGCCGACAGGCTGGTCGGGGCGGACGGGAAGGACGAATTCGTGGTCTACATGGCCCCGGCGGGAAAGAAGGGAGATTTTACAACTCCGTGACATGAAGGTGACACCGCCCTGACACATCCGCCCCCTTCCCGGGCTATCCTTCTGTCCAGGAGGTGGTTGATCATGTTCAGAAAAACAATGGTGCTTACCCTGGCTGCATCGGTCCTTTTTTCCTCTTTGCCCCGGGCGGCGGTTTCAGCGGAGCTTTACGCCGAAGAAGAGGCCGTCCTCTTCGAGGCGGGGGCCGATTATCCGGTCGCCCCGGCGGGAAAAAGGGGCCAGCGGGTTGTCGTCCGGGCGCTGGTGCGGCCTTCAGGAAAGGTGCGCGAGCGTGCCCCCCTCGCCGTTGCCCTGGTGCTGGATAAATCGGGGTCCATGGCGTCGGACGGCAAGATGGAGAACGCGAAGAAGGGAGCCCTTGAAGCCCTGAAGATGCTGGACTCCCGGGACGTGGCCGCCGTTGTGGTTTATGACGACGGGGCTTCCGTGCTCGTCCGGGCGCGGACCGTGGGCCGCGGGGAGGACGACCCCGCTTTCTACAGGGCGATACAGCGCCTTCGGCCGGGAGGGTCCACGGCGCTCTATCACGGAACGGTGACGGGAGCCGCCGAACTGCAGCCCTTCATCGACGAGGGATACATCCCCAGGATCGTGCTGCTCTCCGACGGCATCGCCAACGTGGGGCCCTCCTCGACGGAGGACCTGGCGGCCCTGGGAAGGAACCTGTCCCGCCAGGATATCACCATCACCACCATCGGCCTCGGCCTGGACTATAATGAAGACCTGATGACCGCCCTGGCTGCCGAAAGCGGCGGAAACGCCTATTTTGCCAGGCACGGCGGGATGCTTCCCGAGATATTCGCCAGGGATCTGGAGGATGCCGTTACGGTGACGGCCCGGAAAGTGAGGGTGACCCTCCGGTGTCCCGAGGGCGTCCGGCCGGTGCGGGTCATCGGGCGGCAGGGGAAGGTGGAGGGAAGCTCTCTTGAAGTTGCCATCGACAACCTGTACGGAGGAGAAAAGTATGCCCTTTTCGAGGTGGAGCTTCCCGAGGGACAGGACGGGACTGTTCTGAAGGCCGCGGAGCTGGAAGTGGAGTACGCCGACGCCGCGTCGGGGACCGTGGTCAGGAAGAACGCGGAGCTTGCGGTCTCCTTCTCGGGAGATGCCGGGGCGGTGGAGAAGAACCGGCGGTCTGACATCCTCTCCCAGGCCGAACTGGCCAGGAACGCCGAGATACGGGAAGCGGCCGTCCGGCTGGCCGACGAGGGGAAAGCCAGGGAGGCGGCACAGCTTCTCGATGAACGGACGAAACAGCTCCAGGCCGCGGCTCCGGCTGCCGGTTCCGCCGCCCCGAAACTCGAGCAGGAGGCGGGCTATTTCGAAGAACTGGCGGAAAGCCTGCTCGAAGCGGGGGTTTTTTCCAGCAGCCAGAGGAAGGCAGTTCTCAACGACGCCTACACGCAGAAGAACCAGCAGGCTCCCGTGAGCGGTGACGTGGAAGACGAAGAGGAAAAGTAAAAAGAGTATCCGGCGGGGGAGAGGACTTTCTCTCCCGCCGCCCGGAGGGGAGGGGAAGGCCATGAACGGAAAAAAGCGCACAAGAGCCGGGAGCGGCCTGCCCGTTCCACTTCCGTTTGTTCTCGTGTTCGTACTGGCGGTGCTCCTTCCGAGCATCGCCCTGAGCCTTCTCTCCCTCAGGGCGGCCGACAGGGAAGCGGTCTACGTCGAACGGAGCCTTGAAGCTGCCCTCCTGGCGGAGGTGAACCTCGCGGCCCAGAAGATTTCGGCCCTGCTCGAAAGTCTTGCCGGGGATTTGAAAAGGCAGGCGGAAAGGATTTCCGGGCCGGAAGCCCTGGAAGGATGGGGGACGTCCCCTTCCCCTGCGGCCTTTCCCTTCTTCGTGACGGGAGGCAGGCTTTTCGTTCCCGACGGATACCATCCCCGCCTGGATGCTTTTCTTCAATCCTTCGGTCCCTTTCTGGAAGACCGGGAGGAAATGCAGGTGTACGACTCCATTGCGGGGGTCTACCGGAAGGAGATGGGGGAGGCTCCGCCCGCCCTTTCCTACGCGCCTCTTTCCCAGCCCGCCGCGGAAGAAGCGAGTCCCCGGGAGGACACCGGGGAGGGCCTCCATGCCGAACTGCCGGCCGGGACTGCGGGCAGGGTGGCCCGACCCCTGAAGGCCCCGCCGGTTACCGCGGCGGCACCCCTTCCCGCCCCTGCGAAGAAGGCGGCGGCACCCCAGGGGGGGATTGAGCGGCAGATGGCCCAGAGCATGGCCGCTGCCGACCCCGCTTTTCGCGAAGAACTCTTCCGGAAGGCAGAGGAGGAAGGTTTCAGCCTCCTGCAGCGGAACGTGGCCCCCCAGGCGGGGGCTGCCCCTTCTCCCGAGCGGGAGGAACGGTCCGGCACGGTGGCCCGGGGGAAGAGCTTCGCCGCCCTGCGTTCCGAGTCGGAGGGAGGTTTTCTCCCAAGGCTCTCGGAAAGGGGACTGGAGCTGATTTTCTGGACGGACGTCCCCGGCGGGGCAGCGGGCTTCTCCATCGACATGGACGATCTGCGGGACCGTATTGCCGGGGCGGCTCCCGAAGCCCTGACGGATATCCGGGTGCTCACCGTCCTGGATGACCGGGGAAACCCTCTTGTCTCTCCCCCTCTTCCGTCAGGAGCCGACTGGCGCCGTCCCTTCGTCGCCAGGGAAATTTCCCCCCTCCTTCCCCGCTGGGAGGCAGGGGCGTGGCTTACCAATCCGGGCCTCGCAGCCTCCAGGGCGAGATTCGCCACCATCGCCGTCTGGCTGCTCACCGGAATCCTGTTCGTGGTCATCCTCGCCGGCGCGGGGGTGATCATGAGGATGCTCTCCGCCGAGATGCGCCTCGCGGCGAACAAGACGACCTTTGTGGCGAACGTCTCCCACGAGCTGAAGACCCCGCTGACCTCCATCCGGCTGTTCGCTGAAATGCTTCTCTCCGGAAGGCAGCAGAGCGAGGAGCGCAGGAAGGAGTATCTCAGGACCATGGTGTCAGAGACGGAACGGCTCTCCCGGCTCGTTGACAACGTCCTTGCCTTTTCGAGGAAAGGAGCGGACATCCGTCCCCTTCCCATGGAACGGCTGGATCTCGCGGCCCTGGCGGAGGATACCCTGGCGCAGCTTGAGCCCCACCTGGCGAAAAACGGATTTGTGTCAGGCTTTTCCGCTGAAGGTCCCCTGCCGGTCCTCGGAAACAGCGAGGCCCTCCGGCAGGTCTTGATGAACCTTTTGTCAAACAGCGAGAAGTATTCCCCCGCAGTCCGGGAAGTCACCGTCTGCTGCGGAAGGGAAGGGGAAACGGCCGCTGTGAGGGTGGCCGACAGGGGCTCCGGAGTGCCCCCCGGGCTCGGGGAAAAGATTTTCCAGGAGTTCTTCCGGGGGGATGATTCCCTCGCGGCGCCGAGGAGCGGGGCCGGGCTCGGGCTTGCCATCGCCCGGGACATTGCGAGAAGGCACGGCGGGGATGTGAAGTACGACCCGAGGGAAGGGGGAGGGAGCGTTTTCTCCCTGGTGCTTCCCCTTGCGTTTCCGGAAGGAAAGGAGAGAAGAGGATGAAGGAGCGGATTCTTGTAGCCGAGGACGACCGGGCCATTCTCACCGGGGTGGCGGACCTTCTCGAAAGCGAGGGGTACGAAGTCATCCCGGCTGGAAACGGCGCCGAGGCCCTGGAGCTGTTCCGCCGGAACTCTCCCGACCTGGTGCTTCTTGACGTCATGATGCCGAAGATGAGCGGCTATGACGTCTGCAGGGCCATCCGGGGAGAAAACGCCGTTGTCCCGGTGGTCATGCTGACCGCCAAGGGGCAGGAGGTGGACAGGGTTGTGGGCCTCGAACTGGGGGCGGACGACTACATCGTGAAGCCCTTCGGCATGGCGGAGCTGCTCGCCAGGGTGAGGGCCGCCCTTCGAAGGGGAGCCCTTGCGGCCGGGACACAGGGGGCCGGGGAAGAAAGCCGCCTTGCCTTCGGGAACGTGCAAGTCGATTTCGGCGCCATGACGGGAAGCAGGGGAGATGTTTCCTTTTCCCTCACTCCCAGGGAGAACGCCCTTCTCCGTTTTTTCGCCGGCCGGGAAGGAAAAGTCCTCACCAGGGATCTTCTCCTTGAAGAGGTCTGGGGCATCGACTGCGACGTGACCACCCGGACGGTGGACCAGCACGTGGTGCGCCTCCGCCAGAAGATCGAGGACGACCCATCGAAACCCGTGTACCTTCTCACGGCTCACGGTGCGGGCTACCGGTTCAGCACAGGAAAGGAATAAACCCGGGGAAACCGTTTCCGGACCGTACCACCCGGCCCTTCGGGGCCTTTTTTTTCTTTTCTTGACACTTTCAGGAAAAAGGGAGTAGAATTCAGGTTGTCTGATGAGTAGATATGCTGTATGCCGCCTCCGGCGGCGGGAGGGACCATGACGCCGATACGGAAAACCAGGCTGTCGGAGCAGGTGGTGGACGCAATAGAAACCATGATCGCCGAGGGGGAGTTCAGTCCCGGGGACAGGTTCTTCTCCGAGGCGGAACTGGGCAGGAGGCTCGAGGTCAGCCGGTCCTCCATCCGGGAGGCGGTCAGGATCCTCGAAGTGAGGGGGCTGGTCTCCGTCCGGCACGGGAAGGGCATTTTCATCGCCGAACCATGCGGTGAGGAGGAAGACCCCTTCCGGGGGTGGCTGAAGGACAACAAAACCTCCCTGCTTGATCACTTCGAGGTTCGGCTCATCATCGAACCCAGGGCCGCATGGCACGCCGCCGCGAAAGCGGACGCCGAATCCGTCCGGGCCATGGAAAAGGCCTGCGGTGCCTTTGCCGCGAACGCGGAATCAGGGGACACCGCCGCCCTTGTCAAGGCCGACGGCGAATTTCACCGCCTCATCGCCAGATCCACGAAAAACAGGACCCTCTACTGCCTTATGAAAACCATGACCTCATCCCTGTCCGAAGGCTGGATCACCAGCCTCCACATTCCCGGCCGGATAGAGAAGACCATGGGAGAACATTACGCAGTGTTTGAAGCCATTCGGGACGGAGATCCGGAACGGGCGGAAAAAGAGATGGTGCGCCACCTGACCAATGCCCTCGGCGACATCAGGGATTCCATGGAGCGGCCTGCCGGCCGCCCGGAGGAGGAATGACCATGCTGCGGATCACCACCCTCATCGAAAATTCTCCCGGTGAACATCACGGACTGGCGACGGAACACGGAATCTCCTTCTGCATCGAGAAGGACGGACACATTGTCATCTTCGACACGGGGCAGTCGGGAGCCTTTCTTGACAACGCCCCGAAACTGAACATCAACCTTTCCGGTGCAGGCCACGTGATATTGAGCCACGGGCACTACGACCACTCCGGCGGATTCCGCGCCCTCTGCTCCGCCGCCGGGGGCTTCACCCTCATAACCGGCGAAGGATTCTTCGTCCCCAAGTATGCCTTCCGGAACGGTGCATACGATTTTCTTGGAAACGACTTTGACGAAGCCTTTCTCTCCGAAAGGGGAATCACTTCCGTAACCGCGTCCGCCCCCGCAAAGGAGATTCTTCCCGGAATCCACGTTCTTTCAGGTTTTCCCCGGATCCACACGGAGGAAAAAATCAATCCGCGGTTTGTCCTGGAAAAAGACGGCGCCTTCGTGCCCGATTCCTTTGATGATGAAATTCTCCTGGCAGTCGAGACGGGAGAAGGACTCGCCGTGCTCCTGGGATGCTCCCACCCGGGAATGCGAAACATGCTCGACGCCGTTAAAGAACGGCTCGGAAGGCCCATTCTCGCCGTTCTCGGCGGGACCCATCTCGTGGAGGCGAAAGGGACCGGTCTTGAAAAATCTCTCGAATACCTTCAGAATAGTGGCATTCTTTTCGTCGGCATGTCCCACTGTACGGGGAAGGATGTCATGGATCGCCTCGAGGCGGTCTGCCCGGGCTTTTTCCGGAACGTGACGGGCAGTTCTCTCTTTTTCGGGTAGCTTCTGAAAGGGTGTCGTTTAGGGCCGGGGAAATTCCTCCCCGGCCGTAGGGAAACACCAAATACAAAGGAGGTTACAAAGATGTGGGCTATGAAAAGAGTGTTGTTCGCGCTGCTGGTTTCCGTCCTTGTTGTAGGAGCTTGTATGCCCGCCGTGGCCGAGGGCGCCGACGCCCCGAAGAAGATCGTCTGGAAATCATCCGGACACGGCCCCGCGTCCGACCCGTCCCAGATTTACCATGACATGCTCTGCAAGGCCATCACCGAAGCCTCCGGCGGCCGCCTGGAGATCAAGCCCTTTGTCGGCGGATCCATCGTTCCCGCCTACAAGGAGCTCGACGCCGTCCACGAGAACGTGCTGCAGCTCTGCTACACCTGCCCCATGTACAATCTCGACAAGTGGTCGGCGGCAGGCCTGATCAGCTCCCGTCCCGGCGCACTGGCCGGCGAAGCCCTCCGCGCATGGTTCAACTACGGCGGCGGAGCGGACCTGATGAACAAGATGATGGAAGGCTACAACGTGATGACCTTCCCCGGCGCCCTCTCTCCCCTTCCTGAAGAAGTGTTCTTCCACTCCAAGAAAAAGATCGAGAACGTGGAAAGCCTGAAGTCCATCAAGGCCCGCTGCATGGGCGACGCGGGCGAGATCCTGAAGAGGATGGGCATGGCCACCGTCATCATCCCCGGAGGCGAACTCTACGAGGCCATGAAGCGCGGCACCATCGACGCCTTCGAGTACTCCACCCTCGCCTCCAACTGGAACATGCACTTCAACGAAGTTGCTGATTACGTCTATCTTTCTCCCGTCCGCGCCCCGAGCGATCCCCAGGTGTTCTTCGTGAACAAGGATGCCTGGAACGCCCTTCCGAAAGATCTGCAGCTCCTCGTCCAGACCTTCGTCGACCGCTATGCCCAGGCCCAGCACGAGTACCTCGTCTATGAGTCGATCGTCGCCCTCGAGAAGTTCAAGAAGGCGGGCAACCAGGTCCTGAAGGTCCCCGCCGAGGTCAACGCGGCCCTTGCAGCGGAAGCCGACAAGTTTTATGCGGAAAAGGTCGCCAAGGAACCCGCGATCTTCGGAGAGATCTACAACTCGATGAAGGCCTTCGGCGAAGCCTACGAGACGATGAAATAGCCGCGGTCCCGCGGCATTTCACAAGGAGAAGGGGCAATGTCGTCCGTAAGGAAAATACTGAAATTCATTGATACCGTCAGCGAAACGTCCGGCTGGGTGGCGAAGTGGTTCGCCCTGATCCTTGTGTTCGCGGGAACCTACGAGGCTGTGTCGCGCCATTTCTTCAACGCTCCCACCGAATGGGCCTATGACGTGCTGTGCATGGCCGGAGGCACCCTGTACCTTCTGGGTGCCTCCTATGACTACCTTCACGAGTCCCACACCAGGGTGGACATGTTCTACAACATGCTTCCTCCCCGGGGAAAGGCCTTCATGAACGTGATCTGCTCCCTCTTTCTCTTCTTCCCGCTCATGGGCATCATGTTCTACCTTGCCTTCACGTGGGCCATTCGTGCCGTCACCATCAAGGAAGTGTTCTTCAACAGCTTCTGGTATCCTCCGGCATGGCCCTACCGTACCGTCTTCGCCGTGGGGCTCTTCTTCCTCCTTCTCCAGGGGGCTGCGAACCTCGTCCGGGATTTTTATTTCATGGTGAGGGGTGAGACTCTTGATTGAACTCAGCGCTGAAGCAGTCACCGCCATAATGCTGGGAGGAGTCTTCGTCCTTGTGATGACGGGGTTCCCCATCGCGTTCGTCATCGGGAGCGTGGCATTCTTCACGGGGTTTGCCGTCTTCGGTCCCACCACAACGTTCCACATCCTGTACAGCCGCTTCTATGACCTGTCGCTGAACTATCCCTACCTGGCGGTTCCCCTGTTCACCTTCATGGGGGTCATACTGCAGCATTCCGGTGTCACGAAGGACCTGTACCAGAGCCTGTACGAGGCCATGGGCAGGCTCCGGGGCGGCCTGGCGGTGGTGACCATCCTCTTCGGAACGATCCTCGCCGCCTGCCTGGGCGTCATTGCCGCATCGGTCACCATCCTGACCCTTATCGCCCTCGCGCCCATGGTAACCAGGGGATACGACAAATCCCTTGCGGCCGGGTCCATCGTGGCTGCCGGAACACTCGGCATCCTTATCCCGCCGAGCATCATGCTCGTGGTCTACGCTCCCCAGGCGGGGCTGTCGGTAGGGCAGATGTTCATGGGGGCCGTTTTCCCGGGATTGCTGCTCTCGGCGTTCTACATGCTCTACGTGATCATCCGCTGCCGCCTGAACCCGGCCCTCGGGCCGGCCATTCCGGAGGACCAGATCACGCCCTTCGATGCGGCCAAGTTTTTCCGTCTTCTCAAGTCGCTGGTGCCGCCTATTCTCCTGATCGCCGCAGTGCTCGGCACCATATTCGCCGGAATCGCGCCGCCCACCGAGGCGGCTGCAGTCGGGTGCTTCGCGTCCATACTTCTGGCAATTGCCTACGGGAAATTCAGCTGGGGACTCATGAAGCGGGCGTCCCTGGAAACCATGAAGGTCAGCGCCTTCGTGGTGATGATCGCCGCCATGTGCTACGCCTACGTGGGCATTTTCATGAACGCCGGAGCAGGCGACGTGGTGGCGGAGTTCATTCTCTCCGTTCCGGGGGGGAAGTGGATGTCCTTCTTCGTGATCATGGCCATCGTGTTCCTGCTGGGCATGTTTATCGAGTGGATCGGCATCGTGTTCATCGTGGTTCCCATTTTCTCGCCCATCCTGGCGGCCCTGGGCTTCAATCCTCTCTGGGCCGGCATGATGATCTGCATCAACATGCAGATGGCCTTCCAGACGCCGCCCATGGCCATGTCCATCTTCGTGCTGAAAGGCACGGCGCCGAAAGAGCTTGGCGTCACCATCGGGGACATCATCTGGGGAGTCATTCCCTTCATCCTCATCATCATGGTGGTGCTGGTGCTCTGTGCCGTTTTCCCGGAGATAATCCTCTGGCTGCCGGAAAAGATGATCGGCGCGGCCTAAGGCAAAGAAAAGAAAGGGAAAAAAACAAAAGGCGGCCCGGAGATTTTTCCGGGCCGCCTTTGTTCCGGTTTCTGTCCCGTCAGGATTTTGGGGGATACTCCACCGTACCTCGAGCAGCAGCTATCCTCTCCCCGGGAGTGTCCGGGAAAGGGTATTGTCCGCTCTCCCTCCACTGCCGCACCTCTTCAGCCGCGAGGGCTGCCTTTTCGCCGTCGAGCCCGCCGTCCCTGGCGATGTAGGCCGTGGTGGAGGGGAAAGCGAAACCCGAACCGGATTTTTCCACGATCTCCCCGATCCGGAAGAGGATGTCCTCCTGGACGGCCAGGAATTCCGCCCACTTTTTCGTCCTGATATAGGCGAAGACCAGGATATCCAGGGACGAGGCTCCGTAGGACTCGAACCGGGCGAAGGGAACCGGGTCGGCCGCCACTTTCGGGTGGGCGTGGAGCACATCCCGGACGGACGCCAGGATCCACCGGAGCTGGTCTCCGGTGGTCTCGTACCGGAGGCTGAGGGTTTTTTGCATCAGCGAACCGTTTCTCCGGGTGACGTTCACGATCTGCATCTGGGAGAACTCCGCGTTGGGGATGGAGATCACCGTCCGGTCGAGGCCCTCGATCTTCGTGGAGCGGAGTCCGATGTGGAGGACCGTGCCCGCCGTGTTGCCGAACCGGCAGTATTCTCCGACCTTCACGGACCGGTCGGCGAAAAGGGTGAGTCCTCCGATGATGTTCTCCACCGTGGGCTTGGCGGCCAGGGAGATGGCCAGTCCCACCACGCCCAGTCCGGTGAGGAGATGGAAGACGGACAGCCCCAGCCGGGAGAGACCGTAGAGAAGGATCCACGAAGCCGCGGTGATGCAGATGAGCCTGCTCACGGTCCGGACGAGGCTGGCGTCGATGCTCTCCGGTTCCACCCTGGGCGACAGGATGATCAGCTCGGCGATAGCCTCTCCCACCCGGATGGCGCACCACGCCCAGCCGAACCAGCGGACTGCGGAGAAGAACTGGATGAGAAAGATGCACAGCCTGCCGGTGATGTTGATGGTGTCGTCCACGAGCAGAATTGTCTGGGTCGAGGTCAGGGAGAGTGCCACCGGGGGAAGGATCCGGAGGATATTCCCCGCGAAGAGGTTCATGTTCCGGGAGATTTTTCCGAACAGTCTCCAGATGCCGATGTTCAGGGCAATGAACACCAGCAGGACGAGGGCCAGGGTGATCCACTGCCAGAGCGTCTGTTCATGGATTTCGGCGGCGGCCCACCCGGGAAGGATTTCCGTCCACTTGGGCGGGAAAAACCGGCCCGGCGTGATGATGTAGTCGTGATAGGCCCCTTCCATCGCTCCGGGCAGGTAGGGCATGTGCTCAATTCTGCGGTAGTCGTCCTGAAGGCGGGCAAGGGAGGACGGGGAGAGGAGCCATTTCCCTTCCGCCTCGCCGGATTCGACCCTGTACAGCTGAAGTTCCGTGCGGGGGATGTTCCATCGGGTGATTCTGGAGTCTCCGGTATTGATCCAGTCCTTTCCGCCGGGAATGGTCCCGAGCGGCGGAAGGCCGATGCGGTCAAGGATTTCCTTGAGAAGCAGCGCCCCTTCCCGGGCGACGTCATCCCTGAGGACGTAAGGTACTTCAGAGAGGTCAAGGCACTGCATGGCCCGCTCGAAGTGGTACCTGGCCAAATCTCCTTTTTCCACCGCTTCGGGGGGGTGGACGAAGAAGCCGGGAGCGCCCCGGGAGATCATCCTGGCCTGCTGCAGGTAGTGGTGCCCCGTGTTCATGTGGGTGATAAAGGATGTGAGGGTGTCCCGGGGAGACGACCGGTCGGCTGGGGTCAGGGGATCCGGGGCTGACCCGGCGGCTATTCCGGACAGGAGCAGGAGGAACACCAGGGAAGCTGTGACAAGCGGAACAGGGCGGGCGGCATTCATGGAATATCATCTCCTTGTTTTTTCGTCGGGCATCCGCTCCGGCCCGTTCCCGTCCGAGCCCGGGACTGTCCGGGAGCATCCTGCGGCTGAAACAGTATCAGAGGGGGCTTCCCTTTGCAAATGTTTCGGACGATTTTTTCTCCCCCGGACCTGGAGTATACTCTTTAATACTTGGTTCAGCTCCAGGTAAAGGAGGATGGGGAAGATGCGCTTAATCCCCCGGTATGACCTGTTTCCCCGAATGTGCCCGGAAGAGGGAGGAGCGGCAGGATGACGCCTGAATTCGCGAGAGGCTTCCGGGCGTCGGTGCCTGCCGGGATCGGCGTGCTGGTGTACGGGCTTGTCTTCGGGGTGCTGGCCGCTGAGAAGGGAGTATCGGCTCCCCAGCTGGCGATAATGAATGTGGCTGTTTTTTCAGGCTCGGCCCAGCTCATTCTCGTGGGAATGTGGAGCGGCGGTTTCCCCCTCTGGCAGGTGGCCCTGGCGGCTGCCGTGGTGAATGTGCGGTATTTCCTCCTCACCGCGGCGGTGGCTCCTCTGCTCGAACCCTTCGGGAAGTTCGGGGGGGCCTGGAGGGTCCACTTCGTCACCGACGAGAACTGGGCGGTGACCATGGCGGAGAGCCGCAGAAGACGGGTCACGGGTGATTTTCTGGTGGGCGGCGGGGTCTGCGTGGGGCTGTTCTGGTTCTTCAGCGTTCTGGCAGGCCACAGTCTTGGGTTTACCATTGCGGCGCCGGAACGGTTCGGCCTCGATTTCGCCTTCACCGCCCTTTTCACTGCCCTTGCCGTCACCATGTGGCGAGGACGGAGAGATATCTTCCCCTGGGCTGTTTCCGCAGCAGTGGCGTATGCTGCTTTCAGGCTGCTTCCAGGCGCATGGTATGTCCTCCTGGGGGGAGCGGCAGGCGCAGCCGCGGCTGCGGTGAGGGGAGGGGAAGAAGGGTGACCCTTTCCGGCGGGAATGCCTGGGCGGTCATTGTCCTCGCCGCCCTGTTCGTCTACTCCATACGGTTTCTGGGCATGGCCTTCGGCAGCCGCCTCCCGAAGAACGGACCGGTGAAAAGGGCCATGGATGCCCTTCCAGGGACCATCTTCGCCGCCCTTGTCTTTCCGGGGCTTGCGGAAGCCGGCCTTCCCGGAATGGCGGCTGCCGGGGTGATTTTTCTGGCGGTGCGGAAAACGGGGAGTGTCTTCCTTGCCATGATCCTGGGCATGGGAACGGTGGCCCTCCTCAGGGCGGTCACCGGGAACTGACGTCATTCCGGGAGTCCGTGGGATGGCGGCCTTCCTCCCATGCCGTTTCGGCCAGGGCGAGGGCGCCGCAGATCCCGGCGTTTTCCTCCAGCAGGGGCGGAATGATATATCCTGACAGGTCCCCTGACAGTTCGGGGACGGAAATGTAGCCGCCGAGGGCTTCCCGAACCCCGTTTCTCACCATGGCCAGAAACCGGTCCCGCCCCAGCAGTCCGGCCCGGGGGACACTGCCCCCGAGGATGATTCTCCGGGGTGAGAGCGCGCAGACCAGGTCGGCGAGGGCGATGGCCGTGTACCGGGCAGTGAGGGGCCACGCCTCGTGGTTTCCGGGAAGGTCTTCAGCAGGGATTCCCGTTCTTTTCAGGATGGCAGGCCCGGAGCACAGGCCTTCCCAGCAGTCGCCGTGGAAGGGGCAGATCCCCGGGAAGGCGTCGCCGGGAAGACGGGGGATGCGGAGATGCCCTGCTTCCGGGTGGACAAGGCCGTGCAGGAGTTTCCCTCCTGCCATGACCCCGGCACCGATGCCGGTGCCCATGGTGATGTAGACGAAATCCCCCAGGCTGCGGCCGGCGCCCCATCGGTGTTCACCCATGGCGGCGGCGTTCACGTCCGTGTCGAAGCCTATGGGAATGCCGGGGAAAGCTCGCCTGAAGGTGCCCAGGATGTCCGCATTCCGCCAGCCCTCCTTGGGCGTGGTGGTGATGCGGCCATAGGATGGAGAGTGAGGATCGAGGCCTACCGGGCCGAAGGATCCGATGCCCAGGGCGCGGAAACGACCCCGGCGCTCTTCCTCGCAGCGGAGCCACCTTATGACGGGGGCAAGGGCAGCATCCGGAGCGCTCCCCGAGGGGAATTGAGCCCTGTTCATGTCTTCCGGGCCCGTTCCCGAGGCGCAGACAATCTTCGTTCCTCCGGCTTCGATGCCTCCGAAAAGAGGGATGTCGTTCACGGGCGGTTTTCCTCCTTCGAACCGGATGACCGGTCGGAATTTCCGTCCGGTCTGCGGACAGCACAGTAATGATAGCATCTGCGGCTCCTGCCGGAGGACGATTCCATGGGGACCGGGATGTGCAGGTTCTGCGGTATCATGATCGAAAACGGCGGGGGCTTCCGCCGGTGGTCCGGAAAGGAGACGCCATGGAGGAACTGATCTGCCGTCCCGATGAAGAAAGAGAGTATTTCACTGAAGAACGGTGCTTTATCCTTGAATCGTGGAATGACCCCCGGGATCCCCATGTTTCCATTGCCCGGGCCAGGGTGGAACCGGGGGTGACGACCCGGTGGCACAGGCTCGCCGGCGTGACGGAGCGCTACTGTATTCTTGCCGGCCGGGGACGGGTCGAGATCGGGGATCTTCCGCCCCGGGACGTTCTGCCTGGGGACGTGGCGGTCATCCCGCCCCTGGCGCGGCAGCGCATTGCCAATACCGGGCCGGAAGACCTTGTTTTTCTCTGCGTCTGTTCTCCCCGCTTTCTCCCTGAGCTTTACGAGGACCTGGGGGACGACGGGCTGCCTGACGCCTCCGGCGGATGATCTCCCTTTCCGAAAAAAAAGCGCAACGAGAGTCAGGCGGGAAGGCAACGGATGGAGTATCCTCAGTCCCGCAGGAGGGAAAGGCATGAAGGAAACCACGCGCGCGGCGTACGAAGAAGCAGTTCTCCGGGTTCAGATGCACATGCACAGGACGCTGGACGATCCGTTCGACCCGAACGGGATCGCCCTGGTCGCCGGATTTTCCAGGTTTCACCTCTCCCGCCTCTTCTCGGCGATGACGGGGGAATCCCTGCTTGAGTACCGGAGGCGGCTGCTGCTGGAACGGGCTGCCCACAGCCTGCTCTACAGGCGGCATTCCGTGACCGAGCTGGCCTTCCGGGCCGGATACGACACTCCGGAGGCATTTACGAGGGCATTCTCGAAGCTCTACGGTGTCCCTCCCGGCGAGTATCGCCGGAAGCTGCGGGCAGCCATGAAGCACCGCCTTGAGACGATCCGGGCCCGGTCGAAGCTCTGCACCCTTTCCCTCTCCTTACACGAAGGAGGAAGAAAAAACATGGAAGTGAAGATCGAACGGCACGACTCTTTGAAAGTTGCGTTTATCCGTCACGTGGGTCCCTATGGGGACTGCCTGGAGGCATGGAACAGGCTTTGCGGGGCTCCCGGGGTGGCGTCCCGTCTCGGGCCCGGTACGCTGGCCCTCTCGCTCTGCTACGACGATCCTGACGTGACGGAGCCGGACAAAATCAGGATGGATGTCTGTGTCACCATCGACGACAGTTTTGTTCCCGGCGGCGGTATAGATGTTCAGACCATTCCCGGGGGAGAGTTTGCCGTCGTGGTCTACAGGGGAGCCTACGAAGGCCTGCACGACGCCTACCGGGCGATGTACGGCGAGTGGCTTCCGAAAAGCGGCAGGGAGTTCGGAGGGGCCTATTCCATGGAAATTTACCGGACGGACCCAGGCACGACGCCGCCGGAGGAGAATATCACGGAGATACGGATACCCCTGCTGTAGCATCTCCGTCCCTTCCCAGCACAAAGAAACCGGACCTCTTCATGCCCGGGGTCCGGTTTCTTTGTGCTCTTTTCCCGTGCTTTTCCTCTCCCGTTTTTTCGAAATCCGTGATATCGTTGCCCCGTTCCGCACTCACGCAGAAATGGTGGTGCCCTATGAATCTCTGGACCCTGCTCGGAATGCTCTTTCTGGCCCTTGGCTTCATCGGGGCGCTGCTCCCCATCATGCCCACGGTGCCCTTCGTACTGGTGGCCGCGGCGTGCTTCGCCCGGTCGTCGCCGAAGATGCACCGGTGGATGAGGCAGCACCGCACCTTCGGCCCCACCATCCGGAACTGGGAGAACAACCGGTGCGTTTCCAGGAAGATGAAGATCTGGGCCATCACCATGATGACCCTTGGAGGAGGAATATCCACGTGGCTCTTCGTTCCGCCGGGGTGGATGTCCCGGGCGGTCTTCGGCGCTTTCCTGGCCGGAGACCTGGTGGTCCTGCTGCTTCGGGAATGTCCTCCCGAATCTGTCAGGGTCGGAAAGGAGAAGAGATGACGGGTCTGAAAAACTGCACGGTCTCCGTCTTCGGTCTCGGACTCCTGGGCGGTTCCCTGGCCTGGAAACTCTCCCGGGACGGGGCTGCGAAAAGCGTCGCGGGATGGAGCCGGAACCCGGAAACGGTCCGCCGGGCCCACGAAATGGGCATCATAGGGAGGCCCTGCGCTACGGCGGAGGAGTGTGCCTCCCTTGGAAATGTCCTGGTACTCGCCGTTCCCATCCGCTCCATGGAGGAGACGGGCCTGAGGATCCGTCCCGCCGCCGGCTCCGGCGTCAGGGCTGTCTTCGACCTGGCGAGCACCAAGACCGAGGTCGGGCGGAAGCTTGCGCCCCTGTGGGGTTCCCGCTACGCCGGGTTTCACCCCATGGCGGGAAAGGAGCGGGGTGGCCTGGAGAACGCTGACCCGGACCTTTTCGACGGGGCGGTGTGCGCCGTGGTTCCCTTCGAAAACACCGGCGAAGAAGCCCTGTCCCTGGCGGAAGAACTCGCGGAAGCCCTCGGTGGCCGTCCGCTCAGGACCGGTGCCGAAGAGCACGATGCCGCCGCGGCCTGCATCAGCCATTTTCCGGTGCTGGTGGCGGCGTCCCTCGCCCTCCTCGCGGGGGAAGAGATGGAGGATCATCCCCTGGTGCCCCTTCTCGCGGCGGGAGGGTTCCGGGACACGACCCGCGTGGCGGGAGGCCTGCCGGAGCTCGGGGCCGATATGGCAAGCACAAACGGTGAACAGATCCGGCGGCTTGCCGGGAAATACCGGGCGATTCTCGACGCTCTTCTTGCAGCGTCTCCGGAAGAGCTCGAGGCCCTGCTTGCCAGGGCTGCCCGGTGCCGGGAGGCCGTTCTGGCGGGGAAAGGAACCCTGAGCCGAAAGAGAGGCTGAAAATCAGAGGGCCGGGCTGACACACAGCCCGGCCCTTTTCGCTATTTCCCGGCAGGTTTTTCGTAGGACGTGGGGCCCGAGGGCCATGACGTGGTTTTCAGCCATTCCTGGGGGTAGCCCAGGGGCTGGCCGATCTTTCCCCCCTCGGTGAGGAGTCCGTCGTTGTATTTCACGATCAGCCGGTCCGTGAGATCATGCCATTGTTCCAGCGTTTCCGCCGTGTTCCGTTCGGCGAAGTCCGTGAGATATGCCCTGGCTCCGGAGGGGTTGGTCCTGTACAGGTCGAGGGCTTTCCGCTCCACCGTCTCGAGGGCGTTCAGGAAGCCCGTTTCGAGCCGCTCCTGGAGAACGGCGATCTCTTCGTGCATGGAGCTGTATTTCAGGCCCGCGTAGTTCGCCAGGAAGTTGAAGGTCCACCATGCGCTCTCCCGGGAAAATTTCGTGGTGTCACAGACTTCCACCGACCGGGGCAGCCCTGTCACACCAACGTGGAAGGGCAGAAAGACGGTGTCCGAGGGCTTGTCGAGGCCGAGCCACATGCGGCCTCCGATGGCGTCCGGAAGCCATCCCCTGGCCTGGTTGACGAAGACGTACCCGCAGTAGGTCACCGACAGGGGCCGCTCCCATGCGCCTCCCAGCTTCCGCTTGGGATCGCCCACGTCACCGGCCCCGTCGTAGGGACCGTAGTACCGGTCGGGGTACCCGAAGGGACCGGCGGCCGTTCCCTTCGTGAGATCGAACTCCGTCCCCTCGTAGTGGTCCCTGTGGAGCCGCATCACGTCTCTCACAGCAAGCTTCCTGTCCGGCTTCACCGAGAAAGGGTAGTCTTTTGTGTAGCCGTCCTTCACCCAGGGGGAGAAGTTCTTCGACGGCGCGGCCAGGGAGAGGACCCTCCAGACCCTCCGAAGGGAGTAGTAGGGGTGGTTGTATTCCCCCAGGCTCACCGTTTTCAGCCAGTCGAGCTTTCCGTCCTCCGGTTTCCACCAGCCGTGTTTTT
>JAHDLC010000024.1 GCA_018436595.1 Synergistaceae bacterium | reverse complement strand
CGGGAAAGCCTGGTAAAAAACTTCCCCACCGTTCTCAGGGGCCTTGAGGAAGAAACCCGGGAACTCACGGCCCGGTGGTTCGCCGCCCACGGCGTCAGGGCTCCCCGAAGAATCCTCCGCCTTGAGCAGGAAAGCGGAAAAGCAGGCGGGGCCTTCTCCTTTCAGACCCCCGGGATGGAGGGCGTCGTGAACGTCCTCGCGGGCGTGGTCGGCAGCCTGGTAACCGCAGGGACGGCCCTGCTCTGCGGGGGGACGGGGACGGCACTCGTGGCCGCCGGCCCAGTGGGGCTTGCGGTGGGGGGAGCGGCAGGGCTTGTCCTGTCAGCGCTCCTGGTGCGCTGCGGGCGGGACAGGGTCAAAAAAATGGCCGAGGACATTCCCCTCCCTCCCCGGGTTGCGGCTCTTCTTGTGACGGAAGCGGGAATGGAGGAAGCGGAGAGAAATCTCGAAAAGGCCATGGAGGAATGGCTCGATTCCAGGCTTGCCGAGGCCGGGATCGAGCTTGAAGATCATGTCCGCGCCCTGGTGGCGGACGAAATGAAATCCCTGACGGAGATCGGGGGGCTGCGGCCGGTCTCCTGACCCGGACCGAAGGAGGTACCGCCATGGAATGGACAGCCTTTCTCACCTATGTTCTCATCGCGTCCCACACCCCGGGGCCGAACATCATCTTCGCCATGAACACTTCCAGGATCCACGGCTTTGCCGGTGCCCTGCCCCTGGTGTCCGGCATGATCTCCGGCCTCGTTATCATCATGACGGGCTGCGCGGCATTCAACCTTCTGCTGGTGGAGTTTCTGCCGGCGGTGCTACCCTGGTTCCGGGCGGCGGGGGCGTGCTATATCCTCTGGCTCGCATGGAAAGTAGCTTTCCCCACTCTGAGGAAAGGGCGGGGTGAAGAGATTCTTCCCGAAGCGCCGGGTTTCCGGCAGGGCTTCGTCCTCCAGTTCCTCAACCCGAAGGTGATCCTCTTCGGCCTGACTGCCCTCTCCGCCTTCGTAATCCCCTGGACGTCCTCGAAAGCCTGGCTCTTCGGCTCAGGGCTCTTCCTCGCCCTTGCCTGCTCGAGCGGAGTGACCCTCTGGACCGCCCTCGGGGCGGCCCAGAAGCGGATCATGCCCGGGCAGGGACGAACCGTGGACCTCGTCATGGGAGCCCTGCTGGCCTGGTGCGCCTTCTCCGTCTCCGGCCTCGGGGACATCCTTCTGAAATAGCCGGATAAAGACGCCGCCCCCGGAGCATCCGGGGGCGGCTTTGGACACCTGCCGGAAAATCCTACTTCGCGGGGAGAAGCCCCGCTTCTTTCGATACCACGAACCCGGAAAGCAGCCTGTCGATCTTCTCGGCGTTCTCAGCCAGGGCCTGGGCTTCCACCGCCAGGTTGCGGGACGCATCCACAGTCTCCCCCGAGGCGGTCTTGATGTGCCGGATGGCCTCCATGACCTCCCCGGTGGACCGGGAGACCTGCTCCACTCCCGCTGTCATCTCCTCGGCAGACGCCGCCTGCTCCTGAGCCACTGCGGCGATGCCCTGCATGGCGTCCGTTGACTTGGCGATCTGGGCCATGGCACGGTTGAGCTCCTGAAGGGCCCCTTCAGCGGATTTCACCGTGTTCTCCATAATGCTCTTCGCTTCTCCGGTGACGGAAAGGGACCGCTCAGCGCCATTCTCGAGGGCGGAAATGAGCTTCTGGACTTCCTGGGCCGCGTGGCCGGACTGCTCCGCCAGCTTCCGCACCTCGTCGGCGACGACGGCAAATCCCCGGCCGTGTTCCCCGGCCCGGGCCGCCTCTATGGCGGCGTTGAGGGCGAGAAGGTTCGTCTGGTCGGCGATGGAGGTGATGGTGGCCACAAATCCGGAAATGGAGTCCACTGCCTTCGCCACTTCCTGCATTTCCCTTGCCGTCTCCTGGACTTTCTGCCCGCCGTCCCGGATCAGGCGTATGGAGTGTTCCACTTCCTTCACGGCCTTTTCGCTGGTCTCCCTCGTCGCGGCAGCGGCCTCCGCCCCTTCCTCGGAAGCCCGGGCCGCCGATGAGGCGCTCTCCGCAACCTCGTGAACACCTGCGCCCGTCTCCTCAAGAGCAGCGGCGCTGCCTTCCGAGAGGACCGTCACTCTGTCAACCTCGCCGCCCACTTCCTCCATGGAGGCAAGAGTCTCCTCTGAGAGTGCGGCCAGGGACTGAGCCTTCTGGGCGGACACCAGGGCATCCTCCCGGAGCTCGCTGATGATGGCGCAGAGCTTCGAGGTCATGGAAGCGAGGGCATCGGCCATGTCGCCCACCTCATCCCGGGAACGGACGTCGAAGTCCTCCCGGGCAGCGCACAGGCGGCCCTCCTCGGCCTCCTTCATGTAATGGACCATGGAGCGGACGCCCTTCACGATCTTCCGCACGAGCCACCCCTGGAAGAGCAGCCCCACCACAAGCACCGCCGCGGCCAGGAGAGCCACCGTCCGGACCACGGAATTCCGGGTCTCTTCGAGGACGTTCATGGGAATGCCGGAGAAATAAATGCCTACGGGCTTTCCGTCCGGGCCGGGAAGAGGGTGGTATGCCGTGACGTAGGGTATGCCGAGAATGTCCGCCCGCCCCTCGAACCGCTGCCCTCCAAGAACTTTCGCGGCGACGGCGGGATCGAGCTTCGTCCCCACGACCCGCTTTCCGTCCTGGATGATGGTGGTCATGAGCCTGGTGTCACCGGCGAAGATGGTCACCTCGGCGTTGAAAAGCTTCTTCACCTGGTCGACGAAGGCCTCCCGGGAGAAGGAGAGCCCGGCGGACACAACGCCGACGACTTTCCCTGAAGCGTCCTTCACTGGCACCCCGGTACGGGCCGAAAGAGGAATCTGGGTCCCGGGCTCGACGACGGTGGTCACCTGCCCTGCCAGGGCTCCCCGGACGTTCGCCTGGTTCGCAAGAGAGTCCCCCTTCTTGTCCGGCTCATGGAGGCGGGCAAGGACATTTCCCCTGGCGTCAAGGACAGTCACGAAGTCGAGGTCGGTCTCCTTCCACATGGGGGTGAGCTTTTCGATGAGCGCCGCCGTGTCCCCGCTGACCACGTCCCCGGCGATGCTGCCGTACCGGGCCAGGAAGAGGGTCACTGCCCGTGTCTCGTCCTTCTTGGAGGTCAGAATGTTTTCCAGCCCGTCAACGGCCAGCTCCGCCTTCTGCCTGGCATCGTTCTCGAGAAACCCGGTAAAAATCATCACGGCGGCTCCGACACAAAGCACGGTAACGAGGACTACCAGCAGGGCGGTGCCTCCGCCGAGCTTCATCATGAGGGTCATTCTGCGGCTCTTTTCCTTCATCGACAAACACCTCTTTCAAAAAATAAGTTTAAATATTCCATTACTTTTCTTTTCGACTTTTTTTTCGGGTATCATGAGCAAGAACGGTCAGAATATAACTTATCATAGGACAAAACGGCATTACCAATAATAATCAATAGGAACAATATGCCCTTTACCGCCGGACAGAAAAATTTCGGCTCCTCTTTCATTCCTTCTCTTGAGAACAAAACCACTGGTCACACATCAACAAACGGAATGGCACAAAATTATAGTTTCGTGCTACCATATGGCCGTCCAGGTTCATCATCAGAAAAGGAGTGGGCTTTCATGAATCGGTTCCGCACGTGCTTCCTGTACGTCTTTGTTTTCCTCTCCATCGCCATCCCGGCATGTGCCGGCGAGATCACCGTGATCGACAGCCTTGGCCGGTCCGTCGCCGTCCCGGCGTCCCCGGAGCGGATTATCGGCTCGGGGTCCGGGGCGCTCCGGCTGATCGTCTATCTTCAGGCCCAGGACAGGGTGGTCGCCGTCGACTCCGCCGAACGGCGGGTTCCCGGCCTTGCCGTCCTGACGTCGGCCCGACCCTATTCGATCGCCAACCCTCAATTCCAGGACCTTCCCGTCTTCGGCGAGTTCCGGGGGATGGACAACCCCGAGCTGATCGCCGGGCTCGCCCCCCAGCCTCAGGTGATCTTCAAGGTCTCCCCCCTCTCGGGCCCCCATCCGGACCAGATCACCGCCAAGACGGGCATTCCCGTGGTGGGCCTGGAGTACGGCAACCTCACCGACAAGAGGGAGGAGTTCTATTCCTCCCTCCGCCTGATGGGAAAAATCCTCGGTAAAGCTGAACGGGCTGAAGAAGTCATCGCCTTCTTCAAGGGACACCTGGCGGAACTTGCGGCCCGCGCGGCGGACATCCCGGGCGGCAGGCGGCCCTCCTGCTATATCGGCGGCGTGGCCTCCCGGGGAGCCCACGGCTTCACCTCCACGGAACCCGGGTACCCGCCATTCCTGTACACGGGGGCGAAAAACCCGGCGGCGGCGCCTGGAGAAAAGACCTCCGCCGTCGTCCAGATTTCAAAAGAAAAACTCCTCGAATGGGATCCGGACATCCTTTTCGTGGACCTGAGCACCACCACTGCGGGAGAGCAGGCCAACTCCCTCCATCAGCTCCGGCATGACCCGGTCTTCTCCGCCCTGGCCGCCGTCCGGGAGAGGAGAATCTGGGGCGTCCTGCCCTACAACTCCTACACCATCAACTACGGATCGGTGCTCGCCAACGGCTATTTCGTCGGCAAGGTTCTCTGCCCCGAACGGTTCGAAGACGTGGACCCGGCGGCGAAGGCCGACGAGATCTTCACGTTCCTGGTGGGGAAGCCGGTCTTTTCGGTCATAAACGAGGGATTTTCGGGGCGGGTTTTCTCGAAGATCGTCCTCGAGGAGTAGCGCCGTGCACCTGGAAGGGCACGCCCTCTCCCCGGACTACGAACGGCACGTGGGGCGCAAGAGGCTCTTTCTGCTCGGGATGGCGGGCGCCTGCCTGCTGATGATGGTTTTCTCCGTCTCCCGGGGAGCCGTCTCAATCCCGGTCGCCGACGTGGTGAGCACCCTCCTCGGCGGCGGTGAGGCGAAGTGGCGCATCATCGTGCTGAACATCCGCCTTCCCCAGACCCTCGCGGCCCTGCTTGCGGGCGCTGGACTCTCCCTGGCGGGGACGGTGATGCAGTCGGTGCTTCGCAACCCCCTCGGCTCCCCCTTCACCCTCGGCCTGTCAAACGCCGCAGCCTTCGGCGCCGCCTTTTCCATCATCGTGATGGGAACGGGCAGCATGCAGAGCAGCGCCGTAAACGCCGTCACCATCGTCAACCCGTGGCTGACCACCGGCGCGGCCTTCCTCGCCTCCCTCCTCTGCATGGGGGTGGTGCTCGCCATCTCATCGGTCACCAGGGGCATGCCGGACGGAATGATCCTTTCCGGGGTGGCTCTCAGCTCCCTCTTCACTGCGGGAACCATGTTCCTGCAGTATTTCGCCGACGACAGCCAGATCGCCGCAACAGTCTTCTGGACCTTCGGGGACGTCTCCCGGGCCTCCTGGCGGGACATCCCCCTCATGGGTGGGCTGCTGACCGGGGCCTTCATTTTGTTCTTCCTCCGACGGTTCGACCTCAACGCCATCGACTGCGGCGACGAGACGGCCCTGTCGCTCGGGGTCTCCGCGTCCCGCGTCCGCATGGAGGCCATGGTGGTCACGTCCCTGCTGTCGGCGGTGATGGTGGCCCTCCTCGGCGTGATCGGCTTCGTGGGGCTGGTCTGTCCCCACATGCTCCGGCGCTTTCTCGGGTCCGACCACCGCTTTCTCATCCCCGGCTCGGTGCTGATGGGAGGCCTGCTTCTGCTGGCGGCCGACACGGGCGCACGGCTCGCTTTCGCGCCCCGGACCCTCCCGGTATCGGTTTTCACAGCCTTCCTCGGGGCACCGGTCTTCCTCGCCCTCATCGCCCGGAGGCGGCGGACATGATCCTCTCGGTGAATGGAATCTCCTTCGCCTACAGGGGCGTACCGGTGCTCGAGGACGTGACCTTCTCGCTGGCGGAAGGGGAGATGGCGGCCCTTCTCGGCCCCAACGGCACGGGGAAGACGACCCTGCTGCGGGCAATCAACGGCATCCTCCGCCCGGCGGGAGGCACGGTGCTCATGGAGTCCAGGGACGCCCATGCGTGCTCTCCCCGGGAACGGGCGAAGTTCTTCGGCTACGTGCCCCAGCGGGGAGAGCCGGTCCGGCTCACCGTCTTCGACGCCGTCCTCCTCGGACGCCGACCCCACCTGGGGTGGGCCGTGGAGCGGCGGGACCTGGAAAAAGTGGAATCCGCCCTCGAAAACCTCTCCCTTGAGCGGTTCGCCCTGCGATACCTGGACGAGCTGAGCGGAGGGGAGTTCCAGAAAGTGCTCCTTGCCCGGGCACTGGTCCAGGAACCCCGGGTGCTGCTCCTCGACGAGCCCACAAGCAGCCTCGACCTGAAAAACCAGCTCGACATGCTGGCCACCCTCAGGAAGGTGGTCAAGGGGCACGGCGTGGCCGCCCTGCTGAGCCTCCACGACCTGAACACCGCCTTCCGGTACGCCGACAGGCTGCTCTTCCTGAAGGACGGATGCATCCGGGGGATGTTCCTTCCGTCGGAGGTCCCGGGAGAAATCATCGCCGAGGTTTACGGCGTGCCCGTGGACATCGTCCGGCACAAGGGCGTTCCCCTGGTGGTGCCGTCGTAAAAATAACTGCGGGAATTACCGGGCGGATAATTGATACCGGTGACAATGTGTCTTCCCGAAAGAAGGGCTATTATTCGGGCGTACTCGATTTCAGCCTGATGAAAGAAGGGATTCACTCATGAAAAAAATACTGGCGGCAGTTCTGGTAGTGATTCTTGCGGCATCCGTCGCTTCCACAGCCCTCGCGTCCGTTTTCGACGGGGGATCATCCTTTGAGAATTCAATTTCGCTCGGCAAGGGCAACGGGAACGGAGGAGGCAACGGCGGAGGCAATGGCGGCGGAAACGGCAAAGGGCCCGGAGACGGCACCGGCAACGGCGGAAACGGCCCCAGGGATGGCACGGGGTACGGCCCCGGCGACGGGACCAATCCCGACTGCCCGGTCCTGCCGAAGAAATAGGCCGGAAGAGGCTGTATTTAAAAACGGAGCGGAGGGAAAAATTCCCCCCGCTCCGTTTTTTCTTCCTGAATTCCCCTCCGGGTTTCGGGTATCAGGGCATTATCCGGACCTTTTTCAGCGACCGGCCGCAGTCCCGCAGCACAGTCGCGTCGCCTGTGATCCTGCCCACGAGGACTCCCGGGGAGGCCATTCTCGGTTCGTCCCCGCTGCTGGCCGGCGTGGGCCCGAAAAAGATGCACAGGGCGTTCCCTGCCGGCCACAGAGCCACGTCGCCGATTTCAAAAACGTCCTGGAGCGTGTCGGGGCCGCACTCCACTTTTTCTTTCAGGGTGCCGTAGAACTCGTCCCCCCAGCGGGCCATGGAAATCTCCTGGGGCAGGGTCTTCACCACGTTCCGGGCCGCGGAGCCGCCGCAGAGGTCAACCTCGAAGGCATGCTTTTCCGTTTCGATGATCATGGGCAGAAACCTCCTTTTTCATTCTTCTCCATTCATTCTATACTACCGGCGGAGGCTGTTTTCTGAAAAGGGATCCGTGGTACAATTCTGGAAAACGGAAGCGAAGGGAATGTGGACACTACATGATGGAATCTCCCCTGGCTTTTCTCGCCGGAGAGAGGGAAAAAAACTCCGGCCCCGTCAGCCGAACGCTGACTCTCGCCCTTTTTGACCTGGACGGCACCCTCATCGACAGTGAAGAGAACCATTACAAGAGCGACGAGATCCTCCTCGCGCGGAGGGGCATCTCCTTTTCCAGGGAGGACAAGGCCGCCTACGTGGGGAAGGACATCTACGAGATGGTCCGGCGCATCAGGGCGAACTACGGCCTGGAAGACGACGTGCAGGCCCTCGTGGATGAAAAAAACGCCCTGTACAGAAAGGTCGCCCTCATCTCGAGCAGGCTTTACCCACCCATGAGACCCCTCCTTGAGGGCCTCGCGGAACGGAAACTTCCCATGGCGGTGGCCACCGGATCCAACAGCTCCATCGCCTCGGAGATCCTGGAGGTTCTGGGCGTCCGGTCTTTTTTCACCCATATCGTCTCCTCGTCGGAAGTCCGGCGGGGGAAGCCCGCCCCGGACATTTTTCTCGAGGCCGCCCGGAGGATGAACGCCGATCCCGAGTCGGCCATCGTCTTCGAGGACACGAAGTACGGCGTGGAGGCAGCCCTGAACGCGGGAATGACCTGCGTGGCCCTGCCCGCCCCCGGGGAGAGGACGGATGATCCTCTCTTCCGGAGAGTCTCATACCTCGTTCCGGGAGGCCCCGACGCCCTGGACACCGACGACTTTTTCCGGTGGTTCGACCCCCTTCTGTAACCAAAGGCCCTCTCCGGGGAATCTCCGGGGAGGGCCTTTCTTTTCCGGCCCCCCGGGGCCTCAGGACCCAGCAGTATTGAGAACAATAGATTCTGCCTGAGGCATTTTTTTCCTGATATAATACCGGAACGGCCCGGAAAAGGTTTTCCTCCGGGCCCCCGACCCGGAAGGAGAGCCTCTCATGGCGGAAAGACCGAAGATTCCCGCCGACAACATGGTACAGGCCGTTCAGTCCGCCGGAGAGCGGGTGTTTCTTCGCACCTTCCTCCAGACCATGGCTCCTGTTTCTCTCCTCCTGGTCATTCTTTTCGCCGTGATTTTCGGCGTTCTGCTCCCCCTCCTCGAAAAAAGCCACATGGCGGAAAAAAGGAACCTCTGCAGAAATCTGATCCTGGTGCAGCTCCATTATCTGGACGCCCTGCACAGGGAGGAGCTGGCGGGGAAGATCCCGCCGGGGGAAGGCCAGGCCCGGGCTCTCGCCCGCATCCGCTCCCTCAGGTTCGGGGAAGAGGACAAGGACTATTTCTGGATTCTCGGCCCCGACAGGACCCTCCTCATGCACCCCTACCGGCCCGACCTGGAGGGCGTGGACCCCGACACCGCCGCCGGCCCGGACGGCTTCATCCTCCGCCAGCTCTTTGACCGGATCGAAACCACCGTCTCTTCCCCCGAAGGGGGGGGAATAATGGACTACCAGTGGCACTTCAAGGACGAACTGAACACCCTGGCCCCCAAAACATCCTACGTTGCCCTTTTCAAACCGTGGAACTGGATCGTCGGAACGGGAGTCTACATCGACGACGCGGAAAAAAGCATCGCCGCATGGAAAATGCGGTTCGTGGCCGCCGGGCTGCTTTCGATAGCCGCTGCGGGTGCGGTCTCTCTCTTCCTGAGCCTCCGGGCGGCCCTCCTCGGAAAAAAGGCAGCCCGGGCCGCGCTCCTGGACCGGAGCCTGAAGGAAAAAACCCTGGAGCTTGCCAGGTCCGAGAGCCAGCTCGCCCTCATCACCCAGATCTACCGGAACGCCGCCGAGGGAATCATCATCACAGACGCAGCCGGACGCATCCTGGAGGTCAACCGGGCCTTCTGCGCCATCACGGGGTACGGTCCCGAAGAACTGATAGGCAACACCCCGGACATGCTGAAATCGGACAAGCACGGCCCCGATTTTTACCGGGAGATGCGGGACGCTCTCAGGAAGGACGGCCACTGGTCGGGAGAGATATGGGACCGCCGGAAGAACGGCGAGGCCTTTCCCTCCCGGCTGAACATCTTCGCCTACACCGGCGAGGAGAGAAACGTGAGCCGCTATATCGGCGTCTACCAGGACCTGAGCGAACTCCACCGGAGCCGGGATCTGCTGCAGCACGAGGTGAACCACGACGGGCTGACGGGCCTGCCGAACCGGTTTCTCTTCCACGACAGGCTCGCTCTCGCCATTTCCCGCTCCCGGGAGAAAAGTCGTATCCTTTCGGTGATCATGATCGGCCTGGACCGGTTCGGGGCAGTCAACAAGACCCTGGGCTATCCCGTGGGGGACGGACTGCTCCAGGAGGCGGGAAAGAGACTCTCCGAAGCGGCCGCTGAACCGGGGGCCGTTGCCCGGTTCGGAGGGGACGAGTTCGTCGTCCTGCTCACCTGGGGCGGGACGTATTCCTCCTGTCTCAGGGTTGTGGAACGGATGCTCGCCTCGCTCAGGAACCCGTTTTCCGTCGGGGGACAGTCCTACCGGATCACCGCCAGCGCCGGAGTCACCTTTTATCCCCGGGACGGCGAATCCCCCGAGGAACTCCTCCAGAACGCCTCCCTCTCCATGGAGCGGGCCAAGCGGGAAGGGGGAAACTCATGGAGGCTGTTCACCGAAGACCTTGACAGGAAGGTTCAGCACAGGATGCGGCTCGAGAGCGACCTGCGGCGGGCCGTGGACGCCGGAGAGTTCCACCTGTTTTATCAGCCCAAGGTCAGCCTGACGGAGCGGAAGATCATAGGTGCGGAAGCCCTGATGCGGTGGACGGCAGGAGACGGGAGCTCGATCCCCCCGGACGAATTCATCCCCATAGCAGAAGAAATAGGTGCAATAGGAACCCTCGGCGCCTTCGCCCTCGAGAGCGCATGCCGCCAGTCCGTGGAATGGTCGGGAATGGGACTGGACATACCGGTGGCGGTAAACATCTCGGCGAAGCAGATCTCCTCGGAATTCTTCGTCAGGGACGTCCTTGAAACCGTCGGGCGCACCGGCGCGAATCCCTTTCTCCTCCATCTGGAGATCACGGAGTCCGCCTTCATGGAAAATCCGGATCATGCCCAGAAGGTCATGGCCGAGCTCGGAGAGGCGGGAATCCGCTTTTCCCTTGACGACTTCGGCACCGGCTTCTCCTCTCTCGCGAAGCTCCGCCTGCTGCCGATCTCGGAGCTGAAGATCGACAGGTCCTTCATTCTGGACCTCGAAAGCGACAAGACCAGGGGCGTTGTCTCCACAATGATCCACCTCGCCGGGGCCCTTCATCTGCAGGTGACCTTCGAAGGCGTCGAGACGAAAGCCCAGATGGAAATCCTCGGGAGCCTCGTCCCCGAAGGCATGGAAACCGCGATCCAGGGGTATATCTTCTCCCGTCCCCTGCCGCCGGACCGGGTTCCCCAGTTCTTCGCCTCTGAACTTCCCGACGTTTTCTGAAATTAGAGAAATTTCCCTCCCCTCTTGCACTCCGGCAAAAAAGGCTTATTATGATGTATCTGATTTCACAACCGGTCCGGAAAATCCGGCCAAGGAGGGTCCTTCGTGTTTCCCTGCGCCCAGCACCGCCGCTCATACCGTCTGATTGCCGTCGCCGCGCTCCTCGCGGCGGCGTTTTGCTTGCTTCCCGCCAGGTCCCGTGCGTCGGAACCCCCTTCCGCTCCGGCGGAATTCCATGCCTTTTCCTTCGTTGACGTGAAGCACAAGGCTGAAGAACTGGCATCCCGTCCCTTCGAGGATCCGGAAGGGCAGGTTCCCGATTTTCTGCTGAACATCAGCTACGACCAGTGGAGGAAAATCAGGTTCCATCCCTCCGAATCCCTGTGGAGAAAAGAGGGGCTGCCTTTCGAGGTGCAGTTCTTCCATCCGGGCCTTTTCTACAACCGCCTGGTGGCCGTCAACGTCGTGGACGGCGGCCGCGCGGAGAAACTCACCTTCTCCCCGTCCGTCTTCGAATACGGTGATGAAGAATTCGCCTCGAAGGTCGCCGGAACGCCCCTCGATTTCGCCGGCTTCCGGATCCACTACAACCTGAACACGGGAAAATACAAGGACGAGGTTGCCGTCTTCCTCGGGGCCAGCTACTTCCGTGCCGTGGCCCGGGACGGGCAGTACGGCCTTTCCGCCCGGGGCCTCGCAGTGGACACGGCTCTCCAGTCGGGGGAGGAATTCCCCTATTTTCGGGAATTCTGGATTGAAAAACCCCGGGAGGACAGCGATTCCATCACCGTTCACGCTCTCCTGGACAGCCCGAGCCTTGCGGGAGCCTACACCTTCACCATCATCCCCGGAAAGGAGACCTCCATGGACACGGAGTGCGTTCTTTTTCTGAGGAAAGACGTCCAGAAGCTCGGCATCGCCCCCCTGACGAGCATGTTTCTCTACGGGGAGACGGAAAACGGCAGGCCCGGCGACTATCGTCCCGAGGTCCACGATTCCGACGGCCTCCTGATCCGGACAAATTCAGGAGAGTGGATCTGGCGTCCCCTGGCCAACCTCGGCAGGCTGGCTCTCATTCCCTTCCCGCAGGAAAACCCCGCCGGATTCGGCCTGATGCAGCGGGATTGGATCTTCGATCATTACCAGGACCTGGAAGCGCGGTACGAAAAGCGCCCCTCTCTCTGGATCGAGCCCCGGGGGAACTGGGGGCGGGGATGGGTGGAACTTGTGGAAATTCCATCGGAACTTGAGATCCACGACAACATGGTGGCCTACTGGGTTCCCGGGAAAGGGGCGGAAAAGGGGCCCGACGGTCAGCCCGCCGGCGACCCCGGGAAGTATCCCCGGACGATGGCCTTCGCCTACCGGATGCGCTGGCTGAACCCGAAGGAGCCCCTCCACTCCCTCGGCAGGGTTGCGGCGACCCGGATGGCCGCCGGGAACCAGGAAGGGACGGTACGTTTCGTCCTGGATTTCGAGGGCGGAGAGCTCCAGGACCTGCCGGCGGACGCAGGACTGACGAGCGTGGTCACCCTGGACGATGGGGCCAGGCTTCTCGAGAAGCAGCTTCACAAGAACGGGGCCACCGGTGGATGGCGGCTCGTCCTCACCGTCGCCCTGGATCCGGAGGGGAAATTCAAGACCCTTTTCCCCACTGCCCCGTCGCGGCCTCGCATCCGCCTTTCCGCCCTGCTGAAAAAGGGAGAGAACCTCCCCGACCCCCTCACGGAGACGTGGACCTATGACCTCCATCCCTGAGACCGGAATGAGCACCCCCGCCGGATCCCCCGACGAGTGGCGCTACTCCAGGGACAGGGTGCTCCTCTACGTCCGCGCCCTTGACCTGCCGCCCTTTCGGGGGCTCGACCTTGCCGTGGAGAGTCTCAAGGCAGCCGGACCCGCGTCCGTGTCGGAGGCCATGAGAAAACTCAGGGAACTCCTGGCGGAAAACGGCCTCGACCGGGGGATCCTCGACGAGGAGGGAAGGCACATCTCCTCCATGCCTTCCCTGAACAGGGGCGTCATGGTGGCGGAGCCTCTCGACAGGGTTCCGTGGAAATCCGCCCTTGGGCGCTTCCTCCGCCGGTGGAGGCGGAACCTGTTCGGACCCTGGGAGACAAACGGCCATGCATGACGCCGGAACGGCCAACCCTTCCTGGAATCGCGCCGCCAGCTGGAGGCGCATCCTGCTTCTGACCCTTGTCTTCCTTCCCACTCTCGCAGCGGCACGCACCATGGCCGGACTGCTTCCCTCCCGGGGCGGCACCGCACTGGAGATCCTCCTCGTGGCGGTGTTTGCCGTGCTTTTCGCCTGGATTTCCGTGGGATTCTGGACGGCATCCATGGGCTTCGTCCTCCTGCTGTTCAAAAACAACCGGTTCTCCGTGTCCCGGGCCGGCGAAGGGATGGATTTGACCATCGCCGGCACCGATGCCCGGACCGCCGTCCTCATTCCCATATACAACGAGGATGTCAGACGGGTGACGGCGGGGCTCCGCACCGTCTGGACCTCCCTCGGGAAAACAGGCTCCTCCGGTCTGTTCGACTTTTTCCTGCTGAGCGACACCACCGACCCCGACATCTGGGTGGAGGAGGAGGAAGCCTGGCACCGGTTCTGCCGGGAAGAGAACGCCTCAGGGCGGGTTTTCTACCGGAGGCGCTCCAGCAACTCGAGGCGGAAGAGCGGCAACGTGGCCGACTTCTGCCGCCGATGGGGAAAGAACTACCGCTACATGATCGTCTTCGACGCCGACAGCGTCATGGCGGGAACCACCATGGTCCGCATGGTGCAGAGCATGGAGGCCCGGCCGGACATCGGCATCCTCCAGACGCCTCCGGCGGGTGTGAACAGGGAGACCCTCATCGCCAGGGCCCAGCAGTTCGCGAATCACGTCTACGGCCCCATGTTCGCCGCAGGCCTCCATTTCTGGCAGCTCGGCGACGCCCAGTACTGGGGGCACAACGCCATTATCAGGACGGAACCCTTCATGAAGCACTGCCAGGTGCCCCGTCTTCCGGGGAAGGGCCCCCTGGGCGGCGACATCCTCAGCCATGATTTCGTGGAGGCCGCCCTCATGCGCCGCGCAGGCTACGGCGTCTGGCTCGCCTACGACATCGGGGGAAGCTGGGAGGAAACGCCGCCGACCCTGCTGGACGAGCTGAAGCGCGACCGCCGGTGGTGCCAGGGGAACCTCCAGCACATGCGCCTCATCTTCACCAGGGGACTCTTCCCCACCCACAGGGCCCTGTTCCTCAACGGAATCCTCTCCTACGGATCCGCCCTCCTGTGGCTGGCCTTCCTGCTGTTGAGCTCGGCCCAGGCCGTGGCGGACGTCTTCTTCGAACCGGTGTACTTCTCCGGAACGAAGACCCTCTTTCCCCAGTGGCCGGTCTGGCATCCCCACTGGGCCCTCACCCTGCTGGGGTCCACGGCGGTGCTGCTCTTCCTCCCCAAGCTCTTCAGCATGGTCCTCATCCTGGTGAAGGATCCCCAGGCACGGGCTTTCGGCGGCAGGGCAAACCTCGCCTCGGGCATCCTGCTCGAAGTGGGGCTCTCCACCCTTCTCGCCCCTGTGCGGATGATCTTCCACAGCCTTTTCGTGACCGCTACCCTGCTTGGAAAAAGCGTGGGGTGGGGAACCCAGTCCCGGGACGACCGGGGAACATCCTGGGGAGAGGCGGTTGCCGCCCACTGGTGGGGTACTCTCTTCGGCGCGGCATGGGGCGGGCTGGTCTATTTGGCCAATCCGTCCTTCTTCCCCTGGATATCCCCCATCGTCGCGTCCCTTCTCCTGTCGGCGCCCCTCTCGGTCTTCACGAGCCGGGCCTCCCTCGGGAAAGCATTCCGCAACGCAGGCCTGCTCCTCATCCCCGAAGAAGTGGAACTCCCCGACGAACTTGCCGGCCTGGAGGAAAACCTCCGGCGTCCCGAGCCCTATACGCCCTTTCCCCTCTCCCGGAAGCAGGGATTTGTCCGTGCGGTGGTGGATCCCCTTGTCCACGCCCTCCACACATCCCTCCTCCTGCGCTACAAAAAGAAAGCCCCGGCCCGGGAAAACGCCCTGGAAGAACTGGTGGAAAAAGCGGCGGTGAAAGGACCGGGCAGCCTCACCCGGCGGGAAAAAATGGAGCTGCTGAAAGATCCCCGCCATCTCGGCGAACTCCACAGGAGAGTGTGGGAGGCGGAGAGCCGCGACGGTGCCGCCCAGTGGGGCCTGGTCCTTCCCCCGTCAGAGAGCGGAGAGTAACCCCCCGTCCCTTGCACGACGGGAGGAATGCCCGTATTATGGCACGGGTATCATGAACATCAGACCAATCCGCCAGGAGGTTTTCCCGGTGTATCCAGAGAAGACGTTTGCGTCATTCCCCTTTTCCCGGAGGCTGCCGTGACCTTTCCGGCCGAGCGTCCGGAAGCAACCCCCGCAATGAACACCCCCGAACAGAGGGCAGCCGGAGACAGGGTCCTTCTCTATGTCCGGGGACTCGGCATCCGGCCCGCCAGGGGCCTCGCCCTCGCTGCGCGGAGCCTGGAGGAAGCCCCGTCATCTCCCGAAGGTGCCATGGACGCCCTTGAGCGGCTCCTCCGGGAGGAAGGCTTTTCTCCCGACCTCCTGGACCGGGGAGGGCGGCGGATTTCGTCCTTCCCTCCCCTGAACCGGACCGTCATGGTGGCGGAAGAGATGGACCGCCTTCCCTGGAGGACATCCCTCGTCCGGTTTCTCCGGCGGTGGAGGCGGGAGCTCTTCGGAGGGAAAACCAATGGCTGACGGCGGACCGGTCCCGGCCTGGAGGCGCACCGGGAGCAGGCGGCGCCTGCTGCTCCTCTTCATTGTCCTCATCCCGACCATCATCTCCAGCAACACCATGGCCAGGCTCCTGCCCGACAGGGGAAGCATCCTGCTGGACACCTTCCTCGTGGCGGTGTTCACAACCCTCTTCGCCTGGATTTCCGTGGGCTTCTGGACCTCTATCGCGGGACTGGTCATCCTGCTGACGAAAAAGGACGCCTACCGGGTCTCCAGGGCCTGTGACGGCCTCGACCTTTCCATCGCCGACCGTTCCGCCCGGACAGCCATCCTCATTCCCATATACAACGAAGAGGTGAAGCGGGTCATCGCCGGGCTGCGGACAACCTACCACTCCGTCCGGGAGACGGGATCCCTGGAGTGGTTCGACTTCTTCCTGCTGAGTGACACCACCGACCCGGACGTCTGGGTGGAGGAGGAAGAGGCCTGGCACCGCTTCTGCATCGAAGAAAGCGCCTTCGGGCGTGTCTTCTACCGGAAGCGGACAAGCAACACCAAGCGGAAGAGCGGCAACGTGGCCGACTTCTGCAGGCGCTGGGGAAAAAGCTACCGGTACATGGCCGTTTTCGATGCGGACAGCATCATGACGGGAGAGACACTGGTGCGGCTGGTTCAGATCATGGAGGCCCGGCCGGACATCGGTATCCTCCAGACGCCCCCCAAGGCGGTGAACAGGGAAACCCTCATCGCCCGGGTGCAGCAGTTCGCCAACCACGTCTACGGTCCCCTGCTGGCCGCAGGGCTCCATTTCTGGCAGCTCGGCGACGCCCAGTACTGCGGCCACAACGCCCTTATCCGGGTGGAACCTTTCATGAAGCACTGCGAACTTCCCCGCCTTCCCGGCAAAGGACCGCTGAGCGGCGACATCCTCAGCCACGACTACGTTGAATCGGCTCTCATGTGCCGGGCCGGTTACGGCATCTGGCTCACCTACGACCTGAAGGGAAGCTGGGAGGAAACGCCCCCCACCCTCATCGACGAACTCAAGCGGGACCGCCGGTGGTGCCAGGGGAACCTCCAGCACACACGCCTGCTCTTCACCAGGGGGTTTTTCCCGGCCCACAGGGCGCTGTTCATCAACGGCATCCTCTCCTACGGCTCGGCCCTCCTCTGGCTCATCTTCCTGACCATTAACTCCGCCCAGGCCATCTCGGAGGTCCTCTTCGAGCCGGTCTACATGCCCATACTGCGCAAATTCCTCCCGGAGCTGCCCGTCTGGCGCCCCCACTGGGCCATATCGCTCCTCGGCTCCACCACACTGCTCCTCTTCCTGCCGAAATTCCTCGGCGCCTTCCCCATCCTCCTCGCCGATTTCAAGGCCAGGCTCTACGGGGGAAAAATCCGCCTTTTCCTGAGCATTCTCCTTGAGGTGGTTTTGTCCATGATCCTCACCCCCATCCGGATGGTCTTCCACAGCCTCTTCGTGGTCTCCACCCTCCTGGGAAAGAGCGTGGGGTGGGGAACCCAGTCCCGGGACGACCGGGGAACCACGTGGAGGGAAGCCCTCCGGGCCCACTGGTGGGGCTCCCTTCTGGGCATAGGCTGGGGAGCGGTGGTCTACTGGATCACCCCGTCCTTCTTCTGGTGGATCTCACCCATCACCTTTTCCCTTGCCCTCTCCGCCCCCATCTCCGTCTTCACCGGACGGGCCGCCGTTGGACGGCTGTTCCGGAAGGCGGGGCTCTTCCTGATCCCCGAGGAGGTGGAGCTGCCTCCGCCCCTTCGGGCCCTTGAGGACAACCTCAGCCGGCCCGACCCCTTCTTTCCCTTTCCCTTTTCCCGGAAGAAGGGCTTTCTCCGGGCGGTGGTGGATCCCCTGGTGCACAGCCTCCACACGTCCCTCCTCCTTCGCTTCCGACGGGGCGCCCCTTCCCGGGAGCGGGCCCGGGACAGGATCGTGGAAAAGGCCCTGGCCTGCGGCCCCGACAGCCTGACCAGGAAGGAGAGAATGGCTCTCCTCAGGGCACCGCACCATCTCAGGGAACTTCACAGGAAGGTGTGGCGCCTCGGCGACGAAAAAGCCGCCGCCCGGTGGGGCCTGGTCCCTCCAGAGAAGAAATAGATAAAGCGAGGGGCAGATCCTTCCTCGCTTCGCTCCTCAGGATGACAAAACCGAAAAAACACGACCTTCGGCCGTCAGAAAATGTGCCCCGTCTCCCTGTCGCTGACCACCATCTGCCCCCGGCAGTCGTCCAGGGTATCACACAGGGTGTGGGGCCAGGGACGACCCCGCAGCATGTCGAGGGTTTCGCTCTCCGCCTTGAAGGTGAGCCGCGGGTGCTTGCCCCAGTCCCGGGTGTAGCGCATCACGCAGCTCATCTGCCCGGTGGATGGGCTGATGTCAAGCTCCATTATGGCCTTTTCCACATCGGCACCCTTCGGCAGGGTCTCCCTGAGCGACCGGTAGTGGTGGGAAATCCCCAGCCCGTGGCAGGCCTCGTGGATCGCGGTCATGGCCACGGCGGCGGCGACCTGCTCCTCGAACCAGGCGGCGTCGGGGCGAAGGCCTCTTTGCCCCAGGGCATTGGTTATCTCGGGGCGGTTCTCCCTCACTGTTCTTTCGAGGTCCGCCCTGATCTGGTCCGCGTAGACCAGCACGTACCGGTCGGCCGTCCGGGGCGGCCCGATTTCCGGCGGTCCCTCGCAGGCTCCCCAGTTGAAGGGATCCGGTTCGGGGAGAGTGTCCTTCTTTATCCAGAGGCAGTGCTGGTCCACCAGGTGGGAGAAGCCGGACCGGAAATTCACCACCCGTGCCCTGTCATCAGTCCCGGTGCACCGGCCTTCCTCCGGTTCGATGTAATGAACCGCCAGCCCGGTGACCTGCCCGAAGCCGGCATTTTCCGCAAGCCCATCGGGATCGTGCACGAAGAGGTCCTTTCTGTTCGGGTCGAGGCGTCCGTGCCTGCCCTTCACGAAAAACCCCCGGTATTCCTCGTAAGCTGAGAGCCCGTCCCCGGGGGCCTTTCCTTCCGGATCACCGTCGTCGTCCGAGTCAGCGGCGCAGGGCCACATGCCGCCTGCCTTCTCCCAGGAGTCGGCGATACCGTTCCCGTTCTCGTCCAGGGGAAGGGTCACCCAGTGCTCTCCGGTCCTCTTCAGCACCGCCCGGACCTCCATCTCCTTTCCGCCCGCCAGGACAACCGCCGTGGCGGAAAGCTTCCCCCGGGCACCGAAATCCCTTGCCTGAACCACGATCTCCGCCTCGTTCACATCGTCGAGGGTCACGGCGGTCTGGCCGTCCTCCGCGATGTTCAGCCCTGAACCGCTCATCTCCGAAATCACCAGGTCGGGAGCCTCCTCCCGGTCATAAAAGGGAAAATTCATGCAGACTCCCGGCTCCCGGCTCACGTCCTCAAGGGTGAACCGGATTTTACCCTCCAGGCCCGCAGGCTCCACGATCTTCGCCTTCACCCGGACGAAATTCCCCACGCCCCAGATCAGCTCCGGCATCCAGTTTTCGTAGTCCCCTCCGGGCTCCAGCTCCGCCCGGACCGGTACTTTCCCGATATTCAGGCTCCACGTGACCGTCCACGTTCCGGAGTACATTCCCGGGGTCTTTCCCGCCGCGGCGGCGAACTCTTTTGCGAGCCCGGAATACCCGGAGAGGAGTTCCCCCTTCAGGCCGGAAAGCTCAGGGGGAATAAAACCGAGCCCCCTGCGCATCAGGTCCATGTCAATCCCGCCGGGAGGCAGTGCATAGGTGAAGGAGCCCGCCACCACGCCCCTGTCAGGGTTGTACAGGAGAGACTCCCTGTCCGGCTCCGACGGAATCCAGTCCACGGGCCCAAGGCCGTGCCAGGGTTCCCGTTCCTCGAGCCGCATATCCGGGCCGGAATAGGCCATCACCGTTTCCCCCGTGCCGTCCCCGAGGTAAATTGAGGGAAAGGACAGGGCGTACCGCCCTTCCTTCGGGTTGACGGTCAGCCTGCACCAGCCGTCGATGCTTTCAGGACTGAAGGCATGCTCCTCCCTTGCGGAACGGGAGTAGTGCGACGTTATGGAAACATGCTTCGCCCGAAACTTCTCCCGTTCCGTCACCCGTCCCGTCACGTACCCCACGGGCTGGTACCCGATCACGTTTCCGTCCCTGTCGGGGATCGGCTCTGATCCTGTGATCATGGCCGAAAGAAAGGCCGAACTGCTCCCCGACCAGGAAGAGCTGCCTTTCTGACCTGAGGACGGGCTCCCCCCGCTCTCCTTCCGCCCCGACCACCGCCAGTCCCTTTTTCCGGGGTCCGAGGCCGTTCCGCCCTCCCCGTCCTCTTTCATTAGCGCCGAACCGGACAAATTCCGGGAAACCGTTATGCCCCCCCAAAAAGGAACTTCCTCCCAGCCGCCGCCGGGCTCCTTTCCTTCGCTCTCCTCCCTGTCCTTCTCTCCTTTCAGCAGTTCTTCCACGGCTTTCGCCAGTTCCTCCATCAATTCCGGGGACAGGCCCCTGCCCGATTTCACGCTCTCCTCGACCGCTTTCTCAAGCTCTTCGATTCTCCGCTCCAGGTCCTCCGCCGGCACCGCACCGCAGATTCCCGCGGCGAGGGCGCAGGTGAGGAACACGAACGAAACAATAAACGCCCATCGTTTCATGACGGATACCTCCTCCCGCTCTCTTCGGGCTGCCCGGGCACCACATATTATAACAATAAAGAGTTTTCCGACATATAGCCGCCCCTAAGTAAAGACGGCTAACACTCCGGTTCGGTAGAACAACGGTACCCGCCCCCGGCCTTCCGCCTAAAATATAGATTAAACCCATGGGTCGTTTTGTTCATCTTCCGCCGGCCGCGCTTTGATCCTTTTTCCGGCGGCGGAACAAAGAAAGGAGGCGAATTTTCATGAAAGATACACCGCGCAGTTTCTGCCCGCCCCTGGCCCTGATTTCAGCCCTTGCCGTCCTGTCGGCGGCATCCTTCTCTCTTCCTGCCGAAGCAGCCCCCACTTTTTCGTCGAAGAGTACGGCCGTCATTTCCATTCCTGCGGCTCCCTCCTCATTCCCCGGCGGAGCGTCTGGCGACGAGCTTTCCTTCCCGGAGGTCCTGGCGGAAGCGGAAAACGGAGACCCGGAGATGGAATTCCTTGCCGGTCTGGGCTTCGACAGGGGCGACAGGGGCTATGCCGAGGATCCTCTCCAGGCGGCCTACTGGTACGAGCGGAGCGCCGCAGGAGGCAACCCCATGGCCCGGGCCATGCTGGCCTACCATTACCACACCGGGTACGGCCGCAGGCCGGACAGACGGCGGGCCCTCATTCTCTGGCGTGACGCCCTTCCGGGACTGGTGCTGGAATACAAAAAAGGGAACTTCTACGCTTCCCTCATCCTCGACCTCTTCTATTACAGGGACCGGGACAGGTGGCACCCCCGGGGCCCCGTGTACCGCCATCCCCTCCCCCCCAGGAGGCACTACTCCGACTCCATACGGAGGATTCCTTTCCCTCCCCGGCGCTATTGGCTCGATGGACGGAGAATGCCTCCCCGCCACAGGTGGGATCCCCCCGGGCATCACGGCCATCCTCCCGTCCACTACGCTCCGCCGAAAGGCGGACCGGGCCACCATCCCCCTCACTACGGACCTCCGCCGAAAGGTCCGGGGAAGGACAAGCCGAAGGCGCCGCCCCCCAAGCACGGGCCTCCGCCGAAACACGGAAAGAAGAAATAGCGCCCGGCTGTGAAGAATCCGAAGAGAAGAGCCCCCGCAGATACTCCGGGGGCTCTTCTCTTTGGGATATAATGTTTCTGTCCGTTCCGCCCGGGCAGTGCGGGATTTCCGGAAGGGAAATCCGCTGCCGCGCCCGGCAGGGACAAAAAATACAGACATTGGAGGCCCTTTTATGACGTTCTCCCGCCCCGGAGGCGAATGGCTGCTCTTTCACAAGGATCTTCTGCTCGTCAAATCGAAAACTCCTCTTTCCCTCCCGTCGTCGGAGGATGAACCCCTCTTCCGGGACCGCCTGACGGTCTCAGGCATCCTTCCTCCGACCAGGGGAAGCTTCCCCTGGGGGGAATATCCCGGCGACGATGCCCCGCCCCCGGGATATGAAGGAGTGGGCCTGCGGGAACTGTGGGCCCTCGGGGGAGAACCTCTCTTCCATGCGGCGGGCACGGCCTTCCAGATGATGGACTGGAAGCGGAACAGCAGGTTCTGCCCGCGGTGCGGCGCCCCCATGAACCTCGCGGACAGCGATCGTGCCTATGGCTGCCCGGAATGCGCCTACATGGCCTATCCCATCCTCAGCCCCGCGGTCATCGTGGCGGTGACCAGGGACGACAGGCTCCTCCTTGCCCGGAGCCCCCACTTTCCGAAGGGACGGTACAGCGTCCTCGCCGGCTTCGTGGAGCCCGGAGAGAGCCTCGAGGAGACAGTGGAGCGGGAAATTTTCGAGGAAGTCGGCATTCGGGTAAAGAACATCGCCTATTTCGGAAGCCAGCCCTGGCCCTTCCCCCATTCCCTCATGCTGGGGTTCACGGCCGAATGGGCCGGCGGGGAGCTGGCTCCCGACGGGAAGGAGATCGAGGATGCCGGGTGGTTCACGCCCCGCACCATGCCCGAGATCCCCCCGTCCATCAGCATATCAAGAAGGCTCATCGAGCACTGGCTCGCCGGGAGGAAGGAATAGAGCACACCAGGGAGGTGGACCCATGAGAAACAGCGTGGTTTTCGGAGCGACGCTCCTGCTGGTGATTCTTTTCGCCGCAGGGGCCGGGGCGGACGGCACACCGGAGGTTCGGGGGGTGGCGAGGAGCGGGGTGCGGCTTTCTCTTTTCACCGATTCGGAGATGGACTTCCAGATTCTCCGCAGCCTGGGCGCTGACGGCAGCGGCGGAGGCACCGCGGGGGAAATCCTGCTGGCGGCACGGCAGATCGAGGACGGAAATCCCGCCTCGTGGTCCGGGGTATTCCTCTCCCTCGCGGAACGTCTCGAGGAGGACGGGGCGACCAGGCTCGAGAGGGGACACACCGTCAGCGCCAGGGAGAGCTACCTCCGGGCATCGGCATACTACCGGGCGGCGGAATACTACGGGGATCCCCTGTCCCCGGACACGCGGTCATGGGGGATGAAGTGCCGGGAGACCTTCCTCAAGGCCCTGGATCATTTTCCCTGGAAAACGGAAGCGGTTTTCATCCCCTCCGGAAAGGGCGAGGACTTTTACCCGGCCTACTTCATCACCCAGGGGAAGCCCGGCGAACGGCGGAAGACCCTCATGGCCCAGAGCGGATTCGACGGCAGCGCGGAAGAGATGTTTCTCGCCGTGGGAAGGGCCGCCCTTGACAGGGGCTACAATGTCCTCCTCTTCGAAGGGCCGGGACAGGCGGGAAAGCGGCGGTTCCACCCCGATTCGATCTTCGTCTCCGACCTGGGGCCGACGGTCCGCTCGGTCACGGACTTCGTGCTCAAGCGGCCCGAAGTGAACCAGAAGCAGATCGCCCTCTACGGGGCGAGCTTCGGGGGATACTTCGCCCTGAGCGGAGCCCTGGGTGAACCCCGCCTCGGGGCGCTCATCCTCAACTCCCCCCTGACGGACATGCAGGAGTACTTTTTTGCCTCCATGGGGGAAGAGACCGTGGGCATGCTCAAAAAGAACAATCTCACCACGGAGGATCTGAAAAGCATTCCTAAAAAGGAAATGCCCCTTAAATACCGGCTTTCCCTGCTGAACCTGTGCATCCGGTTCGGCAAACCCTCCGTCGCGGAAACCCTTGACGCCTTCTCGTTCTTCCGCATACCGGACGACCGGCTGAAGTCCCTCGCCATGCCCGCCCTGGGACTGGTGAGCGCAGGAGAGGGCCCCACGCCCCTCAAGCAGGGAGAACATTTCGCGGCCACGGCTCCGAAAGCCTCGCTCCACGTCTTTGAGAGGGAGAGCGGGGCGAACGCCCACTGCCAGCTCGACAACCCTGTCCTCTCCTGGGCGGTGGCCCTCGACTGGCTGGACGAACTTTTCAGGTGACAGGCGAAAGGGGCGGGAGAAAAACTTCTCCCGCCCCTTTTTCTCAGAAAAGCTCCTTGATCTTGTCGTCGAAGTTGAAGGAATTGATGTACCACGATCCCTCCGGGTTATAGAAGAGGAACTCCCACCTCATGGCGTGAAACTTGTATTTCTGGAGATGGACGATCATCATCAGGGATTTTCCCATGCTGCGCCGCTCGATCAGCTCATGTTCAAGAGGGGCGCCGAAACGGCTGCTGATGGCAGGAATCTGCATCTTGCTCTGCTCCAGCAGGATATTGAACTCCGCGTCGGGTATGCGGAAGTAGGGCCTCATCATCCGCAGGGCGCTCTCGAGATCCCCTGCCGAGACCTTGTCCATGATCTTTTCCGTCACCTCCAGCGCCGCTTCCGGCGTCTGCAGGGGAACGACCTCGTCCGCCCCGGCGGAGCACGCCGTGCATGCCCAGGCGATGCACAACAGGAGAACGGCTCCCGCCTGCCTGAATGTCTTTTTCATACTATCCCCTCCGGAAATCAAGATAGGTGCACATTCGGGAACGGAAAAGGGCTCTTTCCCACCCTGTTCCGTACTATATAGCATAACCCCGGCTGCCGCACCCCCGTTTTTTCCGGAACCGCCCGGTTCTTTCAGGTACCGGTTCCCGGAGCTGATGCCCCGGCACGAGAGAGCGGCCCGGACGAAAACGCCCGGGCCGCTCTCTTTTCGGCTCTCTCTCGGTTCTCCGGCGGGGGTCAGGCGCCGAAGATCCTGCTCCCCGTCATGTTCTTCAGCACGAAGAGAGTGCTGAGACAGGCCTGGTAGGTCGTCTTCGGATTCGTGGGAACCGGCGTGTTCTCGAAGAGGACCGTCACTTTTCCCGTGGCGCCTTCCCAGCGTATCTCGTGGGTGTTGTATTCCACCGTGGGGTCGGCGTAGATTTTGATGATCGTCCGGTCGAAGCCTATCCCTGCGATGCTCAGGGCCGCACCGATGTTGATGCTCTGGGGGTACTTCTTCATGCACTCCCTCGCCGGGCCCTCGAAAAGGAGCAGGGGCTCCTTCAGGTTCTCCAGGTCGACGCCAAGCTCGTCCACGGCGGGAATGCCCTTCCAGGTGGTGGAGTATTTCCTGGTGGTCATGGTCACCTTCTCCACGCCGCCGATAAGGGCGGTCTGCAGGGCGTCCAGGGCGCCGATGCCCCCCGAGGGGATGTGAAGCCTGCTCCCTCCCTTTTCGGCCGCCGCCGTCATGATCTCCATAAGACCGGGATCCACGAAGGCCCCGAGGCTCAGGGGGATGAAATCCACACCCCTTGTCAGTATTTCAGGCCCCATGGCCACCACGGCGTCGTGGGTGGACGCCTCCACCACCACGTCGGGCGAAAACGCGAGGAGGTCTTCGAGACTGGTGACCCAGGGGATTTTTCTCGACTCGAGATGCTCCCTCCCCCTGGATTCCGGCGAACGGAGATAGACCGCCACCGGCTCGCACCCGGGCACGACCCCGTCGGCGAGGTGATCAAGGACAAACCGCCCGATGGTACCGCAGCCAAGGATGGCCACGCGCAGTTTTTTCAACGGTACTCCTCCTCTCTATTTCTTCGGCGAAACGTCGATCCCCTTTTCGGCATAAAACTTGACGGCACCGGGATGGAAGGGAAGGGAGGCGATCTTCGACACGTTCTCCAGGGTGATGTAGCTTCCCACCGCGTGGATGCCCTTCAGGAAATCGGTGTTATCGAAAATGGTCTTCGTCATGTCGTAGACATCCTGCTCCGGAAGGTCGCCCCGGCCTGACAGGGTGATCCACACTGCAAAGGTGGGGACATCCTTTTCAAGGGACTTGTACGCCTCTTTGGGGATTTCCGCCGCGACGAAATGGCCGAACTTTCCTGTGAACTTTTCAATCTCTTCCTTCGAAAGCTCGATAAGCTTCACTTCGTGGCTCGTCTCCAGGTCCACCACCCAGGGGGCAGGGGCGGCAGTGTTCACGATGGCCGCGTCGATGGAGCCGTCACGGAAGGCGTTGGTGGTCTCGGCGAAGGAGAGGTACTGGGGCTGGATGTCGTTCAGCGTCATTCCCAGAGTCTCCAGGATGATCTGGTTCGTGGCGAGAATGCCGCTTCCGGGAGAGCCCACGGAGATCCTCTTGCCCTTCAGGTCAGCGAAGGTGTTGATGGGTGAATCCTTCAGCGTGACGATCTGGATCACGTTGGGGTACAGGGGAGCGATGGCCACCATGTCCACCGGGGCCTTGAACTGGGCCTTGCCCGCCAGCGCGTTCTGCATGACGTCCACCTGCATGACGCCGAGTTCAATCCGCTTGCTGTCCAGGAGCTTGACGTTCTCCACAGAACCCGCCGTCACCTCGGCCACGGAGTTCACGCCGAGCTGTTTGCCGAACAGGTCGGCGATACCTGCGGCCATGATGTAAAACGTTCCCGCCGTACCGGCTCCCGCGATGGAAATCTGCTTCAGCTCAAGGGCCGAAGCCGTCAGAGGTGACCCGAAACACATCATGAGCGCTGCCGCAAGGGCGATTCCTTTCCATGCCTTTCCTTTCATCTTCTCTTCCTCCTTTGAATGGTGTGCTTTCTTTTCACTGCTCTCCGAAAGGACGCTGCTCCGAGCGTCAGTTCTTCAGCTTCTTCCGGAATACCCATACCGCAAGCGCCGGCAGGATTCCCGCCGCGTTGCTCAGCCAGCCCGGCAGAATAAGGAGAATGCCTGCGGCGCAGAGGACACCCCGCTCCGGAAGGGAGACCTTCCCGAAATACCAGCCGGAAAGACCCGCCCCGAGGATAACGGCCCCGAGCAGTCCGCTCGCCGCCGCGGAGAGGACGGACACCATATCTCCAAGCCCCACCAGCGACGGATGAAACACAAACATGTACGGCACCAGGAATGCCGGAAGGGCCAGGAGAAGGGCATGCTTCGACGTTTTCCAGAAATCCGCCTCGGCGATGCAGGACGCAGCATAGACGGCCAGTCCCACCGGCGGGGTAATCATGGACATGCAGCCGAAATAGAACACGAAGAGATGGGCTGCCAGGGGTTCCACTCCCAGTTTCACCAGGGTGGGGGCCCCGAGGACCGCCAGGATGAGATACGCCGGTGTGGTGGGGAGTCCCATGCCCAACAGCAGGCTGGCGAGCATGATCATGATGAGGACAAGAAGAAGGCTGTTCCCTCCGGCGGCAAGGACGAGACTCGAAAACTTCATGCCCAGGCCCGTGAGATTCATTACGGCCACGATGATCCCGGCACAGGCAGTCGAGGCGATGACCACCAGGGAAACTCTCGCGCCGCTTTCAAATGCGCCGAGGATGTCCCGCCAGGCCATCCGCTTCTTGAAAAAGCCCACCAGGACCGTGGCAAGAAGAGAATAGACGGCCGCCTTCATGACGGAGTACTGGGCGATGATCATGAAGTAAATCAGCACGAGAAGGGGAATGAAAAAAATCCCCTGCTCCCGCAGCAGGGTCTTCATGGGAGGGAGAGAGTCCCTCGCCGCGCCGGAGAGGCTGAGCACCTTCGCCCTGCAGTGCACCATGGTGAAGACCGTTCCGTAGAAAATCAGGGCGGGAATAAGGGCTCCCAGGGCCACCTTGTAGTAGGGAACGGCCAAAATCTCCGCCATGATGAAGGCTGCCGCGCCCATGAGGGGAGGCATGATCTGCCCTCCCGTGGAGGCCACCGCCTCGACCGCGGCGGCGAACTCCGGCCTGTAGCCGATGGAGCGCATGAGGGGGATGGTCACCGCCCCGGTACCCGCGACGTTTGCCACGGCGCTGCCCGAAACGGATCCGAAGAGGCTGCTCGCTACCACGGCTGCCTTTGCCGGGCCTCCGGCGCTTCCTCCGACTGCCTTCACGGCGAAATCGATGTAGAACTGCCCCGCCCCGGTAATTTCAAGAAAGGCCCCGAAGAGGACAAAAATGAAGACGTAGCTCGCCGACACCCCGAGAGGCGTGCCGAAAATGCCCTCGGTGCTCAGGGAGATCTGGTAGATGATCCGGGTCACATCGTACCCCCTGTGCCAGAGCATCCCGGGAAGATAGGGGCCGGCGACGGCGTAGAGAAGAAACACCACGGCGATCCCGGGAAGGATGTTCCCCACCGACCGGCGTGCGAAGTCGAGAACGAGCACGATGAGCATGGTCCCCACCGCGAGGTCCAGGGCATCAGGCTCTCCGAAACGGAGAATCATGGCCTGGAAGTTGACGATGAAATGGCCCAGGCAGAAAAGGGAGGCCCCGGCGGCAATGAGCGGGAATATCTTTTCCCGCTTCAGGGACGCTCCTCCCACAACGGTCAGATAACAGATGAGAAATCCGAAGGTAAGATGGATGCTCCGCTGCCACAGTGCGGTCAGCACCCCGAAAAACGCGGTGTAGACGTGGAAAATGCCCATGGCCGCTGACACGGCCGTTATCACGAGATTCGTTTTTCTCTCAGGAAAACATTCCAAAATATACATCCCCCCGCACAGCAGCTTTTCCTGATTCCCCTACGCACAAAAACCAGATTCCGTCCGGCCTCTTCCCCCTTTCAAGCCCGGATTATCCGGCTCCGTCCTTCGCCGGACCGTCCTGGAGGGCCATGATGAACCGCTGGGCCTTCTCTATTTCGTCGATATGCCGGGCCATCTGAAGGGCTGCGTCGTCGGGCGACCGCCTCTGCAGGGCCTGGAGCACTCTTTTGTGTCCCTCGAGGGCTTTTTTCCGCCCCTGGGGAAAGGTGATGGTGGTTGAACGGCCTGTCTGAAGATGGGAATCCACCTCCTGGAGAAGGTGGAGAAGCACGGGATTTCCCGCGGCTTTTGCGAGGCTGTAATGAAAGTCGAGGTCCGACTGGACCACCCTGTCCGGGGCGAGGTCAGCATCCGTCCCTTCGAGAAGCGACAGGACCGACTCCATCCGGTCCATGTCCTCGTCTGACGCCCTTTCGGCGGCGAGGCGGGCCAGGCTGCTCTCCAGCACCTTCCTCGCCTCCATGAACTGGGCCAGGGCGCTCGAGGAAGGATCGGCCATATCGGGAAGGGGGGTATAGTGTTTTTTCAGAAAAGTTCCCTTTCCCTGTATGATCTCCACCACACCCTCCTGGCGGAGAACCGAAAGGGCTTCCCTGACGCAGGTCCTGCTCACCTTGAAGATCCTCATCAGTTCCTGCTCCGTGGGGATTTTGTCCCCCGGCTGAAGAGAATCCGCCTCGATGAGCACCTTGATCTCGTCAATGAGCAGTTCCGTGAGCTTCTTCGCTCTCAGGGGCGACGGCATGGACAGTTCCTCCTTCCCTTTCATAGTCTCATACTATCATACGATGAATTTGGATTCAACAGTCCGACAACAAAAAAGGGCTGCGCGAACGCAGCCCCCTGGAGGGAAACACTGCCGCACCGGGCGGCAGAAACTTCGAAAAACGTCCGTTATTTCGCTTCCTTGTAGAGTCCCACCTGCTGGAGAAGTTCTTTGAACTGGGCATCCTGCTTCTCGAGAAACTCCGTGGACTGCTTCTGATCCCAGGTGAGAATCATCGAGCCGGACTCGTTCATGAACTTTTTGAAGGTCTCGCTCTCGGCAGCGGCCTTGAAAGCGGCGTAGAGCTTGTCCACCACTTCTTTGGGCGTCCCCTTGGGGGCGAGAATCTGCCGGGCGTTGTGCATGACCACGTCATATCCCTGCTCCATGCATGTAGGGGCGTCGGGGAACGCTTCCACCCGCGTTTCGCTCATGATGCCGAGGGGGCGGATTTCGCCCGCGTCATAGAGCGATTTCGCGGTTACGGGAGCCGCCTGGCAGGCGTCAACGTGACCGCCGGCCACGAGGGACGGACCTGCGGACTCGCCGCCCGACTGGCTGGCGATCTTGAACTTCACGTTCTCCTTCAGCTCGAGAAGCTGCAGGCCGAGACGGGTGATGGAGCCGGGGTTGGACGCCGCCACGGTGATTTCGCCGGGGCGTTTCCGGGCATCTTCCACAAACTCCTTCAGGGTCTTCCAGGGAGCGTCCTTCTTCACCCAGAGGCCGCCCGGATCGGAGTTGAAGGTGATGACCACTTCGAAGGCCTCGTGGCCGATGGGAATGACGCCCATGAACTTGTGGGTCGAAATGGTGCCGGTGGTGTTGCCGATGGTGTACCCGTCAGGTTTGGCCTGGGAAATCTCCACGTAGGCCTTGGCACCCGAGCCGCCCGGCTTGTTGACGATGACGATAGGCTGCCCAAGGTGTTTCTCCGCCTCGGCGCAGAGGACCCTGCTCACCAGGTCGGAGCCGCCGCCGGTGGCCCACCCGATGATGTAGGTCACCGGACGGGCGGGAAAATCCGCCGCGAGGGCGGGAACCGCGAAAAGAACCGCCAGACACACTGCCGCCGCTGCAACTGCCTTTTTCAACTTCATGAACTGCACCTCCCCTTTCTTATTCCGTTCCGCATTTCCTGAGCCTGAACATCTTGCAGATCGGGTACAGGACCATCGCCGCCGTCAGCACCCACAGGACGATGCAGATGGGCGATGTAAAAATGGGCGCCGCTCCGGAAATTTCGATGGTGCTCCGGAGGTTGTTCTCGAACATGGGCCCCAGGATCAGGCCGAGAATGACCGTTCCGGGCTTTACCCCGAGCTTGTTGAGGAAGAAGCCCGCAACTCCCGATACCAGCATGATACCGACGTCGAAGAAGCTGTTCTTGAGCGCGAAGGATCCGATAACGCAGAGAACGGCTATGGTCGGGAGCATCATTTCCTTCCGCACCGCGAGAATCCACGGGGCGATCCGTGCCGTGGCCAGTCCCCAGAGCAGCAGGGAAAACTGGGCCGCAAGAAGCCCCACGAAAATCGTGTTGATGAGCACGGGCTGGGTTGTGAAAAGCATGGGTCCCGGCCGGAGATTGTGGATGAGGAGGGCTCCCAGCAGAATTGCCGCGGGTGAGCTGCCCGGAACGCCCAGCGTCAGCAGGGGAACCATGGCACCGCCGACGGAGGCGTTGTTTGCCGTCTCCGCCGCGATAATGCCCTCAGGGGCGCCGGTGCCGAACTTTTCGGGGTCCTTCGAGGACTGCATGGCGTGGTTGTAGCTGATGATGGACGCTATGGTCCCTCCCGCCCCGGGAAGAACGCCGATGACGATGCCGATGAGGCTCGCCGGAACAAGTCCCTTCAGGACTTTTCCGAAGTCGCTCGCCGAGAGGAAGAGCCTGTTTATGGTCCTGGTGATGACCCCTTCCTTCGAGGTTTCGAGGATCTGGGCGATAACCTCCGCCAGGCCGAAGAGCCCGATCACCACTGGTATGAAGTTGATTCCCGACATCAGTTCAATGGAGCCGAAGGTGAACCGGGACACGTTGGTGAAGTTGTCCATGCCCACCGTGGACAGAAGAACGCCGAGAGCCGCGCCTGCAAACCCCCGGGCCAAAGACTTTCCCGAAACCGCCACAATGGCGCTCAGACCGAAGACAGCCAGGACGGTATATTCCGCCGGGCCGAACCTCAGGGCAAATCGTGCCAGGATGGGAGCGATGATGATCAGGGCGATGACACCGGCGATACCGCCGAGGGTGGACCCCACCGTGGCCAGGCTGATGGCCCGCCCGGCTTCACCCCTCTGGGCCATGGGGTACCCGTCGAGGGAGGTCATGACCGACGGAGGAGCGCCGGGGATGTTCAGCAGGATGGCCGAGTAGGCTCCGCCGAATACGGCCCCGGTGTACAGGCCGAGAAGCATGAGGATTCCCTCGGAAGGGGGCATGTAGAAGGTAATGGGAAGCATGAGGGCCATGCCCATGGTGGCCGAGAGGCCCGGAAGCGCCCCCACGATGATCCCGAGGGCGCTGCCCCCGAAGATGAGGGCGATCATTTTAAAAGTGAATACCGTCTGAAAAGCTGCCAAAAGAGTCATGAACGTCATCCTTTCACTGACGGCGGGCGGAGAAAGCCATCGTCAGAATCCCCACGGCCCCAGGGGAAGGGGAACGTGAAGCAGGCCGGAGAAGAGATAATTCACGAGAAACACGAAAACGCCCGTCCGGAGGAGATTCATAACGATGCTCTTCTCGCCGAGGAGCGCCTGGGAGAGGAGCATGAAGAGGGCGGTAACGGAGAAGAAGCCGATGACCGGCAAAAACCTGAGATAGAGGCCTACCAGCAGGATGAAGAGGATCGCCCGCACCACTGCCCCCCGCTCGGGCCGTTCCCTGAAGACCGGCGCGGGAGGGCGCCGCATTCCCTGGACAAAAATCACTCCTCCGAGGAAAAGGAGCGCCCAGCCCAGGAGATCAGGGAAAAACTTCGGGGAAAGCGCCCGAAATTCCTCGGCCGCTGTGGAAAACCGCGACACGAGGTAGAGCACTCCCCCGCTGAAGAGAATCAGCCCTGAACCCAGAATTGTGGAAGGATTTTTCGTCAGCATGGCATCCGAACCCGGCCTACCGTTTGAACTCGTCCTTTACCTCGGACTCGGGAACCCCTTTTTCCGGTTCTTTTCTTTCGCCGTCGCACATCTGAAGGCGCCATCCGTCAGGGTCCCGGAGGCGGACATTGCCCCGCCCCGTGTGCCTGTTCCTGTAGGGTTCGTTGCTGAACTCGATTCCCGATGCCTTCAGCTCCTCATAGGTCTTCACAAGATCGTCTGTCTTGAAGGCGATGTGGTTGACGCCGATGTTTTCCTCGTCAATGACGGTGTGGATCTCGAAAATGGGCTGGTTCGGCCCGGGAAGCTGAAGCTCCGCCGACCCGCCGTGGTGGTCCGTCCATCGGAGAAGCTTGAAACCGAGCTTCTGGTAAAAATCCACGTACTCCTTGACGTCCTTCACGATGAGCTCAATGTGGTCAATCTGGGTAATCATGGCGTTTTCCCTCCTCTTTCGCCGGCATCCCCCATTGAGGGAAACCGGATTTCACCATCACAGTACCAGATAAACGTTTATTTTGTCAAGTATATAATATAAGATGCAGGGAATGGGTAAAAAAAACCGGCGGACCCGGGAGTTCCATCCTCCGTCCGCCGGTCAGTTATTTTCTTGTTTCTTTTCTCAGCCGTTCTCCCCCGGTGAAAAAAGAACTTTCCCTTTTTCGCGGAGCATGCCCCCTCGCGCCCCGGGTTTCCCCGGTCATGGGTTGAAGGTGAGGGTCGCGCTTCCGTTTACCTTGTCATCACTGGTTTCTTTCAGTTTGATGTGCCTGAAATATACTTTTCTGCCGCCGTCGATAGAATCCTCCGGACTCCCTTTGAATGCCTGTTTCGGATGGATGATCACGGGCAGAGGACGCTCGTCATCCGCCTTCCCCGTCCAGACCTTTCCGCCGCCCATGGCATAATACCCGAAGTCCTGCGCAGTGAGGGCGTACTGAGCATCCTTGAAGGTGAACGTTTTGGACTCTCCCGCCTTGACGTTGTACCAGCCGATCCGCCTGTCGTCGGGCTTGTCGAACCCGGCCCAGCAGAAAGCGAACGAAAGATTGTGTTCGCGGTTGTTCTGTATCGTGATTGAGACAGCGGCACAGGACGATGAGGCAAAAGACAATGCCGCCGCGAAAACGCAGAATGCCGATACGAATTTCAGAAAGTTTTTCACCCCGTCACTTCTCCTTTCGGACCTTCACAGTATGCAACCCGCCTCTTTCAGCACCGTATTTTTCAACTCCGGCGCCGTGACTGTTCCCGGCTTTCTGTTCTCCCGAGGTTCCTTCGTACCTAAAACAGATCGCCGAGCTGCCGGAGGGCCTCCTCAAATTCCTGGAGGGACTTCTCCAGCTCATTCATCGCCCCGGCAAGGCCTGTCTCTGTCGTGCCGCTTCCGCCGCCCCCGGCAAAGAGGAGAACGGTGTAATATCCGCTGCCGAGCCGACAGATTCCCGCCCCCACATGAGTATACTCCCCGCCCATCATGGAATTTCGGGTCTTTCTGTCGTTAAAAAACTCCCGGAATATTTCGAGTGCGTCGGCCTCCGGCGTGTCAACCCCCGATGTCGATGCCCCGGCAAAGACCAGGCCGCTGTCCCTCAGGACAGTATCGAACGTCCTTCCGTCAGGCCTGGTGACGATGTCGAATTTCACGTTCATCTCCCGTGCCCTGGTCAGGGCCGCGCTGGTCAGGGCATCTCCCGTCCACAGGGGTGTAAGTCCGGAACGGGTCCTCTCGTTGTTGATAAGGTTCACCACATTGGCAGCCGCAACAGCGAGACCGTCCCTGGGCGGGGACGGGGTGTTTCCGGCTCCCCCGCCCTCTCCCGTGAAGAGTTCCACGCAGTAGGTCCTGCCCCCTTCCTCGTGAAAAGCCAGCCCCACGGCGGAATACTCCGGGTTCAGCAGAACTTTTTTATGCCCGGGAGAGTTCATGAACTGTTCATGAAAAGAAGAGGCCTTCAGAGGTTTCGTATTTGAAGCCACGTTTTCGCCGCTTTTTGCCGGATTGAGACTGAACTCGGCGAAGACGGAACTGTAGCTTTTTCCGTTCGGACGGGTGTGGCCCCACACCTTCGGCTGTTCCGAAGCACGGCGGGCCGCCGCCTTCGACAGGGTCGCATCCAGTTTCAGATCCCGGGCGCCGGTCTTTCTGCGGTCGGCATTGATGAGTTTCAGCAGTTCATTGCGTACCGCCGAAGAAGTGTCTTCTCCCCCTGCGGGAAGGGGCTCCCCCGTCTTCACCGGACTGTAGTTCACACGGCCGTTTTTTGCCGCGTACCTGGTGAACTTCGCTGTCCTCCTGCCGGGACCGGCGGGGCATGTTTCGCCGTCCTCGTACACAAAGGCCTTCGACATGACTACCCTTGTAATGTCCCCTTTTCCCCAGGAGATTGTATTCCTGCCGGAGAGATAGGAATGGAGATACATGGCCGGTTTGGAGGTGGAAAAGGTGATGGTCCGCGATTCGCGGGGCCTCACCACGTACCAGCCTCTGGTGGTCCATGCGCCGGTGGAGTCGCTGTAGTAGACCACGGCAGTGTTGAGGCTGTCTGCGAAGTCGTTTCGGATCGTCAGTTTCAGGGCAAAGGCCGCCGGCGGGGGTCCCATCAGGAAAAGAGCGGCAAGACACAGGACCGCCAGGCTTCGCAGCCCTATCGGCATTTTTTTCAGAACGGCCTCCTCCTTTTTCGCACCTCGAAAGCTCCCTCCGCACAGCTTCAAAAGCCGGCGATCATTTTTTGAACAGCGGCCTTACTTGTGGCTGCGGACCCCGAAATCAAAAGACAGTGAATTCGGCTTGAAATTAAAGCCTCTGGACGCCGCTTCATTGGTCTTTTTCCAGTTGCCCCCGAAAGGCTTGATGAGTTTATTGAGGGAAACGGAGATGTCGTACTTGTACACCTGTCCGGGATACCATTCTCCTTTTATCGGTTTGGTATATGTGCCGGAATAACTGACGTTCCACGTTGCAGGTCTCCATCCCTGCGACTGTATCACGCCGTTCTGGACAAGGCCCTGTTCCATCTTGTGGATGGTGAACACTCCTTTGTAGCCTATTTTTCTGTCGTAGATGGCCGTAATGATATCGCCGCTCTTGCTGTTGTTGATGACGTCGAAGTACAGAACCAGTTTTCTGTGGTTGCCGTCCGTCACCTTCGTGTTCTTTTCCGTCGAAAGTTTGCATCCCGTGTACCTGACAGTCACCCAGTCGGGTTTCGCCAGGGCTGCGGAGGCGAACACCAGCACAAGCAGCACCGCCATGCCCGCCAGCAGTCCGAACCTGTTCTTTCCTCTCATGTCTTGCCCCCCTTTGTTGAATATGCTTTCCGCCCTTCTCTGAAACAGAACACCGCCGATTGCTAACAGGCGGAATCTGAAACAGCACCCTGATTGTGCTGCGGGAGTCTCCTCTCCCGCAGCACAATCGCCCCACAACACAGGTCCTCGGCAGGTCTTTATCCTGCCGCGGGAATCTCTATTTTTATTTCCCGCGTTGTGATTTTTTCCTCGTCGCCCCAGTCCTTTTCCGACGTCACTGAATCTTCGCTGATGATGAGCGAGCCGCCGTCGTCCGCCAAACCGCCGCACCAGTAATTTTTCGTCGCGGTCGCTTCTTTCAGAACGACCAGCTCCTCCGCCACGGTGTCATACATCACTGCCGAGAGGCGGAGCGCGGCCATGGAAAAAGTCCCGCTTTCCGTCTCGCGCACATCGTCGATCCGGGTCAGCACAAAACGGCCGACGTCAATCCACTCTGCGGATCCTCTTGTCCCGGAAATTTCGATTTTTTTCTCCATTGTTTCCGGATCGTAGAGTATGTACGTCATGTCGGCCCGGATCCCGCTTCCGCTCATCAGCAGGAAAAAAGTCCCGTCCGGACTGAAAATGATATCCTGGCACTCGTCCGCGCTTTCGAGGGGCAGGAACGCCAGAAAGGCTCCGTCTTCCGCAAAGAACCGGACGCCGGTTTCATTTTCCCTGACGAGGCCCGAGTCATCCGCCCCGACGGCGCTCCAGAAACGCACCGGGCCTTCGATTTCCGGCGGCACCTCGTTCACTTCCGCTTCAACACTTTCCTCGCCCATAAAAAGGCGCCCGTCCTTCAGTGAAAATAGGTCACCGTCCGGCCCGGAGGCTTTCATCCCTTCCTGCTCGACGAGAGCAAGATTCGCCAGGATTTTTTCCCCGTCGCTTTTTTTGAACTTTTTGTTCTCTGTTTCCCAGGTTATCTCAGCCATAAAAAGAAACGGATCGGTCTCTATGAACAGGACCATGTGGGAGAGCCCCATATCCGATTCCGCGTATCGCACGATCTGGCAGGGGTAGGAGAGGCCCGCGCTTATTTTTTCAGGGGCCTGCGTGAATGTCAGCTTTTTCGCGTCGGGGCTTTCCCAGAAAGCTTCCGAGCCGATGAATTCGCGAAGCACTTTTTTGTCGAGGTTCAGCAGTTTTTCCCCGATATCCGCAGAAGATGGAAAGCGCCCAACACCGAGCGTCACGGCAGGGCCGTCGCTGCCCTTTCCCCAACTGTAGACAAACCATGGCTTTTCATCGTCGCCGTCGGAAAAATCTTCGATCACCGCGTCTTTGGGCAGCCCGGCCGCTTGTATCCACAGCCCTTTCACCCACCCATCCGGTGAATCGTCTGCGTTCGCCGCAGTTCCGAAGCAGAATGCCGCAGCGGCAAAAACACAGAAAAGCGAAACGTACAGCATGACCTTTCTCATTTCACTGAAACCTCCTGTCTCTGCATGGTTCCGGACCTGAAAACCGGGGTTCCCTCCGCCGAAGGTGAAGCAAACATCAAAACCGCTGCCGAATAGGTATTCAACGCATATCCTGTCTCTTTTTCTCCCCGGCGCTTTTTTTCCTATTGCTCAAAAAGTTTCCGGGTCGACGTTGAGAATCAGGCACGCCGTATCCCACACGCTCAGGTCCTTGCGCCAGTCGTAAAAATTGTTCATCATCTGGGCGAAAGTGTTTGCCTCCCAGTTGCTCATATCAACCCCCAGGTCGGTGAAAATCCCGATCAGTTCTCCCCCAAGCTTGACCCGCTCCGCGTCCTTCGTCGTGCCGTACCAGTTCATCTCCCCCGCAGCCTGGAAGCGCTTTATTCTTTCTGCGTGAGTTTTCAGTGCTTTCGGCGCGGGTTCAATCTCCTCGAAACCCTGCTCGTTCTCCGCCTGGACCTCAAACCATGCAAGAGCAAGGTCAGGGTCCGGCTCCTCTATCTGTTCGACTTTCAGGGACGACGCCCAGCGTTTCAGATCGCCCAGGTCTTCTTCGCTGTCCTCGAATTCTGCGCTCTCACCGCCGAATTCCGAGTGCTGGTAGAGCGTGACCCTGTATCCCGGACATACGGCAACGGAACATACGCTGTCGTTGGGCAGGCCGAAGCCGCTGCCCAGGTCATATTCGCCCGGCGCGGGGATGTGCCACGAGACGCCCCGAAACTCCGGCAGCGAGTAGACAACTGCGACGAAATCCGGTGTCTTTCCGTCGTTGTCCGATGTTTCGTCGTCGAACAGATCGCCTCTGCCTTCTCCGCCTTCGTTTTTCTCTTCTCCGGATTCTGCACCGCCCACGAGTTTCATTCCCTCGAGCCACACCTGGGTCCTGTCGCTGTAGTCGTCGAGCGAATCCTCATCGACCGCCGCCTGGACGAGGAAAACGTACTTGTGGGTGAACACCCCGATGACCCCGAACTTTGTGGCGTCCTCGTCCTCGCCGATTTCGTATTCAGCGGTCAGGCACGGGTAGGAGAGCAATTCGGCGAAGTCCTCCGCCCCGGCGTCGAACTCGATGTCATCAGCGTCACCGCCTCTGTTCGTCACGCTCTCCGCAATCGTTTCCTTCAATTTTTCGGGCGTCATTTCGTCGCCGGCGGGTATCCTGAAGATGCCCAGCACAAACCTGCCGTCGTCGATGGAGCGGATGTAGGTTACTTCGCCGTCCTCATCCGCGGAAAACTCGTCAACCTCCGCATCGTCCGGAAATTCCGGAATCCGGAGCCACAATCCTTTGACACCCGCGTCCTCTCCCGCCGCGCACACCACAGACGCGGAAAGGGAAAACAAAACCAGCGCGCTGAAAACCAAACACCATATTCTGAACAACCTGCCTGTGCACTTCATACAGTTCACTCCTCATTTATATAATTCTTTTGAGAAAATCGACCCGTAATCCGGACCGTCCATCGTCCGGTCCACGAGCACCAGGTCCGCGAAGTCCGCCGGTCCGATGCGGATTTCCGGCGCTCCGGGTTTCCCGAACAGGATAAAATTCCCGTCCGTTCGGGCGCTGCTGAACAGTTCATCGTCAACGAGCGCCCCGAATCTCATGGTGCCCAGGCGCGATGTGAAATCGAACACGATATGGGTGTCCGTCTCCATCACGACCTCCAATGTGTGCATTGGCAGAGGGTGTACGCTTCTAAAAAATCCCGATTGTGTCTCCATGGCATCCTCCCGCGTTGGGGCAACACAACAACAGTGTCCCCACAGTTGTACGGGACCTATTTTGTGTCAGGCATTTATTTTTCTGTTATGCACCATTGTACTGAGAGAAAATTTTCCCGCCTCCCCCGAAAGGGGGGGTTTCAGGAGGGGTGACCATTAACTTCGGAATGCCGTATTTCGAAGGGAAGAAAAACATGATTTTTCGAACCAAACCTGCCGTCCGGAAGTTTGATGCTGAAGAAGAACAGGGGAAAATGCCGGCCCCTTTACAACGTTATTTTTTTCAGCTCCGCTCTCGAATGAATTCCGAGTTTGCCGTAAATGACCTTGCGGGCTGATTTTACAGTGTTTTCGGATATGAAAAGCCGGGCTGCGATTTCACCCGTTTGGAAACCTTCCTTCACCAACAGGGCGATTTCCCGTTCGCGGGGCGCAAGAGCCGACGTTCCGCCCGCCGCCTGTCTGACAATATTCGCCGCTCCTTCCGAAAATCTTTCACAGAGCGCGATGATGCTGTCCATTTTTTCCGAATCGAAAGTGCCCTTCAGTTCCACGAGCAGCGGCACAAGTTCGTTTCCGAACTCCGCGAAGGGAAGACAGACCCTGTCG
>JAHDLC010000008.1 GCA_018436595.1 Synergistaceae bacterium | reverse complement strand
CGCATGCATCGGATGCAAGCTCTGCATCAAGGTGTGCCCTGCGAACGCGACGGAATACCTGCCGGATGAGAAGAAGATCCAGATCCACAACGACCGCTGCTGCTTCTGTGCCCAGTGCACCGAGATCTGCCCGGTGAAGTGCCTCACCATGTCGTCGGAATACCTTATCTCCTCCTACGACAGGAAGGCCCAGATCACTACGGATACCGGAAAGCCCGAGGCAAAGACCGGCACCGCAGATGAACCGAAAAAAAAGACGGTCTACAGGATTATGTCGGACAAGTGCATCGGCTGCACGAAGTGTGCCAGGAACTGCCCCGTGGGCTGCATTTCCGGAAAGGTGAAGGAGCCCCATGTCATCGACGAATCGGCCTGCATCGGGTGCGGAAAATGTTCTGAAGTCTGCCCGAAGGATGCAGTGGAGGCAGTGGAAATCGACGTTCCTGCGGACGGAAAGTAATCTGCCTGCGGGACCGGAAGGAAAAAGCGAACGGACCGGGAAATGTCCCGGTCCGTTCGTTCATTTAGGACCTGTCGGAATCAAGAACAGAGTCTTTCTTTGCCGAAGGGGGTGTTGCCTGTTTCCCCTTTCGGAGCTACTTCACTCCGCCGATCCGACAAAGCCGAAATGGGCGAGGCGCCTCCGGCATTCGTCCCTGCCGAGGTGTTCCGCCACCTCGAAGACGCCGGGGCTGACTTTCATGCCTGTGAGGGCCATCCGCAGGGGCATGGCGATGTCCTTCATTTTGACGGAATGCCCTTCGCTCCACGTGCGGGTAAACTCTTCCAGGGGAGGCGCTTTCCATTCGGGAAGGCCGAGGAGTTCCCCGTAGAATTTCCGGAGCATCCCCCTTCCCGCGTCGTCCACGTCAGAACCGTCGTACCTGCCCTTCACAGCTTCGAAGGTGAGGAAATAATCCGAGTACCCCGCAGCCTCCTTCGCCGTCTGCCCCCTTCCGCAGAGGACCACGAGTGACTGGGCGAGGTATTCTCGTGAATGATCGTCCACGGGAAGCCCCATTTCCCTCCAGAAGGGTTCCACAAGGTCGAGCCTGGTATAGGGATCGAGGCGCTTCAGGTGCTCCTGGTTGATGAAGTTCAGTTTTTCCATGTCGAACACGGCGGCCCGCTTCGTGACCCTGGAAAGTTCGAAAAGGGAGACGGCTTCGTCCCGGCTGAAAATTTCGTTGTTCTCTCCGGCTGACCAGCCGAGCAGGGCGAGGAAATTGAAGACCGAGTCCGGCATGTAGCCCATGTCACGGAACTCGTAGACGCTGGTAGCCCCATGGCGCTTGGAGAGTTTTTTCTTGTCCTTCCCGAGAATCATGGGAAGGTGGCCGAAGGCAGGGTAATCCCATCCGAGGGCATCATAGATGAGAAGCTGCTTCGGGGTGTTGGAGATATGGTCCTCGCCCCGGATGACGTGGGTGATTCCCATACAGTGGTCGTCGATGACCACCGCATAGTTGTAGGTCGGCATGCCGTCGCTTTTGATGAGCACCGTATCCTTCAGGGTTTCGCTCATGACCTCGATATGGCCGTAGACCACGTCGTCGAAGATCAGCTTCACGCCTTCGGGGTTTTTGAAGATGACGGCGTCGCCTTCCCTGTATGCTTTCCCTTCATCAACGAGCTGGTCGGCATACTTGCGGTACAGGGGAAGCCGCTCGGACTGTCTGTAGGGGCCGTAATCGCCCCCCGCGTCGGGGCCTTCGTCCCAGTCGAGGCCGAGCCAGCGCATGCCCGACATGATGGTTTCCTCGTATTCCTTGGTGGACCGCTCCCGGTCGGTGTCCTCGATCCTGAGAATGAACCTTCCGCCCATGTGGCGGGCCCACAGCCAGTTGAACAGGGCGGTGTGCCCTCCGCCGATATGGAGCGCCCCCGTAGGGCTCGGAGCGAATCGCACCCTTACAGTATCCGTCATTTTCGTTCCTCCCTGACGTTGGATAGTGCAGAACTCTTTTGTGCATGAATCCCGACAATGGGTTATTATAACCCAGTCAGGCCGAAAAGGACCAAAAAGAAAAAGGATGTGATCCCCATGAAGGGGAAAAAACTGCTTCTCGTCGACGGTCACGGTCTTGCATTCCGGGCTTTCTATGCCCTTCCGGAGCTTACCGCACCGGACGGCACGCCCACAAACGCCGTGGTCGGCTTTTTCAACATGTTCCAGAAAGTCCGGGAGGACTGGAAACCCGACATGTACGGCGTGATATTTGACGCCCCCGGGCCCACGTTCCGCCACGAAGCCTACGAAGCCTATAAAGCCGGCAGGAAGCCCACACCCCCGGAGTTCAAGGTCCAGGTCCCACTCATTTCCGAGCTTCTTGCCCTTCTGGGCATACCGGTGGTCATGCGGCAGGGGGTTGAGGCGGACGACGTTCTTGCCTCCGTGGCCTGCACGGCCGCCAGGGAAGGGCTGGAGACTCTGATTCTCTCGTCCGACAAGGATATACTCCAGATCCTGGGGCCGGGCCTTTCCGTTCTCCGTCCCGGCAAGGGGATTACATCCTTCAAACTCGTGGATGAGGGAAGCTTTGTGGAGGAATTCGGGTTTCCCCCCTCGGTCATGACCGACTATCTTGCCCTTCTCGGCGACACCGCGGATAACGTACCGGGTGTTCCCGGCGTGGGGGAGAAAACCGCCAAGGCCCTGCTCGCAGAGTACGGAAGCCTGGACGGCATTTACGGGGGACTGGAATCCCTCAAGCCGGGGTTGAGGAAAAAGTTCGAGGAAAACAGGGAACAGGCTTTCCGGAGCAGGGAACTTGTGATGCTTCTCTGCGACACGAAAGAAAACCTCGGCGATTTTCTTCCAGTGGAGGCTGACCGGGAAGGATTTCTTGAAAAGTGCAAAGCCCTCGGCCTGCAGAAGATAGCAGAAAAAATGGTACCCGGAGTTCTGAGGGACCGGAAGAGACCGGAGCCCCCGGCGGAAGAGTCCTCAGGGAGGGGCGGAAGGGAAAGCGCAGTCATTCCGGCCGGGGTGCTTATTCCCGTCATCAACGGCAAATACCCCGTGGCCCTTGCCCTTGAGGAGTTCTGCCTTACCGGGCCGGACGGGGAAATAGCCGGGAAAAACAGGGAAGACGCCCTTTCCGCCCTCGGCAGACGGGGAACGGGGAAAGTGCTGCTTCCGGACTACAAAGAGGCGGCGGCCTGTCTTGGAAGCTCCTTTCTTCCCTCTTCGGCCGTTCTGGATTTCAAGACCGCCCACTACCTTCTGCACCCGGACAGCGGCGTCCACCACCCCGAAGGGCTGTTCACCGAGTACGCGTCCCTTTCTCCTGCGGAAAAGGGACGGTTTCTCGCCGCCAGGTTCGAAGAACTCGCAGACGAGATGGGGGACCACGAAGGGCTTTCCACCCTCATGGAGCAGACGGACCTTCCCCTCGTTCCTGTCCTCGTTGACATGGAAAAGCACGGCATCGGCTGCAGCATCCCCGCGTTCGGCGCACTTGAGACGGACCTCTCTTCAAGGCTGAAGGGCATAGAGGAGGAGATCACCGCCAGGGGAGGGGAGAAGATCAACCTCAATTCCCCGAAGCAGGTGGCATGGCTTCTCTTTGAAAAACTGGGGCTCCCGACAGGAAAAACAACCAAAACCGGGTATTCCACTGATATTTCCGTCCTCGAAAGTCTTTCCGCCATGGGAAAGCCCTTTGACGAGGTGCCCAATCTCCTCATCGAGTTCAGGGAACTGTCGAAGATGCTCTCAGGCTTCGTCCAGCCCCTCGTGAAGGCGGCAAAGGAGGGAGACGGAATCATCCACGGAGTGTTCGAGCCCGCGGTGACCGGTACCGGAAGGCTCAGCAGCAGGGATCCGAATCTCCAGAACCTGCCTTCCTTCGGCGAGTGGTCCGGGAGGATCAAAAAAGGCCTCCTCCCCACCGGTGAGGGAAATGTTTTCGTTGCGGCGGACTATTCCCAGATCGAGCTCCGTGTGCTGGCCCATCTCTGCGGCGACAGGAAACTGCTGGACGCCTTCGCCAAGGGAAGGGACATCCACACGGAGACGGCGTCCTGGGTCTTCTCAACGGAGCCGTCCCTCGTCACGCCGGAACTCCGCCGGGTCGCAAAGATGATCAACTTCGGGCTTCTTTACGGCATGAGCTCCTTCGGCCTTGCCCAGAGACTAGGCATCGGCCGCCAGGAGGCTTCGGACATCATCCGCCGGTATTTCGACGCCTTGCCGGGGGTGAAGGAGTACCTCGAAAAAAGCTACGACGACGCGAAGAAGCGGGGATACACCCTGACCCTGGCGGGGAGGATACGCCCCCTGGGCGAAGTGTCCGTGAGCCCCAGGGACAGGGATGCCCTACGGAGGGTGGCGGTGAACACGCCCATCCAGGGAACGGCAGCCGACATTGCGAGAAAGGCCATGGTGGACTTCGCGGCAGTCTTTCCGACTTCCGGAACGGTCCGCCTTGTTCTCCAGGTTCACGACTCTCTTGTCTGCGAATGCCCTGCAGGCGACGCGGAGGAGGTCAAACGGTCCCTCGAGGAAATAATGGAGCGGGCGGCGGATCTTGCCGTGCCCCTGAAGGTGGAGTCGAAAACGGGTCTGAGCCTCGCCGAAGTCTGACGTCTCATTTGAATCATACTATGGTAAAATACCCCATTGGAGTCCGGAAATCAGAAAGAGAGGAAGATGTCCCTTGTTGATGAGAACCCTGAGGTCTCAGATTCGCTGGATTATGATAGCCATCGTCGTCCTTTTCGTCCTGTCCATTTTTGGAATGTACGGCTTTGACAGTGGTCACCGAAGAGGATCATCCGGCGGAGAAGACTACATCGTTGCAGAAATAGACGGCAAGGCCGTAATGCGCTCCATGCTCGACGAACAGCTCCGCAACTACGTGGAGAGGGCGAACATCAGGGACGTCACTTCCGCTGATGTCCCCCGCCTCTACCAGGCGGCCCTGGAGAACATCGCCCTTGTCTCCCGGCTTGCCACCGAGGCCGAAGAATCCGGACTGAAAGCGACGGAAGAGGAAATCAACGCCGCCGTAAAGGAAGTCAGCGAGCAGTTCCCGACCAAGGAAGCCTTCATGCAGTATCTTGACCGTTCGGGCATCAAAATGAGCGCTTTCCGTGAAAGCATGGCCCAGCAGGTCGTCCAGATGAAGCTCATGGAAAAAGCCGTGGGCACCACTGATGTCAAGGAAGAGGAAGTGAAGGAGTTTTACGAGAAGCTGAAGCTTCTCTTCTTCCATTCTCCCGCAGGGTACTCCATGGATTTCATCCGACTGAAGACGAAGGATGAGGCCGATAAGCTTCAGTCCGTCCTCGCCGAAGGAAAGGAATGGAAAGATGCCGTGGGGGCAGTGACTTCCGGCGACGTGATCGAGAAGACCCCGGAAAGCGGGCCCGTCTTCATTCCCGAGTCCAGCTTCAAGGACGCCCTGGCCCCTCTTGCCGGCCTTGCCATCGGCGAGGTGAGCCCCGCCCTTGAGATCGCCAGCAACGACATCCTCATCGCCGTGAAACGGGAGAAGGTGGAGGAGAAGACCGCTCCCTTCGAAGAGGTCAGCGGTGACGTGAAGGCCCTTCTTACGGAAGAGAAGAACCGGGAAGCCCAGAACAATTTCTTTACGGGACTCAGGGAGCGGACGAATATCGTCATCCATGACCACGAACTCTTCCCCAAAACTGAGGCAAAGACCGAAGGCTCAGTCGCCCCAGGTGAAACGAGCGGCGACGTGAAGGCTCCCGCGGACGGAGAAGAGAAGAAGTAAGCTGACAGACATTTTCGAGGCTATTGACATAAGTTCCGCACCTTAATAGAATAGACTCCGCGATTGTGGTGGGTTGGCCGAGTAGGCTGAAGGCACTCGCCTGCTAAGCGAGTAGGGGGGCTTAAACCTCCCTCGAGGGTTCGAATCCCTCACCCACCGCCATAAACAACCTACAGGCGCCGGTAGCTCAGATGGATAGAGCGGCGGTCTACGGAACCGCAGGTCACGAGTTCGAATCTTGTCCGGCGCGCCACTGAAAGACCAGCCCCCGCAGTCTTTGCGGGGGTTTTTTTGTAGACGTCACGAGTTATTGCACGGCCGGAAAATGCCCCGGCATACCGGAATGAAAAGGAACGTATTGCTCCAATCCGCCTTTTTCCGTATACCCTCCTCTTCTTTCGTCTGTTATACTTCCTTGCGAATCCGGCTGAAATGAACCCGTCTGAAGAGAGCAGTTCATTCAAGGAGAATGCCCATGACCCTCAGAAATACCCCATGTTCCGACCACCGTCCCTATTCGTCCCGCACTTTGAAGAAGAGTCCCCTTGCTTTGCTCCTTCTCCTGGCCCTTCTGTTTGCCGGGGAAGCTTTCGGAGCCCAGACCGTTCGAAAGGATGCCTTTATAACCCAGCTTTTCCAGGCGAGGGGCTTCGCAGCTCCCGCCGGGGAAAATGACATGGTCAGGGCGGCCCTCGAGCTCGATTTGATCCCTGTTCCGGAGGGAAGGCTCGATGCTCCGATCACCATGAAGGAAGCCATCGTGTTTGCCGTTCACAGCCTGGGCCTTGCCTCCGTTGCCGATGTTCTCTCGGGAGCGCCCCTGCCCTTCCGGGATATAGGAAGGCTCAAGCCCCTGGAAAGAGGATACCTGGCGGCAGCCCTGAACATGAATCCGCCCCTGCTGAGGAAAGGGGTCACCTCCTTCGGTCCCTCGAAAAAGCTGACTCCGAAGGAAGCCCGGAATATTGCCGCCATCGTCCGGGCAGCCCGGAAAGGGCTGTCTCTCTCCGTAAAATATTCCCCGATGAAGGGGATGACGGTGCAAGTGAACAGGGAGGGGGTCCATGACCGTCCCCCGAAATGGCGGGCTGCCGTCAACGGTTTCGACTCCAGGGAGGAGGCGGAATTTTTCCGGGACGCCCTGGCCGAAAAGGGCGTGGAGGGAACGGTGGACAGCCAGAATTTTGACTGGCGGGTCCGGTCTGCTCTTTCCGAGACCTACGGTCCCATTCGGGGATTCCTTGTCGCCTGCGAAAGTCTCGGAAGAAAGGGCGTGGTCTTTGCCTCTCCCGCGAGCTGGGACACACAGGGGGCTCCAAGATTCTGGGTCATGGTCATACTCGATCCCGCCCGGTTCGACATCCGGCCCGTCTTTGCCCCGGAAGGCCTCTATGCCCTCGCCCCCCTCACCTCAATGACCACGGGAGCTGCGGCGGCCGTCAACGGCGGCTATTTCAGCATCAGCGGCAAAGAGCGTGGAGCACCCATCGGTGCTGTCATCGAAAGAGGCGTCATGGTGAACCCTCCTTATAAAGGACGGACCATTCTCGGCTGGAACGGGAAGAACCAGGCTGCCTTCGGCCAGATGGACTGGAGAGCGGAAGTGCATTTCCCGGGAGGGGGCTTCATGGACGTCACCGGACTGAACAGAACAGTCAAGGGCGACGGGGTGATACTCTTCACCAGGCACTTCGGCGAATGTACCCCCGTGTTTTCCGGTCCCGTGGTGGAAGCTGTCCTTGACGGCGATACCTGCGTGGAGGTCCGGCGGGAGGGAGGGAATCCCATTCCGGCGGGGAAGCGGGTCCTTGCCGTCTACGGTACGCCCTCGAGGTTTGCCGAATCAGTCACTCCCGGAGACAGGGTGCGGATTGTCCAGACGGTCAATGGAGGCGACCCCTACTGGACATCAATGACCAACGCGGTTCAGGGAGGTCCCTTCCTTGTGCGGAAGGGGGTTCTTTCCATGGAAACGGAAAACCTCAACGATTCCATAGTGAACAAGCGCCATCCCCGGTCGGTCATCGGCCTCACCGGCAAGGGGCAGTGGTTTTTCTTCGTCGGAGACGGCCGCAACGCGGTCCATAGCGTGGGATTCACCCTTGCGGAAACGGCGGAGATCTTGAAGAAAAACGGGGTATCCTACGCACTGAACCTGGACGGCGGCGGCTCTTCAACCCTCTACGCGGGAGGGAGGATCATGAACGTTCTTTCCGATGGAAGGGAAAGGCCGGTAAGTTACGGCGTCGGGGCTTTTCCGAAGGGAGGGAAATAACGGGAATAACTGAAAATAGGAATAATCCTGTGGAGAAGAACCGAATACGCCGTTTTATGATAGACTACACGACGCAAGAAAAAGAAAAAAATACGGAAGGAGTTGTACCAGTCAAATGAAAAAACAGTCCCGTCTCGTCACCCTTTTTGTCCTCGCGCTTCTCGCCCTTGTTCTCTCGATTTCCGCCGCTTTCGCCTCCGCAGCACCCCAGCCGGTGAACTTCGGCCAGGATGCCAACAAAATGCAGTGGTACCTTGTGAACTACGGCAAGAACGACGAGGGCCCCTTTGCATGTACCAGGAAGTATTACACGAACCCTGATGAAAAGCAGAAGACCATCGATCTCATCGTCGAAAAGTTCGCCATCGACAAGGAAGCAGCTTCCGGCCTGTACTTCACAGAATACGGCTACATCTATTCCGCGGACGGCAAGCAGTTTGCAGTAACCTACCTCAACCACTACGACATGGTTGGCAACGTGATCAAGTCCACTGAATACGCCGCCGCCGACAGGGAATTCGTCGGGATGTCCAAGGGGATGATCCCTCTGAAGGCTCATCCCTACGCTATCGGCAAACTTCCTGCGAAGAAGGCGGCCTCCAGAAAGAAGTAGTTTCACCGCAGACCAAGCCCGGCCCCGAGCCGGGCTTTTTTTATGCCTTCCGTTGCGTTTCGCCCGGAAATACAGTAATCTTCAATAAAAGAAGAGGAGGCGGTTTCCATGCCCATAGTCAATATCTACATGTACGAAGGACGTTCAGTGGACCAGAAAAGAAAACTCGCCGCAGAGGTGACCGATGCGATCTGCAGGGCTCTTGATGTGGGGCCCGAGGTAGTCAGGATCATGATCAACGACATGCCCAGGGAAAATATGGCGGTTGCCGGAGTGCTGAACATCGACAAGGGGAAATAAACCCTTCCGGGCAGGCAGACCATGAACAAATTACTGAAAGCGCTCCGTACGGGGTGGGAGTTTTTCGTTCTCTTCCATCATGGTACATTCGTGGATAAAAATATGGCCGTCGTCCGAAAAGAGGCCTTCGACATCAACGACAATCTCATGCTGCTTCTGTTCGGCGATTATCTCGGCATCCCGAATCCCATGTCCTATTACATGCTCGAGCTTCTTCCCTATGTGGCGGACGACCTGGAGCCATGGGAACGGAGGATGCAGAACAGAAAGTTCATCATTGCCGAAAAAGCGGCCCAATACGATTTCGACTGAGGTGAAGCATACAATGAGGCACTTTACGTTCTTTGGAGGAAAGGGCGGAACAGGAAAGACCTCCTGCGCTGCTTCCTATGCTCTTTCGCTGGCGGCGCGGGGTGTGCGTACCCTGGTGGTATCAACCGACCCGGCCCACTCCCTTGCCGATGCCTTCGACAAGCCCATCGGCTTCCAGACGGCGCCCCTGTGCCCGAACCTTTGGGGTCTGGAGATCGACGCCGAGGTGGAAGCAAAGAAGTACATGAAATCGATCCAGGACAAGATGCTCGACCTGGTCAGCGCCGCCATTGTGGACGAAATCAAGCGGCAGATCGAGATTGCCTACATGTCTCCCGGGGCCGAAGAGGCGGCCATTTTCGACAAGTTCATCGAGCTCATGGAAGCGGTGGGCAGGGATTATGACGCCATTGTCTTCGATACCGCCCCCACCGGCCATACTCTCCGGCTTTTGACCCTTCCCGAAATCCTCGGTGCCTGGATCGAGCATCTCATCGAGAAGCGGCGGAAAGCCATGGACCTTATGAAGATGGCGGCCAGGTACGATAAGCCGCTGGCAGAGCGGATAGCCAACGATCCCATCATACAGACCCTTACCGCCAGAAGGGAGAAATTCGCCCTGGCGAGGAAATACCTAACTGACCCTGAAGCCTCGATCTTTTACTTCGTGCTGAATCCGGAGAAGCTTCCCATCCTGGAAACGGCCCGGGCCGTGGAGCTCCTTTCCAGGCACGGCATTGCCGTGGGGGGCGTGGTGGTGAACAAGGTTATTCCTGCTGACGCCGGACCTTTTCTCGAGAAAAAACGGCTTTCCCAGGAAGGATACCTCCGGGAGATCCGCGGCCGCTTTTCGTCCATGACCATCATCGAGCTTCCCATGCTGGACGACGATATCCAGGGAATGGTCCAGCTTCAGCGGATTTCCGCCATGATGGAGGGACTGGATTCATGATAACGGACACCCTGGACAGGCTCGGTGCGTATTTTTGCCTTGGCGGCAGCCTCGGAAAGGCCCTTGAGTTCCTCGCGTCCAGGTGCCTGGAGTCCCTTCCGGAAGGTCGCACGGACATCGACGGGGATGACGCGTTTCTGCTCGTACAGTCGAGAGATACCCGGCCCTCTTCCGAGGAACCTTTCGAAACCCACAGGAAATACGCCGACATCCACATCACCCTGGAGGGAGAGGAGTGGATGGGATATGCCCCCGAGGCCGACCTCGAACCCCTGTCCGGGTATTCTGCTGAGAAAGACTGCCTGACTTATTCCGGGGACGGCGTTTTCTTTCGGGGAGGTCCTGACAGATTTTTCATCTTTTTTCCATGGGACGGGCACAAGGGGTGCATAACCATGGGAGCCGGCGGCCGGGTTCGCAAAATAGTGGTCAAGGCTGCCCTTGAAGGAAGGTGAAAGGCCTGAAGATCGGGTGTGTCCAGCCCCGCGCCTTTGACGTGCCGGAGTGGAAAGAAGCTCTTGATCGGGCCCTGGAACTGGCGGACGATGCTGTGGCGGGAGGTGCGGAACTCGTGCTCCTGCCGGAGGCCCTCTTCCCCGCCTACTACCTGGGAGGCGGGGAGGGCTCCGCAGCATCGTGGCGGAAGTCCGACCCCCGGACGGTTTTTTCAGGGTACGCCGCAGGGAAGGGGATTTATCTCGCTGCGGGGCTCGTGCTGGAGGACGAGGGAGCCCTGTACAACGGGGCAATGCTCTGGGGACCGGACGGACGGGAACTGCTGCGGACCTTCAAGTCGAACCTCTGGCATTTCGACGGACGGTATGTCCTGCCGGGAAGCTCCTTTCCCGTTGCGGATACGGAATTCGGCCCGGTGGGCATGATGGTGTGCGCCGACGGAAGGATTCCCGAAATAAGCCGTATTCTCGCCCTGAAGGGGGCGAAACTGATCCTCGACCTTACGAACCTTACTTCCACCGGGCGAAACAGGGATACCCTGTCCAATCCCCAGCTCGAGTACATGCTGCCGGCCCGGGCGGCGGAAAACGGTGTGTGGATCGCCGTGGCCGACAAAGTGGGGCTCGAGGCTGAAACGGTGCTCAACTGCGGCGGCAGCCGCCTGATCGACCCGCTGGGAAACGTGGTTGCGTCCCTGGGGTCATCGGCGGAAGGAATCCTTGTGGCGGAGGCCGACCTGAACGGGCCCTGCCCGCCTATGCCTGACCGTACCCCGAAGCTTTATTCCATTCTGACGGCGGACACGGTTTCCACAGGAGCCTACCTCAATCAGTTCGATCCCCTGTCCGCTGCGGAGGATGAAGTTTTCTCCGCCCTATGCAGGTTCAGTTTCTCCGGCATGGAGGACTATCTGGAAAAAGCGGCCCGATTTCTTGCCCGTGCACTGGACCAGGGAAACAGGCTTGTCTGCCTGCCCCCCATGGAGGAGGAAGGATGCTCCGAAGTTGCGGAAAAACTGTCGGGGCTCCTGGCGGGAAGCGACGTTGTCGCCGTCCTGAACGGCCCGGCAGGTGAGGGCAGGGACACCGTCGTGTTTTCCGCAAACGGTGTTATCGGCCGTTTCTCCGGAGATGTGCTCGAGCCCCTGGACACTCCTGCGGGAAGGATTGGGGCGGTATGGGGGGACGAAGGCTGGAACCCGGAGCCGGTCCGCTGCCTCATGCTCGGAGGATCGGAAGCGGTGGTCTGGTACGGGGACGGAAAGCGTCTCCGGGATATATCGGTAAAAGTTGCCAGGACAAGGGCTGCGGAGAACAGGATTTTTCTGCTGTATTTCCACGGCGGTGAAGATGCCCTTGTTGCAGGGCCGTCCGGCGCTGTGCTGGCGGAAACTCTTGATGAAGGAGACCAGGCTGTATCGGCCATGATCCGGAGATCGGAAAGCCGCGGAAAGACTGTGGTGCCGGGGACGAACATCGTGTCCGGCAGGCTGCCCTCCGCCTATGGCGGCCTTGTCGGCGAAAAAGGCGCTAACGGTTCTCATGATTGACCGGGATGAACGGTTCATGGTCCTGGCGCTGGAGGAGGCGCGGGCAGCGGCCCTGCGGGGAGATGTCCCCATCGCCGCCCTGGTGGTGCGGGACGGAGAGGTTGTTTCCGCGGGAAGCAACCGGAAGGAAAGAGACCCGACCGCCCACGCTGAAATTATCGCCCTTCGGAGAGCGGCTGAGGCAGCGGAGTCCTGGAACCTGCGGGGGTGTACTCTTTACGTCACCGTTGAACCTTGTCCCATGTGTGCCGGTGCGCTTGTTCTGGCACGGGTGGACCGCCTCGTTTACGGATGCGCCGATCCCAGGGCCGGGGCGTGCGGCACCCTGTACGACATCGTCAGGGATTCGAGGCTCAATCACCGGTGCGCTGTACGGAGGGGGGTTCTCGAGAGGGAGTGCGCCCGGCTCCTCACCGACTATTTTCTTGAACGCAGAAAGAGCCGCTTCCCGAGCGGCCTGTAAGAAAGGGTGAAGGAAATGAAATTCCTGTCCTATGGTCACCAGTATATCGATGAAGAGGATATCCGGGCCGTCGCGGACGTGCTCAGGGGTGACTGGCTTACCCAGGGACCGTCGGTGGACGCTTTTGAGAAAGCCTTCGCGGAGTACGTTGGAACCCGACATGCGGTGGCCTTCGCCAACGGAACGGCAGCCCTCCACGGGGCCTATTTCGCGGCGGGCGTGGGACCCGGAGACGAAGTGATCACGTCTCCCATGACTTTTGCGGCCACGAGCAACGCCGTCCTCTATCTCGGGGGAACCGTGCGCTTTGCGGACATGGATCCGGCCACCCTCTGCCTCGATCCGAAAAAAGCAGGAGAGGGAATAACCACGAGGACAAAAGTGATCGCCCCGGTGAGCTACTCGGGATACCCGGCGGACCTGGCCGCCTTCCGGGAAGCGGCGGAAGGCTCCGGCGCGGTCCTGGTCGAGGATGCCTGCCATGCCCTCGGCGCGAAGAGGGGAAAGATCCCTGTGGGAAAAGAAGCCGACCTGACCGCTTTCAGCTTCCATCCGGTAAAGCACATCACCACCGGCGAAGGAGGAATGGTCACTACCGACTCGGATGAATATGCCGAACGTCTGCGGCTTTTCCGGACCCACGGCATCACGAAGGATCCGACAAGAATGGAAGGGGAGCCCGATGGACCATGGTCAACGGAAATGCAGGTCCTCGGCTTCAACTACAGGCTGAGCGACATCCACGCCGCCCTGGGGCTGAGCCAGATGAAGAAGCTCGACCGGTTCGTTGCCCGAAGAAAGGAGATCGCCTCTCTGTATGACGGTCTTTTCTCTTCTGTGCGGGGCCTTGATATTCCTCCAGGCCACGAGGGGCACGCCTATCATCTCTATCCGCTCAGGGTTCCTGCGGAACGGCGGAAGGAATTTATCCTGAAACTGAAGGAGAGGGGAATCGGAGGAATGGTTCATTACCCGCCGGTGCACCTCCACCCATACTACAGGAAGAATTTCGGCTGGAAGAAGGGGGATTTTCCCGAGGCTGAGGCCTTTTATTCCAGGGAGATAAGCCTTCCCATGTTCTACGGTTTGTCAAACGACGACGTCATGAGGGTGGCGGAGGAAATCCGGAGCATCGCCGATGCCGGGTGATTTACCCGTAAATTTACCTGGACTTTCGTAGGGTTTCCAGCTACAATTTCAACCGTGTCCGATATTTCTGAGACGTATCGAGGGGGTAGTTGTATGTTTTCTGTTAAGCGTTTGGGCGTTCTTCTTTCCGTGGCGGTGCTGTTTGTCATCTTTACTTCCGTCGTGGCCGCTGCCGATGAAAAGATCGGCGTGATCGATTCCCAGAAGATCATCTTCCAGCACCCGAGGTTCGAGGGCGTGACAAAGCAGCTTCAGCAGATCAGCAGGACCAAGGAAAACGAGATGAAGCTGGCTGTTGACAAGGAACCTGATCAGAACAAGAAGGCCCAGATCTTCAACACGAAACGGAACGAGCTTGCCCAGGAAGAGCAGCGGCTCATGCAGCCCATTTTCAAGGAGGCCGAGCTTGCGGTCCGCACCGTGGCGAAGGTCAAGAAAGTGACAGTGGTCATCGAGAAGTCGGCGGTCTACTTCGGCGGCATCGACATTACCGATGACGTAATCCAGGAGCTCAAGAAAAACGCTGCGAAGAAATAGAGTCCAGCCTCACACCGCTGCGGCGGTCATGAGGTTATGAGAGCGACGGAGGCCCGCCTCCCCCCTGAGAACGCGGGGGGTTGTCCAGGCCTCCTTTTTTTCTATTGGAGAGTGAGATTATGGCATTCAAGCTTCTTGTCACAGATATTGACGAAACTCTTTCCCGGGGCGAGTCTGTTTCCCCGGAGGTGGAACTTGCCTGCGCCCGCCTGAGGGAGAACGGCTGGAGCCTCATGGTGGCAACGGGACGAATTCTCGCAACGGCCATATCCCATATCAGGGGGATAGGTTCGTCCCTTCCTGCTATAGTGTATGACGGGGGCAGGGTGATGGATCCATCCAGCGGCAGGTCTCTCTGCGAAACTCCCATGGACCCCGGGCTTGCGCTTGAGATCGTTGAGGCAGGGTGGAATCATCCGGTTGAACTCCAGATCATCGGGGACGAAAGAGCATTTTGCCGGTACAGCGATGTGATGACCCGGGATTTTTTTGCCGCTTCCGGCGTGCCGGTGGATGACACCATGGAAAGCCCATCTTCCCCCTCGAAAGTGTACAGGGTGATTTTCCATGGTGTTCCCGGCTGCATACGAACACTCCAGTACGAACTGAAAAGCCGGTTTTCCGAAAGGGCGGAAATTGTCCAGGCGGGAGACGGCTTTCTCGATATTCTCCCCAGGGGAGTGTCCAAGGGAGCGGCCCTGGCTTCCTGGATCGAAACCCTCTCCGAGCGGCCGGAGCTGGTGGTGGCTGCGGGAGATCATCACAACGACATGGAGCTTCTCTCTTCGGCCCATATTGCCGCAGCCCCTGAAGATGCCGCCGACGATGTGCTGAAAATCGCCCGTGTCATCATGCCGTCGGCGGACAGGCACGGATTCGCCTCCCTGGCGGAATGGCTCCTGGAGTGGGAGGGGAGCCGTTACGAAATCGCCTCCCCTGTTGTATTATTATAAAGACTCCTTTCCCTTTGCAATGAAAAGAAAACACGCTTTTGTAAAAGCAGGTTTCGGAATGCAGCGAACGACTAAACGAGGAGGGGAAACAACCGTGCCGGAAATCACCAGGTGGTCCCTTGTGCAGCTGGAGTTCCCCGAGGACTGCAATATCATCCTTGGGCAGAGCCACTTTATCAAGACCGTGGAGGATCTTTTCGAAGTCCTCGTAACCTCGTCGCCGTCTCTCCGTTTTGGAATCGCCTTCTGCGAAGCTTCCGGAGACTGTCTCATCCGGAGGGACGGAAACGATGAAGAACTGGTGGCGGTGGCCACGGCGAACGCCGAAAAAATCGCCTGCGGACATTCTTTCGTGGTGGTTCTCCGGAACGGGTATCCCATCAACGTTCTCAACAGGATCAAGGACTGTCAGGAAGTCTGCCGTATTTTCGCCGCCACGGCGAACCCTATTCAGGCCATCGTGTGCGAGAGCGGCCAGGGACGAGGAATTGCCGGGGTTATCGACGGCTTTGTCCCCAGGGGTGTGGAGACCGGTGAGGATGTGGAGAAAAGAAAGAATCTGCTCCGCTCGATCATCGGCTACAAAAGGTGATTCTTTCCTCCCCCGGCCTGACTGATGGATCGTAAAAAAATTATTCTTCTCCTTCTCCTGCCCTTCTTTTTTTGCCCTCGACCGGGTTTTGCCGAGGACCTTTCCATAGGGGTAGAGGACGGATGGATCTGGCAGGTGGCGGTGCTGCCCCCTCCGGGAGGCTGGGAGACCGAGAGCGGGATATCCGCTCTCGGGGCCGTCCGGTATGCCGAATGGAAGGTGAAGGACAGCCCCGACGGAGTGGCCGGGAGGGACATCCGTTTTTTGAAGGAACCTCCCCTGTCAGAAGAAAATGCGGAGGAGCGGGTGACCCGCTGGAGGGAGAACGGGGTAGCCGCAGTACTTTCCCTCGGAGGAGCGGATGATGTTTCCCTTCTTCGCCCCCTGCTCGGCAGGTCGGGTCCGGTTTTTCTGTCTGCTTACGGTGAAGGAAGCGGCATCACCGAGGGGGGAGTTCCTCTTCCCATGATGTTTGCCCTTGACCTTTACAGGGATTTTCGGATAGTTGCTTTTGCCGAATATGCAAAAAGGAGCCTTGATCGGAGGAATGGGGTGGCGATCCTCGGGGACCGTTTTGACCCTTCCCTTGAACGTTTTGCAAGGAATCTCGGTGACATGCTGTCATCTTCAGGCCTGTCAGTAACCCATTTCTGGCTGGCGGGGGCGGGACCGGATTCTTTCAGGATGATCGAGGACGAGGCCATATCCGATGGTGTGTCCGTTCTTGTGTCTTGGGCAGGATCCATGGTTGTCCGGGATATCTGGAGAGCTGTCCGGAGAAAAGAAGGAGCCTTTCGGATCTGGTACGGAGGGGAGCCCGGCCGGATCCTTCTCTCCTTTAACGGAGTTCTGGCCGCCGATCAGGAGGTTCCCCTGGAGAGGGACAGGTCCTTTGTCACCCTGGGGCGGGAAATTTGGAGGCGCACCAGGGCTGTCGTCAGGGATGCAAGCGCCGCCGGCAGGGCGTATGCTGCCTGCGGGTGGATTTTTGAGGGTTTCCGAAGGGCGGGTTCACCTGAACCGGAACTCCTGGCGAAAGCCATGGAGTCAGCCGCGGATTTTGCCCTCGGCTCTTTTCCCCTTACTGTCAACCCTGCTACTCACCGGCCCTTTGCCAGGGAAGTCGCCATTCTCGAGGTGAAGGACCGGGCCTTCAGACCGATTGATTTTTTTACGGTTACGGGCCCGGGATATTTACCCTGAAAATAATGTCGCTGTTTTTACCATTGAGGAGGATGACGATATGAAATTGCGGGACGTGGTGCAGAACATACGGGCGGAAGTGCTGTACGGAGAGGAACTTCTTGACTCCATCGACATCGAGTGCGCTTATGGCGCCGACCTCATGAGCGATGTGCTGGCCTTCGCCCGTCCGGGATCCCTACTCCTCACCGGGCTGACGAACATCCAGATCGTCAGGACCGCCCAGATGCTCGATCTTCCCGCTGTGGTCTTCGTCCGCGGAAAGAAGCCCCAGGAGGCGGCGGTGAAGCTTGCATCCCAGATCAAGATGCCTGTGCTTCTGTGCCAGATGAGCATGTTCGAGACGTGCGGCATTCTGTTCGCGAAAGGAATTCTGCCCTGTCATATTCCAGACAGAGGGGTGTAGAGCGTGGGGCAGGAGCCGTACGTCGAAGAGTACACCATCCAGGCGGGGGATTTCACCGCTATCGGCGAAGCCTCTACGAAATTTCGGGCGACCCTCAAGATGCTCGGAATTCCGTCGGAAGTGGTCCGCAGGGCGGCGGTGGTGGCCTATGAGGCCGAGATGAACGCCATGATTCATGCGGGCGGGGGAACAATCCGCATGACAGTGGCTCCGGATCACCTCGAGATTTTGGCTTCTGACCAGGGGCCGGGTATTCCCGACGTGGCCCTGGCCATGCAGGAAGGATACTCCACCGCTTCCGACGAGATCCGGGAGCTTGGTTTCGGAGCGGGCATGGGACTGCCGAATATTGAACGGAATTCAGACGGGATGAACATTGAGACGGAAGTGGGGGTCGGCACGGTTCTCACAGCGAGAATCAACTTTCCGGGACAGTGAGCTTTCCACCCGTCATGAACGGCATTCAGTACTGGAATGACACGAAGGAGTGGTGAAGGTGTCCGGAGGAATCAGGGTTCGTGAGGCCCAGTGCAGGGGGTGCGCCAACTGCATCAAATCCTGCCCTACCGAGGCGATCCGGGTAATCGACGGGCTGATACGCATCATCCCGGATCTCTGCATTGACTGCGGGGAATGCATACGAAGCTGCAGGGACAAGGCCATCACCGTGAACGAGGATGAATGGGATCTTCTCCGTTCCAGGGAAGGGCTGATCCTTATGGCGGATCCCACATTCTACGTCCAGGTGGGGGCCTATTCACGCCCCCGGCTGATGAAGGAGGCCCTGGAGCATCACGGGCTCAGGGATATTTCCGAGTATGCATCCACAGCCTTTGACCTTGCGGCGTATGCTTCGGCCGCCATTATAAGGGAAGGGGGAGAGAATCTTCCCTACATCTCCACCTACTGCCCTGCCGTCATCAGGCTCATCCAGATCAATTTTCCTGAGCTGGTCGGAAGAATCCTGCCGGTGGAATCTCCCCTGGAGACGGCGGTCACCATCTGGAGGGATGCCACCGGGGGAGGGGAAAAAGTAACCCTTGTCGCCCCCTGTCCCGCGAAGGCCACCCTGGTCCGGAATCCCGTAGGCAGGGGGAAGAGCTCTCTCGAGTACGTGGTAAGCGTGAAAAAGGTCATCCGCGATCTTCTCGCCTACAATGTCAAGGTCACCGGAACGAAGACGAAGGCCATAAGCAGGAGGTGGCTTCTCTGGTCCATTACCGGGGGAGAGGCAAAACATATTTCCTCTTTCTCGGACAAGGGGCTTACCTCAATAGCCGTTTCCGGCCTGAGGAATACCATGGACCTGCTCAACGAACTGGAGCTCGGGCGGCTCGGAGGGGTGGATTTCATCGAATGCCGGGCCTGCGACCTTGGATGTATCGGAGGAACGGGAACATACGAGTCCCGGTTCCTCTCCCAGCTCCGCCTGGAAAACATCGAGACGGAGTGGCTTCCCTCCCACGAAGAGATGGAAGAAATCCGCACCTGGTATGAAAAAGGGATATGGCGCCTGGAAAATCCGATCCAGGTAAAGGAGCGGCTGCCCCTTTCCCAGGATCTTGGGGAGGCCATGGCCAAGCTCAGGGAGATGGACGCCATTTACGCAGGACTGCCGCACATCGACTGCGGTTCCTGCGGCCGTCCCTCCTGCCGTGCCCTGGCGGAGGACATCGTCCGCGGCCAGGGAGAAGTAACGGACTGCATCTTCAAGCTGAGAGAGCGGATCACCTCCCTGAGCGGAGAGATCCAGGCCCTTTCCTCAAAGCTTCCCCACACCCTTCACCCCTCCGGCAAAAGGAGGCAGAGATGATGAGAGTTTCGGAAATAGGCGACTGCCTGGATCTCACCGTCTGCTCACCAGGTGACCAGGCCAGGGAGATCGGAGGCGTCGTCTCCGGGGATCTGCTGAGCTTTATCATGGCGGAGGCCAGAGAAGGATGGATGTGGATCACCATTCAGGTCCACCTGAACGTGGCGGCGGTGGCGGTCCTCAAGGATGTGCCCTTTATCCTCATAGCTTCCGGGAGAAAGCCGGAAAAGGAACTCGTCGACCGGTGCCTTTCCGAAGGCATAACCCTTGCGTGTACCCGTCTGTCTGCCTTCGAGGCCGCCGGAAGGCTCTGGGAGGCCGGCCTGGGAAGGCCGTCATGAGCCTTTTCCCCTTTTGGGTGGATCTTCATCTTCATACAGTTCTTTCTCCCTGCGGAGAGCTGGAAATGGGTGCCCCGGAGATCGTGGAGGCCTACCGGGAGGCAGGTATCGCCCTCTGCGCCGTGACAGACCACAACGCCTCGGACAACGTGATGGCCGTGGCCGGCGCCGCTCAAGGCATCCCGGTCGTTCTCCCGGGGATGGAAGTGCAGACTGCAGAAGACATTCATATCGTCGTGATTTTCCCCGGCCTTTCTGAGGCCGGGGATTTTCAGGCCTGGCTCTGGAAGAAAATGCCTCCCGTGGCAAACCGTCCCGAAATATTCGGAGATCAGCTGATCATCGACAAGAACAACAGCATCACGGGCGAGCAGGAGGTTCTTCTCGTCCAGGGAGCGGGCTACACAGCCGACGAAACGGCGGCAGAGGCCCGGAGCAGGGGAGGTCTTGTTATCCTTGCCCACCTCGACCGGCCGTCCTTCTCCTATGAGGCCGTCCTCGGCCCGGTGCCGGACGATTTCCCCTGCCATGCCCTGGAGCTTTCCCCCGCCGTTTCCCACAGCAAATTTTCCGGATGGAGAGAGCGGTATCCCGACCGGGTCTTCATCCGTTCTTCCGATTCCCACAGGCTTTCCACCATATCCCGGGACAGGTGTACCGCCATGATGCTCGAATCTCCATGCTTCCGGGAGATTAAACTGGCTCTCTGCGGTCAGGAGGGGCGCTCGGTGCTTTGCCCCTGGGGCGACGGCTTGTCGTGGCGCCGTTCCAGTTCGGCGTAGATTTCCCTGGGGCTCACCCCTGAAGCGAGTAGGGCCGCTTCGAGATGATAGAGAAGGTCCGCCGCCTCGCAAATCGTCTCCTTCCTGTCTCCGGCCGCAACCGCAAGGGCGGTCTCCACCCCTTCCTCCCCGACCTTCTGCGCCACCCTCCGCAGCCCCCTCGACAGAAGCCGGGCCGTGTAGCTTTCGGCAGGGTCGTCATGACGCCGCTTTTCAAGGTATCTCCAGAGGATTCCGGGAAAAGTTCCCCGCCCCTCGCAGGGAGTCGTGAGAAGCCTGTGGAAACACGACCGCTCTCCGGTGTGACAGGCGGGACCCGCAGGTTCCGCAAGGGCGAGAAGAGCATCCCCGTCGCAGTCCAGTCTGAGTTCCTGGAGGGCGAGGGTGTTTCCGCTTGTTTCCCCCTTCTTCCACAGCGTTCCGCGGGACCTGCTCCAGAAGGTCAGCATGCCCGAGGAAAGGCTGACTTCCAGCGCTTCCCTGTTCGCCCAGGCCATCATGAGCACTTCCCCTGAAAGCACGTCCTGCACGATGACAGGAACCAGGCCGTCGCTGCCGAATTTCACATCGTCCAATGAGAATGCCACGTCCTATCACCTCGACGGGCGGACGGGAACGCCCCGTTCCGCGAGATATCGTTTCAGGTCGGGAATGCGTATCTCCCCGAAATGGAAGATGGAGGCCGCCAGGGCGGCGTCGCTTCCTGCCCGGAATGTGCCCAGGATGTGCTCCATGGATCCCGCGCCGCCCGAGGCGATGAGGGGCACGTGAACCGAGCCGGATGCGAGGCCGTTGAGGTCGTCGTCATAGCCGGTTTTCACCCCGTCCCTGTCCATGGATGTCAGCAGGATTTCCCCGCACCCCCTTCGGACGCCCTCTTCGATCCACTTCAGGGCGTCAAGCCCCGTAGCGGTTCTCCCGCCGTCGATAAAGACCTCCCACTTTTCCACTCCGCATTGCCTGGCGTCCACGGCCAGGACCACAGCCTGTTTCCCGAGCAGGGCGGCGCATTCCCCGATGAGGGAAGGATTTCTTACTGCGGCGGAGTTCAGCGAAATTTTGTCCGCCCCGAGGGCGACAATCTCCCGTGCCTGTTCAACCGACGATATCCCGCCGCCTACGGTGAAAGGGATGAACAGGGCGTCGGCAACGGCCGATACCCAGGCGGTCATGGTCCTCCTGCGCTCCGCCGAGGCAGTGATGTCGAGGAAAACCAGCTCGTCGGCTCCTTCCTCCATGTAGGCCGCGGCCATTGCGGCAGGGTCCCCGGCATCCCTGAGGTTCACGAAGTTCACTCCCTTGACCACCCTTCCCTCCTTGACGTCAAGGCAGGGGATAATTCTTTTCGTCAGCATCCGGAAGCCTCCTTCAGGGCGTCACCGAGTTGCACCGTTCCCTCGTACAGCGCCCTTCCCAGTACGGCCCCGGCCATTCCGGCGCCGGCCAGGCTGCGGATGTTCTCTAGGGACGAAATGCCTCCGGCGGCTATAATGGAAAGATCGGGAAACGAATTCCTGAGGCTGCGGTACATCTCAAGGTCAGGTCCCGTTCCCGTTCCGTCCCTGTGGACGGCGGTAACGAGAAAAAGGGTAAATCCCGAAGCCGCAATACGCTCCACAAGCTGTTCGGGGGAGAATGGGGCCGTTTCCTGCCAGCCGGAAACGGCAACCTTTCCGTTCCGGATGTCCACGGCGGGAATAACCCTGTTCCCGAACCTCCGAAAAAGGATATTCCCTCCGGCAGGGTCAGAAGCGAACAGGCTGCCGGAGTAAATTCTTTCGGCTCCCGCAGAAAAGGCTGCTTCCAGGTGATCCTCCGTCCGGAGTCCACCCCCGTACTGCACTTTCAGCCCGGCGTCCAGCAGCATCCCGATGGCGGAAAGGTGGCAGGGGAATCCTTTTTTCGCTCCCTCGAGGTCAATGACGTGGATCCATTCCGCCCCCTCTTCCCTGAATGAACGGGCCGTTCCCGCGATGTCGGAGCCGAACACCGTCCGTTCTTCGAAACGACCTTGCCGGAGGCGGACGATCTCACCCTGGTAAAGGTCCATGGCAGGAAAAAGTTCCATCAGGGAACCTCCTTTCGTATGAAGTCGGCCGCTTCTGAAAGGAGGGCCAGACCGGCCCGTCCGCTCCGTTCCGGGTGGAACTGGAACCCGGCGATCCGCCCCCTGAGAACCATGGAGGTGAAGTTTGCACCTCCGAGGGAGGTGCGGCCGGCCGCAAAGGCGGAATCGAACAGCGCGTAGCTGTGAACGAAGTAGAAATATTCCCCTGAGGGAACGGCAGTCACAAATCCGGGGGGCTGTCCCGTCCATTCCACCGAGTTCCAGCCCATGTGGGGGATTTTTTCCGCTTTCAGAAGGCGGATTTCTCCCGGTATGAGGCCGAGGCCCGGGTGGTCGCCGTCTTCGAGGCCCCGTTCGCAGAGGAGCTGCATGCCGAGACAGATCCCGAGGAGGGGCTTACCTTCCGAGGCCCAGGAAATAAGACGGTCGGCCCAGCCGGAGGCTCTGAGCCGTGCCGTGGCGGGGCCGAAGGCGCCCACTCCGGGAAGGACGGCCAGGGTGTATTCCGCCGTGAGCTCCGCCGGGGAGGCGAGAAGCCGGGCTTCCTCCCCGAGGGAGCTGAAGGCACGGCGGACGTTTCCCGTATTGCCCACCTGGTAGTCGACGATGGCGATCATACGAGGGTGCCCTTTGTGCTCTGAAGGTTCTCCGAAGGAAGGAACGCATCTCTCAGGGCCCGTCCCGCACCCTTGAAGAGGGCTTCGGCCAGGTGGTGGGCGTTGTCGTAGGCGAGGGCCTGGGCGTGGAGAGTTATCTTTCCCTCCCTGCAGAAAGCCTTCCAGAATTCAGGGATGAGTTCCATGTCGAAGTCGCCGCATTTCTCCGCCGGGAAAGCGCCTTTCCATTCAAACTGCCCCCTGCCGCCGAGGTCTGCCGCTGTCAGCACGAGGGAGCCGTCCATGGGGAGGGCGCACCATCCGTACCGTTTTCTCGGGGTTTCCGCCGCCGCCATGCCGAAAGCCCGTCCAAGGACGATGCCCAGGTCCTCTGTAAGGTGGTGCCAGTCCACTTCCTCGTCACCCCTCGCCTCCGCCACCAGTCCCACGCCGGCATGGAAGGCGAACAGCTCCACCATGTGGCGGAGAAAACCGCAGGAGACCGAAATCCTGATCTCTCCGCCCTCGGGGAACAGTTCCAGGGAAACCACCGTTTCTTTCGTTTTCCGCTCCAGCTTCACTGTCATGGCCGTTTCTCCTTCACATGGGAGGATATTTTGTTCATTACCGACTGGACTTCCTTCCACCGCAGCGCTGTGCTTTTCCTGCTTGCCACAAGCCTGAGGGAGACGTCGCACACGTGCTCAAGGACTTCAAGGCTGTTTGCCCTGAGGGTGCTTCCCGTCTGGACGATGTCCAGGATGCAGTCGCTCAGGCCGAGCTTGGGGGCCAGCTCGATGGAGCCGTGAAGGTGGATGATGTCCACCTGGACTCCCCGGGCGGAAAAGTGTCCGTCGGCGATGCGGGGGTATTTTGTGGCAACCTTCAGTCCCATGAGTTCCGAGGCGTGTCCGCGGAAGCGTTCCGCCTGGCTTCTCGGACCTGCCACCACCACCGAACATCTGCCTGCCCCCGTGTCCAGAAGCTCCACCACGGGCATGGCGCTTTCGAGAAGGACGTCCCCCCCGGCGAAGGCGAGGTCCGCCGTTCCATAACTTACATACAGTGGAACGTCAGAGGGCTTGGCAAGGATATACCGGAATTCCCCCGCTTCGATGACAAGCTTCCTTCCCGGGGAGGCAAGTCCGTCGCAGGGCAGACCCGCTCCGGCGATCATCTCTGCGGCATCGGAAAAAACCCTGCCTGTTGGAAGGGCTATAGTGAGCATCATGATGCAACTCCCTTTCCGGCAGGGAAGAGAGTAAAGGCAGTTCCTGAGGCAAGGTCGACCCATGAGCGGCAGCCCCGTTTTTCCGCTGCCTGGAGGGATGCGTTCCTGTCACCATTCCAGTTCATTTCGATCCTGGTGCCGTCGGAGGAAAGATCTGCAGCTCTCCGGAGGGCTTCCTCGGGAGAAAGGCCGCCCGCCCAGGCCATTGTAGGAGAGCGGCGGGAGGGGAAGCTGGAGAGTGACGCGGCCTGCTCAAGGTCGAGGGCGAACCCCATGGCCTGTCCCTTGAGACCGCAGGACGAAAGAAGCCTGTCGTAGCGCCCCCCGCCCCCGAGAGACCGGCCGGACTCCCATGAATAGACTTCGAAGAGAGGGCCGCTGTAGTAGCCCGGATCTCGTGCCAGGGAAAGGTCGATGGAGATTCTGTTTCCGTAGCCCTGGCTCTCCAGGGTCGCTGCCGTGGTCTTGAGGGCCGAAAGGGGCGCTCCCCTGCCCCAGAGTTTTTCCGCCTCGGACAGGACGGAGATGTCGCCCCGGAGGCGTGGAATGGCCGAGAGGATGGTCCGGTAAAAATCGGGGATGTTGCCTTTCTCGAGGGCAGCGAAATAGTCGGGAAGACTTCCTTTCCGGAGAGCGTCGGCGAGGCTTTCAGCAGCGGCTGATTCCGCCGATGCAAGGGCCCTCTGGAGGAAAGTGGAGTCGCCGAGGGCGATGGTTGTCCGTTCAAGCCCAAGGGCGTCGAGAACCCGGAGGAGCAGGGAAAGCATTTCAGCGTCCGCTCCTTCTCCTTCCCATCCGAGGAGTTCCGCCCCGATCTGGAATGATTCGATGGAGGTTCTGGGAGGAGCCGATTTCATGTACACCCTGTCGCAGTAGCAGATGCGCAGGGGCTGTTCTTCCGGTGCGTAATGGGACGCCAGGTACGCGACGGCTGCCAGGGTGATGTCACCCCTCAGGCAGCACGGCTCGCCATAGGGGGTGGTCAGGGCTACGAGCCGTGACCGTACCTGGGACGGCAGCTTGTCCCATGCCGATTCAAGGAGCTGGAGGCCCGACGGAAGAAAGGGGGAATATCCCCAGTTTTCGAAGAAGGAGAGAAAGATCCTTCTGCATTCTTCCATGGCGGAGGCGAGCTCCCCCCCGACGTTGACGCACCCTCTGGGCAGTCTGTTCACCATGGTCCGTCTCCCGGCTGGCATGTGTTCATGAGTTTTCCTCGCTTTATTAAGATGATATGTTAGAGCGTTGAGATGATGACCTCAAGGATGGTATCATTATATCCACCGGGTGTAAAGCTGCAGAAAAATCATTCTTCTGCAGCCCGGCGGGGAAGGGAGGAGATTCGGTGACGAAAGGAGAAAAGGGGAGGTATGTATGTTCAGCCTGCGGTGCCGCTGCCTCCCTCTGGACGGGGAAATGTCCTTCCTGCGGGGAGTGGGGGTCCCTGGAGAAGGAGCCTGACGCTCCCGTTCCCGGGGCGTCCCTTCGTTCGTCCCGGGCGTCCAGGGTTGACGTTGCCTCGGTGGTTCCCCCGGAAAGGACGCCCACGGGCCTGGATGAGTTCGACCGGGTTCTGGGCGGAGGATGGGTTCCCGGAGGTGTTTTTCTCCTCGGGGGAAAACCCGGTATCGGGAAGTCCACCCTGCTTTTGCAGACCTGCGGTTTGATGGCCTCGGCGGGACACAGGGTTCTCTATGTTTCCGGCGAAGAGTCGGAATCCCAGGTGGCCCTGAGGGCCCGCAGGCTGGGTTCGGCCTCGGCCGGCCTGGATCTTTTCTGTGACAGCGATCTGTCTGCCGCCCTTTCATGTCTGGACGGCCACCGTTTTTTTGTGGTGGACAGCGTACAGGCCATGAGGGCCGACGGAGCGGAAGGATGGGCAGGCAGCCCCGGCCAGGTCCGGGCGTCGGCCCAGATGTGCATCGCCGCCGCCAAGGAGCGGAGTATCCCCGCAGTCCTGGTGGGGCATATAACCAAGGAAGGCAGAATTGCGGGCCCCATGCTGCTGGAGCACATGGTGGACGGCGTGCTGACCTTCTCGGGGGACGACTATTCTCCATACCGGATGCTCCGGGCGAGCAAGAACCGTTTCGGCAGCACCGACGAGCTCGGTGTCTTTGAAATGGGGGAAAACGGCCTTTATCCGGTGAAGGACGTGAGCGGCCTGTACTGGAACAAGGCCGAGAAGTCGGTTCCCGGTGTGGCCATGACAGTGGTTCTCGAGGGTACCCAGCCTCTTGTGGCGGAAATACAGTCTTTGGCCGCCGCAACGGCTTTTCCCTATCCGAAGAGGACCGGCAGGGGAATCGACCTGAACAAGATCCAGCTCTTCACCGCCGTGCTGGAAAAGCGGTGCGGAACAGGATGCGGTCTTTTCGACATTTATGTGAACGTGGCGGGAGGTCTCGCTCTCCGGGAGCCCGGGGCGGACCTTGCGCTCTGCGCGGCTCTCGCTTCGGCGGTACGGGATGTTCCCCTCCCTGAAAAGTGCGTTTTCCTCGGGGAGGTAGGTCTGGCGGGAGAAGTCCGGCCGGTGGTACGGCTTGCCAGAAGGCTCCATGAAGCGGCCCGGCTGGGATTTACCAGGGCGGTGGTCAGCTCCAGGGAGGAACCGGCGGGGAAGAAAGCCCCCATAGACATTGTGAGGGCGGCGACACTGAATGATGCCCTGAAGGCGGTGATGAAATGAACCGAAGTGATCGGCGGATGGCGGTCGTTGTTCTTTCGGCGGTCCTGCTGTTTTTTCCGGCTGTCCCGGCGGCGGCTTTTGTTCTTGCTGCTCCCCTTGAGGGGACTGTGGGGATAGCTATGGAACGTTTCGCCGGGGATGTCCTGGAAAGGGCTGACCGGGAGCAGGCGACGCTGGTGGTCTTCCGGCTGGACACCCCGGGAGGGCTGGTGAGTTCCATGAGGGGGATCACCACGGCGATACTCGAATCGAAGGTACCGGTGGTGGTGTGGGTTTCACCGAGCGGTGCGAGAGCGGCATCCGCAGGAGCTTTCATCCTTCAGGCGGCCCACGTGGCGGCTATGGCGCCGGGCACCAACGTCGGCGCGGCCCAGCCGGTAATGGCGTCGGGGAAGGACGCGCCCGACACGGACATGAAAAAGAAGATAACGAACGACCTCGCCGCCCAAATCAGGTCCCTTGCCCAGCTGAAAAAGCGGAACGCGGACGTGGCGGAAAAGATGGTCACCGAGAGCCTCTCCATTACGGCTGAGGAGGCCCTTTCCCTCGGAGTGGTGGATCTCGTGGCCTCAGATATGGAATCCCTCCTCCTCGGCCTTCGGGGAAGGGAGGTCACGGCTGGCAGCCGGACGATGCACCTCGATCCTCCTTCCGGGCCGCCGGTCGAGGTGTCCATGAGCCTCAGGGAGAAAATTCTCCAGTTTGTCTCCAGTCCCGACATTGCCTATCTTCTCCTTACCGCGGGGGTGCTCGCCATCATCTTTGAGGTCATGTCTCCCGGAGGATTCGTGCTCGGAACTGCCGGGGCCGTCATGGTCCTTCTCGGGGCATTCGGCCTCAGGATGCTGCCTTTCAACTGGGCGGGCATCATCCTTCTCGCCGCAGGCGTGGGCGTCCTGGTCCTCGACCTGCTGGTGGGCGGAATCGGCGTGCTCAGCCTGTTCGGCCTCGCGGCCCTCGTGACCGGCGGGCTCATACTCTTCCGTGCTCCGGGGGGTGAGCTTTTGAACGTGTCCATGAGCTTCATCGCAGGAATGTCTATCGCCCTGGGGCTGTTCTTTTTCGCCGCCCTCTATCTTGTCCTGCGGTCTCTGAAACGCAGAACCTCCTCCGGCAGGGAGGGGATGATCGGCATGGAGGCTGAAGTGATGGAGGACCTGGCACCCGTGGGGCTCGTCAAGTGCAGGGGAGAGATCTGGAGGGCAAGGAGCGCTGACGGTGCGCCCCTTGCAAAGGGAAGAACGGGAAGAGTGGCGGCAGTCCGGGGGATGACCCTGGTTATCGAAGAAGACGGCGGGAAGGTTCTTCCGGCCGGGGGAAGTTCGGAAAAATCAGCAGGTTAAAAGGAGGAGAACCCATGATTATTGACGCAGTGGAGATGATTCTCAGCATAGGCACGTCCTTCGGATTTCTTCTCATAGCCGTGTTCATCCTTGCATCGGCGGTGAAGGTGGTGCCGGAGTACCAGCGGGTGGTGGTCTTCCGTCTCGGGAGGCTCGTGGGTTCCAAGGGACCCGGCATCGTCCTGGTCATCCCAGTCATTGACAGGGTGGTCAGGGTAGACCTGCGCGTCGTGACCCTGGATGTTCCCGTCCAGGAGGTTATCACGAGGGACAACGTTCCCATCAAGGTAAATGCGGTGGTGTATTTCCGGGTCATGGACCCGGCTTTCTCTGTGGTGGAAGTGGAAAACTACATCCTGGCAACGAGCCTTCTCTCCCAGACGACCCTCCGTTCCGTGGTGGGGTCGGCCGACCTTGACGAGGTCCTGTCTTCGAGGGAGAAGATCAACAGCGAGCTTCAGAAGATCATCGATGAGCGGACCGATTCCTGGGGCATCAAGGTCAGTGCCGTGGAAGTGAAGGAGCTCGAGCTGCCTGAAAGCATGAAGCGGGCCATGGCGAAACAGGCGGAGGCGGAGCGGGAGCGGCGGGCGAAGATCATCAATGCCGAGGGAGAAATGCAGGCCGCCCAGAAGCTCAGCGAGGCAGCGAAACAGATGGAGACGTCCCCCATCACTCTGCAGCTGAGGTATCTTCAGACGCTTCGGGAGATCAGCGGGGACAAGAACTCAACCACCATATTCCCCCTGCCCCTTGACCTTGTGAAGCCTTTCATGGACAGATTTTTCAAGAAGGATGAAGCTTAGGGCAGGAAGAACCTTTTCGGGATGAAGGCCGTTCCGGGTGGATTTTTCTCCCCCGGAACGGCTTCCTTTGGTATATAATGCCGGAAAAGGCCGGTTCGTTCCGAAGAGGACGAACAGCCCAACGACCGACGTCCGGGCTGACGGTTTCCCCGCCAGTCGCACAGGGCGGCTGGTCGTTTGTGCGTTTGCAGATAAAATGCAGTGTTCATCAAGGAGGAAGGGTCAATGGGCTACGATTTTCAATCCATCGAGAAAAAATGGCAGCATACATGGGAGAGCGAAGGCACGTTCAACGCCGATGCGGAACCCGGCAGGGAGAAGTTCTACTGCCTGGAAATGTTCCCCTACCCGAGCGGCGCCCTCCACATGGGGCACCTGAGGAACTACTCTATCGGCGACATGCTGACCCGTTTCCTCTGGAAGAAGGGACTGAACGTTCTTCATCCCATCGGTTTCGATGCTTTCGGCATGCCTGCGGAAAACGCCGCCATGAAATACAACACCCCTGCGGCGGAGTGGACCTGGCGGAACATCGAGCACATGACGGAGCAGCTGAAGCACATGGGATGCAGCTACGACTGGCGCAGACGGGTCGAGACATGCAATCCCGACTATTACCGGTGGACCCAGTGGATTTTCCTCCAGTTTTTCAAAAAAGGGCTTGCCTACAGGAAAAACGCTCCGGTGAACTGGTGTTCAAGCTGCAGCACCGTGCTCGCCAATGAGCAGGTCATCAACGACGGGCACTGCTGGAGATGCGGTACGCCGGTGGTGAAGCGCAACCTCGAGCAATGGTTCCTGAGAATAACCGACTATGCCCAGGAACTCCTTGACGATCTCGACAACCTTCCCGGATGGCCGGAACGGGTCAAGATCATGCAGAGGAACTGGATCGGCCGTTCCGAGGGCGCCCGGCTCTCCTTCACAGAAAAGACCACCGGGGAAAAGATCGAAACCTTCACCACCCGGTTCGACACGATTTTCGGCGTGACCTTCCTTGCCCTTGCTCCCGAGCATCCCTTCGTCCAGAAAATCATCAGCCTCTCTCCTGAAGGGGACAGGATTTCGGCTTTCGTGCAGAAGTGCGTCTCCCAGAGCTCCATTGAACGCACCGCCGTTGGCGGTGAAAAGGAAGGCATCTTCACTGGCTTCTCCGCGGTGAACCCCGTGACGGGAGAGGAGTTCCCCATCCTCATTGCCAATTACATTCTCATGGATTACGGGACGGGAGCCATCATGGGCGTGCCGGCCCACGACCAGAGAGACTTCGAGTTCGCCCGGAAATATGGCATCCCGGTAAAGCCCGTGATCAATCCGGCGGAGGGGGAGCCGCTGGACGGAAATTCCATGGAAAAAGCTTTCGAGGCTGACGGGATCACCTGCAATTCGGGGCAGTTCGACGGGCATCCCACGTCCCGGGCGATCCCTGAGATGATCGAGTGGGGCGTTCAGAAGGGGTTCTGCGCCAGGGAAGTGAATTTCAGGCTCCGGGACTGGCTGATTTCCCGGCAGAGATACTGGGGGGCCCCCATTCCCGTGGTGTACTGCGATCACTGTGGTGTGGTCCCCGTTCCCGAAGAGGAGCTCCCGGTGCTGCTTCCCGACAACGTGAAAATCACCGAGGTCGGCAAGTCTCCCCTCGCCGAGGACGGGGAATGGCTTTCCGTACCCTGCCCGAAGTGCGGCCGTCCGGGGCGCCGGGAAGCGGACACCATGGATACCTTTATCTGCTCCTCCTGGTATTTCTTCCGGTACTGTTCGCCCAGGAACGGCGGAGAAGTGTTCTCGAAAGAAGAGGCAGCCTACTGGATGCCCGTGGACCAGTACATCGGCGGCATCGAACACGCATGTCTCCATCTGATCTACGCCCGGTTCTTCACCAAGTTTTTTGCCGACCTTGGACTGAGCACCGCCCGGGAGCCCTTCACCAACCTTCTGACCCAGGGCATGGTCATCAAGGACGGAGCAAAAATGTCCAAATCCCTGGGGAATGTGGTCGATCCCGATGAAATCATCTCCAGGTACGGTGCGGACACAGCCCGGCTCTTCATCCTTTTTGCGGCTCCTCCCGCCAATGACCTCGACTGGTCGGAGCGGGGAGTGGAAGGAGCGCACAGGTTCCTTAACCGTGTCTGGAGGCTCGTGGAGGAGAATATGCAGGTTCTGGGGAAGGCCGGACAGAACGGACCGCAATCCATGAAGGACCTCAAGGAACCCCGCCTTCGGGACCTCAAGAGAAAAATCCATACCACCATCAGGGACGTGACCAGGGATATCGACCGGGAAAAACAGTTCAACACGGCTGTAGCCCGGCTGATGGAGCTCCTGAACGCCCTTGCCTCCTTCAAGGCGGAGAGTGACGAGGAACAGCAGCTCATCCGCGAGGGAGTGGAGGTTCTTCTTTCCTGCCTGAACCCCTTCTGTCCCCACATTACCGAGGAGTTGTGGGAGATGACGGGGCACGGGGAGCCCCTGGCGAAACTTCCCTGGCCTATGGCGGAGGAAGATGCACTCGAGGCCGATACGGTCACCGTGGTGGTGCAGATCAACGGCAAAGTCCGGGAAAAAGCGGAGTTCCCCGCTGGACTCGGTGAAGAGGCTCTTAAGAAAATGGCCCTCGAACTCCCCGGGGTTGGCAAACGGATCGAGGGACTGGAGATCGTCAGGATCATCACCGTCCCTGACAGGCTCGTCAACGTGGTGGTGAAGGGGTAGTGCCCAGGCTGAAGGCGCTGACCACGTCGGGTGCCGCCGGCCGGCAGCTTCTGGAGGATACCCTCGCCGCCCTCGCGGTGGACGGGTATGCCCGGTCAGGGGTTTCCGAAGGAGGGGACTGGTCAGCGCTTATTTCCGCCGGCAGGACGGGCAGCCTGTTCGACGAAAAACGGGTGACGGTAGTGGAAGGGGCCGAGCTTCTCGGCCCCTTCCCTGATGCCCTGGAACCCTTTCTCGAAGAGGAGGGAGCTGCGGAAGTCATTCTGTTGGTCTATGAATCGGCCCCGACGAAACTCTTTTCCCCGGAGACAAGGAGAAAAGTCGGTTTCCTGCGGGCGGGAACCACATCTCTTGCTCCATGGGAGCGGAAGGGGTGGATCATGACCCTGGCAAAGGGGATGAATGTCCGCCTGTCCGATGACGGGGCCGCCTTCCTGGCGGAGATGCTTGATGACCCCGGCGAACTCCGGTCGGAAGTGGACAAGCTCGGCAGGTACGCCGCCGGGGAAGTGGTTACCGGGGATATGGTAAAAAATCTTTCCTTCGACGAGGGGAAGAGCAGGATGCTTTCTTTTCTGGATGCTTTCTGCACGGGCCGAGCGGAGGAAATCTTCTCCTGCCTTGAGCACCTCAAGAAAGACGACAGCATTCTTCCCCTTGTCACTGCCCTGTACAACAGGATCCGCCCTGCTCTCTACCTTGGACTTTTTCCTGACAGGGGGGGCGACTGGGTGCGTCTCGTCCTCCAGATCAAGGAATACCCCCTGAAAATGTCCAGGGAAGCCCTCAGGCACTATTCTGCCCGGGCGCTGTCAGACCTTGCTTCCGGTCTCATCGCCCTTTCCTGGAAGGAGAAAACCTCCTCGGCGGAAGGCTGGTTCGGCTTCGAAGCCCTTTTGGCCCGGTGCATGGAAAGCGGAGAAAGCAAATAAAAAAAGCCGAGAGGACGTCCGTCCGCTCAGCTTGAATAGTCCCGCCGTGCCGTAATGGTGTGAAATCAGGCCGACTGAGTGTAAAGGGTCTTCACCTTGTTCGTGACCATGGACTTTCTTCTGGAACCGGTGTTTCCATGCATAACGCCCTTGACAACCGCCTTGTCGATGACGCTCTGGGCGATGGCAAGACGCTTCTCAGCGAGGGCCGTATCCTTGTTTTCAACAGCTTCAAGGACTTTCTTCACGGCGTTCTTGCAGCGCGTCGTCCAGAAACGGTTGTAGAGCCTATTCTTTTCGCTGGTTTTCATCCTTTTTGCTGCGGACTTCTTGTTGGGCATGAACCTCACCTCCTCCCGCCAGAACCACGACATTCTAGCACGATTTCTGTTATATTAGCAAGGGATGGAAAAAAATGTCCCGAAAAAGGAAGAGAGAAAATCGTGATGGACATACCCCCTATGGAGAACTTCTTCGGCCTGTCCGGAAGGCTAGCAGAGATATTCCCTTCGTTTGAATACAGGAAACAGCAGGCTGACCTCGCCGAGGAAGCGAGACGAACCCTTCTCGGGGGGCCGGGTGAAATTCTTGCCGCCGAGGCGCCTCCGGGAGTAGGGAAAACCTTTGCCCTGCTCATTCCGGCCATGACAGAAGCGGCTGCCACGGGAAAGAAAATCCTCTTCCTTACCGCAGGCATTCCCCTCCAGGAGCAGCTCATCCACAAGGATCTTCCCGCACTCAACAGGGTGCTCGGCCTTTCTCTTCCCTTCGGCCTACTGAAGGGGAAGGGAAACTACGCCTGCCTGGTCAGAGCAGCCGAGGCCTCGGAAAGCGGCAGGGGAGGCTTTCTTTCCTTCGGGGACGGAGGCGCGGCATCCATGCTCATCGCCCAGTGGCTCGAGACCACGGAAACGGGGGATCTCTCGGAACTGCGCCTGCCTCCTGATTCTCCTGCGGTGGCTGGAGTGGCGGCCTCATCGAGGGCCTGTCTCGGCTTCCGCTGCCCCTTCAAGGACAGGTGCTTTTCCAGGAAGGCTCTCAGGGAGGCCCAGGACTGGTCTGTAGTCGTGGCAAACTATCACCTTTTTTTCTCCTATCTGCTTGGGGCGGGAAAGCCCTTTCCCGTCCCCTGCGACATTCTGATCTGCGACGAGGCCCACAGGATCCCAGAGGCCGCTAGATCCTCCATGGCCATGTCGGTGTCCGCCGACGACTTTGCCAGGCTGCTCCGGCACCGTGCCGTATCGGAAGGTGCTTCGCTCCTCGAGCATGGTTCATCCGCCGGCAGGATCGCCGCCCTGTCGGGAGAAATACGGCAGGAAACGGTCCGTTTCTTCGACCTGCTCGAGGTCAAGGTGCCTGCGAAAAAGGCGTCCTTCACGGAGCCCAGTGAAGAGCTCAGGCACCAGCAGGCGGTTGTTTCAGAGAAGGTACATGAGCTTCTGAGGTTCTTCGCTCCTCTCGTGGACGGGCAGGAAGAACCTGACCCCGAGCAGTCCGCCGCGGCGGTGTGGGCGGAGGAGCTTCGCCGGGTCCGTCATGCCATGCAGTGGTGCACGGAGGTAAAAAACTATCCTTCCTGGGCGTACTGGAAAGAGGGCCGCTCCCTGTCAAGTGCTCCCGCCGCTCCCTTTGCGGAACTGGCGGACAGCTTCCGCTCCGGAGCCCCTGACTCGGTTTTCTTCATGTCCGCCACCCTCACCGCAGGAGGAAAATGGGACTACTGGATGCGGGAAACAAAAATCGAGCCCACCCGGTTCTTTATCGCAGGATCTCCCTTCGATCTCCCTGCCCAGATGGAAATTCTGGTTGTTGACACGGGAATGGACGTGATGAACCCTGCCTATGACGATACGGTCTGTTCGGTTATTGAAAAACTTGTTGAGAGCAACGGCGGAAGCACCCTCGTTCTTCTCAGCTCCCTGCGTCTTCTCGGGAAAGCCGCCCGGGCGCTCCGCCGGAAAGAGAGGCACTATACCGTTCTGGTCCAGGGGGAACTGCCCCGGTCGGAGCTTCTGCGGCTGTTCAGAGAGGACAGGACATCGGTCCTCATCGGGAGCGCCTCCTTCCGGGAGGGGGTGGATATTCCCGGAGACGGCCTGACCCAGGTCATAATCGACAGGATCCCCTTCCCCCATCCAGGAGATCCCCTTGTCCAGGCACGGAATGCTCTCGAAGGCAGAGCCGCCTTTTCCAGAACCATTCTCCCCGAGGCGAAAATGCTCCTCAAGCAGGCTGCCGGGCGGCTCATCCGCTCACGTGAGGACAGGGGAAGGGTTGCCATCATTGACGGAAGAGTACTCCAGAGAAGGGATTGGAACATTCCGGCGGCTCTCCCACAGGTAAAATACCGCCGTCTTGTGGTCTCGTCGAACCTTGCGGCGAAATCTGTTGCTCCCGCCGGACCGGTGTGATATAGTATCAAGGCTGAAAAAAGAAGCCGTTGAAAAGCGGCTTATGTTTTTATTGCCATTGGGAGGTGTCATCGTGAAACAGACGTTTCAGCCCCACAACAGACCGAGGAAAAGAAAGATGGGCTTCCTCGCAAGATCGAGCTCCCCGACAGGCCGGCGGGTTCTTCGCAACCGCAGGAGAAAGGGCCGCGCACGGCTGGCCGTGTAATCGTTGAGATTCCCTTTTCCCCGGTCTTCGCGCCTTCAACGAGGGTGGGAGTATGACCTTGTCTTCCGCACCGGCAACCGACTGAAAGGCCAGCTGGTGCGGTTGCTGTTTCTGGAGGCTCCCGACGGGAGGACGCGCGTGGGGTTTGCCGTGGGGAAGCGCCAGGGGAAGTCCCACGAGAGAAACAGGGGACGGCGGATCCTGAAGGAAGGCTTTCGCCGCCTTTTGCCGTGGATGAAAGAGGGAGTTTGGGTTGTGGCATCGCTCAGGAGCGGTGGGATGACCGCAGGCGCCGGGGAGGTGTATTATGATCTCGCCCGGTTGCTCGGCGGACGGGGAATGCTGGCCGGCTGCTGGCCGGGACCGGACTGGGAATGTACGGAAGCGGGAAGGAAGGAAAAGCCGTGAGCATCGCCTCCCGGGCAGGTATTGTTCTGATTAGAGGCTACCAGATTTTTGTGTCGCCCCTTCTCGGGCACAACTGCCGATTTTATCCCTCCTGTTCGCAATATGCCGCGGAAGCCCTGGCGGTGCATGGATTTCTGAAAGGCGTTTTTCTGGCAGCAAAAAGGATAGGAAAATGTGCCCCGTGGCATCCGGGGGGATACGACCCCGTGCCGCCCCGGCATGAAAAAGGCGGGGCTTATATCTCCGAGGACGGTGATTGATAGTGGGTTCAATCTGGAAAATGGGTGGAGACCTGATGATGAAGCTCATGGAGCTTGTCCATGGCTTTACCGGATCCTGGGGTCTTGCAATTATTACGCTGACGCTGATCGTCAGGCTTCTTCTGCACCCCCTGACGCAAAAGCAGATGGCAAGCATGCAGAAGATGCAGAAGCTCCAGCCGCGCATCAAAATGCTCCAGGAAAAGTACAAGGACGACAAGGAATCCCTCAACAGGGAAATGATGGCTCTCTACAGGGAAAACAAGGTCAACCCTGCGGCCGGCTGCCTTCCCCTCCTTGTTCAGCTTCCCGTGTTCATTCTTCTCTACCAGGTGCTGACGAATTATGACTTCTCCGGTGTCTCCTTCCTTGGAATCCAGCTGGACGGTTCAGTGCTCACCACCCTCGGCCGGGCCATCGGCCTGACAGTGGAAAAGGAACAGCTGGGTATCATGGCAGTGGTCTACGGCATCATGGCGAATCCCGCAGGCCTTTTGAATATCGGCGTCTATCTTGCCAATACCCTTCTGCTCGCCGGCATCGGGTTCCTGACATGGTACCAGCAGCAGCTTACCGCCAGCGGCAATCCGCAGATGGCCATGATGAACTGGTTCATGCCTCTTTTCCTCACGTTCATATGCCTCAGCCTGCCTGGAGGAGTTCTTCTCTACTGGGGTGTTTCATCCCTGCTCGGAGTAGTCCAGCAGCTTCGCATGTCACGAAAAACGGCGGCTGAAATGCAGCAGAAGCCGGCCCTTTTCAAGGACAAGCCTACGAAAAGCGGCGACTGAAGACTGATCAGCCGCTTCCTCTCCTGAAAGGAGGATTGCTGTGAACGATAACGAAGTTCTCGTCCTCGACGTTCCCTCCGTGGAAGAAGCTCAGAAAACGGCAGCCGGCCAGTGGGGGCTCGATCCCTCAGATGTGGTCGTCAAGGTGATAGAGGAGGAAAAGAGTTTCTTCGGTCTCCTCGGAAGAAAACTCCGGGTGGAAGTCCGCCCTGTGGCCCCTCTTTCGGCACTCAGGGGAAAAGCGTTGGTGGCCCGTCTCCTGGATATGATGGATCTTCACATAACCCCGGAACTGGCTGATGACAACAGGATCAACCTTACAGGCCAGGATGCGGGGATCATCATCGGAAAATACGGAGAGACGCTCAAATCCATGGAATTTTTGCTGAACCTCATGACGAGGGGAGTTGACGAGGGAGAGAGGATCTTCCTTGACAGCGACGGCTACCGGGAACGCCGGGAACTGAGCCTCCAGCGCCTCGCCCTTGCGGCGGCGCGGAAGTCGGTGAAGCGGGGCAAGCCCACTTATCTCGAGCCCATGACCAGCTGGGAGCGGAGGGTGATCCATATAACCCTCAAGGACGACAGCACCGTGGAAACGAAGTCCGTGGGCGAGGCACCCACCAGGAAAGTTGTCGTCTGGCCCGTTACGCCTGCCCGCTCTTCATCGGGTCCCGCGAGGCGTCCGGGCAGGAGGCGTGCCTAAAGGTGCGTCCCGTCTTTTTAGAATTAGCCGGAATCCAGGTCCACAGCTATTACGTGCTGTGGACCTTCGCTTTGTGCCTTGCGGTCATCCTGACCAGAAGACGGATGACGGGGCTCTACTCCGTGCCTGACGACAACGCCAGGGTGATAATAGCCCTTTCCTTCACCGGGATGCTTATCGGCGCCAGGGCAGGGTCTGCCGTGGAGTTTTGGGAAATGTACTCCGCCGAACCCTGGAGACTTCTCCGTTTCTGGGAAGGTGGACTTTCCGCCGTTCCCGCCTTTCTGGGCGCCGGTGTTGCCGGAGTGGCCGCGTCATGGAAGCTGGGGGTCCCGGTGTGGGCAACCGCTGACAGCGCAGCAGTACCCGCGGCGTTTACGGTAGCCCTGGGACGCTGGGGGTGTTTCCTGAACGGATGCTGCGGAGGAACGGAAACATCAGTTCCCTGGGCTGTAACATTTCCGGCAGATCCTGCCGGGGTGCTCCGTCATCCGGTCCAGCTGTATTACGCCTTCGGGGCCCTCTTCATAGGCGCCCTGCTGCAGTGGACGGAACACAACCTCCTCAGTTTCGGCGAGGACAGGCGCATCAGGGGAGCGGTTCTCTGGCCTCTTTTCATGGTATCCTATGCCCTTCTCAGGATCACCGCCGATCCATTCAGGGCGGAATACGGAACAGCAGGCCTCAGGAGCGCGAGAATAATCGCCTTTGCCGTACTCGCCTCAGGAGTTCTGTGGCTCGCTTGCTCTCTCCTTTACAGGAGGGAGCGAAAAAAATGCTGAAACGGGGATACGTAAAAAAAACGATGTATTGCCGATCCTTCGGAATACAATAGGAGAAAACGTTTTTGGGGGTGAATCACCATGAAACCAGCAAACAGAGCATTACCGTTTTTCGGAACATCCAAAGCGCTCCTAGCAGCTCTCCTGGTCTTTGCGGCCCTTTTCGCTTCGGTGCCCGCCTTTGCCCAGGACCCCTTTTCCGGCAACCCCGTTGCGAAAATCGCACGGGAGCTTTCCCCTGCGGTGGTGAACATCGACGTGGAGACCATGGTCACCAGACCGGTCCATCCCTTTGCCGACGACCCTTTTTTCAAACAGTTCTTCGGTGAGGAGTTCAGGCGGTTTTCCCGGACCGTTCCCATGAAGGGGCGGGGATCGGGCTTCATCGTCTCGAAGGACGGCCATGTTCTGACCAACAACCACGTGGTGGACGGAGCTGACAAGATAACAGTCACCTTCTCCGACGGAAAAGTGCACGAAGCGAAGGTTCTCGGAAAGGATCCCACCTTCGACCTGGCCGTCCTGAAAATCGACGGAAATGGGAAGGATTTTCCCGTACTTGAACTCGGTGATTCGGACAAAAGCGAAGTAGGTGAATGGGTCGTCGCCATCGGCAACCCCTTCGGCCTCGAGCACACCGTCACCGTGGGCGTCATCTCCGCCAAGAACCGTAGCATCCACGCGGGAAATGTCAATTTCGACGGTTTCCTCCAGACCGATGCGGCCATCAACCCCGGTAACAGCGGAGGCCCCCTCATCGATCTCAGCGGACGTGTGGTCGGCATAAACACCGCCATCGTTCCATACGCCCAGGGCATTGGATTCGCCGTTCCCGTGAACATGGCAAAGCAGGTTATGGATGACCTTATACGCTACGGCAGCGTCAAGCGGGGCTGGCTTGGCGTATACATCCAGCCCCTTACCAGGGATTTTGCTGAAGCCTATGGAATAGAGGAAGAAAACGGAGCCGTCATAAGCGATGTCCTGGCCGACTCTCCGGCTGAAAAGGCAGGGCTTCAGCGGGGTGACGTGATTCTCACCGTGAACGGCGAGAAGATCAAGGACCACCAGGAGTTTGTTTCCAGGATCCGGCAGCGCCTTTCAGGAGAAAAAGTGACCCTGGGCATCATCAGGCAGAAAAAGAAGAGCGATGTCCCAGTCACCCTCGGCGAGATGCCGGGGAATGAAGGAACTGCCATCGCGGCATCTTCCGACGGAGCGAAAATGCTCAAGGACCTTGGTCTGGAAGTGGCTCCGGTTTCAGAGGAAATTCAGAAAAAGCACAATCTGAAGAACAGTGAAGGTCTTGCGGTCACGGCAGTGGAGGAGGGGTCCTACGCCGCCCGCGGAGGAATCCGTGAAGGAGATATCCTTCTCGAAGTGAACGGCATCCGCCTCAAAAAAGCCGGAGACCTTGAAAAGGTGGCATCCCGGAGAGGCAGGTCAACGGTGCTTCTTGTGTGGAGGGACGGAAGAACTTTCTTCGTCTCCATACGGGGAAGAAACTGACAGGATTCCCGACAAAAAAACCCGCCCCTGCAGGGGCGGGTTTTTTTCTTGCCTTAACGTCAGCTGTATTCCGGACAGTTCATCTTGTATCCCACTCCCCGTACCGTAACCACGAGGGTGTCGCATCCAAAGGGGCGCAGTTTGTCCCGGAGGTATTTCACGTGGACATCCACCACGTTGCTTGATCCGCTGTATTCCTTGCGCCACACGGAGGAGATGAGATTTTCCCGGGTAAAGACCTGGTTTTCGTTTCTTAGAAGCAGTTCAAGTATGTCGAACTCCCGCCGTCTCAGGGAAAGGGGTTTTCCCCCGATCCGGCATTCCCTTGACACGGGATCAAGTTCCAGGCTGCCGCAGCGGAGGACGGAATGGTGCCTGTCCGCGGTGCGCCGGAGAAGAGCGTTGATCCTCGCAACGAGTTCCCGAAAATCGAAGGGTTTGGAAAGATAATCGTCGGCACCCCTGTTCAGTCCGTCTACCCTGTCTTCCACAGTATCCCGGGCGGTGAGGAGAAGGACGGGGGTTTCGTTTCCCTGGGCCCTGACGGTGTCAAGCACCTGAAGTCCGTCGATTCCGGGGAGCATGATATCCAGGATGATGCAGCCGTAGCTGCCCCTGGAGATCTTCTCCAGGCCTTCTTCTCCGGAAAAGGCGCTGTCAACGGAAAACCCATTTTCAGCGAACCCTTCCGAAAGAACCTGGACGAGATCCTTGTTGTCTTCGATGATGAGAAGCGGCACGGAAATTCCTCCCTTTCGGGTGACGGGAACTGGTTAATTAACTCTAGAAATTAAAGCACAGAGATATTTAAAAGTCGAGGACAAAATGAAATGGTGGCCCGGAATCTGAAATTTTGCTGAAAAATGTGTCTCCCGCCCCCTGCTGCCTGCGGTGATTGAGGGAAGCACACACGGGAAGCACCCGCAGAAGCACCCACAGAAGCACCCGCAGAAGCACCCACAGAAGCACCCGCAGATTTGCTTTCTGACGGTGAAAATGGTACTATTCTTCCGACCCAAACTCGGATACGGATGAAAGACTCCTTTCTGGGTTTCGGGATTTTTTTGTTGAGGTGAAGAATATGCTGGAGAAAGACAAGAAACAGGGTATTATTTCGGAGTACCGTACCCACGGTGCGGATACGGGGTCTCCCGAGGTCCAGGTTGCCATGCTCACGCAGCGCATCCGTGACCTCACGGAACACCTGAAGATCCACACGAAGGACTTTCATTCCCGCCGCGGCCTTCTGAAGATGGTCGGAACGAGAAGAAAGCTTCTCCGGTATCTCAGGGACAAGGATTTCAACCGGTACAAGACGCTCATCGAGCGGCTCGGGCTTCGGCACTGATCGGCCGGCCGGTAGAAAATTCGGTGCGGGGACGTTTGTCCCCGCATTTTTTTTGGTTTTCCCGGCCCGGATTATGGTATTCTTACTCCGCATACAAAAAGAGAAAAGACATATAGAGGAGGAACATTGAATGGAAAAGCAGTTTTCAGTTGAAGTGGGAGGCCGTCCTCTCGTATTCGCCACCGGCAAGGTGGCCAAGCAGGCAAATGGGGCCGTGGTGGCGAGTCACGGCGAGACCACGATTCTTGCCACGGCGTGCATTACCGACAAGCCGAGGACGGGGATCGATTTCTTCCCCCTTCTTGTTGATTTCGAGGAGAGATTCTACTCGGCGGGAAAAATTCCCGGCGGCTTCATCAAGCGTGAGGGGCGCCCTTCCGAAACCGCCGTTTTGAGCTGCCGGATGGTTGACCGCTCCATCCGCTCGCTTTTTGACGAAACCATGCGCCACGACGTTCACGTGGTGGCCACTGTGCTGGCGGTCGACCAGGTCAACCCGCCCAACGTGCTTGCCATAAACGCCGCATCGGCGGCTCTCTCCATTTCCGACATTCCCTGGGGCGGTCCGGTGGGCGCGGTCCGCATCGGCCTCGTTGACGGAGAACTCGTGGTGAACCCCACGGAGGAGCAGATGCTCGTCTCGGAGCTCGATCTCCTCGTGGCGGGACACCTCGACGGCGTCACCATGGTGGAGTGCGGATCCAGGGAAGTTTCCGAGGAGATCCTCGTGGATGCTCTTGACCTCGCCCAGAGCGAGATCAGGAAGATCGTCGGTCTTTTCAACGAGATGCGGGCATCCGTCGGCAGGGAAAAACTCGTTCTGCCGGTGCCTCCGACCTTCCCTGACATCGACCGGTGGATTGCCGACAATCTCGGCGCCGAGATCCGGGAGGCTGTCCAGACCCATGAAAAGAAACCCCGGGGCGACAAGCTGTCCGCGGCAAGAAACAAGGCCCAGGAGCATTTTGCGGAAGAGTATCCTGACAGCGGAGACTATATCGCCGCCTTCATCGACGAGATGGTCAAGAAGACCATGCGCTCTCTCATCGTTGACGAACGGGTCCGGGTTGACGGCAGGGCCATGGACGAGCTTCGCCCCATCACCTGCGAGACAGGGATTCTCCCCAGGGTTCACGGTTCTGCTCTCTTTACCCGGGGCGAAACCCAGGCCCTCGTGGTGACCACTCTCGGGATGATGGGCGTGGATGACCAGATACTGGACGGGCTGAAGCAGGACGAGCCCGCCAAGAGGTTCATTCTTCATTACAACTTCCCACCCTATTCCGTAGGCGAAGTCCGTCCCATGAGGGGGCCGGGCAGAAGAGAAATCGGACACGGAGCCCTTGCCGAAAGGGCGCTCCGCTCCATGATCCCCGAAGAGGCCGATTTCCCTTACGTCATGCGGGTTGTCTCCGACATCCTCGAATCCAACGGTTCAAGCTCCCAGGCTTCCATCTGCGGCGGAAGCCTTGCCCTTATGAACGCCGGCGTTCCCATGAAGAAACACGTTGCCGGCATCGCCATGGGCCTCATCAAGGAAGGGGACAAGGTTGCCGTCCTGACGGATATCCAGGGCCTCGAGGACCACTTCGGCGACATGGACTTCAAGGTGGCCGGAACCAGGGACGGAGTCACGGCCCTGCAGATGGACAACAAGGCCGGGGGCATCACCAGGGGTATCCTGGAGCAGGCCCTCGGGCAGGCAAAGGCGGCACGGATGGCCATCCTCGAGAAGATGGAGGCCGCCATTCCCGCGCCGGCACAGCTTTCTCCCAATGCCCCCAGGATCTTCATGACCACCATTGATCCCGAAAAGATCCGGGACGTTATCGGCCCCGGCGGAAAGGTCATCCGGGGAATCACCCAGAAGACCGGTGTGAAGATCAACGTGGAAGACAACGGTGAAATCTACATCGGCGGATCTTCCCAGGACAAGGTTGACGAGGCCCTTGCAATTATCCGCGGCCTCACGAAGGACCTCGAGGCCGGCGAAGTGTATTACGGCACGGTCACCAGGCTCATGGCCTTCGGCGTGTTCATCGAATGCCTCCCCGGCAAGGAGGGGCTGCTCCACGTGAGCGAGGTCAGCACCTACAGGATCCCCAAGGTGGACGACGTCTTCAAGGTGGGGGACAAGGTACTGGTCATGGTCAAGGAAATCGACGATATGAACAGGGTGAACCTGACCAGGCGCCGCATCCTGGAGAACGAAGCCCGGATCACCGACGAGGGCCTTTCCGACGTGCTTCCCGCAGAAAAGGAACGGGAAGAAACTATCGCCGCTCTTGCGGCTGCGGCAAAAGCTAATCCTTCACCCGACAGGGACCGCCCTTCTCACGGAGGCGGGAGGCCTGACCGGGGAGACAGGAGAGGAGGCGGCCCGCGCCGTCATTCTTCCGGAGGAAGGGAATAGGCCTCCCATGGAGGTTCCTGTAAAGATCGTCCGGGAAGGGAGGGCAAAGGAGCTTCCCCTCCCGGAATATGCCACCCCTTTTTCCGCGGGCGTCGACCTGAGGGCGGCCGATGACTGCGTTCTTCTTCCCGGTGAATGGACCGCCGTTCCCACGGGGCTCAGGATCGAGCTTCCGGAGGGATACGAAGGCCAAGTCAGGCCCAGGAGCGGGCTTGCGGCCAGGCACGGAGTCACGGTGCTGAACGCTCCAGGGACCATCGACAGCGATTACAGGGGCGAGATACGGGTACTCCTCATCAACCACGGAAAGGAATCCTTCACCATCTCCGCCGGCGACAGGATCGCCCAGCTCATCCTGGCCCCGGTGTCCAGGTTTTCCTGGAGCGAGGAGGCCCTGGCCGGCTCGGAACGGGGGGAAGGCGGTTTCGGAAGCACCGGCAGGAGTTGACAGAAACGCCTTTTCGGGGTATAAGACACAAAAACAGGTTTATGCGATGACGGGGAGAGTAGAAGAATCCCTCCGAACCAGAGAGGGGAGCCCGAGGCTGGAAGGTTTCCCGCGGAACTTCTTCGAAAACCGCCCCTGAGCGGGCGCCGACAAACCTTCGGGAACAAGGCGCCGGGGTTCGCCCCTTACAGCGGTCTACGAGCGCCGTCCTTACTATGAAAGGGCGGAATTGGAGTGGAACCACGGCATGCCCACGCCGTCTCCAGATGGAGATGGCGTGGGTTTTTTTCATTTTTTTGAGGAGGAGAGAATCATGTACGAACTGAAGGAACCGGGAGGAAAAAGCGTGTGCCTTTCGTCGGGAACGGCGGGGGAAGCACTGGAAAAACTCGGCCTCAAAGGCGGAGCCGTAGCGGCGATGCTGAATGGAAGGGCAGTGGACCTGACCGCAGAAATCGGGGAGAGCGGCGACATCACTCCCATAGCGGCCGACTCGGAAGAGGGGCTGGACATTCTCCGCCACTCGGCGGCCCATCTCATGGCCCAGGCGGTGTCGGAACTCTATCCCGGCACGCGGTACGGCGTAGGGCCGTCCATCAAGGACGGATTTTACTATGACATGGAGATTCCCGGCGGCATCACCGAGGAAGACCTCCCCAAAATCGAGAAGGAGATGCGCCGCCTGGCAAAAAGGGCGATTCCCGTGGAGCGGCGGGAAATGACCGGAGAGGAAGCCCTGGCCTATTTCAGGGAGAAGGACGACCCCTACAAGGTTGAGATCATCTCCGAGCTGGAGGAGGATCATGTGTCCCTGTATTTCCAGGGGGATTACGCGGATCTCTGCAGGGGACCCCACGTGCCCAATACATCCTGGGTGAAGCATTTCCGCCTGCTCTCCGTGGCCGGAGCCTACTGGAGGGGTGACGAAAAGAACATCATGCTCACCAGGGTGTACGGAACCGCCTTTGCTGCAGAGGAGGCCCTGGAGGCCTATATCCGCAGGATGGAGGAGGCGAAGAGCAGGGACCACCGCCGCCTCGGCAGAGAACTCGATCTTTTCAGCCTCCAGAACGAGGGGCCCGGTTTCCCCTTCTTCCATCCCAAGGGCATGGTCATCATGAACTGCCTCGTGGACTTCTGGAAGAAAGAACACACGAAGCGGGGATACAGTGAGATCCGGACGCCTCTCATCCTGGACCGGGATCTCTGGATACGGTCAGGCCACTGGGATCATTACCGGGAGAACATGTATTTCACCGAGATCGACGAGCAGCCCTTCGCCATAAAGCCCATGAACTGCCCTGGCGGTATGCTTGTCTACAAGACCCAGCTCAGGAGCTACCGGGACCTGCCGATGCGCATGGCGGAGCTCGGGGTGGTTCACAGGCATGAACGGAGCGGTGTTCTTCACGGGCTCATGAGGGTCCGGTGCTTCACCCAGGACGACGCCCATCTCTACTGCCGTCCGGACCAGGTAAAGGACGAAATCATCGGTATCATGAAGCTCTGCGACTACATCTACAGGGATGTGTTCGGCTTCAGGTATACCATGGAACTGTCCACCCGCCCGGAGAACTCCATGGGATCGGAGGAGCAGTGGGCCATTGCTGAGAATGCCCTGAAGCAGGCCCTTGAAGAGACCGGGTCGGAATACAGGCTGAACGCCGGGGACGGGGCTTTTTACGGACCAAAGATCGACTTCCATCTCGAGGACTGCATCGGGAGAACATGGCAGTGCGGCACCATACAGCTGGACTTCCAGATGCCCGAGAAATTTGACCTTTCCTACGTGGGAGCCGACGGCAAGGAACACCGTCCCGTTATGCTCCACAGGACCGTCCTCGGAAGCCTTGAGCGGTTCTTCGGCATTCTTGTGGAGAACTTCGCTGGATCTTTCCCCTACTGGATCGCTCCTGTACAAGTGCGGATTCTTCCCGTTTCCGGAGAATTTGCGGACTATGCCGGTACCGTGGCGGCGGAACTGCGGGCTTCGGGAATACGGGTAGAAGTGGACGAACGGGATGAGAAGCTCGGCAAAAAAATCCGGGACGCCCAGACCCAGAAAATTCCCTACATGGTCGTGGTGGGGGAGAAGGAAAGGGAATCCGGCGGCGTGGCTCCCCGGGAGCGGAGCAGGGGCGATCTCGGGTCCATGTCCATGAAGCAGTTCAGGGAGGTCCTGGCGGAGGAGTTCAATCCCCTCAAGTCCTGAGAACCGGGGAGACATCCTGGAAGAGACAAATCTGATCCGGAATTTATCTGGGGTGCAGATATAAAAGAACGTTTATACAAAGGTCCCGGCGTAACAAATGGTCGGGACCTGTTTCATTGAGCGGAATATGTTGAATCCCTCCTCTTCTACTGCTACAATTTTATGCGTTCTTCATTAAGGATCCGGAACACTGCCATTGAGCAACGAGAGATCTCATAATCAGAGAAAGGGTGAAAAGGCATGAAGTCAACGAAAAAGATCCTGGTCCTGTTCTGTCTCGCGCTTTTCCTTCTCTCCGCCGCAGGTTCGGCCTTCGCCTCCGGCAAGTTTGTCACCATCGTCACAGGCTCCACCGGAGGAACATACTATCCTATCGGCACCATCCTCGCCAATCACTTCAATGCGGCACTTATGGATAAGGGGTACAAATGGTCCGCCCAGAGTTCAGGAGGAACCGTGGAAAACCTGGACATGATGCAGCGCAGCGAGGCCGAGATGGCCATTGCCATGGCGAACCTCACCGGTTTTGCCTATACCGGAACGGTCCGCTACGAAGGGAAGAAGATCGAAAACCTGCGCTACGTCATGGGGCTGTGGCCTGATGTGACCCAGTTCGTGGTGAGCGGCTCCTCCGGCATCAAAACATGGGCAGACCTGAAGGGCAAGAAGGTCGCCGTAGGTCCTGCCGCCTCCGGAACGGAATTCAGCAGCCGGGTTCTGCTGAAGGCCCTCGCGGGGCTTACTTTCGACGACATCAGAGCGGAGTACGTGGGCTACAGTGAAGCATCCCAGGCTCTTCAGAACGGCCAGCTTGACGCCTTCAACGCCGAAGCCGGCGTTCCCGTTGCCGCGGTGGCGGAACTTTATGCGGGGCGACAGGAAGTGAACATGCTCGAGTTCTCTCCCGATGATATTGCGAAACTGAAAAAGGAAGCTCCCTTTTATGCCGCGGTGCTTATTCCCGCCGGAACCTATCCAAACCAGGAGAAGGAACTCAGGGTGGCCGGAATCAAGTCCGCCCTTCTCGTCGGGAAGGATGTGCCCGAAGAGCTCGTCTATGACATGCTGAAGATCGTGTACAGCAAGAAAGAAGATCTGAAGAAGGAGCATGCAGCCTTTACGAAGGTTGATTTCGACAATCCCGTGGACGGCCTTTTCGGTGCTCCTCTTCATCCCGGTGCCGTCAAGTTCTTCAGGGAAATTGGGATGACCATTCCCCAGGAACTTCTTCCCTGATTGCAGGGCAGGATTTTACCAGCCATCCGGGCGGCGTGGGCTTCTTTTGTCCCATGCCGCCCTTTTTTCGGAGGAGCGAAACCGGATGAAAAAACTTCTTTCCGCAATTCTCCCGGGAGAATCCATCCCAACGAGAAAACTGAACGGAACTGCAGGCAGGGCGGCCCTCGTCCTTACCGTTTCTACAGCCCTTGTCCATTTCTGGATGAACAGCATCGGTCTGCTCATTGCCATCAAGATGAATGCAATTCATCTCGGAACCCTCATGGCGATCATCTTTCTTTTCTATCCGGCCTTTGCCGGATCACCAAGGGAACGGCCGTCCATGCCCGACTGGGTTCTGGCAGGAATTTCCCTCGGGTGCATGGTCTGGCTGCTCATCACCTATGACAGGCTGCTTCAGACGAACCTCCAGGCAACGTTTGCCGATCTTGCGGTCGCCGTGGTCACCATGGCCCTCCTCGTGGAAGCGAGCCGAAGGGCAGTCGGCCTCCCGCTGACGGTTCTCAGCCTTCTTTTCCTTGCCTATACCCGTCTCGGTCCCTACTTCCCCGGGCTTTTCGCCCACAGGGGATTCAACTGGGAAAGAATCATCATCCGTATGGCTCTCACGGACCAGGGAATTTACGGAGTTACCCTCATGGTTTCCTCCAGCTATGTGTTCATGTTTATCCTCTTCGGAGCATTCCTGGCGGCCTCAAGGACCAGCGAGTTCTTCAACGACTTCTCCCTCGCTCTCGCCGGGAGATACCGGGGAGGTCCCGCAAAGGTGGCAGTGGTAGCCTCGGCTCTCATGGGGAGTATTTCCGGAAGCGCCCAGGCCAATGTCGCCACGACGGGGGCATTCACCATTCCCCTGATGAAGAGGGTGGGGTACATGCCTCATTTCGCCGGGGCCGTCGAAGCGGCTGCCAGTACAGGAGGCATTCTCATGCCGCCCATCATGGGAGCATCAGCTTTCATCATGAGCACCTTCCTGGGAATTCCCTACGTGAAAATCATGATCGCCGGCTTCACTCCCGCGCTCCTGTATTATCTCGCCATCATGTTCATGGTGGACCTGAGAGCAAAGAAGAGGGGGCTGAAGGGCATGGAGCCCGGAGATATCCCATCCCTGAAGGCGACCATGCTCGACAAAGGGCACATGACCATTCCCCTTGTGGTCATCATTTACCTTCTCGTAGCAGGGTACACCCCTCTCTATTCCGCCTTTCTCGGCCTTTTTGCCATTGTTCTGGTTTCTTCCCTGAAGCGGTCTACCAGAATGGGTATTCGGGAGGTCATAGAGGCTCTGGACAGCGGAACCCGGAGTGCCGCACCGGTCGGGATTTCCTGCGCCATAGTGGGCTTCATCGTCGGTGCCGTGGGGATGACGGGGTTGGGCCAGGTGATTGCCATGAACGTCATTATGTTCGCAGGAGGAAAACTCTGGGCCGCCCTCATCCTGTGCATGATCGCAGCAATTATCCTCGGCATGGGCCTTCCCGCAACTCCCTGCTACATCATTACCGCAACGATTGCCGCTCCGGCACTCCAGCAGATGGGAGTCCATCCCCTGGCAGCCCATTTCTTCGCCTTCTACTACGGCACCATGTCCGCTGTGGTTCCTCCCGTGGCACTCACGAGCTATACAGCTGCCGGGCTGGCGGGAGCCCGTCCCTTCAAGGTGGCCGTGTCCGCCCTCGGGCTGGCTCTTTCCGGCTTGCTTTTGCCCTATCTTTTCGTCTACAACCCCGATCTTCTTTTCATAGACTTCGTTCTGCCGAAGTATCTTCTTGACGTTGTCACCGCCATTATCGGTGTGTTTTCCCTCTCCTGCGGCATCATAGGAATGTTCAAAAGGGATATGTCCTTCCTGGAAAGAGCGCTGTTTATCCTGGCGGGGATTCTCATGGTCAATCCGCTGAGAATTCTGAGGATTTCAAGCTTCGTTTTCTTCGCGGCACTTGTGGCCCGGCACTGGTTCTCCACAGAGGGGGCAGGCAGGGGCGAGCCGTCCATCTGATACATTCTTCAGGGACGGAGGAAAATATTGCCTTTTTCCCGGCTGTGTGATATATTCATTCAGCTTTCTTACAATAAGTACAAAGAAGAGGGGCCACCCTCTCACCGGACGGCGCGGCACGTTTTCCGGTTCAGGAGAATCTCTCGGGTTATTTGCGAGGGGCCGGTGGCTTCACCGGCCCCTCTTCATATTTCACACGGAGGTGAAAGGCTATAGTAGCAAGAAAAGAAGACGGAGATCCCAGAGTCAACCGTGAAATCACGTCCCGTGAAGTGCTCCTTATCGACGAGAACGGCGTCAAGATGGGTGTAATCCCCACGGTGGAGGGAATTCGGCTGGCAGAAGAACGGCAGCTCGACCTTGTCGAGGTTGCCCCTCAGGCCAATCCGCCGGTGTGCAGGATACTGGACTACGGGAAGTATCGCTACCAGCTCCAGAAAAAGGAGAAGGACGCGAGAAAGAAACAGAAAGTCCAGGCCCTCAAAGAAATGAAAATGCGCCCGAAAATCGATGAACACGACTATGATTTCAAGGTCAGGGCGATCAAGGGCTTCCTTGAGGACGGACACAGAGTCAAGGTTTCCGTGTTCTTCCGGGGCCGCGAGATGTCCTTTCTCAACAAGGGCGAAGAAGTCCTCGCCCGTGTGATTGCCGACTGCGACGGGCTCGGAAAGAGCGAAGGGAACCCCCGCATGGAGGGCCGGTACATGAGGATCATGCTTACCCCCCTTCCTCCCGGCCAGGGAAAAGTCGCTCCGAAGCCCGAAAAGAAAGAAACAGCCAGGACGACCGAACAAAAGAATAACGGAAAGCCGAAAGAGACGCCGACGGTATCCGTGGAAAAACCGGCAGAGTGATTCCGTGACTGCATAGATTTTGATCCGCTTTTCCGCCTGCCGCAGACAGCGGCGGGCTTTTATCTTGACTCAATATCCGGGGAAGGAGGAACACATCATGCCCAAGCTTAAATCCCATTCGGGAGCAAAAAAAAGATTTTCTTTCACAGGGACGGGAAAGCTCTCCTACCGCAAGGCAGGAAGAGGACATCTGCTCACCTGCAAGAACCCTTCGAGACTCAGAAAGCTCCGCAAGACCGGCTACGTTGACGATACGCAGATGGAGTACATGAGAAAGCTGCTTCCGTACAGCTGAGGTATATTTCGTTTTTAGTCAATATTCATGAAAGAGGTGACGAGCGATGCCCCGCGTCAAAGGTGGTAGCGCCAGCGATAGAAAAAGAAAGAAACTGTTTTCCATCACCAAGGGATACTGGGGACGGAAAAAGAATGTGTACAGAAGAGCCAGGGAAGCATACCTTCATTCTCTCTCCAGGGCCTATGCCGACAGGAAGCGCAAGAAAAGGGATTTCAGGCGGTTGTGGATAACCCGTATCAACGCGGCGTCCCGGGCCAATGGACTGTCTTACAGCGTGCTGATGAACGGACTGAAGAAGGCGGGAATCTCCATCAACCGGAAGATGCTTTCCGAGCTGGCCATCAACGACATGCCTGCCTTCGTCAAGCTTACCGAGCAGGCGCGGAGCGCCCTGGGCAAATAGCCGCCATCGGCGGTTCCGGCCCGGCTGAAAGTGAAGACCTACAGCTCGCTCCGGATTGAAAAGACCATTACCCTGGGGTTCCTGTCGCTGATTGCGGCGGGAACCCTGCTTCTTTGGGCTTTCAACTCCGGGCACGAAAAGCCTCTTTCTTTTCTCGACGCTCTTTTCACAAGCACATCTGCCGTGTGCGTTACGGGGCTTGTGGTGGCGGATACGGGCAGGGATCTTGCTCCCGCATCACAATGGGTTGTTCTTGTCCTTATCCAGCTCGGTGGGCTCGGCGTCATGACGGCGGCCACCGCGATCATGGTCCTTCTCGGATGGCGGGTCGGCATACGGCAGAGACTTCTCTTTTCCGGAGGTTTTGGAGTTGAGACCCCCTCGGGTGCCGTCAGGCTGCTGTACAGAATGCTTGGCTTTACCCTTCTCGTGGAGGGGATGGCCTCTCTTCCCCTGTTTTTCGTATTTCTCCGGTCTTTTCCCCCGGGAGAAGCCCTTTTCAACGCCCTCTTCCATTCGGTCAGCGCCTTCTGCAACGCCGGGTTTTCCACCCTGCGGGGCGGGCTGGAGGGGTATTCGGGGCAGTTCCTTCTTCCCGGGGTGATCATGGTTCTCATCGTAACTGGAGGTCTTGGCTTCCTGGTCATCGGCGACATTTTCGTCCGCCTCCGGGAACGGTCCCGCCTGTCGGCCCATTCCGTTCTCGTTCTCAGGACGACGGCCGTCCTGATTGCGGCGGGTACTGTTCTTCTCTTCGCCTCAGACGCACTGCACGGGCTTTCGGGCCATCCTCTCCACCTGAAGGTCTGGAATGCCCTTTTCCAGAGCGTCACAGCACGGACAGCCGGATTCAATACAATTTCCATGCCGCTGTTTTCCTCCCTCGGGCTTTTCGTACTCTGCATTCTCATGATCATAGGAGCATCCCCGGGATCCACCGGAGGGGGAATCAAAACAACCACGGCGGGACTGCTCTTTTATTCCTCCCTTTCAGAGATACGGGGAACAGGTATGGCCATAGGGAACAGGAAGATCTCCGACGGCAATGTCAGACGTGCTCTTGCCGTCACCGTGCTGTACATTCTCACAGTTCTCCTCGGCATTATCCTTTTGTGTCTCATTGAACCCTTTTCTTTCGGGGCTCTGGCTTTCGAGGCTGTTTCAGCCATGGGAACCGTGGGCCTTTCGCTGGGTGTTACACCGTCCCTTTCAGCTCCGGGAAAGGTGATCATCATTCTGTTGATGTTCTGGGGGCGGGTTGGTATTCTTACATTCATGTACGGGATGATCTCCCGGGACCGGAAATCGTCGAAAATCACCTTCGCCGAGACGAATATTCCCGTGGGATAGCAGGGAGGCGGACCATGGACAGCAAACAGACCATCCTTGTAGTGGGACTCGGGCGCTTCGGTGTCTCCGTCTGCGAAAAACTTGCGGAGCTCGGCCAGCATGTTATCGCTGTAGACATTGACAAACAAAGAGTCGAGGAAGTTGCGGACGTTGTGGAGTACTGTGCCCAGCTCGACGCCACCGATGAAGACCTCCTTGTGAAGGTTGGCGCGCGAGAGGCGGATATCGCTGTCGTGGCAATCGGAAACAACATCGAGGCAAGCATACTTGCCACGGCCATCCTGAAGGGGTTGAACATCCCGAAAGTCATCGCGAGGGCCCAGACTTCAATTCACGGAAGGGTACTTTCGCGGGTGGGAGCCCATAAAGTGGTCTTTCCGGAAAGGGATGCAGGCAAGAATATTGCGGAAACGCTGGTCAACCCATGGCTTTCTGCCTTTTCCGCCGTTCCGGGCGGAGGCGTTCTCGTAGGCGAGATTGAAGCATCGGCCGGGATGGTGGGAAAATCGCTGATGGAACTCGAATTTCGGAAGACGTATAATTGCATTGTCCTCCTTTTCGACCGGAAGGGAAGCCGGTTCCTGCCCCGGCCGGACAGCGTCATCCAGGAAGGGGACAAGCTTCTTGTCGCCGGAACGGGAGAGGACATCGCACAAATGATGGAGAAAAAGGACAAGGAGGAAAACGGCAAGTGACATCAATCCCAAGCGAACTTCATACAATAGAACAAGACTTCGCCGGACAGCTCTCGCGGGCGGCAACATCCGGGGAGCTGCAGCAGGTGAAGGTGGCCTTTCTCGGAAAAAAGGGAATCCTGACCTCCTTCCTGAAAAAACTCGGATCGCTCCCTCCCGGGGAGCGTCCTGCCGCCGGCGAGGCGGTGAATTCTCTCCGTGACCGGATAGAGTCGTCCCTGGCAGAAAAAAGGACAGCCCTTGAGGAAGCCGAGTCGGCCGAAGAAGAGCGGCGGAACCGTATCGACGTCACCCTCCCGCCCCGGGGCAGGGAATGGGGCGGGATTCATCCCGTGGCCCAGTTAACCCAGGACGTGGTGGAAATCCTCGCGGGCCTGGGTTTTTCCGTCGCACTCGGACCGGAGATCGAAGACGACTTCCACAATTTCGAGGCCCTGAACATTCCTGCGTCCCATCCGGCGAGGGACATGCAGGATACCTTCTACTTCCCTGAAGGGAAGCTGCTCAGGACCCACACCTCACCCGTGCAGGTCAGGTCCATGCTGAAATACGGGGCACCCATCCGTATTGTCTGCCCTGGAAAGGTATATCGCAGGGACAGCGACCCAACCCATTCCCCCATGTTCAACCAGCTCGAAGGCCTGCTGGTGGAGAAGGACATCTCCGTGGCCGACATGAAGGGCTGCCTGGAGGCCCTTATGGCCGCCATTTTTGCCCGTCCCCTGAAGGCCCGGTACAGGGCGAGCTATTTCCCCTTCACGGAGCCTTCACTGGAGCTGGATATCGAATGCGTGGAATGCTCGGGCAGGAATCCTTCCTGCAGGATCTGCAAGGGAACGGGTTGGCTGGAAGTGGCAGGACTCGGCATGGTGCACCCCAATGTGCTCCGGTACGGGGGAATCGACCCTGAAGTCTACAACGGCTTTGCGTGGGGCATCGGCCTTGACCGCATCGCCATGCTGAAATACAGGCTCACCGACCTGCGCGTCCTCTTTGAAGGCAACGTGCCCTATCTTCTCTCGGGGAGGACTCTCTCATGCTGATTTCCTGGAACATGCTCAACGAAACTCTCTCCATTCCCGCCACACTTGAAGAAGTGGCCGAACGGCTCACCCTCACAGGGTGCGAGGTGGAATCGGTGGAAAGGCCCTGTGCCATGGTGAAGGACGTCCAAGTTGCCCAAATTGAAAGTCTCGGCCGCCATCCCGAAAAGGAAAACCTGTTCGTCGCAAGTGTGCGGGACGGCATCGGAACCGCCGTTGTGGTCACCGCGGCCCCGAACCTTTCGGAGGGCGACAGGGTTCCCTACGGGCGTCCCGGCTCCGTCCTGGCTGACGGAACTGTTCTGGGGACCAGGGAATTCGGAAGCATCAGCAGTGAGGGAATGCTGCTTTCCGCCGAGGAACTGGGCGTACCCGAGGCTGCGGACGAGTTCGGCATTCTCCGCCTTCCCGGAGACTCTCCCGTGGGCGGCGACGTGGTCAGGCTGTTCGGCCTGGATGATGCCATCCTTGATCTTTCCATCACCCCGAACCGGGGCGATCTGCTGAGCCTCCTCGGGGTGGCGAGGGAAGTGTATGCCCTGTTCCCCGGGGCTGAATGGAAGAAGAACCCTGCGGATGTCGCTCCTCCCGAGAGGACTGATGATTGGCCCGTGCCCTTCGGCGGCATCTCCCTTCGGGATGACGGCTGCAGCAAATATTGTCTTGGCCTGGCGACGGGGCTGAAACCCGTTCCGTCCCCCCTGAAGACCCGGATCGCACTGACCTTCCTCGGCATGCGGCCCATTTCCGGCATGGTGGACGCTACAAACATCGCCATGCTGACCCTCGGCCAGCCGACCCACGCCTTTGATGCAGGAAGGCTTGCCGCTCCGGAAATCACGGTCCGTTCGGCAAAACCGGGAGAAGAGATAACCACCCTTGACGGGAAACGGCATGCCCTGGAAGATTCCGATCTCCTCATAACCAGCGCCGGAGAGGCCATAGGCCTTGCCGGTGTCATGGGCGGCGAAAACAGCGATATCCTTCCGGAAACACAAACGGTGTTCATCGAATCTGCATCTTTCGACGCGATCCGTGTCAGCAGGACGTCCCGCAGGCTGGGCATCAACTCGGAGGCGGCCTTCCGCTATGCCAGGACGGTGGACTCGAACCTGTCGGAACTGGCCCTGAACTTTATCGCTTCCCTTCTGAAAGAGTGGGGGGCAGCGGAAACGGGATATGTCTTCAAGACGGCCGTGTCCGTGGAGCCTGCCCGGAGGGAAGTCGTCCTGTCGGAAAAGAACCTGCGGAAAATCCTCCTTACCGGCGACATGGATGGCGCTGCGGCCATCCTCGGGAGGCTGGGGCTGCGGCAGACCGCATCGGAAGAGGGGAAACGGGTGTTTTCTGTTCCCTCATGGCGTCCAGACATCATCATCGAGGAAGATCTTATCGAAGAGGTAGGCAGAATCCGGGGATATAACGAAACGCTGGCTCCCCGGTTTCCCCAGGCCCTTTTCGGCCGGGGGGACATCGGTGAGATCACCAGGGTGAAGGGCGGCATACGGACCATCCTCCTCTCAAGGGGATATGTGGAGCTAGTGAACTACAGCTTCCTGGCTCCATCCTTCGTGGGTCTCCTCAGGCTTCCGCCTGAGGACAGGAGAGCCCGCCCCCTGGAACTGGCGAATCCCCTGAGCGCAGAACAGTCGAAGATGAGGACCACGCTCCTCCCCGGGCTGCTGCGGAGCGTGGAGTTATCCGTCCAGGCGGGATGGAAGGCTCCCGTGAGAATTTTTGAGCTCGGCAGGGTTTTCCTCCCCCTGGACGAAGGCGGGCATGAAGAAGTGGAGCGCATCTCCGGCCTCGTCTACGGCGGCCGGGACCCCCGCCTTCCTTTCGGTCCCGCCGGAGCGGACGATCTCTTTTCCCTGAAAGGGGATATTCTGGCTCTCGCCGAGAGCAGGGGCGTTTCCCTCGACTTTGAACAGGGCGAAGAACCCTTCGGGCACAAAGGACAGACTGCCGTCATCATGAATGCCGGCCGTGCAGCGGGATACCTCTTGCGGCTGAAGCCGGCCATCGAGAAGGATATCGAGTGCTCTCCCGTCTACGCCTTCGAGCTTGACCTGGAACTCCTGGTGAAGGAGTCCCTTCCGCTCTTCAGGGAAAACTCCCCGTTCCCGCCGGTG
>JAHDLC010000029.1 GCA_018436595.1 Synergistaceae bacterium | reverse complement strand
TTTTTTCATCGACCCGGCCGACCAGGGTCCGCTTCGCCCGTGACTGCTTTTTTTCCTTGTCCCAGTAGGAGACCGATTCATAGGCGTAGGTGATCCCGGAGCGTTTGTCCTTCTGGAAGACGATGCTTGCCATTGCCCCACATCCTCGTTACGTATATATTATTACATAACGAGGAGCACGTCAAGTACTTTTGTTGTCAAAGTTCGATTGTCACTGGATTTATTGAGGCTAGCCAGGCGTTCTCGTTAGGTGTGGCCGGGAATCCAGGGTATGAGCACTTCAATTTTCGTGAGGGAACCAAATAACGAATTGGGAGTTTAAAACGGGTTTGACAGCTTTGAAGAAAAGATGATAAAGTGAATACACATTTGAAAAGGCAGTATGGCAATCCCGCAGTTTTGATACTATAAAATATCGTCTGCAAAGAAATTCCTCTTTTTATGATTTCCCGAGAATCGGGAGTCAACTTCAAATGCTTGTTTGCAGTCGTCGTTTTGGAACCATCCCGGAGATAAAAACCTTAAAAGACTGTTGCAGAAGGACTTCCTACGATTGTTTGCCGGTATTCCTTAAAAAACCGTCGCCGGTTTGTAAATTGGTTATTGGACCATTTACGGACAGGAAGAGATTATCTCCCTGATATGTTGCAATGGCCGGCTGAACCACTCAAGGCAATGAAGGAAGTGCCTCAGATACAGGACCTGTTTCCGCCTTCAGGAGTATTAAAGAAAGAGAGGCTGTAGCCTAATGAGGAAACGATACGACATTCTTTTCTTGAACGGTACTGTTGTCGATCCCATGAACGGCATTCTCGGGAAGTGCGATCTCGCTGTCAGAAACGGGCGTATTGATGATTGTGCCCGGCAACTGGACAGGAGCAAATCAGATCAGATCATCGACGCTCAGGGCAAGCTGGTTATTCCCGGAGTGGTTGACTCCCACGCCCATCTTGTGAGGCCTGGTTCTGAAGGGGCAGCCTACGGAATGCTTCTAAAAGCAGGGGTGACTACAGCTGCCTGTTTTGCCGGTCCCGTTCAGACAGTGAAGAAGGAGATTGTGGAAAAAGGAAGCGGCCTTAATGTCCTTGTCCTGGAAGCTCTCCATTCCGGAAACGGTTTCAGCTCGCCGGGCCCATCAAAAACTGAGGTGCGTCAGGTAGTCGGGAAAGCGCTTGATGACGGAGCTTTCGGGGTGAAAATTCTCGGAGGGCACTACCCTTTAACGCCGGAAAGCATAGAAGCCATCATATACGAGGCTTCTGAACAAAAATGCTACGTAGGGGCCCACGCAGGGAGCACAACAAAAGGCAGCAACATAGAAGGAATGGAACAGGTCGTTGACCTTGCACAGGGGCTTCCCCTCCATCTTGCACACATAAATGCGTACTGCAGAGGAATGGTCGAGCCGATCCCCGCAGAGCTGTCGAGAGCATTCAGGAAACTCCTTGAATCACCCAATATAATTTCCGAATCCCATCTTGCGGTCAACAACAGCACGAGCGCCGACCTTGACGAGGATGGACTCCCCAAAAGCCATGTGACGAGGGCATGCCTTCGGATGGGAGGGTATCCTGAAGACGGCAAAGGCCTGGAAGAAGCATTGAAGGCAGGTTATGCCAAAATTTATGCCCTTGTCGGAGATGAAATGGATTACCTTACGGTTTCAGAGGGACTGGATTACTGGAAAGCGAACAAAAGCGGGGCAAAATGTTCTTTCCCTGTCAACATGCCAGCGTCCTTGGCTGCGTGCGCTGTCTCAAAGGATGAGAGTGGCCGTTTCATCATCCCCGCTATAAGCAGTGACGGTGGAGGCATCCCTCGCAACATCATTCTCAAAAACGGGATAATGCTGACCAGGATGGGATATTTAACCCTGAAAGAACTGGTAGAAAAGATTTCCCTTTTGCCGGCGAGAATGTTCGGTCTCGCCGGCAAAGGTCACTTCACATCGGGAGCTGACGCCGATGTAACGATCGCCGACCCCTCCAGCGGAGAAGCGGAAGTGGTCGTTACCGCCGGAAAAGTTCGTATGGCACGCGGGATTGTTTTCGGAGGAAGCGGGGTTCTCCTGACAGGTGAAAGAGGGGCTTCTCGTCTGAAGGCAGAAGGCATTCCCCATGAGACGGTATGTCTCGAAAAAAGCATGTTTCTGAAAGGACGCTGATGTATCAAACCATGAACTGGACGTGCAGAGTCCCAGGGCAGCATTCCGGGAACCGCTCTGCCCTTTCCTGGATAAAAAGGAAATGAGGTCGGTAGGACAATGAAGCATTTTGATATTCTTATACGAAACGGCATGGTAGTGGATCCTCTGAATGCAGTCTTTGAAATTCGGGACATAGGTCTCCGTAATGGATGTGTCGAGGAATCGGCTCCGGGGATTGGTATTGAAGAGGCTGCCCTGGTGCTGGATGCACGGGGAAAACTGGTTCTTCCCGGGATTGTCGATTCTCATGCACATCTTGTGAGGCCGAACGCTGAGGGCGCGGCCTTTGCCATGCTTCTGAAATCCGGCGTCACGACGGCTGCCGGCTTTGCCGGACCGGTGGCGACAGTGAAAAAAGAGATTCGGGAAAAGGGGTGCGGTATGAACGCGCTCGTTCTTGAGGCCCTCCGCCCTGGAAAGAACCTTTCAGGGCCCGATCCTTCCCCGTCCGAAGTTGCCGAAGCCGTTGCAAAGGCACTTTCCGAGGGGGCGTTCGGGGTAAAGATTCTCGGAGGGCACTATCCTGTTTCTCCTGATGCCATCTCTCGTATCGTAAGGGAATGTGCTCGGCAGAAATGCTACGTTGCCATCCATGCCGGCAGTACTACCAGGGGCAGCAACATTGAAGGATTCGAACAGGCGGTGGAACTTTCCGAAGGACTTCCTCTCCATGTAGCCCACATAAACTCCTATTGCCGGGGAACGGTGCAGCCGCCCCTGGCTGAAGTTAAAAGAGCCCTAGAAAAACTGGAACAATCACCAAATATACTATCGGAATCATACCTTTCCGTCGACAACGGTACCGATGCGGCTCTGGACGAAAACGACCTTCCTGCAAGTCATGTTACAAGAACATGTCTTGAAAAGAATAAGTATTCCCCGGACAAAAAAGGTCTAGAAAAGGCAATTCAGGATGGTTATGCTAAAATCTACGCCCTTATCGGAGGGGAACTGCAGTATCTTACCCCTGAGGACGGTCTCGTGTATTGGCGGAACCACCTCCGCGATTCAAAATGTTCATTTCCCGTTAACAGCCCGGTCTCTCTGTCGGCCTGTGCGGTGGCGAAAAACGAAGCAGGACGGTTTGTTATTCCTGCCATCAGCAGCGATGGAGGAGGTATTCCCCGAAACGTTATCCTTTCCAACGGCATTCGTTTTGTTCACATGGGGTACCTGACGCTTCCGGAGTTTGTCCGCAAAACGTCCCTTAATCCTGCCGCCATGTTCGGCCTTTCAGGAAAAGGACACCTCTCGCCCGGTGCGGACGGGGATGTGATTATAGCTGACCCGGCGAACGGCCATGTAGAGACAGCCATTGTCGGGGGAACAATCAGGATGTCCGGAGGCGTAGTGCATAGAGGGAGCGGAATGCTCATCACGAGTGAAAGAGGCGTTCAGACGCTTCGAAAAGAGCATGTGCCGCATTCGGTAGCCGATCTCGGCGAAAGTGCGTTTTTGAAGGGAAGGTGGTAGCGGGGCTATTCCGTTTTCAAGGAAAAAGAGAGACAAGAGAATGAATGCACATTTATTTCAAGGAGGTAGAGTGTTGTGACGGGATTTCTTATCGCTCTGGCAATAACGATTTGCATCGCCTGGTTTATCGTGAAAAAATATCAGCCGCAGCCCGTGCTGATGCTCGGAGGTATTATTCTTATCGGAACAGCCGTTCTTATGGGTACCGGTGAATTTCTTCCGAAGAGCGTAAAATCGACCGGCTTTGTCTGGTTCGATATTTTTGAACTTCTCCATTATCTTTTCAAAAACAGGGCAGCAGGGCTCGGTCTGATTATTATGGCAACTGCGGGATTCGCCAAGTACATGGATCACATAGGAGCGAGTGACGTACTTGTACGGGTGGCCGTAAAGCCCCTTCAGGTCTTTCATGCGCCCTATCTTGTTCTTGCTTTGGGCTATATTGTCGGTCAGGTTCTGAATATTTTTATTCCGAGTGCTTCCGGTCTCGGCCTCCTGCTCATGGTGACAATGTATCCGATTCTCGTTGGACTGGGTGTCAGCAAATTAGCCGCTACCGCTATGATAGGAACGGCAGCATGCCTGGATCTCGGGCCTGCCTCGGGAAACGCGAATCTGGCCGCAAAAACCGCCGGGATAGATGTTGCGGCATACTTCGTAGACAATCAGATTCCGGTAGCTATAGCGGTTATGATTACCATTGCGATTCTTCATTATATTACGCAGCGGTATTACGACAAGAAGGAGGGGCACGAGGCAGTCAAACAGGATGTCTCGAATTTCACATCAGGAAACGGCGAACAGAAGGAGGCCGCGCCGCTCATCTACATTATTCTGCCGCTTCTTCCTCTGGCAATGATCCTCATTTTCAGCTCCTTTTTGATCAATACCATCAAAATGAACGTCGTGACAGCGATGCTGATCGGGATGTTTGTCTCCATGCTTTTTGAATTCGTCATTCGCAGGCGGGATTTGAAGAGCGTCATGAAGAGTGTTCTTGTATTCTTCGACGGCATGGGAGTCCAATTTGCAAGGGTACTGACCCTGATAGTCGCCGGCGAACTCTTCGCTGCAGGGCTTCGGTCAATAGGGGCAATCGATTTTCTTATTACGAGTGCGCAGAGTTCGGGATTCGGTGCAGGAATGATGGTTATCGTCATGACGGCGATTATTTCAATCACAGCGATCGTAATGGGATCAGGAAACGCACCATTCTTTGCGTTTGCTGCCCTTGCGCCCGATGTTGCCGGGAAAATGGGAATCGATGCGGTAGCCATGCTCCTTCCCATGCAATTTGCCTCGGGAATCGCACGAAGCGTTTCTCCCATAACAGCAGTAATTGTGGCCGTTTCAGGTGCCGCAAACCTCTCTCCCTTTGATGTGATCAAGAGAACGGCGGTTCCCATGGCTGGCGGATTACTGATGACAGTAGCTGCCAACTATTTTCTCGTAGGCTTTTAGGCTTATGCTTATTTGCGGGGCTCTTGAGTGTGAAGAGCCCCGCGACCGGTTCAAACAGCTCTGTTTTACCCTTGCAGTGAATGAAAGCACGGAAAAGATATCCTAATCGAGACACCCGATTCCTCCTCGCCGAGCTTGCCGGAGTGACAGTGTATTCCATTTCTTTCGGTGCATTAGGGAGACATCGGTACCCAACATAGACTTTTTATTTTTGAAAGGATGTGCCGAGTATGCTGCTGGAAAAAATTGAGCTTCGGCATCTCTCCATTCCCTTGAAAGAACCTTTCACCACGAGCACGGAAACGAAAACGCACATCGAACATGTACTTGTCACCGTCTCCGGCGGAGGTTTCGAGGGATATGGAGAGTGTACCTGCAACCAGACGCCGTACTATATCAACGAAACCACCGATACAGCATGGTATTTCCTCTCCAGGTTCATCGCGCCCTATGTCGCCGGTGTATCGGTCGAAAAAATCGATGATCTGCTGAACAACAGGTGGTACAAATCCGTGAGAGGGAATTATTTTGCCAAGGCCGGACTTGAGCAGGCTGTTTGGGATCTTTTAGCCCGCTCGAAGGGGGTATCTCTTTCGGTTTTACTCGGAGGAACCCGGGAGCGAATTGATTCAGGGGTAAGTATCGGTGTTCAGGAAAATGTGCGAGCACTTTTTGGTAAGATAGAGAAATTTCTGGAGCAGGGTTACAAAAGGATCAAAATGAAAATCAGGCCGGGAAAGGACTACGATGTTCTTGCGGCAGTCAGAAGGGAGTTCCCGGATCTTCCGATAATGGCAGATGCAAATTCCGCCTATACTCTCTCCGACACTCCCATGCTCAAAAAGCTGGATGATCTTGGCCTGATGATGATTGAACAGCCCCTGGGCTTCACGGACATCATCGACCACGCGGTACTTCAAAGAGAGCTGATGACTCCGATCTGCCTCGATGAAAGTATACACTCCGCAGAGGATGCCCGTAAGGCTCTTGACCTCGGGAGCTGCCGGGTTATTAACATAAAGCTCGGAAGGGTGGGCGGAATTGCCGAGGCAAAGAAAATTCACGATCTTTGCAGTTCCCGGAACATCCCGGTGTGGTGCGGCGGAATGCACGAGTATGGGATAGGCAGGGCACACAACATAGCGATCGCCTCGTTGCCGAATTTCAGAATACCGGGCGATGTTTCAGGTTCAGACAAATACTGGGATGAAGACATCGTTGACCCTCCATTCATTGTGGAAGACGGTACCATTGGAGTTCCTCCGGGAGAAGGCATCGGTGTTTTTCCCATTATGGAGAGAGTCGAGAAACATACCCTTGAAAAGGCAGTCTTCTCTGCGTGAGGAACTCAATTATCCGTCACCAAAAGACGAAATCAAATTTGCATAGAAGAAGCGGAGGTTTTACCTCCGCTTCTTCTATGCATGCAGATGTGTTAAAACGGCTGGTTGCTCCATTTCAAGTACAGGACTGCTGGAATTCCGTCTGCTTATATATGGAGCGGAATGCTAATTTGTAGAACAAAGAAATTATGTGTTATACTTATTCAATGCCGATAAGGCTACATAATGAAAGGGAGATGAATACATCGACTGCACAAAGGAGGTTGAAACCATGAACACTACAGGAGCCAACGGCCCCTTCAGATTTATGGAATGCTCTCTTCTGCCCGTGAGCACGGGCTTTCGAGCACAGACGCTCAGAGAACTCAGGTCCGCCGTTCCCGAAATTCCGGAAAGTTCCCTCTATTATCATTTCTGGGGCAGAATGCTCCGCCCCCACATCGCCGAGTCGGAGTTCAACAATGATTTTGCCTCGTGGGCCGACGGAGGCCTCGGGGACACGGAACTCGCTGAAGCCCTCAGCGCCGTCAATCCCGTGAAGTGCAAGGATCTTGGGGAACTACGGTCTATCCTTGAGGACATTCTCGAGGCCCGACTTGACCAGGGAGATTTCCTGAGCTGGAAAAAGGCGGACAGGGAGTTCTATTTTATTGCCTGCAAAAAATTCATGTTCGATACGGGAAAGGTTACCTCCTCCCTGGAGGATTTTCCCGTGGCGGTCAAAACGGTGAGCCGGCAGAGCTTTTTTCATCACTTTCTCGACGGCCGCCGCCGGTCTCCTGAGGGAAAGGACGACTTCTCCCTGTGGCTTGAACAGTTCGGCGAGGGTACCGCGGAGGTGAGGCGGCTCCTCGGCAGGGTGGATTCGTACCTTTTTTCCCTCGGTGAACTGAAGGGACAGATCGTCTCCATTCTCGAAAAGGGACTCCGGAAGGGAGGGAAGAAATGATGTCCGACATGCTGAAGCAGTACGGCGAAGTTATCGGCTTCCATGCCATGGACAGCCTTCTGGCCATAGCGGAGCGTCTCCGGGGAAAGCGGATTGTTCACGTAAACTCCACCAGGGCCGGAGGAGGAGTGGCGGAAATTCTCTCTTCCATGGTCCCCCTCTCCCGGGAGCTCGGCCTTGACGTCTCCTGGGAGGTCATCGAGGGAGACGAACCCTTCTTCGCCTGCACGAAAACGCTGCACAACTCACTGCAGGGGATGGCGGGAGGACTTTCCGAGGGACAGGTTGCCTCCTACACGGCGACGAATGAAAGAAACGCCGAAAAGCTGAAGGAGAGCCTGGAAGGTGCGGATTACGTTTTCATCCACGACCCGCAGCCGGCGGCCCTGCTGGGGATGATGCCCGGACGGAAGGGGAAGTGGATCTGGCGGTGCCATATCGACGTCAGCGCCCCGAACCGGTCGGTGTGGCGGTTCGTGAAAAAACAGGTGGAGGGCTATGACGCCTCGATCTTCTCACTGCCCGATTTCGCCCAGCCCCTGTCTCATCCGCAGTTTCTCATCACGCCCAGCATTGATCCGCTCAGCGAGAAGAACATCCCCCTCTCGAAGGCGGAAGTGGAAAAAACGTACCGGGAGCTTGGAGTGCCCAGGGACAAGCCTGTCATCCTCCAGGTTTCCCGTTTCGACCGGTTCAAGGACCCTCTTGGGGTCATTGAGAGCTACCGGATCGCGAGAGAACACGCAGATATCCGGCTTGTTCTCGCAGGGGGCGGGGCGGCGGATGATCCCGAGTCGGGAGAGGTCCTTTCCGCAGTCCGCGAGGCGGCCGCAGGGGATCCCGATATTTCCGTCCTTGTCCTTCCGCCGGATGCCCATCGGGCCATCAATGCCCTCCAGTCCGGTGCAGACGTGATTGTGCAGAAATCCACCAGGGAAGGCTTCGGCCTTACGGTGAGCGAGGGCATGTGGAAAAGAAAACCGGTCATAGGCGGTGACGTCGGGGGCATACGGCTGCAGGTCATCAACCGGTTCAACGGTTTTCGCGTGCGGTCTCCCGAGGGTGCCGCCATCAGGATCCGGTACCTCCTGACCCACCGCTGGAAAAGAGAGAGAATGGGCGTGAACGCCAGGCAGTACGTTCTTGAGAATTTCCTGATTACCGGGCAGCTTCGGAACTACCTTTCCCTTCTGGTGACCCTGGACGGAGGAGAAGGAGAGTGGGAGCGGTGGATATAGGGCATCCCGGCCTGGGGCTTTCGGACCTGGAAGGATTCTTCGGTTCCTTCGGCGGAGTCAGCCCGCTGCTTGTGAGCGATTACGACGGTACCCTCGCCCCTTTCCGAAGGGAAAGGAGCGAGGCCGTTCCTTCCGAAGAAACGAAGGACCTTCTCCAAAGAATTTTGGAAGCGGGAGGAGAGTTTGTCCTTCTCACCGGGAGAGAGGCGTCGGAGGCTGCTTCCCTTCTTGGAGTGCCGGCGGAAATATGGGGATGTCACGGATGGCAGCGCCGGTCACCCGGAGGTGATACGGTCACCGTACCCCTTTCGGCCGCGGAGGAGCGGGCCCTTCTTATGCTCCCGGACCTGTTCCGCGCCTTCCCTCCCGACGCGGTGGAAAGGAAGCCCGTTTCCGCCGCCCTGCACTGGAGAGAACGGCCCGATGTTCTTGAACAGTACCGGAAGATCGAGGAGGTACTTCTTGAAAGGGCTTCGCAATCCGGCCTTGAAAGACTTCCTTTCGACCAGGGGGTTGAGTTCCGCCTTCCTTCATGCACCAAGGGGGAGGCCATGAAACGTATACTGGCGGCCCGAAGCTTCAGGGACCCCGTATGCTACCTCGGGGATGACGTGACGGACGAGGACGCATTCCGGGTGCTTGACGGCCGGGGTGCAGGAATTCTCGTGTCCGCTCTTCCGGCGGTCAGTGCAGCCGGTGTGAGAATCCTGCCGGAGGAAGTGCCGGAATTTCTGCGGAGATGGCTTGGCGCCCTTACAGCCGGAAGGAGGGGAACGCCTTGAAACAAAAAGGAAGACTGCTGGTGGTGTCCAACCGCCTTCCTGTGACCCTCTCCTGTGAGGAGGGGAAGTGGAAAGGGTGCCCGGCGTCGGGGGGACTGGTCAGCGCCATGAACCCTGTGCTGAAGAACAGGGGCGGTTTCTGGGCAGGGTGGCCCGGAACGGGTTCGGGCGCCCGTCTTGCCGATATTCGGGATATCCTGGGCCCGGTGTCGGAGGAGAGCGGGTACCGCTTTCTTCCGGTCATTCTCACGGAGGACGATGTGCATGACTTCTACCACGGATATTCCAACTCCGTACTGTGGCCCCTTTTTCACGATCTCCAGAGCCGCTGCGATTTTTCTCCCCGCTACTGGGACGGCTATGTACGCTCAAACGCCAAGTTCGCCCGGGTTGTCCTGAGGCATGCTTCGGAGGATGATTTTATATGGGTGAACGATTACCAGCTCATCCCCCTGGGGGCCATGCTCCGGGAGAAGCAGCCGGGCCTCAGGACGTCCTTTTTTCTCCACATTCCTTTCCCCAGCGTCGATGTGTTCATGAAGATGCCCAGGCGCAGGGAAATCCTCGACCAGATGACCCGGTACTCCTTCGTGTGCTTCCAGACCGGCAGAGACAGGAAGAATTTCCTCGACTGCCTGAAGGTATTCCACCCGGAATGCAGGGTTTCCGGCCGGGGACACATCGTGAAAGTTCATCTCGGCGATCGCTCGTTCTCCCTGGGGAGTCTTCCTATCAGCATTGATTACCAGGCCTACTCCTCCCTGGGGGGAACAAGGCACGCAGTGGCCAGGGCGAAAGAAATACGGCAGGAGATCTTCGGGGAAAAGTTCATCCTCGGCGTCGACAGGCTGGACTATTCCAAGGGCATACCGGAAAAGCTCAGGGGGTTCCGGAGGTGCCTCGAACTGTATCCTGAACTCCGCGAGCGGATTACCCTGCACCAGGTCGTGGTCCCGAGCAGGGAGACGGTGGAGCAGTACCAGGCCCTCAAGGAGGAAATCGAGCTGCTCATCAGCCGGATCAACGGAGAGTTTTCCACCACCCGGTGGGTTCCGGTGAACTGGCATTACGGCTCCGTGTCAAGGGAAGAACTCGCGGCCATGTACCGGGCGGCGGACATGGCCCTCGTGACGTCCCTCAAGGACGGAATGAACCTTGTCTGCAAGGAGTACTGCGCCTGCAAGGGGCGGGAAAAGGGAGTCCTCATTCTCAGCGAGTTTGCCGGAGCAGCCCTTCAGCTTGCCCGTGGAGCGGTCCTGGTGAACCCCTATGACGTGGACGCCGTTGCAGGGGCGGTCAGGAGAGCCTTCTTCATGGATGACAGGGAAAAAAAGGAAAGGATGCGGTTTCTCAGGAAGTCCATCGCCCGGCAGGATGTTTTCTGGTGGGTGGACAATTTTCTTCGGGCTGCCGCAGGGAAAAAGCTGGAAGATTTTCCCGAGCAGGCCATTCCCTCCCTCTGGCCCGGTGTGGCGGACGGGGAGCAAAACGACCCAGGCTTGTAGCCGCTTCCCGCTGTATGCGGATTGAGGCGCCCATGCGGGAGTTTACTTCTCAGGGGGCACAGACTACAATATAAATACGCTGATTCGCAGTTGCGCGGAGCCCGGGCATAACGTATACTCCGGCTCCGCAAATGTCTTTTTTTATGCTTTCCGGCAGAAAAGGCCGATTCCGGGGAGGAATTTTATGAAGAACCTATTTCCGGCCGCCGCCTTGAAGGCGGTTATGGAGGCCGTGATCTTACATCATTTCAGGAGAGGCCTTTCTGTTCCCGACGCGGTTCGTCCGGCGGAAGGCAGGTCCTCGGGAGCCTTCTTCCGGTGACGGCTCTCTGCAGGTCTGACCGGCTCCGGATCGTCCGGCCCACCTCTTCCACGAAGACCATCGCCGAAAGGGAAGGCTGTTCCCTGCTCACTGCGGCGGTCCTCGAAAGCCGGGGCGGACAGGAAGGGCTGTCCGCCTTCCGCTGTCCATCCATTCCCAGCCTCCTTGACGGGCTGGACCTTGGCAGGGGCTCCATGGAAGCCGCCCTTCGCTGGAAAAAAATACCGGACCTGGGAAGAGTCCTGGTTTACGGAGATTATGACGTGGACGGAGTGGCCTCCACCACGCTCGCCATGGAAATCTGCCGCTCAAAGGCGCAGCAGGTCCGCTTCTTCATCCCCCACCGGCACGAGCAGGGATACGGCCTCCACGAGTCGGTCATGGACCAGCTCCTCCCCATGGGCTGGGACACCCTGATGGTGGTGGACTGCGGTTCGAAGGATCATGAGATTCTTGAAAAGGCCGCAGCGGCCGGAATCAACGTGTTTGTCTTTGATCACCACCAGCCGGAGGAAGGCAAGGATTTTCACGGCACCGTGGTGAATCCCCATGGTACCGGAGGATGTTCCTTCGGCAAAGCCCTGTGCGCCACGGGCGTCCTGTGGGCCTGGGCGTGGAAATTCGACATCCTTCCCCGGAGGCTGATGGAAGGCATGACGGATCTCGCTGCCCTGGCCACTCTGGCGGACTGCATGCCTCTCAACCCCCTCAACAGGGAACTCGTGAGAGAGGGGATTGCTCTCATGAAATCCCGCCCGAGATCCGGCCTGGCGAGACTGTTTTCACGGCTGGGACTGACCAGCCAGGCCCTCTCCGAGGAGTCCCTCACCATGAAAGTCATTCCCTGCCTGAACGCGGCGGGAAGAATGGACCTCGCCGATACGGCGGTGGGAGTCCTCCACGGCAGGTCAGGGGCCGAGCAGAAGGTGGAAACCCTGCTCTCCCTGAACAAAAAGCGCCAGGTGCTGTCGGGACGCATTTCCGGAGAGGCGGAGGAATTGCTCAGCGGCTCCTTCAGCCATGTGGCTCTCGGCGAGTCCTGGCCGGTGGGGGTTCTCAGCGGCGTTGCAAGCAGGCTGTGCAGCATGAAATCGTTGCCGGTGGTGCTGGCCGCCCCTGTCCGGGGAGGCATCCGGGGCACTTTGAGAGTCCCGGAGGGAGGCGACGCCATGAAGGTTCTCGATCCCATTTCCTCCCTTCTGGATGCATGGGGAGGGCACCAGTACGCCGCCGGCTTTTCCGTGGCCAGGGATAATTGGCCGGATGTTTCAAAGTATCTCGAAGAAACCCTTTCTTCCATGGAACTCGAAGAACCCCCGGTAACCGCCCTTGAGATCAGCCCGGACGAAATAGCCCTCGATTCCTGGAAGGAAGTGAGCGCCCTCGGTCCCTTCGGCAACGGGAACCCCGCGCCGCTGTTCTTCGTCGCCCGAACGGGGGGGGAGAAAATGCTCCCCCTGGGAAAAGACGGGAGGCACCTGCAGATCGAGACGGGAGGTGCCCGGCTCCTCGCCTTTGACGGAAAGAGCGCCATGGACGCCATGACCTCTTCCGGGGGGTGGGTGTACCGTCCGAGGCTCGATTACTGGCAGGGCCGGGAGAGACTGCAGTACGTGGTTGATTACGTCGTCGTTGACGACATCACCTGACGGAGCGTGGACGGAATGGACCCGAAAGAACTGAGCGAAAGCATTCTCGGGGAACGGCAGGTGATGCCTGAGGAGGAAGGGCGCGTCCGGGAGGACGAACACCCGGAGCTTGACCGAAAAGCGTCCGGCAAGCTGAGGGACAGCTACATCGGCCGGATTCCCGAAGAGGAGCGGGCCATCTCGGTGAAGTTCGCATGGCACGAACTCTGGTCCAAGGTGATCCATTACCTTTCCAGGGACGAGCTCATGACTCTCGGCGAAGCCCTGGTCCTTGCCGGGGCGGCCCACAAGGAACAGAAGCGTTCCACCGGGGACCCCTACATCGTCCACAGCATCAACGTTGCTTCCATCCTCGCCGAGATGCAGCTCGACGTGGTTACCCTCGCGGCGGCCCTCCTTCATGACGTTCTCGAAGATACGGACATCACCATCGAAAAACTGAAAAGCGCCTTCGGGGCAGAGGTTGCCACCCTCGTCGACGGAGTGACCAAGCTCGGCAAGCTTCCCTTCAAGTCTTTCGAAGACTACCAGGCGGAAAACCTCCGGAAGATGTTCGTGGTCATGGCTAAGGACATCCGTGTGGTTCTCATCAAGCTGGCCGACAGGCTGCACAACATGCGCACCCTGGGAGCGCTCCGGAAGGACAAGCAGATGCGGATTGCCAGGGAGACCCTGGAAATTTACGCTCCCCTGGCCCATCGGCTCGGTATTTACCAGGTGAAGCGGGGGCTCGAGGATCTCGCTTTCAAGTACGCCGATCCGGAAATGTATTACGAGATCCGGAGAAGGGTCCGCAAAAAACTGCCCGAGCGGGAGACCGTGGTCCGAAAGGCCATGGAAATTCTCAGCGCCCGGCTGGAGGAAGAGGGAATCCACTGCAAGGTAAAGGGCCGGGCGAAGCACTTCTTCAGTATCTATGAAAAGATGAACCGGAAAAAACTGCCGGTGGAGCAGCTCTATGATCTCCTCGCGCTCCGGGTGGTGGTGGACGATATCGCCGCCTGCTACACCGTGCTTGGCATCGTCCACACTGTCTGGAAACCCATCCCGGGTCAGTTCGACGATTACATTGCCAACCCGAAGAGCAATATGTACCAGTCCCTCCACACCACGGTGGTGGGGCCCACGGGAGAGCCCCTGGAAGTGCAGATCCGCACCTGGGAGATGAACTCCCTGGCGGAATACGGCATCGCCGCCCACTGGCGCTACAAGGAGGGGGGAGGCGGAACCGACGACCTCGATGCCAAGCTGACCTGGATCCGCCAGGCCCTCGAGGGTGACCATGACGGAACCCCCGAACCCTCGGAGTTTCTCGAACGGCTGAAGGACGACGTGCTCTCAAGCGACGTCTTCGTCTTCACTCCCCAGGGAGAAGTGGTTTCCCTTCCGAAGGGCTCCACTCCCATCGACTTCGCCTATGCCGTCCACACCCAGGTTGGCATGCGGTGCGTCGGGGCCATGGTGAACAACAGGATCGTGGCCATGGGGTACGAACTCCAGAACGGAGACATCGTCAAAATCATCACGTCCCCCCAGGGGGCCCCTTCGAGGGACTGGCTGAAAATAGCCCGGAGCAGCAAGGCCAGGAGCAAGATCCGTGCCCATTTCCGTGCGCTGGAAAAGACGGAGCGCATTGAAAAACTCCAGAGGGGCAGGGACCTCCTCGAACGGGAACTCCGCAGGAGGGGGACGCCGGAGTTCGAGTCCTTCGAAGAACTTCTTCCCCTGCTCAACAAAATCGCCCGGGATACGGGGCAGTCGAACGGAGAAGACCTGCTGGCCGCCATCGGGGCAGGCAACCAGAGCGTTTCCCTCGTGGCCCAGCGTCTCGCGGGAAAGGCCCAGCCCCAGGCGGCTCCTCTCCCCGCAGTGCCGGAACAGGAGAAGCATACGTCCTTCGCCGGGAAAAAAGGGGAGTCCGACATCGTCGTCGAAGGGGCGGAAGGAGTCCAGGTGGTGCTCTCAAACTGCTGCGAGCCTGTTCCCGGCGATCCTATCGTTGGCTTTTCCACCCGCTCGAGGGGGATTACGGTCCACAGGACGGACTGCGAAAACGTGAAGAACGCCAAAGAAGAACGGATTATCTCCGTTTCCTGGGGAACCACGGGGAACAGGCGGTACACCGCCCGACTGAAGCTCGAGGCCATCGACAGGGGAGGTCTTTTCGGCGACGTGGCCCAGGCCATCATCGCCGGAGACGGCGCCATGACGGGCATCAAGGCCGGAGTGGTGGGGGGGAACCTCGCACGGATGAAGCTGGAAGTCCGGGTCAGGGATCTTGAGCACCTTTTGTTCATCGTGGCAAAACTGAACGGGGTCAAGGGAATGATCAACGTCTCACGGGGGTGACGGAATATGAGGGCTGTGGTGCAGAGAGTCTCCTCCGCGAAGGTTTCCGTGGACGGAGATATCAAGGGAGAGATCGGCAGGGGACTGTGTGTGCTGCTCGCCGCTTCCCGGACCGACGGGGAGGCTGAAGTGGAGTGGATGGCCGAGAAAATAACCGGCCTTCGGATTTTCGAGGATGACCAGGGAAAGATGAACCTCTCCCTGGCGGATGTGGGCGGCTCGGTGCTGGCCGTCTCCCAGTTCACCCTCTACGGCGACTGCCGCAAGGGGCGCCGCCCCTCGTTCATCGCCGCCGGAGAGCCTGAAGAGGCGAACCGGCTGTATGAAGCTTTCAAGAAAGCGGTGGCCGCAAGAGGAATCAAGGTTGAAAGCGGGGTCTTCCAGGCTCACATGCTTGTGGAAATAGCCAACGACGGCCCCGTGACGCTCATACTCGAAAAAGAATCCGGAAGCGGAGATTCCCGCAACGGCTGAAAAATACGGACAACGGAGGATGATCGGACATGAACTACAAGCGTTTCCCTCTCGGGCCTCTCTGGACGAACACCTACCTGGTCTGGGACGATTCCGGCAGGGGATTCCTGGCCGACCCCGCCGGAGATCCCGGCCAGATTGACGAATTTGCCCGGGCCCGGGGAATCTCCGTAGAAAAAATACTGCTTACCCACGGTCATCTTGACCACGCGGGGGGGCTTCCAGCCGTTCTGGAACGGTTCGGTGCCCCCGTGTACGTCCCGGAAAAGGACGCCTCCCTGGTGGCATCCCCCGATCCGGGCGCCCTGGAGTGGATGGGGTACGACTTCAAGGGCACGGACGACTTTTCGACCCTCCGGGACGGAGATGTGCTCGAGGTGGGAAGCATGAAGGTCACTGTTCTGGCCACTCCCGGGCACACCCCGGGAAGTTCGTGCTACCTGGCAGAAGAGGAGAGCGGCAGTCTCCTGCTCTCCGGTGACACCCTTTTTGCCCGGAGTGTCGGCAGGACGGATCTTCCCGGGGGCGATCCGGACATGCTCGACCGGTCCATTCTCAAACTTGCGGCGCTTCCCGACGGACTGCAGGTGCTGCCCGGGCACGGACCGGAGACCACCATAGGCGCCGAGAGGAAACACAATCCCTTCTGGCCGGACGGAGCGACGACGGAATGAAGCTTGCCGCCCTTCCCAGTGAAGAATGGCCGAGAGAGCGCCTGCGGCGCAGGGGGGCGTCCTCGCTCTCCCTGGCGGAGCTGCTGGCGGTCCTTCTCCGCACCGGCAGCAAAGGCAGGGATGTACTGGAACTTGCGTCGGAACTCCTCAGGGAATTCGGGAACGCAAAGGGGCTTTCCCGGGCGACGGAAGAAGAAATGCTCTCCTTTCCCGGACTGGGTGAAGCGAAGGCCTGCGTTCTCCTGGCGGCCCTGGAGCTGGGGAAGCGGATTCATTCCGAAAAGTGCGAGCCCGAGGACGGGCTCCCGTGGGAGAAGCGCCTTTCTTCCATTGCGGCGGAGCTCGCCGCCGAGGAGCGGGAATATATCGTGGGACTCCACGTGAGACGGAACGGGACCCTCATCACCTCCGACATAATTTCCTACGGGGGACCGGACGGAGCTTTTCTTGATGTAAAATACCTCTTGCGGAGGGCAGTCCGTTTGGACTCCTGGGGGCTCGTCCTTGTGCACAATCACCCCGACGGAACCCTCAACCCCAGCAGGGAAGACAGGATGCTGACTGACTACCTTGCCGGAAGGACAAAGATGCTCGATATCAGGTTCATAGGCCATTATGTGGTGGCGAACGGGAAGCATGTTTCCATACCGCTTCCCGGAGATGCCTAGAAAGTGGGGACTGAAGCAGGTGTTCGGATTATTCAAGGGGATGTTCGGCGCTGATATTGGCATCGATCTCGGAACGGCCAATATCGTGGTGTTTGTGAAGGGCAGGGGTATCGTGCTCAGCGAGCCTTCCGCCGTGGCAGTGCGGAAACGCCCGAAGGGCGGCGCCGCCGACGTGATAGCCGTCGGGAAGGAAGCAAAGGCCATGGCGGGAAAAACCCCCACCGGGGTTTCCACCATCTGGCCCCTTCAGGACGGGGTGATCGCGAACTTTGACATGACCGAGGAGCTCATCCGCCACTGCCTCCGGAAGGCGGGGGGCGGCCGGGGACTGCTGGCCAACCCGCGGGTGGTCATCTCCGTTCCCGCAGAAGTGACCGAGGTGGAACGGAAAGCCGTTGTGGATGCCACCCTCGGCGCCGGGGCCAGGGAAGCCTACGTGGTGGAGGAACCCGTCTCGGCGGCCCTCGGCGTGGGGCTTCCCATACAGGAGCCTCGGGGCAGCATGATCCTCGACATCGGGGGCGGCACGAGCGAAGTGGCGGTGCTCTCCCTCGGCGGGATCGTGGTCACCAATTCCCTGCGAGCTGCGGGCAAGGATATGGACAACGCCATCGTGGCCATGCTCCGGCAGAGGTACGCCCTGCTCATCGGGGAGACCACGGCGGAAGAGGTCAAGATCGGCATCGGATCGGCCCTTCCCCTCGACAAGGAGCTGGAGATGGCGGTGAAGGGGCGGGATCTCGCTGACGGTCTCCCGAAGGCCGACATGGTGACCTCGGTGGAAGTCAGGGAAGCTCTCGAGCCCATCGTCCTGCGCATCGAGGACATGGTCAAGGTCGCTCTCGAGCAGACGCCTCCCGAGCTTGCGAAGGACATCGTGGACCAGGGCATCCTGCTGTCCGGAGGGGTCTCCCAGCTCCGTGGACTGGCGGAAAGGCTCTCAAGGGCCCTGAACACTCCCGTGGTCGTTGCTGAAGATCCTCTCTTCGCCGTGGCCCGGGGAGTGGGCAAAATTCTCGACAATCTCGACGACATGAGAAAGGTCCTCCTTTCCGTGGAAAGGGGATCCAAGTAGAAGCTCACCGGAGTGGGGAAAGGTTTGCATGACGGAAAAACATCTGGGGAAGGAATGGATTCACGGGCTCCTTATGATCATAGCGAGCCTTCTGCTTTTGGCAGCCGCGCCCAGGAAGGACGTTTTCAAGGGCGCTGTTGATTTTGTTGGAGAAATTCTCCGCTATCCCGAGTATCCTGCCGTCGCTTTGGAACGGAGCGCAAAAAGAGTCTCCTTCTGGTTCGCCGACAAGAGTGTCCTCCAGGAGCGGCTCGGCATACTGGAAGAGGAGAACACCCGCCTCAGGCTGGCCTGGTCCGTGGGATCGGCCGGCAGCCTGAAACAGGAGCTTGACAGATTTTACGGCTATGCCCGGGTTACCCTCAGGGAACCCATGTCATGGTGGTCGGAGGTGAGGATCAACAAGGGAACCTCCGACGGCGTTTTTTTCGGGGCGCCGGTTCTCCATAACGGCCATCTCGTGGGACGGGTCAGCTCCTCGGAGGGAAGTTTCTCATGGGTTGAGCTCATCACCTCGTCATCCCTCATGATCCCGGTGGTCATCGAGGAAACGAGAGACCTCGGCGTGGTCGCCGGGGACGGCGAGGGAGGCCTCTGGCTTCTGTACGTGCCCGAGGGAAGGGTCCTTTCCGAAGGCATGACCGTGAGTACCGCCATGGTGAGCGAGGCCCTTCCGCCCGGAATTCCCGTGGGGCGCCTTTCCTCCGAAAGCAGGAAGACCGGCGGGGCCTACCTTGCGTGGCGGGTTGTCCCGGGGGCGAACATCACCCAGCTCTACGCCCTCGAGATTTTCGGCCAAATGACTCCGAACGGCGGACGGGAGGGACCTTCCCCGTGATCTATGTCATATCATGGTATATACAGGATTTTCTCTGGGTGCTCGGCACCGGAAAAGTGCTTGTGCCGGAGATTTTTCTCCTGATCCTTGTCTTTCTGTCCCTCCGGGGCCCGTCCCGGGGAGTGGAGATTCTCTGGGCGGGATTTCTCGGCGGCATTCTCTGGGATCTCCGGTGGATCGGCTTTCCCGGACTGTCTTCGCTCTTTTACGTGGTGACCCTCCTGATGTCCAGGTGGGCGTGGTTTTCCCTGCCCGTCTCGGGCCGTACTGTGCCGGTCTTCGGCGCGATACTCTGGGCCGCTTTCTTTCCCGTTTCCGTGGTCCGTATTTTCATGGGAGGCGCCAGGGGGCTGGGGATCTTCACCACCTATTTTCTCCAGCAGAGCTACCTGCTTCCACTGGTGCTGTTCGCCTCTCTCATATACGGATGGAGGCTGAAGAACTCCGATGCCTGACTTCCGGCCGGTTCTCAATCTCCGCCTGAAGCTGTGGCGGGCGGCCGTCCTGCTTTCCATGGGGATCCTCGTCGGGGGCCTGTATTTTTTCCAGGTGGTTCATGCCGATACCTACATCCGGCTCGCGTCGAACAACCGCCTCCGGCTCATCCGCTTTCCGCCCGTCAGGGGAGAGATTTATGACCGGAACGGCGCCCTGCTTGCGGTGAACGTGACCACCTTCGACATCATGGGCTACCCCATGGATATCGAGAAGAACGATATGCCGGAACGGCTTGCGGAGCTTTTGTCCGCCCACGGCATCCCCTATACGGCGGAGGATCTTTCCAGGTCCATCAAACGGCAGTCATGGGCTCCGTACAGGGTCGTAAGGCTTGTGGGGAACATCACCCTTGCCCAGATGGCGGACCTGGTGGCCGATCCCGAATTTCCCAGGGAGCTCTTCCCCCTTCCGGTTTGGAGGAGGACCTACCCGGCGGGAAGCCTCGCATCGAACATCACGGGCTACGTCGGAGAAATAAGCGAGAATGAACTCCGGCAGTTCAGCGAAGGAAACTACGCCGCCGGGGACCAGATAGGAAAGAACGGCATCGAGCGGCAGTACGAAGATGTTCTCCGGGGAACCCCCGGGGAGGAATCGGTGGAAGTGGACGCAAGGGGCCGGAAAATCAGGACCATCGATACCAGGCCGGCCGGGCGGGGAGAGGACCTGCACCTCACCCTCGACCTGGGGGCCCAGCGCCTCGCCGCGGATCTCATGAAGGGGTACAGGGGGGCCATCGTGGTTATGGACGCTCACACCGGCGAGGTGCTTGTCCTGTATTCCTCCCCTTCCTACGACAACAATCCCCTGGCGTGGGGCGTCTCTCTCAGGGAATGGAACGCCCTGGTGAAGGATCCCGAAAAACCCATGCTCGACAGGAGCATCTCGGGCCAGTATCCTCCGGCTTCCACCTTCAAGGCCCTCATGGGACTCGCCGCCCTGGAAGAAAAAGAGACGACCACGGCCCTTACTGCACACTGCTCGGGGGCCTTCACCGTGGGGAACCGGACATTCCGCTGCTGGAAACGGTCGGGCCATGGAACGGTGAATCTTCTGCGGGCCCTCCAGGAATCCTGTGATGTATACTTCTACCAGGTGGGGCTCAAGCTCGGAATTTCAAGGATTTTGAAATGGTGTTCCCTCTTCGGTCTCGGTTCCCCCACGGGAATTGACCTCCCCGGCGAATCGCCGGGGGTGACGGCGGGACCTGACTGGAAGCGGGCCAGGTTCAAGGAATCGTGGTACCAGGGCGACACGGTGAATTACTCTATTGGACAGGGGTTCCTGCTCACCACGCCTCTCCAGATCGCGAGGCTCTATGCGGTGATCGCCAACGGCGGCAAGCTGGTGCGCCCCCATCTGTCCTCCACAGCCGGAGTGGTCGCCAGGAATCTGTCTCTTGAAAAGAAAAACCTGGATGTCATCAGAAAGGGTCTCGATTACGTGGTCAGGCGCGGAACAGGCCGGCAGGCAGGCAGCTTCGGCATCACCGTGGCGGGGAAAACGGGTACGGCCCAGAATGCCCACGGAGACGACCACGCCCTGTTCGCGGGCTACGCTCCCATGGACAATCCGAAGTACGTGGCGGTGGCCCTTATCGAAGCGGGCCTTCACGGCAGCTCGGTGGCATCGCCCATGGTGGGTGAGATCCTTTCCTATCTGCTCGTTCCCGAAGCGCGGGGAAAGGCCCAGTGAACGAGAGCGCAGGAACGGTACAATCAGGCGGAATTCTCCGCCGTAGAATTCTGAGGAGGTGCGGTCGTGTCCCATCCCCTTGAACACAGGGAAGTCCCGGCGGCTTCAGGAGACATACTTCTGAAAGGCGCCGGATACGGAATACGGATGATCTTTCCCGAGACGGGAAGCGAGGACAAGCTTCTTTCCGACCTGGAAAAGCTGTTCGGAGAGGCTTCCCTGCTATCGGGCAACCTCGGCGTGGTCTTTGATTTCCAGGGACGGAAGGTGTCCAGGTATTTCATCCAGAAGCTTCTTTCCGATTTCATCTGGTCCCGGAAGATGAAGATTCTCTCGTGGATTTCCCTGGACGGGGAAACCCTTGACGACCTCCGGTCCATGGGGGTGGCCACCGGCGAACCCGTGCCGGAGCGATCCGGAAAGAAGGAAAAGACATCGGGGAACGCCCTCTTCCTGCCCCGCTCCCTCCGGTCCGGGCAGAGAGTGGAGCACGAGGGGGACGTTCTCGTCATCGGCCACGTGAACGACGGAGCGGAAGTCTTCGCCTCGGGCAGCATCTGCGTGTGGGGCAAGCTGAAGGGGCTCGCCCACGCCGGTCTCGACGGCGGGGAAGACCACACCGTGGTGGCGGGACTCTTCGAGGCAAAACAGGTGCGGATCGGCGGAAAAGTGAGCTCTTCCCTGGGAAGTTCCATGGAATGGTGGGGAAAACCTGTTATTATTACCCTGGAGAACAATTCCCTCGTGGTGAGGGAGTTAAAATTATAAAATGAGACCATTTCCCCGGACGGGAGAAATCCGGCTGCCGGGGAAGGGAAGGGGAGAAATTCAGTGGACCCTCGGGTGATTGTGATAACTTCGGGAAAAGGCGGTGTCGGAAAAACCACCACCACATCGAATATCTCTGTGGCCCTTGCACGGGCCGGACATAAGGTTGTGGCTGTGGACGCCGACATCGGGCTGCGGAATCTTGACGTTGTGATGGGCCTGGAAAACAGGGTGGTCTACAACTTCATCGACGTGCTGGAAGGAACCTGCAGGCTCAACCAGGCTCTTGTCAGGGACAAGAGGGTGGACAACCTTTTTCTGCTGCCGGCCGCCCAGACCAGGACCAAGGACGCCGTGAGCGCCGACCAGATGGAAGAACTGTGCGGCATGCTCCGCAAGGAATTCGACTTCATTCTTCTTGACAGCCCAGCCGGTATCGAGTCGGGGTTCCGCAACGCCTCCATCGGGGCGGACGAGGCCCTTGTCATCACCACGCCGGAAGTTCCCGCCGTTCGGGACGCCGACAGGATCATCGGCCTCCTTGAATCCATGGGCAAATCCCCTATCCGCCTTGTGATCAACAGGCTCCGTTCCCGGCTGGTCAAGCAAGGCGAAATGCTCGACGTGCGGGACGTACTGGACATTCTCGCCATCGATCTCGTGGGCATCGTCCCCGAGGACGACAGCGTGGTGAAATCCGCGAACAGGGGAGAGCCCCTCACCTTCGGCGACTCCGCCCCGGCGGCCCAGGCGTTCCAGCGCATCGCCTCCCGAATACTCGGAGAAACCGTTCCATTCCCCGACTTCAGCGAAGAACAGGGAAGAGGATTTTTCGCGGGAATCCGGAAGTTCTTCGGCAGAAAGGAATAGGGGGATGGCGCCATGGCACTTGAATTTCTGAAGAAATTTTTCGGCTCCGGCGGTTCGAAGAACATCGCCAAGGAGCGCCTGCAGATCGTTCTCATCCACGACCGGGCGGACATTTCGCCCGAGATGCTCGAACAGCTCCGCCGGGACATGATCGACGTGATCACCCGCTACATGGACATCGACACGTCCAAGATAGAGATGGATTTCGACCGGGCTGACAGATCGGTGGCCTTCGTGGCCAACATCCCGGTCATTCGGATCAAGCGGGGGGTTGCTCCCGGAAAGATGGAACAGGAGATTCCTGATGGAGGAAAAAAGGCTCAGCCTAAGAGAAAACCTGGCCAGCCTGGATAGGCTCCAGTTTCTTTCGGTCCTGGCCCTCTTCTTTCTCGGCGTGGCGTCCATTTTCAGCGCGGGCGCCGGTTTCGACGGCAGAGGGAGCGGATTTGCGGCCAGGCAGCTCCTGTGGGGCTGCCTCTCCGCCGTCGCCTATCTAGGGGTGCTCCAGGTCGGGTATGCCCGGTTTCTCTCCTGGGCTTACCGTATCTATGCTTTTGCCCTTGTCCTTCTTTTCGGGGTCATGGTGCTCGGAATGACCGTAAAGGGCTCCCAGAGCTGGTTTCACCTGGGCTTTTTCCGGTTCCAGCCGGCGGAGTTCGGCAAAATTGCCCTCATCCTGGTGCTGGCGAAGCATTTCTGCCGGTATCCTCCGCTGACGCTGCCTTCCTTCCTGGGAGGCCTCGCCCTGGCGGGGGTTTCAGGCTGGCTTGTGCTCGTCCAGCCCGACGCCGGAAGCGCCATGGTCTACGGGGCAATCGCCATGGTGACCGTGGCGGTTGCCGGCGCCCCGTGGAAATACCCGGCAGGCCTCATCGGCCTGATGATGGCGGCGGTGCCCCTCGGATGGCAGTTCCTGAAGGAGTACCAGAAAATGCGGATCCGGGTTTTTCTCGATCCGTGGGTGGATCCCCTGGGGGCGGGATACAACGTGATCCAGTCCAGGATTGCCGTAGGATCGGGAGGACTCCTGGGCAAAGGGTTCATGGAGGGGCTGCAGAGCAAACTCAGGTTTCTGCCGGAACCCCACACCGACTTTATTTTCAGCGTCTACTGCGAAGAATTCGGCTTTATCGGGGCCGTCGGCATGCTCCTTCTCTTTGGGGTACTCTTCTGGAGGCTCATCGAGACGGCCATGCGCACCAAGGACAGCCGGGCGAAAGTGCTCATCGCCGGCATTTCCGCCTGGATCTGGTTTCAGATGGCGGAGAGCATCGGCATGAGCATGGGACTCCTTCCCGTCACGGGACTCCCCCTGCCGCTGGTGAGCTACGGCGGAAGCTCCCTGCTCGCCCTTTCCGTTGCCCTGGCCCTTGCCCAGAGCGTGTATATATCCACGCTGAAAACCTATTAGCGAGAATGAACCCGAAGGAGACGGAGGCGTTCTTCCGTGCCGTTCGGGTATTTTGGACCGGACGTCCCGTGGCCTGCGCCGGGGACGCCGGATTTTTCTAGGAGGCGCTGTATGCATTTTCCTGAATATGCCGATGGAATGTGGCCGCTTCTTTCGGATGTGAAGCGGCCTTCCCGGTATGCCGGATGTGAATTCGGCTCCCTGCCCCCGAAGGAGGATTCCGGGGGGATGGTTCGTGTATGCCTGGCCTTTCCTGACGTCTACGAAATAGGGATGAGCTACCTGGGCTTTCAGATCCTCTATTTTCTGGTGAAGGGACTGCCCTGGGCCGACGCGGAAAGGGCCTACTGTCCATGGACGGATCTCGAGGGGCTGCTCCGGGAAAAAGGAATGCCCCTGGCCTCCATGGAGAGCGGCCGTCCCCTGGACCGGTTCGACGTGGTGGGGTTCACCCTCCAGTACGAACTGAGCTATACCAACGTTCTCACTATGCTCGACCTCGGCGGCATCCCGCTCCTGGCGGGAGACCGGGGAGAAGACCATCCCCTCGTGGCCGCCGGGGGGCCGGGTGCCCTTGCCCCCGAACCGATGGCGCCTTTCGTGGATTTCTTCTGCGTCGGCGAAGGGGAGGAACTTCTGCCCGAAGCACTGAAAGTTCTCTCCGAGACGAAGGGAAGGCCGAGGAAAGAGCGTCTCGAGGCCCTCGCCCGGGTGGAGGGCGTGTATGTCCCCTCCCTGGTGGAGTGCGATTTTTCTCCCGGCGGCAGGGGCATGACGTTCCGGTCGTCGGCCCTGCCCCTTCCCGTTCACCGGAGAATAGTGGATTCCCTCGACGGTGCCTTCTATCCCGATATGCTCCTGGTTCCGTCCGGCGGCATTGTCCACGACAGGGTTCCCATGGAACTCTTCCGGGGCTGCACCCGGGGATGCCGGTTCTGCCAGGCCGGCATGGTCACCCGTCCCGTGAGGGAACGGTCCGTGAAGACCGTGGTGAAAAAAACCCTTTCCCTGGTGGAAAAGACGGGATGGGAGGAAGTCGGCCTGCTCTCCCTCGCCTCCTGCGATTACAGCGGCATATCCCCGGTCATCCGGGAGCTATCCGCCGCCCTTGCGCCGAAAAACGTGAAGATCAGCCTTCCCAGCCTGAGAATGGACGCCTTCTCGGTTCATCTTGCCGCGGAGATGGAATCCATGCGCCGGGGCGGGGTCACCTTCGCCCCGGAGGCGGGCACCCAGCGGCTCCGGAACGTGATCAACAAGGGCGTTTCCGACGAGGATTTCACCCAGTGCCTCGAGACGGCTTTCTCCAAGGGATGGGACAGGGTCAAGCTCTACTTCATGATGGGGCTTCCCACCGAGACCGCCGAAGACCTGGAGGGAATTCTCGACCTCGCCGAACGGGCCCTCTCTATAGGAAAGAGCAGGGGGAAAAAAGCCCAGGTTGCCCTTTCCGTGGCAGGCTTCGTCCCCAAGGCTCACACACCCTTCCAGTGGGAGCCCCAGGCGGGTGTGGACGAGCTCCGGTCCGCCGGGCGCTTCCTGAAGGGAAAACTTGCCTCCCGTCACGGCGGAAAGAACAGCCGGATCTCCCTCAAGTACCACGAACCGGAGCAGACCTTTCTCGAGGGTGTCTTCGCCCGGGGAGACCGCCGTCTCGCCCCGGTGCTCCTGGAGGCGTGGAAGTCGGGGGCGAGGTTCGACGGATGGAGCGAGACCTTCTCCCTGCCCCGCTGGATGGAGGCCTTTGAAAAGACGGGAATCGACCCCGCGGAATTCGCCGCCCGCCGTCGGGCGGCCGACGAAGGACTGCCATGGGACCATATCGATGCCGGCGTGAGCAAGGCTTTTCTGCTCAGGGAGAGGGATCGGGCTCTCGGGGAACTGGTATCCCCCGACTGCAGACCCCTGGGCGGAAACGAAGGGGCACCCTGCAGGGCCTGCGGCGTTCAGGACCGGTGCCCGGTCCTCGGGAAGGGAGGGGCTTCCCGTGATTAGGGTCCGGCTTACCTATTCCAAGAGGGGGAGGGCCTGCTTCATCCCCCATATCGCCATTCCCTCCGTCCTTGCCAGGAGTGCCGCCAGGGCTTCAATCAGCTTTCGGCTTTCCGAGGGATTTACCCCCCGCCCGAAGATCAGTCTCGGGCCAGAGCTGTCAGTGGGTGTTCCGGCCCTTGCCGAACCCTTTGAAGCGTGGCTTACCGGGTACGATGAAGATATCCCCCGCCGGTGGAATCTCTTTTTGCCCGCAGGGTTTTCCATCACGGGAAGCACCGTGGTGGACGGCCTTCCCGGAACGGAGGAGGCGAAGTCCCTGGGCAAATGGTGCCGGGCCTCGTCGTGCATTCTCGCCCTCAGGGGAGGAGAATCCGGCCCTGCACTGCAGGAGTGCCTTGATGAGCTGAAGACGGAGGGAACAGTCCTCTCATTCGGAAAAGGACCGGACCTCCCGTCAGGCTTTTTCCGCCTCGTCATGGAAGATCCGGCGCAAAGGGGTCCCGGCGTGCTGGTAAAAGCCCTGGCCGCCAGGGAGGTCATCACGGGATGGCCGGACGTCTTCATCCTTCGGGAGGCGGTGGGTTCCCTTTTCCTTCCGGAGGATGGGGGAGAGCCCAGGGTCCTGCCTCTGGCGGAACCTCTCAGGGTTTCGGACGGGGAGGACGAAAGAGCATGAAGCATTTCCGGGGGAGATCCATCCCCCCCTGTGAAAAAAATCAGTTTTCTTCGGGAGGAGGGCGTCGCCGTGAGTGAAAGACATGCGGAGCCGGGCGCCGTGAACCGGAAGATTGTGGCCAACTGTATCGATCCGGAAGAGACGAGGGTCGCCATCATCGAAGACGGCCGCCTGGCCGACCTGTTCGTGGAGCGGATGTGGGAGCGCCAGAAAGCCGGGGAGATTTACAAGGCCCGGGTGGAGAGTGTCCTCCCGGGCATCCATGCCTCCTTCGTCAACCTCGGTGACGGAAGGAACGCCTTCCTGTACCTGAACGACGCCCGGGGGCTCAATCTTCAGCCGAACCAGGAGCTTCTCGTCCAGGTCACCAAGACGGCACGAAAGAACAAGGGAGCCAGGGTGACTTCCCGGATCTCCCTTCCGGGACGGTACGTGGTCCTCGTGCCCCACGGCCAGGAGTCGGGAGTTTCCAAGAGGATCACCGACGAGAACGAGCGGAGGAGACTGAAGACCATCGCCCGGGAACTGCGGGGAGAGGATTACGGCATCATCGTCCGGACAGCCGCCGAGGGGGTGGACGAGGAAAGTCTCTCCCACGACGTGGAGGTTCTCCTCGCGCTCTGGAGGGAGATCGAGCACAACGGGAGGATCCAGTCCGCCCCGTGCCTGCTCTACCGGGACCTGGGCCTTCTCGGGAGAGTTCTCCGGGACGAGCTCACCGACGCCGTGTCGGAGATCGTGGTTGACGGCAGGGAAGAATACGAAAACGTCAACAACAGCCTGTCTCTCTTCTCCGGAACGGACCATCCCGAAGTGAGTCTCTACGGCGGCACCACGCCACTTTTCGAGTTCTACGGCATCGAAAAGGAGATAGAGGCCGCCCTGGAGCGGAAGGTGTGGCTCCAGTCGGGAGCCTACCTCATCATCGACCACACCGAGGCGCTGACGGTCATCGACGTGAACACCGGAAAGTTCATCGGCAAGACGGACCTCCGCCATACGGTCCTGGAGACCAATCTCGAGGCCGCGTCCGAGATCGCCCGTCAGCTCCGGCTGCGGGCCATCGGCGGCATCGTGGTCATCGACTTCATCGACATGGATTACGAGGAGGACCGGACCCTCCTCCTGAAGCGCCTGGAAGAGGTCTTTCTGCCCGACCGGTACCGGGCGCGCATTTTCGGAGTATCCCAGCTCGGGCTCGTGGAGATCACCAGGAAGCGGGCCCGGCCCGACATCAGGTCCACCCTCACCAGGAGCTGTCCCTTCTGCAGCGGCAACGGGTGGGTTCACCGTGAGGACACCATCTCCATGACCATCAAGCGTTTCCTCAGGAAAGTGTCGGCGTCGAACCGCTCGGAGGCCCTTCTGCTGGAGGCGAACCCCGCGGTGGCCCACTACATTTACGAAACCTATCTCTCCCTCTGGGAGGAGGAACTCGGCCGCAGGATCTTCCTCGCGGCGGTTCCGGAGTTCGCCTGGAGCAAGTTCCGGCTGGACGCCCAGGGAGGCCTCGAGCAGGTGGAGCGGAAAATGGAACAGATGGAAAAATGGGAGGCCCGTCTCGTTGTATATCGAACGTCTTCATCTTAGAGGGTTCAAAAGTTTCGGTGCTTCCCAGGACCTGGTGTTCTCGCCGGGGCTCACCGCTATCGTGGGGCCCAACGGCAGCGGAAAGAGCAACCTTCTCGACGCCCTCCGGTGGGTGCTTGGCGACGGGGGATTCCAGAGGCTGCGGATCGTCAGGCAGGGGGACCTGCTTTTTTCCGGGAGCGTGAGCATTCCCCCCGCGACGAAGACGGAAGTGGCCCTTTTCATCCGGCAGGACGGAACTCCCGGCGCCGGAAGCTGCGTCCTCAAGCGATCCTTTTCACCGGAAACCGGAGCGGTGATCACCGTGGACGGTGCCCGGACGAGGCTCTCGGATCTCGATGCAGTGAAGAGGCTCTGGAAGCTCGAGGGCGACCAGTTCGCCTTCATCGGCCAGGGGGAGGTGGCTGAGGCCATCCGCCAGAGGCCTGCCCAGAGAAGGGCCCATCTCGAACTTCTCTTCGGCATAGACCAGTACCGCCGCAAAAGGAACGAGACTTCGGCAAAGCTCGTCTCTGCGGAGGAGGAAAGCCTCCGTCTGGGGGCCCTTGTGGCTGAACTCAACAACCGCAGGGAAGAGATCGCTCCCGCTGTCGCCCTCGCATCCCGGGCACGGGCCATAACCGACGGGTTGGAGGAAAAACGGCGGCTCTTTTATTTCCACCGGAGGCGCGTTCTCGAAGAAAGCCTTGCGGCCCTTGAGGAGGAAATCCGTACCCTCGGCGCGGAAGAGACCTTCCGCATCCGCTGGAGAGACCTGTGGGAAAAAATGTACAGCCGCTCCCTCCGGGAGCGGGGAGAGCTCGAAGAACGGGAAAAATGCCTTCGGGGAGACCGGGAGGAACTGCTCCGGAAGAGGGAGGATCTCCGGAGAAGCTGTTTCGCGTCCGCCGCCGCCGTCCGGGAGATCCGGTCGAGAATGGGCTCCCTTGAAGGGGAGGAAAAAACCCTTTCTGCCCGCCTTGAGGAAATGGGGGCCGAATGGGGCGAAATTCTCTCGAAGGAAAACGACCTTGCCGCGGGACTTGCCGCCGCTGTTGAGGAAAGGGACAGGCTCCGGAGACGGATGAACGAACTTCGGGCGGCCATCGAAAAAGAGCAGGAGAGGAAAAAAAACCTCTCAGCCGCCCTCTCGGCCCTTGGTGCGGAAAAAGAGACCCTCCGGTCGAAAAGGGAATCCCGGGAGGCCTTTCTGGCCGACTGCGACGCCAGGATCAGGACCTCGGGAGAGATTTTGGCCGCTCTGCAGGAAGAATCGGCTGCCCTTGAAGAGAAAATAGCCGGCCTTGAACGGAGGGAGGCCGAAGTGGTGGAGGCTCACGGCGACGCCTTCGCCGCCTGCAGGAAGACGGCTTCCGCCCTCCAGCAGGCCCGGAAGGAATCCGCTTCTCTCGAGGCGGCCGCCGAGGACCTGAAGACGGCAGAAAGTTCATCCTACCCCGAACCCGTCCGCTTCCTCACCTCTGCCTACCGCCTCGGAAAGCTCCAGGTTCCCGTGACGGTGGCCGCCGAGTCCTTTTCCTGCCCGTCGTCCGTTACCTCGGCCCTGGAGGCCTACCTCGGAGGGCGGCAGTACTGGATTTTCGTGAAGACTCTCGCGGAGGCGGGAGCCTGCATCGACCTCCTCAAGGAGCGCCGGGCCGGACGGGCCACCTTCCTGCCCCTGGAAAAAAGCCGTCCCCGGTTTCCCGACAGGAGGGCCGTCCTTCCCGCCGGTGGCGTCGTGGGATGGGCCATTGAGATCGTCACGCCCTCGGAGGAGTGGGAATCCTGTGTTTCCCATCTTCTCGGGGATCTGCTGCTGGTGGAGGAGTACTCCGTGGGGGCTCGGCTCGTCTCAGGGGGGGCTTCGTACCCGATCGCGTCCCTCGAGGGGGAAGTGTTCCTCCCCTCGGGCACGGTGAGCGGCGGGCGGACGCGGGCCGCCGCGGGGGCCATTGAACGGCGCCGCCGCATCCGGGAGGCGGAGGAGCGCCTCGCCCGGGTCAGGCAGGAAGGGGCCGCCCTGGCCGCCGCCCTTGAAAAAGAAGAAGCCCTGGAACGGGCCCGGTCCGCCGAAAAGGAAGCCATTTCCCTGGAACTGCGGGAAAAAAGAAAGCGCCTGGAGGAAAAACGGCGGGACATGGATCTCGAGCGGGCAGCCGGTGGGCGGCTGGACCGCGACCGGCTCCAGGCCCTCGACGATTTCGCCTCCTGGGAGAAGCGGATGGCGGAAATCGACGGGGAGATGGAAGTTCTCTCCGCCTCCATGCCCTCCACCGCAGAGGGCGATGAAGAATCCTCCCTTCCGGCACGGCTCACCGAAGCGGAAAACAGCTGTGTCCTTCTCGAGGAGCGCCTGTCCAGCGTTTCCTCCCTCAGAAACCGGGCAGCATCGGAACTGGAACGGAACCGGGAGCGGGTCGCCGCCCTGGCCGCGGAACGGGAAAGCTGTCTCGCCAGGGAGCGGGGCGAGAAAGACCGTCTCGAACGCTGGGGCAGGGAGCAGTACGCCCTTTTCGGGAAGATCCGGGAGAAGGAGGCCGCCCTGCAGATTCTTCTGGGCAAGGAAAAACTGCTGGCATCCCGTTCCGGCCGGATAGCCGCCCGAAGCAGGAGGGCGGTGGAGGCCGCCGGCGCCGCCGGAGAACGGGCAAGGATCCTCTCCTCGAAAAGGGAGGCCCTCGCCGGGGAACTCCGGCAGCTTGCCGAGATGTGGGAAGAACAGTACCCCTACAGCCCGGAAGAAGCTCCTTCCGGAGAGGAGGGAGAAGCCGCCTCTGCGGCGGTCCGCAGGCTTGAGCGGGAACTCCGGGCTCTCGGGAACGTGGAGTGGGGTGCCCTTTCCGAGGACCAGTCTCTCGCCGCGCGGACCGCATTTCTTTCCGAGCAGCTCGGGGACGTCGGAGCGGCCATAGGGGAACTCCGGGGGATCATCACCGAGACGGACCTCCACGTGGGAGTCCTTTTCGGCGAGGCCCTGGAGAACATAAACACCCGCTTCAATTCTCTCTTCTGCAGGCTGTTCGGCGGAGGAGAGGCATGGCTCCGCCTTCAGGAACCCGATCCCGATGGACCGGGCGGGGAGGAGGAAAAGAAGTCCTCTCCGGCATGGGACGCCGGGGTGGAGATCGTGGCCCGTCCTCCCGGGAAGCACCTCCAGAACCTGGCACAGCTTTCCGGAGGCGAGCAGACCCTCACCGCCATCGCCTACCTTTTCGCCTCCATGGAGGTGGCCGGTGTTCCCCTTGCGGTCCTCGACGAGGTGGATGCGGCCCTGGACGAATCAAACCTCCTGAGATTCGGCGACCTTGCCAAAGAATACTCATCGCCTCCGGGACAGGGCAAGGGAATCCAGCTTCTCGTCATGACCCACCGCCGGGCCACCATGGAGAGGGCCGACATCCTCTACGGCGTCACCCTTGCGGAGCCGGGGCTGTCCAGGGTCGTGGGCATGAAGGTGGAGGACTGGGCCGAGCCGGAGGAGAGGGAAGGCAGAAAACTATCCGGGGCGGTGCGGCGATGACCGTCACGAAGGACGATCTCCTCTACGGAGCCCTGACTCTCCGCCAGCCGGCCGAAGGCCCCAGGGTGAACGTGGATACCATCCTCCTGTCGGCCTACGTCCGGGATACTTTTCCGCGGACGGGCGGCAGGATCCTGGAGCTCGGATGCGCTTCAGGAGCGGTATCGTTGATCCTTGCCCTTCGGTTTCCCGATGCTGCCCTCACGGGACTCGAGATCCAGGAAGACCTGGCCGCCCTCGCTGAAGAGAACGCCGCCATCAACGGACTGTCGGGGAGAATCTCCGTGGTGCGGGGGGATCTCAGGAATTCCGGGACGCTCTTTCCCCCCCAGTCCTTCGACTGCGTGGCTATGAACCCTCCCTACGGGGAGCCCGGCCGGGGAAGGCCCAGCGCGTCCCGGGCAGACCGGGCGGCACGGCAGGGAATCTGGTGCTCCCCCGGCGATGTGGCGTCGGCGGCCCGGTACCTGCTGAAGCACCGGGGAAGGATGTACGTGGTCTTCCGGGCGGGAAGGACAGCGGAGCTCCTGGCGTCTCTTTCGGAGCGGGACGTGGAGCCGAAGAGAATCCGCTTTGTCCACCCCCTGCCGGGAAGGAAAGCCTCGGTGGTCCTGGTGGAAGCTCTCCGGGGAGGAAAACCGGGCATGACCGTGGAGCCTCCCCTTTTTATCGAAGACGGCAGCGGGAACTACACGGAGGAGCTTTTGTCCGCCTATACGAAGGAGGGACTGTCATGCCGCTCGCAATAATCCCCACCCCGGTGGGAAACCTGGAAGACATGTCGCCCCGGGCCGTCCGGATGCTGAAGGAAGCCGACGTGATCGCCTGCGAGGACACCAGGACATCCCTGCCCCTGCTCCGGCATTTCGGCATCTCCTCCCGTCTTGTCTCCTACCATGCCCACAACGAGAAAGGCAGGTCGGAGCACCTGCTTGCCCTGCTCGCGGAGGGGAAAAAAGTCGCCCTTGTCTCCGACGCCGGGACCCCGGGAATATCGGACCCCGGATGGGAGATCGTCCTCCGGTGCATCGCCGGGGGAGTGGACGTGACGGTCCTGCCCGGGCCCACGGCCTTCGTCCCCGCCCTCGTTCTCTCGGGGCTGCAGCCCCACCCGTTCCTGTTTCACGGCTTTCTTCCGGACAAGCAGGGGGAGCGGGAGAAGGTTCTCCTTGACCTGGCCCCCCTGCAGTGCACCCTGGTCTTCTATGTCTCTCCCCACAAGGCGGAGAAGCACCTCCGCCATGCGGCTGACCTGCTCGGAAACCGGAGGGCCGCCCTCGTCCGTGAGATCAGCAAGGTGTACGAAGAGGCCCGGAGGGGAACGCTGGCGGAACTGGCGGATTCCGTCGCGGAGGGAATTCGGGGCGAGATCGTTCTTGTGGTGGAAGGGGCCTCCCCGCCGGAGCCCGACGGGGACCGGTGGAAGGAAGCGGCGCTGGCCATGCTGTCGGAGGGCCTTTCCTCCCGGGAGGTTGTCAAAATCGTTTCGAAGGAGTATGGTTTATCGAAAAATGACGTCAAATCGTTCCTTTTCGCTGAAAAGGCGGAGGACTGAATTCGAGGAATCGCAGGAGGGAACTGTCATGCCGGAGAACCTGAACCAGGAGAAGAAAGCCTTTTATCTCACCACACCGATTTACTACGTGAACGACATTCCTCACATCGGCCACGCCTATACCACCATCGCCGCCGACGTGATGTGCCGGTACAAGCGCATGAAGGGCTATGACGTCATGTTCCTCACCGGGACGGACGAGCACGGCCAGAAGATCCAGCAGAGCGCCGCCGCCAAGGGGCTGACCCCCATAGAGCTCGCCGACCGCACCGTTCTGAACTTCAGGGAGCTCTGGAACGCCCTGGGTATTTCCAACGACGACTTCATCCGCACCACCGAGGAGCGTCACCACAGGACGGTTCAGGCCATCTTCAAAAAGCTCCTCGACCAGGGGGACATCTACAAGGGAACCTACCAGGGCTGGTACTGCGTGCCCTGCGAGACCTACGTGCCGGAGAGCAGCATGGGCGAGGACAAGACCTGCCCGGACTGCAGGCGCCCCCTCCAGATGATGGAGGAGGAGAGTTACTTCTTCCGGGCGTCGAAATACGTCCCCCGGCTCCTGGAGTACTACGAGAAGAATCTCCGGGGGGTCATGCCCAGGACCCGCTACAACGAGATCGTGAGTTTCCTGAAAAGCGGCGTCCGTGACCAGTCCATCTCCCGGACCACCCTGAAATGGGGCATTCCCGTTCCCGGCGATGACGCCCACGTGGTGTACGTGTGGTTCGACGCCCTCATCAACTACGTTACCGCCTGCGGCTATCTCGACGACCCCGAGAAATTCCGCAGATTCTGGCCGGCGGCCCACCACCTCGTAGGGAAGGACATCATCCGCTTCCACTGCGTGGTGTGGCCCATCATGCTCCTCGCCCTGGGCGTGAACCCTCCCGTGTCGGTCTTCGCCCACGGCTGGTGGACTGTGGAGGGGGAGAAGATGTCCAAGTCCAGGGGGAACGTGGTGGACCCCTTCGAGATGGTGGAGCGGTACGGCCGGGATCCCTTCCGTTATTTCCTCCTGCGGGAAGTGCCCTTCGGCCTTGACGGCGACTTCTCGGAAGCGGCCCTGGTGGGGAGGATCAACTCCGACCTCGCCAACGACCTGGGCAACCTTCTTAACCGGACCCTCCAGATGGTGGACAACTTCTGCGGCGGTGTTCTTCCGGCCTCGGGCCCGGCGGGAGATCTCGAACGGGAGATTGCCGAACTTGCCGGCAAAACCGTGCGGGATGTGGACGAAACAATCTCTGATTTCGCCTTCGACGAGGCACTGAAGGCCATCTGGACGCTTATAGGCAGGGGCAACAAGTATATTGACGAGACCATGCCCTGGAAGCTCGCCAAGGAAGGGAAGGAAGAGGACCTGCACCGTGTGCTGAATACCCTGTACGATGTCCTCAGGCTCAGTTCCCTTCTCGTGGCGCCCTTTGTCCCCGACACGGCGGCCCGCCTGTGGGAGCAGCTCGGCCTGGAGGGTGACCCCCTGGCATGCTCCATCGACGGCTTCACCTGGGGCGAACGGACCCCGGGACTGAAGGTGAACAAGGGCAAAGTGCTCTTTCCCCGGATCGACATGAACGAATGGAAGAAGGAGAAGGCTGCCAGGGACGAACAGAAGGCCGCCCCCAAGGCCCCTGCCCCTGCCCCGGAGATCCCCCTGGAGCACGAGGAAGCCGTGGAGATCGATGCCTTCCGGGCCGTTGAGCTCCGGGTGGCCCAGATTCTCAACGTGGAGGAGATTCCCAAGTCGAAGAAGCTCTACAAGCTTTCCATCGACCTCGGGTACGAGAAGCGGACCATCGTCTCCGGCATAAAGGAATTCTTCACCCCGGAAGAGCTTCTGGGCAAGCGCATCGTTGTGGTGGCCAACCTGAAACCGGCCAAGCTCTGCGGCGTGGAGAGCAACGGCATGCTCCTGGCCGCCGGCGACGGGAAGAAGACCACCCTCTCCCTCCTGACCCCCGACAGGGACATTCCCCTGGGCTGCAGGGTCAGCTGAACGCCCCTGTTCCGGACGGAATTCCTGGGAGCCTCCGGCGGAGCGGCCGGAGACTCCCGGTTTTTTTGAAAAGAAAACGAGGAAGCGATCATGGAAAATCACGACAGAACAACGGACTGCCCCGTCCTGGCGGACACCCACTGCCACGTCATCGAGGGACGGGACGGGTACGGCGATGCGGGAGCCGTCTTCACACGAGCGGCAGACGCCGGGGTGGCCCGGATGCTCCTCGCGGGAAGCACCATCCCCACGAGCGCCCTGGCGGTGGCCACGGCCGAGAAGTACGCACGCCTCGGGGTATTTGCCGCCGTGGGGGTCCATCCCCACGATGCCGCCTCCATACCCTCATGCTCGGTGGAGGGAAAAGGCATTCCTCCGGAACTTGCCGGCCTGGCCTCCTCCCCCCGGGTGGTCGCCCTCGGTGAAACGGGCCTCGATTATCATTACGACCATTCGCCCCGGGAGCAGCAGAAAGAAGCCTTCCGGGCCCACATCCGCTGGTCCCTCGAATCGGGGCTGCCCCTGGTGGTCCACGGCCGGGAGTCCTACGGTGATATCATCGCCATATTCAGGGAAGAGGGAGCCTCGGAGACCACCGGCGTCATCCATTGCTTCTCCGGCACGGAAGAGGACGCCGCCTTCTTTCTCGAGGAGGGATATTACCTCTCCTTCGCCGGCCCCCTCACCTTCGCCCGGAACGAAGGGCTCCGGGACCTGTTCCGCAGTCTGCCGGCGGACCGGATTCTTCTGGAGACCGATTCCCCCTGGCTGGCCCCCGTCCCGCACCGGGGAAAGACCAACGAGCCCGCCTTCGTGAAGCTGGTCTATGAAACGGCGGCGGACGTCCGGAACCTCTCCCTGGAAGAACTGGCCCGGACCGTGTCCGCCAACGCGGCCCGACTCTTCCGGTGGGGCGATCCCTGCGCGGGACGGGAGGCTGGACGATGAGCGCCCAGGACACGGCCTTCACCTTCACCCTTGACGCCGTCTGCCCCGCCACCGGGGCCCGGGCGGGGACCCTGCGCACCCCGCGGGGCGAGATACGCACTCCTGTCTTCATGCCCGTGGGAACCCAGGCAACCGTGAAGGCCATGGCCCCTTTCGAGCTGGAGGAAATGAGGGCGCAGATCATCCTGTCCAATACCTATCATCTCTACCTCAGGCCTGGTGCGGACATTGTCGCCGAGGGGGGAGGGCTCCACGGCTTCATGCAGTGGAAGAAGCCCATTCTCACCGACAGCGGCGGCTTCCAGGTCTTTTCCCTCTCCACCCTCAACCGGATTTCCGATGAAGGGGTCTGGTGCAGGTCCCACCTCGACGGGACGGCCCACGTCATGAACCCCGAGTGGTCCATGTCCGTGCAGAAACAGCTCGGCAGCGACATCGCCATGTGCTTTGACCAGTGCGCCCCCTGGCCATGTTCCAGGGAGGAGGCGGAGGGAGCGGTGCGGCGCACGGCCCTCTGGGCCGCCAGGTCGAAAGAGGCCCACGCCAGGGAGTGGCAGGGGGAGCGGCGTCAGGCCCTGTTCGGCATCGTCCAGGGCTCCGTCTGGGAAGACCTCAGGCTCCGCTCCGCCGGGGACATCATTCCCCTTGATTTTCCCGGCTACGCCGTGGGCGGCCTCTCCGTGGGAGAACCCCACGAGGACATGTACCGTATCCTCGACAGCCTGAAGGGAGTGCTTCCCTCGGGCAAACCCCGGTACCTCATGGGCGTGGGACGGCCGGACAACCTCGTGGAGGGTGTGGCCCGGGGCATTGACATGTTCGACTGCGTCCTCCCGACACGGAACGGGAGGAACGGCACCCTCTTCACCCCCTCCGGACCGGTGAACATCAAGAAAAAACAGTACGAGCGGGATTTCACGCCCCTTGACCCCGAATGCGACTGCTACGCCTGCCGGACCTTCACCAGGGCCTACATCCGCCACCTCTACCGCTCCGGGGAGATCCTCGCCTCCAGGCTGTGCAGCTGGCACAACCTCCGGTTTCTCATCCGCCTGGGCGAGGATATGCGCCTCGCCATTCTCGAGGGACGGTTTCCGGAATTCAGGCGGGCCTTTCTCGGGCGGTTTTCCGGAGGTGAGGCGGAGTGAGCTTTCCCCGCATTCTCGCCGTGGATCCGTGGAATCCGGACCCGAAGGTCATAGGGGAGGCGGCGGAGCTTCTCCGCGGAGGCCGTCTGGTCGCCTTTCCCACGGAGACGGTGTACGGTCTCGGGGCGAACGGCCTCGACCCGGCGGCGGCTGCGAAAATCTACGCCGCCAAGGGACGTCCCTCGGACAATCCCCTGATCCTCCATTTTTCCTCCCCCGGGGACGCTGAATCGGCCGTCATCGTCAACGAGAGGGCCAGGCGGCTCATGGATCTGTTCTGGCCGGGCCCCCTGACCCTGGTTCTTCCTTCCAGAGGGACGGTCCCCCTGGAAGTGACTGCAGGGCTCGACACCGTGGCCGTGAGGATGCCTTCCCATCCCGTCGCCCTGGCCCTTATCGCGGCGGCGGGGCTGCCCGTGGCCGCTCCGAGCGCAAACACGAGCGGCCGTCCCAGCCCCACGGACGCCCCGGCAGTGGCGTCGGACCTGGGAGACAGGGTGGATCTCGTCCTGGACGGCGGGCCCACTTCGGTGGGGCTCGAGTCCACGGTGCTGGATCTCACGGGGAAAGACATGGTCCTCCTGCGGCCGGGAGGATGTCCCGTAGAGGAAATCGAATCCCGTACGGGAGAACAGGTTCTCCGTTCCGGCGGCAATGTGCGCCGGTCCCCGGGAACAAGGTACCGGCATTACGCCCCGGCGGTTCCGCTTCTCCTCCACGACCGCGCCGGGACGCGGCAGAAAGCCCTCGCTTCCGGAGGCCGGATTGCCTGGCTCGGCATGGACGGCCCGGAAATCCTGTTCGATCCCGGGGAGACGGACGGGGAGCTTTCGCTCCGGTTTTCCACGCCTGAAAACTACGCCCGAGCTCTCTTCCACGCTCTCCGGTTTCTCGAGTCGTCCGGAGCGTCGATCATTGTCGCCCAACGGCCGGGAACCGACGCCGGCATCGCTCTTGCCCTCCGGGACCGGCTGGAAAGGGCGTCTTCCGAAGAGAAGAAAAACAGCCCGGAAAAATAAGGCTTGCCAAAGGCTTCAGGCCTTGCTAAAATTACCCTCGTGATTTAAGCCGGGGTGGCGGAATTGGTAGACGCGCTAGATTCAGGTTCTAGTGGGCGATAGCCTGTCGGGGTTCGAGTCCCCGCCTCGGCACCATACTGAAGAAAAAGCAGCAACCTTTTTTCTAAAGGTCGTATTATGTCCGTTGACATAATGCGACCTTTTTGTTATCTTTTCTATTTGTCAGTACTCATTTCCCACCAATCTTTTCAGGGAGGTCATACGGTTCATGGCCGAATTTGTCCCCGTCAGCAGCGAGCGCCAGAGATTGACCTTCGGACGTGCCCGGGATCTTGTCGAGATTCCAGACATGATCGAGGTGCAGCGCGACTCATACAACTGGTTCTGCCAGGAAGACGCCGCTCCGGAGGCGCGGGTTCCGCAGGGACTGCAGGAACTGCTCCACGAAGTGTTTCCCATCGAAAGTTATGACGGCTCCTTCGCCCTCGAGTTCGTCAGGTATCTTCTCGACGAGCCATCCACAGAGGAAGAGGAATCCCGCCAGAGGGACCTCACCTGGTCGCGACCCATAAGGGCCACCATTCGGCTGGTGAACCGAAAGACGAAAGAAATGAAGGAAGAGGAGATCTTCCTCGGAGACTTCCCCCTGATGACGGGAAGGGGTACCTTCATCATCAACGGGACGGAGCGCGTGGTGGTCAACCAGCTCGCCCGTTCCGCAGGAGTTTACTTCACCAAGGATGAACAGATCCCCGGCCAGGAAGCCTATTCCGCGAAAATCATCCCCGACAGGGGGGCATGGCTCGAGTTCAGCCTGACTCCCGGGGATCTCATTTCCGTCAACATTGACAACAGGAAAAAAATTCCCGCCACCCTCCTGCTGAAAATTTTCGGCGCGTCCACCAACGAAGGCGTCCTCGACCTTTTCGACGCGAAGAAAGTGGAGCGGGACGTCACCGAGGAGGACGTGAAGGGCATGCTGTCCGCCGAGTCCGTCCTCGACCAGGACGGCGGCACCGTACTGCCCAGGAACAGGACCATCACCAAGGAGCACCTCGAAAAGCTCTGGAGCATGGGCAGGACGAAGGTCCTGGTGTGGGACGCGGACACCGCCGTGGCCGCCACTCTTGAAAAGGACGGTGCCTTCAACGCCGACGAGGCCATGGTGGAGCTCTTCCGGAAGCTCCGTCCCAACGAGCCGGCCAGGATCGAGAACGCACGGGAATATGTCCACAGTCTCTTCTTCGACCCCCGCAGGTACAACCTCGGCCGAGTGGGGCGCTACAAGATGAACCGCAAGCTCGGCCTCGAAATTCCCGAGGACATGAGGCTCCTCACCAAGGAAGACCTGGTGAGCATAATCAAGGGCATCATCGAACTCAAAAATCCGGAGAAGACGGACGACGACATCGACCACCTCGGCAACCGGCGTGTCCGTTCCGTGGGAGAACTTCTCCAGAACCAGATCCGCATCGGCCTGCTTCGCATGGAGCGTATCGCCAAGGAGAGGATGACCACCATCCCCGACCTGGGCAACGCCATGGCCCGGGACCTGATCAACGTGCGCCCCATCGCTGCCTCCCTCCGGGAGTTCTTCGGCTCGGGGCAGCTCTCCCAGTTCATGGACCAGACGAACCCTCTCGCCGAGGTGACCCACAGGCGCAGGCTTTCCGCCCTTGGTCCCGGAGGGCTTTCCAGGGAACGGGCCGGGTTCGAGGCGCGGGACGTTCACTATACCCACTACGGCCGGGTCTGCCCCATCGAGACGCCTGAAGGTCCCAATATCGGCCTCGTGACCTCCCTTGCCACCTATGCCCGCCTCAACGAGTACGGATTCCTCATCACCCCCAGGCGCAAGGTGGAGAACGGCAGGGTGACCGGGGAGATCGTCTTCCTGTCCGCCGACGAGGAGGACGGGGTGTACGTGGGAATGGCCAACACTCCCGTGGATGCCGACGGCAGAATCACCGAGGAGCAGTGCTTCACCAGGTACCAGGGCAACATCGTTACGGTGCCCCGGGAAGAAGTGACCTACCTCGACGTCTCCCCCAAGCAGATCGTCTCCGCCTCCACGGCGCTCATCCCCTTCCTGGAGCACGACGACGCCAACCGGGCTCTCATGGGCTCGAACATGCAGCGCCAGGCGGTACCCCTCATTGCCCCCGAGGCCCCCGTGGTGGGCACGGGAGTGGAGCACCGCATCGCCAAGGATTCCGGCTCCTGCGTGGTGGCCGCCAAGGACGGCGTGGTGGAATACGTAGATTCCACCCGGATCGAGATCCGAAAGGGTGCCGAATCGCACATTTACCCCCTTGTGAAATTCCGCCGGTCCAACCAGGGCACGGTGATCCACCAGAAACCAATCGTCCATAAGGGGGAAACGGTCGAAAAGGGACAGATCATCGCAGACGGCCAGGCCTCCGAAGGAGGAGAGCTCGCCCTCGGGAGAAACGTCATCGTCGCTTTCATGCCCTGGGAAGGCTTCAACTTCGAGGATGCCATCCTGCTCAGCGAACGGCTTGTGAAGGAGGATTTCTATTCCTCCATCCATATAGAAGAGTACGAGATCGAGGCCCGGGACACCAAGCTCGGCCCCGAGGAGATCACCAGGGATATCCCCAACGTGGGCGAGGACATGCTGAAGAACCTCGACGAGGACGGCATCGTCCGCGTGGGCGCCGAAGTCAACGCCGGCGACATCCTCGTCGGGAAAGTCACCCCCAAGGGAGAATCCGACCAGACGCCGGAAGAGAAGCTTCTTCGGGCCATCTTCGGAGAAAAGGCCCGGGAAGTCCGGGACACGTCCCTCAAGGTGCCCCATGGAGCACGGGGCAAGATCGTGGCGGTAAAGCAGATGACCAGGGCCGACAGCCCCGATGCACTCAGCCCGGGCGTAAACAAGGTGGTCAAGATCTACGTCGCCCAGCTCCGAAAAATCACCGTGGGAGACAAGATGGCGGGACGGCACGGCAACAAGGGCGTCGTCTCCAGGATCCTCCCCGTGGAGGACATGCCCTACCTCCCCGACGGCACGCCGGTGGACGTGGTCCTCAATCCTCTCGGCGTTCCCAGCCGCATGAACCTCGGCCAGGTGCTCGAGACCATCATGGGTTTCGTTGCCTTCCAGAACGGCTGGAAAGTGGCCACTCCCGTGTTCGAAGGGGCCAAGGAGAAGGAAATCTTCGACCTCCTGGAGCAGCTCAGCAAAGATAAATATCCGGAGCTCACCTCCGACGGCATGATTACTCTCTATGACGGCCGGACGGGGGACGCCTTCGAGAAGAAGGTCACCGTGGGCTGCATGTACATGCTCAAGCTTATCCACCTCGTGGACGACAAGATCCATGCCCGGTCCATCGGCCCCTACAGCCTCATCACCCAGCAGCCACTGGGCGGAAAGGCCCAGTTCGGCGGCCAGAGGTTCGGCGAGATGGAAGTCTGGGCCCTGGAAGGGTACGGCGCTGCGAACATCCTCCAGGAAATGCTTACCGTGAAGTCTGACGATATCCGGGGAAGGCTCAAGACCTACGAACGGATCGTCAAGGGGCAGAACCTCACCAAGCCGGGCGTACCGGAGAGTTTCAGGGTTCTCGTCAAGGAACTCCAGGGACTGGGCCTCGACGTGGAAGTGAAGTACAGCGACGGCCAGATAGGCGAACTGCTCATGGACGACGACGAGGACGAGCCACCCGTCGGACGATATTCCGGCCCGAGGGAGCGCCCCGTTTTCGAGGAGAAGGAACCTGAAGAAAAAGAGAAGAGCGACTCCGTATTCGGAGAGGAAGAAATGGAAGAGATCGTTCCCGAGGAAATGCTCTTCGGCGAAGAGCTTCCTGACGGTATGTCCATAGAAGAAGGGGATGAAGACTGATGGCCCGAAGGGAAATACTCGGGGTGCGGGTCAAGCTCGCAAGCCCGGAAAGAATACGGGAACTCTCCAGCGGAGAGGTGAAGAAGCCCGAGACCATCAATTACCGGACCCTCCGGCCTGAAAAGGACGGGCTCTTCTGCGAGCGCATCTTCGGCCCCACAAAGAGCTACGAGTGCGCCTGCGGAAAATACAAGCGCAGCGGCCCCAAGTTCAAGGGCATAATCTGCGACCGGTGCGGCGTGGAAGTCACCGACAACCGGGTCCGCCGTGAGCGCATGGGCCATATCGAGCTTGCCGCGCCGGTGGTGCACATCTGGTACCTCCGGGGTATCCCCAGCAGGCTCAGCCTGCTTCTGGGCTGCACCACCAAGGACCTGGAGAAGGTGGTCTACTTCGCCCCCACCCGCCAGCGGGAGGCCGCCTACAAGGTGGTCATGGAGGGCAGACGGATCGACCTTGCCAGGAAAAATGACGTGCTCTCCGAGAGCGAGGTCCGGATCCACAGCCACTACGACCCCAAGTTCAAGGCCGAGGAAGCCTTCCGCATCGTTTCCGTGGACGATGTCCCCGTGAACGAGGATGACCTTCTGTCCGCGGCCCAGGTCTCCCGGTTCAAGACGGAGTACGGCGACGAGAGTTTCAAGGTGGAGACCGCCTTCACCCTCGTCACCATACCCGATGACCCCTCCTGCGCAGAGGGTGCGGTCATATCGGCCACAGACCTTGAGCGCCTCCGGAAGCGCCACGGCGACACCTTTGAAGTGGAGCGGGCCATGGCCGGAAACCAGGAGGCCTTCGTGGTCACCGCGGCCGTTCATCTTCCCTTTGAAAAGGGCGACGTCCTCTCCGAGAGCGAGTTCCGGCTCTACAGCCAGAAATTCCCCGGAAGGTTCACCGCCCAGCAGGAAGTCATCACCGTGGAGGATCCCTGCTACGTGGTCATCGAGGAGGGCATTTCCCCCTTCACACCTGCCGACATCATCCTCGAGAGGGAATATGATCTCTGCGAAGCCTACGACAAGAAATTCCGGGCGGGCATAGGGGCCGAGGGAGTCCAGGCCCTGCTTGAGCAGATCGATCTCGACCAGCTCGGCGCGGCTCTCCGGGAGGAAGTCTCCGAGAGCACGGGCCAGAAGAAGCGGAAGCTCATCAAGAGACTCCAGGTTGCGGAGGATTTCCGGAAGAGCAAATCGGCAGCCAAGTCCATGATCCTCGAAGTGCTGCCGGTCATCCCGCCCGACCTGCGCCCCATGGTGCAGCTCGACGGCGGCCGGTTTGCCACGTCGGACCTCAACGACCTGTACCGCAGGGTCATCAACCGGAACAACCGGCTGAAGAAGCTCCAGGAGCTCAAGGCTCCGGAGATCATCATCCGCAACGAGAAGCGCATGCTCCAGGAAGCCGTTGACGCCCTCATCGACAACGGCCGCATGGGGAAGGCCGTCCTGGGGGCGGGAAACCGGCCCCTCAAGAGCCTCACGGACCTGCTCCGGGGCAAGAAGGGACGGTTCCGGCAGAACCTCCTCGGAAAGCGGGTCGACTATTCCGGCCGGTCCGTCATCGTCATCGGCCCCCAGCTCAAGATCTACCAGTGCGGCCTTCCCAAGCAGATGGCCCTGGAGCTCTTCAAGCCCTTCGTCATCCGCCAGCTCGTGGAGCGGGGCCTCGCCCCCAACGTAAAGAGCGCCAAGCGGATAATCGAGCGGGGCCGGGAAGAGATCTGGGGCATCCTCGAGGAGATCATCAAGGACCACCCGGTCATGCTGAACCGGGCCCCCACGCTCCACAGGCTCGGCATCCAGGCCTTCGAGCCCGTGCTCATGGAGGGCAAGGCCATACGCCTTCACCCCATGGTCTGCACCGCCTTCAACGCCGACTTCGACGGAGACCAGATGGCCGTCCACGTGCCCCTGTCCATCGAGGCCCAGGCGGAAGCCCGGCTCCTCATGCTCTCGGCGAACAACCTGCTCTCCCCGGCGAGCGGCCGTCCCGTCATGACGCCCACCCAGGACATCGTGCTGGGCATCTACTACCTGACGGACATGAAGGACGAAACGCCCGGGGAAGAATTGCCCCATTTCACCGACCTTGACGACGTGCTCGTGGCGTTCAACCACGGCGCCGTGAAGGTGGACGGCCGGGTCAAGCTGAAAAGCAGTCCCGAGTGGGGAGGGGAAGGGAACTGGATCATTACCTCCCCCGGCCGGGTCATCTTCAACAGCATTCTTCCCGAGGGACTGCGGTTCGTCAACCGGCAGCTCGGAAAGAAGGACCTCGGCGCCATCCTCGACCGGGCCTACGACATGGTGAACCGGGTGGCCATGGTGAAGATGCTCGACGACATCAAGATGCTGGGCTACCGGTGGGCCACCCGGAGCGGCATCAGCTTCGGCGTGCAGTCCATCATCATCCCGCCGGAGAAGATGGAACTCACGAGGCAGGCCATGGAAGAGGATGAGGAGCTCAAGTCCGAGTACAATATGGGCATCCTGACCCAGGATGAATACCTCTTCCAGAAGGAAAGCCTCTGGTCCGAGAAATCTCGAACCATAGCGGACAGCATCGTGGACCACATGGAACGGGTCAACCCCATCCGCATGATGAGCGACAGCGGCGCCAGGGGAAGCCGGAGCCAGATGGGCCAGATGGCCGGCATCCGGGGCCTCATGTCCGACCCGTCGGGACGGATCATAGACTATCCCATCACGGCGAACTTCCGCGAGGGGATGAACATGCTCGAGTACTTCATCTCCACCCACGGCGCCCGGAAAGGCCTCGCCGACACCGCCCTCCGGACGGCCAAGTCGGGATACCTCACCAGGCGGCTTGTTGACGTGGCCCAGGATCTCATCATCACGGACCACGACTGCGGCACGGACCACGGCATCTGCATCGAGCCCCTGAAGCAGGACGGCAAGGTCATGATCCCCCTTTCGGAGAGGATCTACGGCCGCACCGCCCTGGACGACATAGCTGACCCCGCGACCGGCGCCGTGATCGCGTCGAAGGGCGAATGCATCTCCGTCGAGACGGCGGAAAAGATAGAAAAGGCGGGAATCGAATCCGTGTGGGTCCGGAGCCCCCTGACCTGTGGCCTCCGGCACGGCGTGTGCCAGGTGTGCTACGGCATGGACCTGGCCACCAGGAAGGAAGTCCCCATGGGCGAGGCGGTGGGCGTCGTTGCCGCCCAGTCCATCGGCGAGCCGGGAACCCAGCTCACCATGCGGACCTTCCATACGGGAGGCGTCCGCCTCACCGGTGAGGACATCACCCAGGGTCTTCCCCGGATCGAGCAGCTCTTTGAAGTCCGCCGTCCAAAGAAAGTGGCCTACCTTGCCGGCGTGGACGGCAGGGTGTCCGAAGTCCGGGTCATGGAAGGCAAGCGGAAGGTCATCATCACCTCCGGAAACGGCGAGAGCGAGGAAAAGACTACCTACAACATCCCCATCAGCCAGAACCTTCTGATCAAGGAAGGGGATGAGGTCAGGAAGAGCGACAAGATCACCGAGGGCAACGTGGACCCCCAGCAGATGCTCGAGGTGGAGGGGATCGAGGCCGTTCAGCGGGCCCTCGTGGACGAGATCCAGGAAGTCTACCGATCCCAGGGCGTGTCCATCAACAACAAGCACATCGAGGTCATCCTGCGGAAAGTGGCGCCGGTGAACCGGGTCAAGATCACCGAGGAGGGAGACACCTCCTTCGTGGCCGGCGACCTCGTGTGGACCGACGACATCGACGCCGAGATGGCCCAGATAGTAAAGGAAAACGAGGACAACATCACCGAAGCGGTGCGCATCTTCTCCGGCCGGATCCTCCGGGACGTGGCTTCCCAGAAGCTCAACGAAGCGGTGACCAGGTATATCGGTGTCCCCCTGGACGAGGAAGCCATCCGGACCATACTCAGGCCCGGCATGATGATCTCCTCCGTGGTGGTGGACGACGAGGAAGGCGTTCCCGTCACCCTCATCGTGGGCGAGGCCGCTTTCAGGAAGCAGATGGAGGGCATGGATCTCATCACTCCCTTCACATCCTCCGACGGCAAGGAAATTTCCGCCGGTACGCACCTGACCCTCGGGCAGCTCGGCCTCATCACCGCCGACGACCCGACGCCGCTGCTCGTCCGGGACGGCGAGATCCTCGAGAAACTCGCCGACGGCGTTTATCTCGCTGAAAACATCATCGTGGACGACGAGCTCATCGCGAAGGCCGACAGGGTCTTCACGGCGAAGGACGCCGCCCGGTGCAGGGAGCTCAATGTTCCGTCCATCGTCCTGTGGCATACGGTGGAGCGGGTCAACATACCCGACAAGCTCGAGGAGAGCCTCAAGGACAAGTGGGGCAAGCCCCTGACCCAGGCCATCGACCGGGACGGGGATGCCATTGCGGACATTCCGCAGCTGGTGGATGCTTCCATCATTAAAGGAATTCTCGACGGTTCCGTTTCCGCCATAGAGATAGACGGCTCCATTTTCTCGAGAGACCGTTTTCTCAGGGATCTCCTGTCGGCCAAGATCTACGGCAAGGTATTGCTCGAATCAGTGACCGACAGGAAAGGACATGTCCTGGCTGAAGCCGGCACCGAAGTGAACCAGGCCGTGATCGACGCCCTCGCCGACTGTCCGGATCTCCAGGAAGTGGTGGTCCGTCCAATCGGCGCTCCCCGGAAGGACGAAAAGAAGATCATCCAGCGGGTGACCTTCGTCCGGAAACTCCGGGAGGGGCCGAAGGTGAAGCCCTTTGTTCACGGCATCACCAAGGCGGCCCTCGCCACGGACAGCTTCCTCAGCGCGGCGTCCTTCCAGCAGACGGCCCAGGTTCTGGCCGGAGCGGCGGTCAAGGGGGAAATCGATCCCCTCGAGGGTCTGAAGGAGAACGTGATCATCGGTCACCTCATCCCCGCCGGAACGGGAGTTGAAAGATTCCGGGCCATCAGGGTCGGCCAGGCGAAGATATCCGCTGGAAAAATGACCGAAACGGCCGGCCGGGAATAAGAAGAAAAGAAATCCGGAGAGAAAACAGGGGCGGGAAAAGTCCGGCTTGACACCTATCCCGCCCTTTTGTTATTATTCCTTGGTGCTTTTGCACAGGAGGGATTCTTTTGCCTTTAAACGAGCTGGCAGTTCCCGAGAGAGTCACGGGAGAGCGTCAGGTGAGGCGGAAGCTTGAAGCAGGCAGGTTGGCGAAACTTTTCATCGCCGAGGATGCCGACCCGGCCATGGTCGGTCCTCTTGAGGCGGAAGCGCGGAGACAGGATATCCCCGTGGAACGAGTCAGCGATATGGTCCGGCTGGGCAGGGCGTGCGCCATAAGCCGCGGAGCCTCTGTCGCGGGGATTAAAAGATAAACGGGCCTTCAAGCCCGATAGAAAAGAACAAATGGAAGGAGGAAGTTGTGTGCCGACTATTAACCAGCTTATCCGGCATGGCCGCGAGGAAAAGAGGCGGAAAACCGATGCTCCTGCACTGCAGGGAAATCCTGCGCGGAGGGGTGTCTGCACCCGTGTGTACACTGTAACCCCCAAGAAGCCCAACTCGGCTTTGAGAAAGGTTGCCCGTGTTCGCCTCACCAACGGGATCGAGGTAACATCCTACATCCCCGGAATCGGCCATAACCTGCAGGAGCACTCCGTTGTGCTCGTCAGGGGCGGGCGAGTGAAGGACCTTCCCGGTGTCAGGTATCACATCATCCGGGGAACCCTTGACTGTGGGGGCGTGGAGAATCGCAAGAGATCCCGTTCCAAGTACGGCGCCAGGAGACCCAAGTAGGGTTTGCGGCGTTTGAGCTTTTTTTTGAGGAGGGGTTGACCTATGCCGCGTAAGGGGCATGTCAAGAAGCGTCAGGCTCTGCCGGATACCAAGTTCGGCAGCGCCGCACTGGCAAAGTTCATCAACAGCCTGATGCGGAAAGGCAAAAAGAGCGTTGCAGAAAAGATTATGTACCGGGCACTCGATATTGCCGGGGAAAAACTGAATACCGAACCCTTTGAGGTTTTCAAGAAGGCCATGGAAAATGTCCGGCCTCTCGTTGAAGTGCGTCCCCGCAGGGTCGGCGGCGCAACCTACCAGGTTCCCGTGGAAGTTCCGGCCGAGCGGGCCCAGGTTCTCTGCATCCGCTGGATTCTCGGCTATTCGCGGGCAAAAAAGGGTATGCCCATGGCCGAGCGGCTTGCACGGGAATTTATGGATGCCTACAAGGGTGAGGGCAGCTCCATAAAAAAGAAGGAAGACACCCACAAGATGGCGGAGGCAAACCGCGCGTTCGCCCACTACCGCTGGTAGTTCGCAACGAAGCGCAGGAATTTGCATGCGGCAAACTGATGGAAACGAGGCTTGGTGGTAGCTATGCAGACACTTGATATGAAAAGAATCCGGAATATCGGAATCGCCGCCCACATCGATGCGGGCAAGACGACGACCACGGAGAGGATTCTTTTCTACACCGGAAAGAATTACAAAATGGGCGAAACCCATGAAGGCGCGGCCACCATGGACTGGATGGAGCAGGAGAAGGAGCGGGGGATCACCATTACCTCCGCCGCCACTACGTGTGTATGGGGAGATAGTTTTATCAATATAATTGATACGCCCGGCCACGTGGACTTCACAGTGGAAGTCGAGCGGTCCATGAGAGTGCTTGACGGAGCGGTTGCCGTCTTCTGCGCTGTGGGGGGGGTCGAACCCCAGTCGGAAACCGTCTGGCGTCAGGCGGACAAGTATCATGTTCCCAGAGTCGCCTTCGTGAACAAGATGGACCGAATCGGAGCCGATTTTGACAACGTCGTCCGGGGAATCAAGGAGAAGCTTGGAGCCAGGCCGGTTCCCATTCAGCTCCCCATCGGCATTGAAGACAGTTTCACCGGCATGGTGGATCTCGTCGAGTTCCGGGGTATCCAGTATTCCGACGATCTCGGCACCGACCCCCATGTGGTGCCGGTTCCCTCTTCCATGGAGGACGAGGCGAAAGCGGCCAGGGACACCATGATCGAAATTCTCGCCGATTACGACGAGGAGATCATGGGGCTCTATCTCGACGGGCGGGAAGTTCCCGTAGAGCTTGTAAAGAAAGCGCTCCGGGCCGGTACCGTGGGCCTGAAAATCGTCCCTGTCATCTGCGGCTCTGCCTTCAAGAACAAGGGAGTCCAGATGTTGCTGAATGCCGTGGTGGACTATCTCCCGAGCCCTGTGGACCTTCCTCCCGTGACCGGGGTGAACCCCGACTCCATGGAAGAGGAAACCCGGGCCAGCAGTATCACTGATCCTTTTACCGCCCTCGCCTTCAAGATCATGGTGGATCCTTTCGTCGGCCGCCTTGTGTTTACCCGGGTCTACTCGGGAAAACTGACCAAGGGCTCCACTGTGTTTAACGCTACGAACAACGGCAGGGAGCGGGTCGGCCGCATCCTTCGGATGCACGCCAACAAACGGGAGGAACTGGAAGAAGCCGAGGCCGGCATGATTGTCGCTCTTCCCGGGCTCAAGGCCACGCGCACCGGCGACACGCTCTGTGAAGAAGGAAAACCCGTGGTGCTCGAGAACCTCGTGTTCCCGGAGCCCGTTATCTCCCTCTCCGTGGAGCCTGCCACAAAGAACGACAAGCTCAAGCTTACCAAGGGCCTCGTGGCGCTCGCGGAAGAAGATCCGACCTTCAGGGTGAAGACCGACGAGGAAACTTCCCAGACCATCATTTCAGGCATGGGAGAGCTTCACCTTGAAATCATCGTGGACCGCCTCAAGAGGGAGTTCGGCGTTGACGTCAAGGTCGGCCGCCCCCAGGTTGCGTACCGCGAGGCGGTTCGCAATTCCTCCAGGGCCGAGGGAAAGTATATCCGCCAGTCCGGTGGACGGGGCCAGTACGGACACGTGGTTTTCGAGATGGAGCCTCTTCCCGAGGGAGTCGGATTCGAATTCGAGGACAAAATTGTGGGCGGCGTGGTGCCCAAGGAATATATTGCCGCCGTGCAGAAGGGCCTCGAAGAAGCCCTCAACAACGGCATTCTGGGCGGCTATCCCGTCATCGGGGTAAAGGTCGCCCTTGTGGACGGCAGCTACCACGAGGTTGACAGTTCCGAAATGGCCTTCAAGATCGCCGCCTCCATGGGCTTCAAGGAGGCCATGAAGAAGGCCGGCCCGGTTCTCATGGAGCCCATCATGGCTGTCGAAGTGGTGACGCCCGAGGACTACATAGGCGATGTCATCGGCGACCTCTCTTCCCGGAGAGGCCGGATCGAGGGAATGGACACCAGGATGAACACGCGGGTCGTCCGGGCCTTCGTGCCGCTCGCTGAAATGTTCGGGTATGCGACGGATCTTCGAAGCAAGACGTCCGGACGGGCAACCTACTCGATGCAGTTTCATCACTACGAGGCAGTGTCCGCGGATGTAGCCGAGAAGGTTCTGAAAGGCTGACGCAACAATTACATCTGATAATTTTCTGAGGAGGGAATCACAATGGCGAAGGAGAAATTTGAGAGGTCCAAGCCGCATCTGAACATCGGAACCATCGGTCACATCGACCACGGCAAGACGACGCTGACGGCGGCGATCACGAAGTGTCTGGCCACGTCGAAGTATGCGGAATTCACGGCCTAC
>JAHDLC010000025.1 GCA_018436595.1 Synergistaceae bacterium | reverse complement strand
TGCTACACCATCAGACATGGCTATCAAGCGTCCATTTAGCGAGTCTGACTGGTTGGCCACGCCCGAGCCGGTGCGCCGGTATGTGGAGATGCTGGAGCAGCGCGTCGAGCAACTGGAGGCCACGGTGGCACAGTTGATCAGGCGAATCGAGCAGCTGGAGAGCCGGTTGAATCAGAACTCACAAAACTCCAGCAAGCCTCCTTCTTCGGACCCTCCCTTTCAGAGGCCGGAGCGGGGATCGAAAAAGTCCAAACGCCGCCGCGGCGGTCAGAAGGGGCACGTCGGGCATCGTCAACAGCTTCTGGATCCGAGCGAGGTCATGATCGTTAAACCCGGCCGTTGCGCCTGCGGCTGTGAGAAACACCGGGCAGACTCACTGAGGATTTTTTACACTCACCAGTGGATCGAGCTGCCCGAGATCAAGATGCAGGTCAAGCACATTGTGCTCAAGAAGGCCCGGTGCTCCGGCTGTGGACGCTGGGTTAAAGCAGAACTTCCTCAAGAGCATCAGACCGGTTACGGACCCCGCTTCAGCGCAATGGCGGCTGAGCTGAGCGGCATCCAGGGCATCAGCCGTCAGGCAGTGGAGGAGTTCATCGGCAATGTCTTTAGTGTTCCGATCTCCACCGGCGGCATTCAGAAAGTGGTTGATCGGGTCTCAGCAGCGCTGTCTCCGGTGCATGCGGCGATCGGCGACAGGGTGCGTCGGGCGCAGGTCAACCATGTGGATGAGACCGGATGGCAGCAGGCTGGCGCGCTTCGGTGGCTGTGGACGATGACCAATGCCAGGGAGGCCTTCTTTATGATTAACCCCCATCGTTCCCGGAAGGCCTTTGAAGCGCTCATCGAGAACTGGCGGGGGATTCTGGTCAGCGACAACTACGGGGTCTACCGCAACTGGGTCAACCGCCGGCAGGCGTGTCTGGCGCATCTGATCCGCAAGGCCAGCGGGCTTGCCGAGAGGGCCGATGAGAGTTGCCGGCGTTTCGGGGAGCAGTTGAAAGAAGCGCTGCAGCAGTTGTGTGCCTTTGCCCATTCGCCGCCGGGAAAAACGAGGTGGACCCGATTTTACAGTCGACTGATGCTGCTGCTTCTGCTCTTTGAAGCCGCGGATGATGACGCCGGCAAACTGGCCCGCGAGGTGCTTCGGGAAATAGACAGCCTGTGGGTGTTTTTGGATGAGGCCGGGGTCGAGCCGACCAATAACCGGGCCGAACGGGCGTTGCGTTTTGCCGTATTGTGGCGCAAGCGTTCCAACGGCACCCAAAGCGATAAAGGCAATCGCTGGGTAGAGCGGCTATTGAGCTTCCGGCAGACCTGCCGGCTGCGGGCGCAGGCCACTTTCCCCTTGCTGGTGGATATCTTGAAAGCCTATTTCAAAGAGCAATCGCCCGACTTAGGCTGGCTGACGT
>JAHDLC010000036.1 GCA_018436595.1 Synergistaceae bacterium | reverse complement strand
GTGCCACCACATCGTAGACTGGTATTCTTTTTCGCTTTAACGCTTATACTCTATTTGCTTCACCGGTTTTCCGTCATGAGAAATTGTAAGCTTCTGCTCCTTGACATCTATAGTGGCGACGGCATATTCGAACTCCAGTTCAGGCGGCACCGAAAAGCTCTCTCCGAATATGTTCAGCCTCAAGTCGCTTCGGATCAGACGCACGAAATGGTATCTGCCCTTTTCCGGTTCTTTCCGCCAATCCGGCGGAGGCGCCTCCGGATCGGGGAATCGAAGCGTACTCTTCATCGAGCCCAACGCTTTCACCGGAGTCTTTCCGCCGATCTTACTGTAACGCCACGTGGTGTTGTGCCTGTTCTCGAAAGCAAGAGAGCCGTTCTTCAGCTCATCTACGGAGAACATCTCGATCTTCCCGAGAAAACTCTGCTGGTAAAAGTCGTTGAATCGCTCCACGCTGCCGTTCCTCCATGGCTCCGACGGCGGAATGAACCACGGCTCCACTCCGCTGTGCAGGCAGAGGCGGATAAGAGGCCCCATGCTTCGCGGATATTTTGGACTGCCGGCGAAGGTGAAGCTATTGTCCACCTGGACTCTGTCCGGAATACCCAGACGTTTCCAGATATTCCAGAGGCCGTTCATGATGCTCTTCGCTCCTTTCGAGACCGAGGGGTACAGTCCGCACCTCGCAGTGGCCAGATCGACCACGTTGAGACTGTAGAAGCGAATCGGCCCCTTTAGGTAGCACGGTCCGACGAGATCCGCCTGATGGGTGTCGTTGACTCCGGCGGAAGGAAGCGCCGGATACGGCGTTCCCTTGGGGGAATAGCGCCCCGTTCTTCGATGGGTCAGTTCGTTCCGCGCGAGAATCCTGTTGATGGTGCGGAGCGACGGCAGAGGCGAAATATCCATGTCCTCCAGCTCCCAGAGGATGGCTTGAGCACCGCAGAAGACCTCTTTGTTGTAGAGGCTGAGACGGACAATCTTCACAATCTCCTCGATTTCATCCGGCGTTCTGTTGGCGCAGTTTTTCGGACGCCGTGATGAGTCCTTGCACCAGGGTTCTTCGTTGTCATGGTGCTCCTGGCGTTTTAGCCACTTGTAGAGCCAGGCTCTCGATTTGCCGAGTGAAGCGCAGATGGATTCAGGCTTTTCGCCATCACGAAAACGTTGAACGGCCAGAATTCTCTGCTGCTCATCCTTATTTTTCACGGGTTCCACCTCAGTAATATTAGGATACCCATGAAGATGAAGCGAAATCAAAACAATCGCAAGAAAAACTTTTGTAAACGATGTCCTGGCACAAAAATCAGTCTACGATGTCTTGGCACTCAACAGTTAAGAATTCAGCATTAAAAAATCTACTGAAACGGATTAATCACCTTTGGAGGGATTCAGATGCATTTGAACCAAGATGAAAGAGACATGCTTGAAGGAAAACATGGTATGGGTGTCGCAACTGCGATGAAGATTTTGGTCGGTATCGGAGAAGCATTCCAGGCTGAAAAAATGACCAAAGTCAGCAGAGTCCACATTTCTTTGAGTAATCAGGAAGGTGATCTTTGGTTTGTGAAAAAACTTGTGGAAGGAGGGGCTAAATGCAAAGTTATGTCAACAGTAAATCCGGCTTTTAATAAGAAATATTTTGAAAAAATATGCACTTTTACTCCTCAAGAACTGCAAGTTCATCAAGAAACCCAAAATGCATATAAGAAGGTAGGAATAGTGCCAACCTTTCAATGTACTCCATATTTTGAGAATAATGTTCCCAGATTTCGGGAAACCGTTGCTTTTGCTGCATCAGGTGCATCCTGTTTCGTGAATTCTGTGTATGGTGCCAGAACTAACAGGGAATCGTCACAAAGCGCTCTTTGTGCTGCAATAACAGGTGTTACTCCGTTATATGGTTTTTTGCTGGATGAGAAAAGAAAAGGCGACGTCTTGATTGAAGTGAATGCGGAAATAAAAAATGACTTCGATTTTCAATTGTTGGGTTACGCTGTACCACAAAAAATGGGTTCTGGTGTGCCCGTTTTTTCCGGAATAGAAAAGGATCCTTCAAAAGAAGCTTTCATGAACTTAAGTACAGAGTTAAACGTCCATGGTGTCATCCCAATGTTTCATGTCTTAGGTATGACACCGGAGGCAAGAACATTGAATGATTGTTTCCATGGAGAAAAACCAAAAAAAGTTATCGAAATTAAGAATGAAGACCTCGATCAGGTACGAAAAACGCTGTCTGCCGGAAAGGGAGAGATTTCCTTTGTTATCCTTGGCTGCCCTCATTTGACCATCTTCCAGATTAAAGAAGTCGCTCAGATGGTCGAGGGAAGAAAATTGAAAACGGAGCTTTGGATTTTTACATCTTATCTTAATAAAGAATTATCAGAACGCATGGGACTGGCAGAAGTAATCAGTGAAGCTGGTGGCCGCATTGTTGAAGACAGTTGTGTCGATCAGCCGATTTGGGCTCATATGGAGGGGAAGAAAGGATTAACCGAATCGCCGAAGTGTGCGTATTATGTTGCAAAAAGAAAAATGAAGCTGATAGTGCGGAGCCTTCAGGAATGTGTCCAAGCTGCTATTGAGGGGGAAGTAAGATGAAAAGGGCGGATTTTTTAAAGTTCAGTTGCCGGAATGTTACCGGAGGGAAAGTTTCTGGTGAGGCAGTACTTACAAATGAGGCAATAAACTTTTATCTTGTCGATCCTGACAGTGGCAAAATTATAGAAGAAGGGCATAACCTGGAAGGAGAATCAATCACTGATAAAATAATCGTTTTTCCAAGTGATAAAGGGAGTTCTGTGGTCCAGCTCGATGGCCTTTTCCTTGCCGCTGAAAAGGGGAATAAGCCGAAAGCTTTTGTCGTTAAAGAGCTTAGTACGGTTTTAGTAAGCAATTCGATTATCATGGAGATTCCTCTTGTATGTGATGTAGAAGGACAGTTCTATGAGGTTATACAAAAAGGTGACTGGGTTGAAATCGAAGCTGATGAACTGATGATAAAGCAAAAAAATAAATAGGTTTTTAAAGACCAAATTAAAAATCGCCGTCTATATTTTTTGCAGGAGGAAAATCGTCTTCTTAAGATCTGCCGGGTTTTCCCTCCTGCAAAAAATGCTCCGGAAACAAAGAATTTAGATTCAGAATCCCTGACACCCCGGAATTCAGAGACTTTTCTCGTAAGCTTCCCGAAGAAGAGGAAGGGGAATATCGCTCCGAAGAGTGCAGGGGGCGTCCTTCCGGGGGATCACGAGGCTGGGAACCCCCCCGGTGAACTTCTTGTCCCTTGCGAGGAAGAGAAGAATGTCCTCCCATGGGCGATCAGGACCTGTGGGCAGGGAAAACCTGGAGAGGATCCGCCCGATGCGCCGGCATTCCTCTTCTCCAAGTTCTCCGAGGCGTCCGGCCAATCTGGCTGCAACCATTATTCCAGCGGCTACCGCGTCGCCATGTTTCCATCTTTTGTACCCGGAAGCCGCTTCAAGGGCATGTCCGATTGTGTGCCCCAGGTTCAGGCGAGCCCTTGCTCCGGATTGTTCCCGCTCGTCTTCCGAGACGACCGCCAGCTTCATCCGTGAACAATCCGAAACAAGCCGGAGAAGAACCCCGCAGTCGCGCCTCAGGATAGGTCCTGCGTTCTCCTCGAGCCACGAAAGGAAGTTCCAGTCCTCTCCCGCCCCGTATTTCACCGCTTCGGCGAGGCCCTGCCGGAAGTCTTCTTCCTTCTGGGAGCGGAGGCACTCCACGTCCGAGAGGACCCATTCGGCGGGATGGAAGGCCCCCACGAGATTTTTCCCTTCCGAGAGATTTGCGCCGGTCTTTCCGCCGATGGCACTGTCCGCCTGGGCGAGGAGGGTGGTGGGGCACTGGATGAGCCGGATGCCCCGCATCCAGGTGGCGGCCGCGAAGCCCGCCGCGTCGCCCGTGACGCCTCCTCCCAGGGCGAGAATCGTGTCCGTGCGCTCCATTCCGCATCCGGCGAGGGATGTGTAGATACCGCCGATGCTGGAAAGGCTTTTCCCTTTTTCTCCCCGGGGGAGGAGATGCATGCCCTTTCGCTTTCCGGGGTAGTCTCCGAAAAGGGGCCCGGTGATGTCGTCGGCTACGATGAAGGGACTTTCTTTCCGGCCGGTCAGGGAGTCCAGGCGGGGGAGGAGTCCCCGGCCGACGACGACAGAGGTGGGAAAGGATCCGCACCGGAGGCGGATGTCTCCCTGCTCCGTGGTTTCCGTCCGGACGGTTACCTGGCGAGCATTCTTTGCCACGGAGTTCCCTCCTCCCGGACCGCTTCCATGATTCTTTTCGCCGCCGTCATGAGCCGGGAAAACTCTTCCGGGTCGAGGGACTGGGGGCCGTCGCAGAGGGCGGCCCCGGGGTCGCAGTGGACTTCAACGAGCAGGCCGTCGGCGCCTGCTGCTATGGCGGCGAGGCTCATGGGGAGCACCAGGTCCCTCCGGCCCGTGGCATGGCTCGGGTCGGCGACCACGGGGAGGTGGGTCAGGGATTTGAGCAGAGGGATGACCCCGAGGTCCAGGGTGTTCCGGGTGTTCCGGTCGAAACTCCGGATGCCCCGTTCGCAGAGGATGACCCGGTCGTTGCCTCCCGCGAGGATGTATTCCGCAGCCTGGAGCCATTCCTCCACCGTGGCGGCCATCCCCCGCTTCAGGAGCACGGGCCTGTCCAGCCGGCCGAGCACTTTGAGGAGGCTGAAATTCTGCATGTTTCTCGCCCCCACCTGGAGGATGTCCACGTGGGGAGCCACCCATTCCGCTTCTTCCGGGGACATGACCTCGGTGATCACGGGGAGCCCGGAGGCTTTCCGGGCCTCCTTCAGAAGGGCGATCCCCTCGCTTCCGAGCCCCTGGAAAGCGTAGGGGTGAGAACGGGGTTTGAAGGCCCCGCCGCGGAGGATGCGGGCTCCCGCCTTCCGAACGGCCAGGGCCGTTTCCAGAAGCTGGTCTCTGCTTTCGACGGCGCAGGGACCGGCCATGATAACGGGATCACCCTCTCCGAGAACCACGCCGGGGGCGATTTCCACCGGCCTGGACCCGGGACGCACCGCACGGCTCGCAAGGGGGTAGCAGCAGGAAACGGCATTCACTTTTCGAACTCCTGGAAGGGCGCTGACGCCTGATGTGTCCGTTCCGTCGGACGCCACGATATAGGATGCCTCTCTCCCGGACACGATCCGGCAGCTTGTTCCGCCCCGTTCCACCGATTTCCGCACCCGCTCCAGGTCAATTCCCGTACTGTTCTGCGCCATTTCGACCACTATCATGATTCTTCCTGCCCCCTTTCAGAATGCGTTCCCCAAAAAAAACGCCGGAACCGGGGTGTAGAAACCCGGTTCCGGCGATAGTTCCTTTTCTTGTTCCGGTGCTTCCCTAGGCCCGTGCTGCTCCCGGGGACGGCGGATACGAAGAGGCCGAAGACGGATCTCTACGGAAAGCCTGGCCGGTGGCGCAATAAAGCCACAGGCCGCCGGTAAACGCGAACTGGAAAAATCCGCCGTCGAAATGGCTGTTCTTGGTTACCGTCAGCTTCGTCATGAGGCCGTCTCCTTTCTTTGCGGTGTTCCGCAGGATGGTATTGGTGGACTATTTTAGCCTTCCTGGCGTATTTGTCAAGAGAAAACGCAGAAATCAAAAAACGGGGGCGCTCCCTGCATGTGCAGAAAGCGCCCCCGTGCAGGTTTGTTCGTTTTTCAGCAGAGAATTCCCGCCCAGAGGATCCCTTCGGGCAGAAGCAGGGGCAGGAGGCCGTCGGGTTTTCTCCGGAGGCGGGGATCGTTTCCCGGCACCTCTTCCTGGGGAAGGAGATCGAGTTCGATCCCTTTGTCCGAGCAGTTGACTGTGAAGAGGCCATTGCTGACGTTGAGGAATTCCCCGACAGCCTCGCGGGCCATTTCGTCGAACACGCCGGAGGCGAGATCGGAGAACCTCCGGGCCAGGTCCGCCAGGACGGGTTCCTCGGCGGAGATGAAGACGGTCAGTTCCCTGTCGCCCTTCATGGGCTGCAGAAAGGTGACGAGTCCGCCGTTTCCTTTCTCGGCCAGGGGATCGAGGGCAGCGGCGGGGTCCACGAAGCGGATGACGTTCCTGACGAAGAGTTCCCCCCAGATCCTGACGAGGGAATTCTTACCGCCGGGCTGTCCTGCGAGGACCGATGCCACGGCCCTGTCGGTGTCGCCCCCTGTCATTGCCTCGTAGCCTTCCGGAGAAAGGCCCGATTTTTCCCTGTACAGTTCAAGGGCCCTGAGCAGCCCTTCGTGGGAGAGGACCCGGTCCTCCACGAGAATCTGTCCCAGGAGGACGTGTTCGTTCTTCTGGGCCGAAAGAAGTTCTTCGAGTTTTTCCGCGGTGAGGTAGCCCTTCTCGATGGCGATCTGACCGAACCGCTTGTCCTCCCGCTTCTGGATCCTGTTGACCTCCCTGACCTGGGCCGGGGTCATGAAGCCTTTGGCCAGGGCGAGGATTCCCACCAGGGGGCGGGCATCGCTCAGCCTGGCGAGCGCCCGGGACAAAGTCTGCGGAGTGACGATTCCCTCCTGGAGGAGGAACTGACCGAAATGCCGGGAAAACATCAGTCCAGTTCTCCTTTCAGAATTTTCCGAAGGAGGGTGTGGATGACATCCTTCTCGAAAGGTTTCTGGATGAAATCGAAAGCTCCGGCATCTATGGCGGTCATGAGATTTTTCTTCGTGCCCGTGGAGGAGGCCATGATAACCCGGGCGGAAGGATCTTCGCTCCGGATTTCTACCAGGGCTTCGAGACCGGTTTTTTCAGGCATGACAATATCCATGAAGACAAGATCGGGGTGGTGCTCCCGGTACATGTCCACTGCCTCATTGCCGTTCCCGGCTTCGAAAATGTTTTTGATGCCCCATTCGCCCAGTATGCCGCCGAGTGTTTTCCGGATCATGGCGGAGTCGTCGCAGACAAGCACGGAATAGTTTTTTTCGTTCAAGGGAAAACCTCCCTGATGGAATTCTCCCGGGGGAGAGGATATTGTCTGAATTATAGCATGACCATTCAAAGGAAATGATCGTTTTTTTCGGGAAATTTAGGCCTTCCCTTCCCGCACCGAACAGGCCGGAAGTTTTGGACAGCATCATGGAAGATACAATAGAATAGGCCCAAACAGCATGTACCGGAAAGGGGAACGGGAGAATGGAGCAGGTCCACAGGCATATTGATGAGCACTTTGAAAGGTATCTGTCGGCGGTGGAGGATTTGATCCGCCAGCCGTCCATCAGCGCCACGGGAGAAGGAGTGCGGGAGTGCGCCGGGCTTCTCGGGGGGATGATGACCTCCGCCGGGATCAGGACGGAAATCCTGGAAACCGGCGGCAATCCTGTGGTGTACGGCGAGATCCCGTCGGGCCGGAAGGACGGGAAGACCGTCCTTTTCTACGGCCATTATGACGTTCAGCCTCCGGAGCCCCTGGAGCTCTGGGAATCCCGCCCCTTCGAGCCCGCCGTCAGGGACGGCAGGCTGTACGCACGGGGAATTGCCGACAACAAGGGGCAGCTCATGGCCCACATCCTGGCCGTCCGGGCCTTCCGGGAGACGGGTACGGACATTCCCTGCGGTGTGAAGTTCGTCTTCGAGGGAGAGGAGGAGTCGGGGAGCACCAGCCTCGCCCCCTTCGTGGAACAGAACAGGGAGAGGCTGGCCTGCGACATCGCTCTCGCCGTGGACGGGCCCATGCTTTCCGGGGACGTGCTCAACGTCTGCCTGGGGTGCAGGGGTGTGCTGAACTTCGAGATCGAGATGGAAACCGCCCGGTTCGACTGCCATTCCGGCCGGGGCGGGGACATCATACCCAACGCCGGATGGGAGCTTCTGCGCCTGCTCCGGACCATGAAGGACGAGCAGGGCAACATCCTGGTCGAAGGGTTCATGGACGGGGTCCGGACGCCCACGGAAAAGGACATGGAGATCATCGCCGGGCTGCCCTTCGACAGGGAGAACCTCAAAAACCTCTACGGCGTGCCCTCCTTCGGCCTCGACAAAAATGAGTACTACACGAAGCTCAACCTCCTGCCCACGCTTACCATCAACGGGATTACCTGCGGCTACCAGGGGAAGGGTTCCAAAACCATCAATCCGGCGAAAGCCTCGGTGAAGATGGACGCCCGGCTCGTGGTGGACCAGAACCCCCTCGACGTCGCGGAGAAAATCAAGGGGCATGTCGCCCGCCATGCCCCCGGAGCGCGGGTGACGGTCCATGGCTTCATGTACCCGTCGAAGACCGACGGAGATCTTCCGGTGTGCAGAACGGTGGTCTCAGCCCTGGAAAAAGTGTATACCGACAAGGTCGCCCTCTCCCTGGGCCTTGGAGGAAGCCTGCCGAGCTACGTATGGACCGACATCCTCGGCGTTCCGGCCCTGGGGATTCCCTACGCCAACCAGGACAGCGGGGGCCACGCACCCAACGAGAACTTCCGCCTGGATCTCCTGCAGAAGGCGGTCCATGCCTCAGCCCAGATACTGCACGACATGAAATAGTTCCTTCCGGCGGAAAGAGGGGAGGGGAGTTTCCCCTTCTTCCTCCGGCGGATGTAGAATAGGGCCATCCAAGGCCCGGAAAGAAAACTTTGAATCGCGGAGGCTGGTATCAATGAACCGGACAATGAAAAAACTGGCGTGGCTGTTCTGTGCCGCCCTGATCGTGCTGACGGCAACCGTCCCTACGGCGGCTGAACCGGAGAAGCGCCTGCGGACGGCCTCCTTCGACGGCGTCGAGGTGAGCTACCTGGACGAAGGCCCCGGGGACGCCCTGCCGGTGGTCTTCATCCACGGCTGGGCCTGCACCGGGGATTTCTGGCGTTTCCAGACGTCCGCCCTGCGGGACCGGTACCGGGTGATCGCCCTGGATCTTCCCGGCTTCGGGAAGAGCGGAAAACCCCATGACAGGCCCTATACCCTGCAGTTCTTCGCCCGGGCCGTGAAGGCCGTTATCGACCATGCCGGCGTGAAGCGGCCTGTGCTTGCCGGGCACAGCATGGGCTACGGGGTGGCCGTCCAGTTCCTCGCCGACTATCCCGGCGAGGCCCGGGGCCTCTGCAACGCGGACGGGGCCTTCTTCTGGCTTCCCGACGACCCCGGGGAGGTCCCGCCATGGGAGGCGGAGATGAAGGGCCTTTCCGACGGGCTTTCAGGTCCGGACCGGGAGAACCTCGTCCTCTGGTTCATCAACGCCACCTTCTACGGCAGGACCCCCGAAGACCTGAGAAAAGAGATCACCGGGGTCATGTCATCGGCGGACCCATACGCGGCAAACAGCTCCATGGCAGAGTTCATCCGGCGGGAGAACTGGGTGCGCCGCAGCTTCAGCGTGCCTTCCCTGGCGGTGTACTCCAAAATTCCCGAGCTTCCGGCGGAGACGGAGCAAAAACTCCGGGAGACCTTCCCTGACCTGACTTACGTGGAATGGACCGACACAGGGCACTTCCTCATGATGGAGCAGCCGGACCGGTTCAACGGTCTGCTGGTGGATTTCCTCGAAAGGCTGGACACGTGACGGACCCCGTCGGGGTGTGCAGTTTGCCGGGTCCACGGGCAAAGAATTGGGTGTTTCTCGGCCCCTCCGGCAGCGGCAAGTCGGAGATCGCCCTGAACCTGGCCATCCGGGCCGCAGGCGACGGGGGACCGCCGGTCCATTTCTTCGACATGGACCAGACCAAGCCCCTCTTCCGCTCCCGGGAGGCCCGGGACGCGGTGGAAAGGAGCGGGGCGGTCTTCCATTCGGGCTTCGAGTTTCTCGACTCGCCCGTGCTGCCCGACGGTGTCCCTGGTCTTCTGCGGGACGAGGGAGTCCGCTGTTTTCTCGACATGGGGGGCAGCGTGAACGGTGCCCGCTCCCTGGGGCAGTGCCTTCCCGACGCGGGCGGGCTTTCCCGGGCGCTCTACGTGGTCAACCTGTATCGTCCCTTCTCCGACGAGAGGAGCTTTCTCGAGGATCTTTCGGCCATCACCGCCGCCGCCCGTCTTTTGGCCCCCTGCATCGTGAGCAATCCCAACCTCGGCGGGGAGACGACAATCGAGGATGTGAAGAAGGGGCACGGCCGCCTGCTGGAAATCCTGGAGAGGAACAGCCTTTCCCTGGCCTTTCTCGCTGTCCGGGCCTCCCTCCTGGAGGCGGCGTCGGCGTGGGCGGACTGTCCCGTGGAGGGCCTTGCCCTCCGGCTGTCGGCAGGATGAAACAGCACCCGGCGGCCATCTTCCTGGATCCGGAAAAGTGCAGGGGATGCGGTCTGTGCATGGAGATCTGCAAGAGAGGCGTGATGGAGTTCCGGGAGGAGGCGAACGCCTGCGGATGCAGGCCCGTAATCGTGGTTCATCCCGAGAAGTGCGTCCTGTGCGGGCTCTGCGTCGCCGTGTGCCCCCTGCATGTCATATTGCTGAAAAAATGACGAAATCGCGGGATCCGTCCGCGCTTCCCGCGGGAAAGGAAGGGATCATGGAAAGACAGTTCCTGAAAGGAAACGAGGCAGTGGCGGAAGCGGCAATCCTGGCGGGGTGCCGGTTTTTCGCCGGGTATCCCATAACGCCCCAGAACGAAATACCGGAGTACATGTCCCGGAGGATGCCCGCCGCCGGCGGGGTTTTCCTGCAGGGGGAGAGCGAGACGGCCTCGGTCTGCATGGTCTACGGGGCCGCGTCCGTGGGAACCCTTGCCATGACGTCCTCCTCGGGGCCGGGGATCAGCCTGAAGGCCGAGGGGATTTCCACCCTCGCCGGGGCCTGCCTTCCTGCGGTGATCGTGAACGTCATGCGGGGCGGCCCAGGGCTCGGGGCCATCCAGGCGGCCCAGTCCGATTACCTCCATGCCACGAAGGCGCTGGGTCACGGGGGCTTCCGGGTGATCGTCCTGGCTCCTTCCACCGTGCAGGAGGCCATCGACCTCACCTACAAAGCCTTCGGACTGGCGGTGCAGTACAGGAACCCGGTGATGGTGCTCATGGACGGCTGGATCGGCTCCATGATGGAGCCCGTGACCCTTCCCGAGGCGAAGGAGCCGGTGACCTTCTCCTACACCGGCTGGGGGGCGAAGTACTTCAATCCCTCGGGTGTCGGCGTGAACGTGGTTACCTCCTGCCTGCTCGAGCCGGAGTACCAGGAGCTTCTGAATATCCGGGCCGGTGAAATGTACGAAGAATGGAAGGAAAAGGAAGTCCTCGCCGAGGAATATCTTCTCGAGGACGCGGAGTATGTGATCGTGGCCTACGGCACCGCTGCCCGGGCCGCCCGGACGGCGATAGGGGAACTCCGGGGGAAAGGCATCCGGGCGGGCATGATCCGCCCAATTTCCCTGTATCCCTTCCCGGTGGAGCACCTGAAGAGGCTCGACAGGAGCAGGGTGAAGTTCCTGCTGGACACGGAGATGACCCTCCCCGTCCAGATGATGGACGACATCCGGCTTGCCGTTGCGGACGCCATCCCGGTCCATTCCTGCGGCCGCTCCGGAGGGGTCATCCTCACCAACGAAGAGATCGTCGAAGCCGTGGAACTGGCCATCGCAAAGGAGGCGCGCTGACATGGAGAAGATATACGAGCGGCCGAAATCCCTCACCGACCGGGGACTGGCCTATTGCCCCGGCTGCCTTCACGGCGTGGCCACCCGACTCATCGCCGAGCTGCTGGACGAGATGGACCAGCGGACGAACGCCGTGGCCGTACTGGCCGTAGGGTGCGGCACCCTGGGCATGTTCCACTTCAACACCGACGTGGTGGTTTCGCCCCACGGGCGGACTCCCGCCGTGGCCACCGGCGCGAAGCGGGCTGCGCCGGGGAAGCTCGTCTTCTCCTACCAGGGCGACGGCGACCTGGCCGCCATCGGCATGGCGGAGATAATGCACGCCGCCAACCGGGGGGAGAACTTTACCGTCATCTTCATCAACAACAGCACCTACGGCATGACGGGAGGCCAGATGGCCCCCACCACCCTTGTGGGCCAGAAGGCCACCACGGCCCCACAAGGGAGGAATCCCGCCGAGACGGGGTACCCCATGAAGATGTGCGAAATTCTCTCCCAGCTCGAGGCGCCGAAGTACATCGCCCGGTTTGCCCTCGACTGCCCGGCGAACATCCTGAAGGCGAAGAAGGGCATCAGGAAGGCCTTCGGGATGCAGATGGCCGGGAAGGGCTTCACCTTCGTGGAGCTCCTCTCCAACTGCCCCACGAACTGGGGAATGCCTGCCCTGGAGTGCATGGACTGGATGCGGGAGAACACCATGAAAGTTTTTCCCCTGGGCGTGTTCCGGGATGGAGATGAATGATCATGGAAAAGAAGATTACCGTTGCGGGTTTCGGCGGACAGGGGGTCATGGTCATCGGGCAGATGCTGGGGTACGCCTCCTGCAAGGCGGGACGGAACGCCCTGTTTCTTCCGAAGTACGGACCTGAGCAGAGGGGGGGAACGGCGAACTGTTCGGTCACCATTTCCGACGGCGAGATCGGTGCTCCCGTGTCTCGGTATGTGGATACCCTCATCGCCATGAACCAGCCGTCCCTGGAGAAGTTTCTCGGCTCCGTCCGGCCCGGGGGAATCATCCTGCTCAACAGCTCCCTCTGCCGCTGGGAGGGGAAGCGGACGGACGTCCGGGTTGCGGAGATTCAGGCCGATGCCATCGCCCTCGAGATCGGGTCGCCCAAGGTGGCCAACATCGTGGTCATCGGCGCCTACATTCAGCTGAGCGGGGCCCTTTCGGAACAGGAGATGCTGGACGCCATCGAAGAAAAACTCGGCAAGCGGCCCGAACTGCTCGAAATGAACAGGAAAGCTCTTCGGACAGGAATGGAGCGTGTGACCCTGAAGGAATAATTCCGTCAGTTTGTGCTGGAGCGGCCCTTCCGGGGCCGCTTTTTTTACGGGACGAGAAAGGGGGAGTCCGGGTCGTGCCGGGCCCGGTTCGCCTCGGCTGTCCGGAGGTCCCGGACGGCGTAGCAGTAAAGGCACCCCGCAGGACAGGTGTCGTATGCGCCGATGTCGGCGCTTGCGGCACACCCGCACAGGGGGCGCTGGTTCCTGTCCTTTCCGGCATCCAGGGGGTGTCCGGCGATCCGTTCCGCCAGGGTCCTGTCGACGCAGGCTCCCCGGGGGATGCCCTCCCCGCCGAAATCTTCCGCCTCGCAGCAGGTGTGAAGGGAAATCCCCCGTCCGGCGGCGCTTCCGGCAAAGGAACGGACCAGGCCGTGCATGATCTCCGGCGAGGTTTCCCGGAAGCCCCTGCCCCGGTTCTTTCTGTAGATGTCCACAAAACTCAGGACGCACCGTTCCGTGCTGCCTTCCAGAAAGCGGCACATCCGGGAGAACTCCTCCCTGTGCCGTTCCGCAGGATATTCCTCCGAGACAATCACCGGGTCGTACCGCCAGACGACCCTATGGGACCCGAGCCTTCCTGCCAGGACCCGGAAAGCGGCGAGAATCTCCTCCTTCGGGGCGATCCCCGGCTCCAGGCCGGAACCGTACGGGGTGACGGTCCACTGGAAATAATAGGGATACCCTGCCCCGTCGAGCCTGTCCAGGAGGCCGAACAGAGGACGGGCGTCCTTCGTCCAGAAGACGAGGCAGTCCACGTCGGCGGGGACGAGGGAGATTCTCCTCACCTGGGCCGGGTTCCGGGGGTTCCGCACGAGGACGAAGCCGTCCTCCAGGCGGCGCTCCAGCCACGGGGCGTAAAAAGCGGGGATGTCCGTCCGCCTGCTGGCACTGATGATCATGGCTTCATCCGGTTTACCGGATGGGGGACTCCTCCGCTGAATGGGCCGCCTCCATTTCGAGGAGCCATGTCTTCAGCTCCAGTCCGCCGCCGTAGCCCACGAGCTTCCCGTTCGCCCCGATGATCCGGTGGCAGGGAATGAAGATGGCGATGGGGTTCCGCGCGTTGGCCATGCCCACGGCCCGGACCGCCTTCGGGTTTTCCGAGGCGATGGCGAGATCCTTGTAGCTCGCCGTCTTCCCGTAGGGGACCTCCACGAGCTTTTCCCACACCTTTTTCATGAAGGGTGTCCCCTCGGCCTTCAGAGGAAGGTCGAACTGCTTCAGTTTTCCGGCCAGGTAAAGTTCGAGCTGCCGGAAGGCCTCTTTCACTACGGGAGGCTCCTTTTTTTCGAATCCGTCCAGTTCAGCCGTGTTTTTGGGCAGATAGAGGTGGGTGATGAATTCCCCGTCGCTTCCGATGGCCATGGGGCCGACAATCGTTTCCCGCACGTACAGCATGGTTCCACTCCTTCCGTGGTGTTTTCTTCCGGTCTATTGTGGCTCAAAGGGCGGAAAAAAACATCCCCGGATTTACCTGAAATCCGCAGACAGCGGAGAGCGTCACCGATGCTCGCGGATTGGGGCTTTCCTTTTTCCCGCCCTTTTGTTCCTATTGTGCAGGGCGCGGTCTGGACAGGGGGGCGTCCCTGGTGTACAAAAGAACGAAAGGACCGGACAGAATCCGGACGATTACCGGAAAAACCTCAAGGAGATCCAATGAAACCTCTATTTGACCTGCACACCCATACCATCGCCAGCGGGCACGCCTACAGCTCGCTGAAGGAAAACATCGAGGCCGCCGCGGAGCGGGGGCTCACCGCCCTCGGCATTTCCGACCACGCTCCCGCCATGCCCGGCACCTGCCATTCCTTTCATTTCGGGAACTACAAGGTGATCCGGGAGTCCCTCTTGGGGATCAGGATATTGAAGGGGATCGAGGCGAACATTCTGGACTTTGACGGCTCCCTCGACGTGGGGGAGGATGTCCTGGGAAAGCTGGAATATGCCATCGCGAGCCTCCATCCGCCCTGCATTCCCTTCGGGACCATGGAACAGAACACCAGGGCCCTGATCGGCGCCATGGCGAACCCCTACGTGAAGATCATCGGCCACCCGGACGATGACCGCTACCCCCTCGACTACGAAGAGGTGGTATTGGCCGCCCAGCGGGAGAAGGTGGCCCTCGAGATCAACAACTCCAGCTTCTGCCCGGGCTCGGGGCGGCAGAACGGCGTAAAGAACGCCCGGATCATGCTGGAGGTCTGCCGCCGCCATGACGTGCCGGTGGTGCTGGGAAGCGACGCCCATATCTGGTACGACGTGGGCGAGATGGGCCGCTGCAGGGCTCTTCTCCGGGAGATGAATTTCCCCCCGGAGCTGGTGCTCAACTGTTCTCCGGAGGGGCTGGATTTTCTTCTGAACAGAAAGCGGGATGGCTCCGCCCTTCCCGTTTCCGGAGGCGCATCCGCCGGGGAGGCATGACTCCGGAAACGGAAAAACTACTGTTTTTCCTTGAGCCCCTGGAGGACGGCGCAGATCTCCCGGACTTCTTCCGTGCTGAGGTTCTCGAAGTTTTCGAGCCTCTGCAGGGCGAGGGAGAGAAATTCGTTCTTCGGTTTCGCCTCCGGCTCAGGGGCGGGAGCGACGAAAAAGGACGCGATGGTCCCGGTGAGGGTGCTTATAAAGCCGATCCCCACCAGCATCAGCATGATCGCCACAATCCTTCCCCCTGCCGTGGAGGGTGAGATGTCGCCGTACCCCACGGTGGTCGCCGTCACGAAGGCCCACCAGAGGGCGTCGTAAAAGCCCATCTGCTCGAAGTAGCGGACTGCCGCGGCACCGATGAGGACCGTGAGCACCGTGAAAAAGAGGACGTACTGGAAATTGTGCTGCCTCAGGAACCGGGAGGCGTACCGGTGGGCCCTGCCGAAGTAGGCGGCGAGCCTGATAAGCCGGAGAATCCGAAGCGCCCGGGTTGAACGGAGCATCCTGAAGAGCCGAAGGGACCGGAGACCCTTGAACAGGGCATCGAAGGGCAGTATGGCGATGAGTTCGATGATGTGGGTTTTCACGTACAGTTTTTTGTCCCCCGCGAGAAAGAGCCGTGAAAAGTAGTCTCCCACGAAGATCAGCCACACGGCTGTATCCACGAGGCCGAAGATTCCCTCTTCGGCCTCAGTGAAATCCATTCTTTCCTCGGCTATGATCAGCCCAACCGATGCGACCGCCAGAAAAATGAGAAAGAAATCGTATCTGCGCAGGGCCTTTTCTCTGTCTTTGATAAAAAACATGCCATCACCCTCTTCCGGACAGTCTTCCCGCCTTGCCGGTCATCTGAAATCCCAGGATGTTTCCGGGCCGGCCCGGAAAACAGCCGCTTTCCCGGAAACCGGAAAAAACACGCTCCGGAAAGTTGAAAAGCATCCCGGGTGGACATATATAATACAGGAAATTTCAGAATTCCAGATATCCGGAAGGGGCTGTCGGGATGAAAAAAACGCTGTTCCTGTTCTTTGCCGCTGCAATACTGCTTTTCTGTGTTTCTCCTTCGGATGCCGAGCCTTTCACGGAGAAGATGCGTCACCTTCTCAAGGATCTCCCAGGGTGGGAAGGCATGGAGATGGTCCCCATCGTGACGCCCGATTCCGGACAGGGCAGGGCCGCCGTGTTCACCAGGGAGTACCACCAGGGCAGGAACCTCGTGGTGCAGGCCCTCAAGATGCCGGGAAACCCGGACGGAAGGGACGATTTCGAGGAAACTGCGCTCGATGTTTCGTCGGAACGGATGCGTCAGGGGGTCATCGACGGGATCCGCTATGCGGAGATCGTCTACAGGGTCTCTCCGGAGAGGAAAGTCCCCGAGGCCACGCTGTACGTCTTTCTGCCTCCCTACAGCCTTTCCAGAAGCGCACCCGAGACGATCGTGTTCACCCTGAATTCCATCAACGGTGACGACGAACTTTTCCACCTGGCCCGGACCTTTGACTGGAAGGCCATCCTGGGGGCGCTGGGGGAGCTGTGAAGAGACAGGGAGGAGCCCGGGACGGCAGAGGAGTTTCGGAAGGAGAGAGCGGCGTGATCCGGAACCGGAAGCTTTTTTGTTCTTTCGTTGTATTTCTGCTGTTCTTTTCTCCGGCGGGAGCACGGTGAAAACCCTCAAAAGGGTGGACAGTGTGGAGATACTGTTCCAATGGACGGCTCCTCTGAGTTCCAGGGGCGAGCTGCGGCATAATTCCTTCATTTCTCTGAGATATGTTGAAAAAAATACTTATATTTAGGCGTTGATATGTTTTTATGTTTGGTGTATCATTCCAGAGTTGCCATGTCTGACATGGTACAGGATGCATTTATGCCCACCCCCTGTTCCGGGGGCCATTTTTTTTCAGGGAGGAAATCGACGTGGAATCATCCATCAAGGGAAGGCTGCTGCGGTACTGGAAAGTGTATGCGGGGGCGCTGGTTCTGGCTGTCCTCAGCGATATGATCGGCATCGTGAAGTTCGACATCGGCATCGGAACGCTGACCCTTTTCCCCATGGTCTTCGCGACCATCATCGGCGGGCTCTTCGGGCCCGATCTGCTGAGGCTCTTCGATATGAAGGAGTCCGGCGCCGCGGGAGCTATGGTTCTCGTCTGCCTCGCCCCCTTCATGGCGAAGATGGGCGTGGGGGCCGGGGCGAACCTGGCCAGGCTGGTGGAGGTGGGACCGGCCCTTCTGCTCCAGGAGTTCGGAAACCTGGGAACCATTCTCATCTCCCTGCCGGTGGCGCTCCTTCTCGGCCTGAAGAAAGAAGCCATCGGGGCCTGCTACTCCATCAACAGGGATTCCAACCTGGGCCTCACCACAGACATTTACGGTCCTGACGCCCCTGAGACCAAGGGCACCTTCGCCGTGTACATCGTGGGCTCCGTCATCGGAACGGTGTTCATGAGCCTCCTGGCCAGCATCGTGGCCTCGTGGAACGTCTTCCATCCCCTGGCGCTGGCCATGGCCTCGGGCGTGGGGAGCGGGAGCATGATGACCGCCGCAGCGGGAACCCTCGCAGCCATCTACCCGGACTACGCCGAGGTCATACCGGTCCTCGGAGGGGCAAGCGATATGCTCACCGGCATCACCGGGATCTACATGGGAACCTTCATCGGCCTGCCACTCACCACGTGGCTCTACAACAAGCTTGAACCGACGGTCGGCAGGATATTCGCCCGGAATACAATAAACAGCAACGCGGGAGGAGAAGCAGAATGAAAGCGAAGGCGGAGATCCGTTTCTTCGAGCAGATGGGGCTCCTGGCTCTTGCCGGGACGATCATGATCCTCACCAACATGATCGGCTACAAATATACGCTGGTCCAGTCCCTCCAGGGATACGCCGTTCTCGGCGGGATAGCCCTGGCGGGAGTGACCATCAGCCGGTTCATGAGCCGCTTCATCAAGCTGCCCACCATGATGTACGTCTCCCTGACGGGCCTGCTGCTGGCCTGCCCTCTCTCCCCCTTCAAGGAGCAGGTGATTGCCTGGGCGAATAACTTTGCGTTCCTCGCTCCGGCCACGGCCCTCGGGGCCTTCGCGGGCATCTCCCTGGGAAAGGACATGAAAAACTTCGGCAGGATGGGCGTCAAGCTGATCGCCATCACCGTGCTGGTCATAACGGGTACCTTCATCATGTCGGCCTTCGTGGCGGACCAGGTCCTGAAGTACACGGGATCCGTCTGAGGAGGCCGGGAAAGTGCACTGCGACATCCTGATCCGGAACTGCTCACTCCTCACTCCCGAGTATGACGTCAGGGAATCGGTGTCGGTGGCCATTGACGGCAGCTATATCGCCTTCATCGGCAATGCCGGCGAGGCGGAGGAGCAATACACCCCCCGGGAGACCCTCGACGGACGGGGCAAGCTGCTTATGCCGGGGTTCGTAGACGCCCATACCCACACCTGCCAGCAGCTGCTGAGGGGGAGGCTCGCCGACGAGTACCCCATGATCTGGACCCGCTTTCTTGTTCCCTTCGAGAGCACCCTGACTCCTGACGACGTGTACTGGAGCGCGAAACTGGCCTGCCTGGAGATGATCAGGTCCGGCACCACCTCCTTCGCCGATTCGGGCGGCGTCCACATGCACCGGGCGGCGGACGCGGTGATCGAGTCGGGCATGAGGGCCGCCATCGCCAGGTCCACCATGGACATGGGCGGGGAAATCTGCAGCGCCATGAAGGAATCGGCGGAGGACGCCATCGCCCGGACCGAGGAACTGTACAGGAACTACCACGGCGCGGGGGACGGCCGGGTCGAGATCTGGTTCGCCCTCCGGCAGGTGATGACCTGCTCGCCGGAGCTGGTCCGGAGAACGGCGGAAAAGGCCGCGGAATACAGCACGGGGATCCACGCCCACCTCTGCGAGCACCGGGACGAAGTCCGCTTCTGCCTGGAGCGTTACCGGAAGCGCCCAGCCGAGTTTCTCGACGAAATGGGAGCCCTCGGACCGAACCTCCTGACGGCCCACAACGTGGTGCTTTCGGAACATGACATCACCCTCCTGGCGGAGCGGCAGGTGAAGGCGGTCCACTGCCCCCGGGCCAACGTCACGAACCACGGCTTCCCGAAGACACCCCGGATGCTTGAGGCGGGCGTCAGCATCGGCCTCGGCTGTGACGGCAGCGGAAACACGAACTCGAACCTCTTCGACGAGATGAAGACCCTCCGCAGCGCGACCATAGCCTACTGGGGCCTGCCCGTGTTCGACCCCGTGGTTCTCAGGTGCTCCGAGCTCCTCAAGATGGCCACCGCCGGAGGGAGCGCCGCTATGGGACACAGCGCCCTCACCGGTACTGTGGAAACGGGCAAGAAGGCTGACCTGATCCTGCTGAACCTTGAGCAGCCCCATCTTTTCCCCACCCAGAACATCGTCAGCACCGTCGTGGAGAGCGCCGACGGGCACGATGTCACCGACTCGATCATCGACGGCAAAATCGTCATGAAGGACCGGGAAGTGCTCACCATGGACGCAAGGGAGACTCTGACTGAGTGCGCCCGCCGCATGAAGGAGATCGTCTCCCGGGCCGGGTACGACAGCCGGACGGGGACGTCCCATTATTGATTCCTGGCCCGTTCCGTCTTCCGGCATATCCGGAGGATCCATATCCGGCGGGCGAGTGAGGGCGTTTCCATGACCGGCATGGAAGAGTACCGGAAGAAGATAGTCCACGAACAGGTGATCCCGAAGCGGGAAGCGGTGTTCACCCCCTTCCCGGACAGGATGCTGCCCGAACTGCGCGCCTTCCTGGAGCGCAGCGGGATCAGCATGCTCTATTCCCACCAAGGAGAGATGTTCGACCGGGCCGTGGACGGCGAAAACGTGATCGTCACCACCTCCACGGCCAGCGGCAAGACCCTGGGCTTCCTGCTCCCCGTCCTGCAGGAGATACTGACGAACCCGGCGGCCAGGGCGATCTTCCTGTACCCCACGAAGGCGCTGGCGAGCGACCAGTTCCGGAGCTTCGTCCCTCTCCTGGAATTCTTCGGCCCGTCCCGCCTCCAGGCGGGGATCTACGACGGGGACACCCCCTCCGCCGAGCGGGGCCGCATCCGGAGCAGCGCGAACATCGTCCTCACCAACCCCGAAATGCTCAACGCCACCTTTCTGCCGAACCACGGCAGCTACGGCTTCAGCTTTTTCTTCGCCAACCTGAAGTACATCGTGGTGGACGAGCTTCATTCCTACCGTGGGGCCTTCGGCTCCCATCTGGCCAACGTGATGAAGCGCCTCGGGCGGATCTGCGGGTACTACGGCTCCTCGCCCCGCTTCCTGTGCAGCTCCGCCACCATCGCCAACCCCGTGGAGCTCGCGGAGAACATCTGCGGCCGTCCCTTTTCCCATGTCTCCCGGGACGGCTCCCCGTCGCCGGAAAAGCGCTTTTTCCTCTGGCAGCCCCCCACCGCCCGGGGGACGGAGTTCCGCGTCTCCCCGGCCCGGGAGGCCACGGGGCTTCTCGCCCGGCTTGTCCGGGAAAACTCGCCCTTTCTGGCCTTCTGCAAATCCCGGAACGCCGTGGAGGTCGTCCTGAAGGAAGTCCGGGACAGGCTGAAGGAATCAGCCCCGGAGTCCGGAGGGCGGGACATGGCCTCCCTGGTCTCCGGCTATCGGGGAGGATACAGGCCCCTGGAGCGGCGGGACATCGAGGAGAAAATGGCGTCGGGCAGGCTGCGGGGCCTCGTGGCCACCAACGTGCTGGAGCTGGGAATCGACATCGGGCGGATCGACACGGCCGTGCTCGTGGGGTTCCCCGGCACCCGGGCTTCCTTCTGGCAGCAGGCGGGACGGGCGGGGCGGAAGGACAGGAGCGCGTCGGTGGTCCTGCTGCTGGACAACCTGCCCCTGGACCAGTATCTCGCCATCGATCCGGAGTGGCTCTTCTCGGGGGAGAGCGAAAGCGCCGTGGTGGACCCGGACAACCTCTTCATCCAGGTGGCCCACGTGCGGGCCGCGGCGGCCGAGCTGCCCCTCTCCGTGGACGACGGGGCCCTTTTCCCGGACCTCGGGGAGATCGTCCCCGTCCTCCTTCCCGGAAAGGAGCTCCGGAAGGAGCAGGGAAAGTACTTCTGGTCCGGAGGGGCCTACCCGGCGGGGGAGATCAGCCTGCGCAACATGGACAGAACCCGGTACAGGCTGAAGAACGCAGCCGACGGATCCCTTCTCACGGAGATGGACGAGCTCCAGGCCTTCCGGGAGATCTACCGGGGCGCCGTCTACCTCCACGAGGGGCTCCAGTACCTGGTGGAGAGCCTGGACCTGAACCACACCGAGGCCCTGGCCCGGCCCACGGACGGAAATTACTACACCGTCTCCTGCGATATGACCGAGGTGCACAAAATCAGGGACGAGAAGACCGAACCCCTGGGCAGGACCCTCTGCGGCCTCGGGGACGTGCGGGTGGCCTACACCACGGTGGGCTTCCGGCGGCAGCAGTTTCACAACCACCAGAACCTGGGCATGGAACTGCTCGACCGTCCGCTGAGCAAATCCTTCGATACGGAGGGATTCTGGATCGCCCTCCCCGGCGAGGTGCGGCGCCTGTTTCTCTCCCTGGCCCCTGCCCCGATGCCGGGATTCCAGTTCCGGAAGACCTACGCCGAAGGGCTGAGCTTCGCCCTGCTGAACGCCGCCATGATGGCCGCCATGGCCACACCGGAGGACATGGGCAGCGCCCTCCTGGCCGGGGACGGCCCCGAGGGGGGCAGGATGTCCGTGTGTGTCTTCGACATGTACGCCGGAGGCCTCGGGTTCTCCCGCAAGGGGTTCTCCCTGGTGCGGGACATTCTCCGCAGGGCGGACCGGATGATCCGGGGATGCCCGTGCAGGGGCGGCTGTCCTGCCTGCGTGGGAGACTACCACCTGGACAAGAGGGTGGTCCTCTGGGCGATCGGCAGTCTTTTCGAGACCCTTCCGCCTCCCGGGGATGTGCCGTCGGCGGGAGGCGGTGAGGGGCCATGACGTCCGCCGGATCCCTCCTGGAGAGGCTCAACCCCTACCAGCGGCAGGCGGTGCTCGAACAGGGCCGGGCCACCCTCGTCAACGCCTGCGTGGGAAGCGGCAAGACCACCGTCCTCATCTGCAAGGCCCTCTACGAGCACACGGTCAACGGGGTTCCCCTGGAGGACATGGTGGTGCTGACCTTCACGAACAAGGCTGCGGACGAGATACGGAGCCGCCTGGCCGCGGCCGCTCCCTGCGCCGCCCTGGAGAGCACGGCCTGGTTCGGCACCTTCCACAGCGTGGCCATGAGAATGCTCCAACGTATCCTTCCCGTGGAGACCCTGGGCTACACCCCGTCCTTCTCCGTTCTCGACCCCGACGGCCTGCTGGAAATGGCCGAGCGGCTCATCGTGGAGCACGGGCTGACCATAAAATACCGAAACAGGCTGATGAAGCGGCTGGAGGCCTGTGCCGCGGGAAGGACGCTCTTCGGCCGGATGAAGCGGGAGGACGGCATCTCCGCGCTCGTGGAGCTGCTCGCCCGGGAAAAAGTGCTCCAGAACGCCATGGACTTCGACGACCTTCTCCGGAACGCCGCGGCCCTGGCGGGGACAAGCGGGTGGTCGCCCCGGTGGATCATCGTGGACGAGTTTCAGGACTGCGACGGGGCCCAGATGGAATTCATCCGCGCCCTGGCGTCGGAGGAGACGAAGCTCTTCGCCGTGGGCGACCCCAACCAGGTGATCTACAGCTGGAGGGGAGGCAGCAGGGACATCTTCCGCAGGTTCGCCAGGGAGTTCCGCGCCGCGGAGATCTCCCTTCCCCTCAACTACCGGTCCAGCTCCACCATTCTCGAGGCCGCCCGGTGCTTCCTCCAGGATTCTTCGGACCTGGAAGGCACCCGGGAGCGGGGAGCGGGGATCGTGATCCGGAACCACTTCAATCCCTTCCTGGAGGCGGAATACCTGGCGGACAGGATTCAGGAGCTTCATGACGGGGGGATGCCGTGGGGTGACATGGCGGTGTTCTACCGGATGCAGCGCCAGTCGGGCCCCCTGCAGGCCGTCTTCCGCCGGAAGGGAATTCCCTTCACGCTTTCGGTCCGGAAGACCCTGAAGGACATCCCTGTGCTGCAGTGGCTCGCCCGCCTGCTGAGCGCCTCGGTGAACGGGGCCGACAGAAACGGCCTGGTCTCCGCCCTTACCGACGGCCGCTTCGGGGACGGCCCGGCGCCCGCGGAGGCGAAAGATCCTGTCGGGGCTGAATCGGAGCTGTATGACAGGGTCCGCTCCTTCCCGGAATGGGCCGGAACGGGCCGGGGCCCCCTCGAAATTTACGAGTATTTCGGGCTGGAACACCGGCTGTCCCCCACGTCGGCCTCCTTTCCGGAAAACCGCAGGCTTGTCCTGGCATTTCTGGAGAAACTGGACGCCTTCTGCAGGGAGAGGGAGGGGAGCTATACCGGAAAGGCAGCGGAATTTCTCAACTCCTCGGCACTGTACGGGACGGAGTTTTTCTCCTCCGGCGGCGAAGAGGGGAGCGGAGATTCGGTCCGGCTCCTGACCCTCCACGCCTGCAAGGGGCTCGAGTTTCCCGTGGTGTTCATCATCGGGGTCAACGAGGGGCTCATCCCCCTCCACACCTATTCACCGGAGGGGCGGGAGGAAGAAAAACGGCTCTTTTTCGTCGGCATCACCCGGGCGAAGGACTACCTCGAACTCTCCTGCTACACCGACCCCGGCGATGTACGGGTTCTTCCCGGGAAGAGCGGCTTCCTCTCCATGATCCCGTCCCGCCTGCTCGAAGGCGGCGACGACGGGCCGGGCGGGGGAGATATCCGGGCATACTGCAGGGCGCTGCTGGAAAACAGGGAAAGAGGCGGTGGGGGCTCTGTCTTCGGTGGAGCGGAAGACAACTCGACTTCGGCGCCGTCGCCGGAGGGGACCCCGGTAAAAGTCCGCCACCCGAAATACGGGGAGGGCGTCGTGCAATCGGAGGATGAGGAAACCTGCACCGTGGCGTTCGAACAGTACGGGGTGAAATCCTTCCTGAAGGACTTCTGCCCCCTGGAGTTCCTCTAGATCGGTATGAATGGCGGAGCTTTGCCCGGAATCAGGGAGTCTGCCCCCAGGAAGGCCTTCATTGTACAATTGCCCCATACCGGAACAGGCCTCACAATATTTCGGGGCCGCAAGACGTTCAGCTGTTGTGGGTGATTTCGGTCAGGGAGGTGGAAACGATGGGTTTTTCCCCGAAGAGAATGATCCTGCTGTGCCTGGGTATTGGGCTCTTCATGGCCTGTGTTCCCTCCGACGGGCTGGAGAGTGACTTTTTGCCCGCCCTCATCGCGGGTAATATCAGAGGAACGGATGTCACGGTCATCCTGGAGGTCAGGGAATCGGAGCGGGTGAGCACCCTCGGCGGGTACGCCCGGTGGAGGATCTCCGCGGAGGTTGTCCGGTCCTTCAAGGGCGGGTACGTCCCGGGGGAGGCCCTGGAATATTTCCGCACCACGGAGACGGAGTTTCCGCCCCCGGAAAAGGGCAGCCGCCACATCGTCAGTTTTGTTCTGGAGGAGGAGCGTCCCGTCATCCCGGACGAGGGCTACCATTTCCCCTGGTCTGCGGAGCTCGGGGAGCAGGTGGCGGTGGAACTCGCCCGCCCCGCGCAGCCGGGGGAGAACTATCCTGATTGAGCACGGCGGGGCGGCCAATACCTTCGACACCTTCCGGGCTGAGGGGTTCATCCGGGCGGCGGAGCAGCCGCCCGGTTTCTTTCAGCCTCTGCCGTACCCCATGTCGCGGAGCAGTTCGGCCAGAAGGTGAAGCCGCTCCGACAGCAGCTCGTCGTCCCGGCTGAGGGCCTGGGAGAAGAGCTGGATATCCTCGTCGATCCTGGGGTTGCCCGTGCATATTTCCACGGTCATGGCGTCCCCCTGGAGCCCCACACGGTCGATGCGGGGGTTTGTTTCATCGTAGAGTTTCGGGTGGCGGTAGGCCTCCTGGAAATGCTGCTTCCCCTTGCACACAAGGATGGCCAGGTCGAGCACCCGGTGGAGGGGCATCTCCTCCGACTGGCGTGACCATTTTTCCCCCGTATAGCGCCACACCTTCGCGGAAATCTCCACCTTTCCCCTGTCGTTCCACTGGGCAAGCCCGAGGGACAGCCCCTTGGCGTCGGAATTGTACGCCTGCCGCCCGTCCACGTTCTCGTAGTTCTCCACGGTGATGACCGGCTTGTGCTTCAGCGTCGTCGGTATGTTCATTTTTTCCTCCTGAATATCCTTTGATAATTACTAAATTACTTATTTACTAAATAAGTACGCAGACAAGCATACTCCAATTCTTTTTCCTGTCAAGCTGTTCCCTGGAAAAAATCCGGGGGCCCCCGCTTTTCCGGTGACACCGCTTTCGGTCCTTTTTTCAGGAGGGTATGTCCCGAATGGTCAGGAAACATGAGATAATATTATTCCAGAATGCCTGATATGCAGGCAGGAAGGCAAGGTGGAGTCATGGAAGCAGTTCTTCGCACGTCATCCCTCGTCTTTCTGGACAGGATTGTTTATCCTGACATGGAAGTGCGCAAAGGTGAGATCATTTTTCTTCAGGGGCCCAGCGGGAGCGGGAAAAGCTCCTTTCTGCGGCTTTTGAACGGTACCGTTTCCCCTTCGGGCGGCACGGTGCTGTATGGGGGCAAAGATATCCTTGAGATCGACCCTCTCCTTCTCCGGAGGGAGGTCATCCTCGCCGGACAGTCGGCCTATCTTTTCCCCGGCACGGTGAGGGAAAACTTTCTTCAGTACCACCAGTACAGGGATTCCGTTCCTCCGGACAGCGAATCCATGCAGGCGTGCCTTGACGCCTGCCGGGTCCCCTTTTCCCTTGACGCATCCTGCGACACACTCTCCGGCGGCGAGAAGCAGCGTGTATTCCTTGCCATAGCGCTGAGCTTCCGCCCGGCGGTGTTTTTGCTGGATGAGCCCACCTCGGCCCTTGACGGGACCACGGCGGAGGCATTGATGGCCAACCTGACGGAGTACTGCAGAAACAGCGGCGTCGCTGCCCTGGTCGTGAGCCACGACAGGCACCTGACGGAGAAATTCGCCGAACGGACCGTCGACCTGGGAGGTGCGGTATCATGAGCGGCGCCGCGGCCATAGGCATCCAGCGGTTCCTGGTCATCTACCTTCTGCTGCTGCTGGTGCTGGCACTCATGAAACGGAGCAGGATCAGCCAGACAAAACTGCTCCTGACGGCAAGCATCCGGATGACGGTACAGCTTGTCCTCGCCGGTTTTGTGCTGACCTACATTTTTGAGAATCCCCATCCCCTGTTGACCGTGGGCTACCTGGCCGCAATGATGGCCTTCGCCATCCACAGGGTGCTGTCAAAAAACCGGGACCTCAACCGGGGATTCAAGCTTTCCATTGGATTTTCCCTGGCCTTTTCGGGTTTTGCGGTGCTGATATATTATGTCGCTGCCGTGGTGAACCAGAGCCTCTTCAATCCCCAGTACGCGATTCCCCTGAGCGGCATGATCTTCGGGAACGCCATGACAGGGGTGAACCTGGGGGTGAAGACCTTCAGGGAGAGCACGGCTGCGGGAAGGGAGAGAATGGAGGCCCTTCTCAACTTCGGGGCGAGCCCGAAGAGCATCCTGCTGCCCTTCGTGAACCAGGCACTGGAGACGGCCATACTCCCCACGCTGAATTCCATGATAGGCATGGGCATCGTCTCCCTTCCCGGGATGATGACGGGACAGATCCTGTCGGGCACCCTTCCCACGACGGCTATCCTCTACCAGATTTCCATCATGGTGGCCAACTGCTCGGCGGTCTGCCTGTCCGTCTTCGGCTCCCTCCATTTCGGCTATCATACCCTCTACAACAAAAGGAGCCAGTTCTGCCGGAGGGGCGGTATTCTCAACGGGGCAGGGTGTGATGAGAAAAAGCCTGAATCCGGAACGGGGGAGGGAAAAAAATGACCCCGGGAATTCTCGCGGCGAAAAAAGCGGGCGTGCAGTTCACGGTGCATGAATACGACCATGACCCTTCGGCGCCGTCCTTCGGCATGGAGGCGGCGGAGAAGCTGGCCGTTCCGCCTGAGAGGGTCTTCAAGACACTGGTGGTACGCCTTGACGGCAGAGAGCTCGCCGTGGCGGTGATCCCGGTGAATTCCATGCTCAGCATGAAGGCCGCGGCGAAGGCGGCGGGGGCGAAGAAAGCCGAAATGGCACCCCAGGCAGACGTGGAGCGTTCAACAGGATATGTTCTCGGCGGTGTGAGCCCCCTCGGGCAGAAGAAGCGCCTCCGGACGTTCATTGACGTTTCTGCGGAAGGGTTTGAGACGATCTTCGTCAGCGCGGGAAAAAGGGGGCTGGATATGGAAATCGCCCCAGGTGACCTGGCGGCGGTGTGCGGAGCGGCTTTTGCCCCCCTGCAGGACAGGGGCGGCGCATAAGCAGAACCGATTCTCCCCAGGGAGACGAATGCTTTCCAGGTGAAAAAAGCCTCCCCGGCGTGATTCCGGAGAGGCTTTCGTGCTTTCAGATCTTGAACCCCGAACTCACAAGGCTTTCCGAAGCCCGTTCCACCGAGGCCTGAATATGGCGGAGCACAAGATCTGCCGCCCTGTCGCCGTCCTGATCCCTGATGGCGTCGAGTATGTGCCGGTGTTCGCCGAAAATCTCGTCGAAACGGAGCTCCTCGCGCCGAAAGATCAGTGATGTGCTCGCTGTCTCGTAGGCCCGGGAGACCGTTTCGTAGATGCGGCAGAGAAACTGGTTTCCGGTCGCCGCCATGATCTGGGCATGGAAGATTCTGTTCCACTTGGAAAGAAGCGATTCCATGTCGTCCCTGCCGGATTCGATGATGGCCCCCATCTGAGCGACGGACTCCCCGATCTTCCGCAGGTCCTCCGGAGTACGGTTCTCCGCCACGATTCTCGCGGCTTCCGGTTCGATCATCATGCGGACCTGAAAGATCTCCAGCATCATGGAAGGCGGCCAGTCACCCGAAAAGATGAGCTCCGGCAGTTCGTGCCGGGGCATGAAGATTCCCTGCCTGTCCCGTATTTCCAGCAGCCCGAAGGCTTCGAGCACGGCGATGGCCTGTCGGAGAAGGGGCCTCGTGACGCCCAGGGCTGCGGCCATGTCCCGTTCTGAAGGGAGTTTTCCCTCCGGGTTCACCTGTATCTTCCCCGAATTCAGATGCTCGAAGAGTTCCTTTGCCAGCGCTCGTCTTCTGTCACTCATCGTGATCCCTGCCCCGTTTGTCCGGATCTGTAGGAGCCGGGGCGGTGGAACCGCCCCGGCTGAATTTGTCCTGTTGTGCTTATTATAAGGTATTCTTTCTCCCGTTCGAACGGCCTACTGCAGGAACTTTGAGTACTTCATGAAGAGCTCCCGCTGGTTCTTCAGCTCCTGGACGGAATCCTCGACGCTCAGGGTCCACGGCTCCTGCAGGTTGTACCTGTTGACTTCCTTCTTGTATTCTTCGCTGTTGGCAGAGATGTCCATCATGGCGGCATTGAGGGCCCTGACTATCTCAGGGGAGGTTCCCCTGGGAGCGAGACAGGCGTAGAGAGTGTTGAGGATGAGTTCGGGGCAGCCCGACTCGTGGGCCGTGGGAATGTCCTTCAGCAGTGCGGGGGGTTCCTTCAGGAGCGTTCCGAGCGTCCTGACCTGGCCCGCCTGGATGTATTCCTTGACCACCGCGTAGGGAACGATGGTGGCGTCCACGTGTTTGCCCAGCAGGGCGGTCATCCTGGATGCGGCGTCCCCTTCGTCGATAACGGCGAACTTCGTTCCTGCCGCATGCTCCAGAATGACGGAGGCGATGTACACACCGCCTCCGGTGGAGACTCCGAACTTGATGGTGTTGGGGTTCTTTTTGGAGGCCTCGATGAGGTCGGCAAGGGTCTTGTAGGGGGAGTCGGCAGGCACAACGATGTTTTCGCCCGACTGCTTGGCGTAGACGCTGACCACTTCAAAGGCATCGTAGCCGTAGTCGGAAAGGCCGGTGGCCTCGTTGCCCGTGAGGGCTGCCGTGTTGGTCATGAGGAAGGTGTATCCGTCGGGTGTTCCGTCCTTGTACTGGGCCATGGCGATGGCCCCGTTGCTGCCCGTCACGTTCGTGGGAACGACGGACACGCCGAGTTTCTGCTCAAGCAGGCGGCACATGAGACGGGCGTTGAAGTCGGTGTCTCCCCCGGCCCCGTGGGTGATGATGACGGTGATGTTTTTTTCCGGCCATGCCGCTTCCGCTGTTCCCGCGAAAAGGACGGTCCCGGAAAAAACTGCCGTGAGTACCAGTGCTGCTGCGATTAAAGACTTCTTCATGCTGTTTTCCTCCCTCCGGATTATGGTTCGTCTGAAAGTCCTCCCGTTGTTTTTCCGCCTGTGTCCGCCGTTATTCCATTGCACCACCCCTGTTGTGCAGACTGTGTTCCGGCGTCAGTCCAGGGCTCTTCTGTTCGCCCTGATGTTCAGCACGACCACCGCCGCGGTCACGATGAAAAAGCCAATCGCTATGGGACGTTCCGCGAAAGACAGGGGGTTCATCATGAAGAGCTGGGACATCTTTCGAAGGTTCAGCTCGAACATGGGACCCAGGATGAAGCCGAGGATCATGGGGGTGAGGGGGATCTGGGCCTTGATGAACCCGTAGCCGATAAGCCCGAAGAAGAGAATTCCCCAGACGTCGAAGACCCTGTTGCTGTCCCCGATGGCGCCGACGCAGCACAAAACGACGATGATGGGCAGGAGATAGTTCTTTGGAATGCGCAGGATCTTCGTGAAAACCCGGAGTCCCAGGAATTCGATCACGAGCATGGCGAAGGCTGCGATGACCATTGCGACAAAGATGCCGTAGACCGTGGCGCCGCTCTTGGCGAAAATCAGCGGCCCGGGAGCCACGTTGTGGACCATCAGACCGCCGAGCAGCATGGCCGTGACGGCGTCTCCGGGAATACCGAGGGAGAGGAGGGGGATCATGGCGCCGCCAATGGAGGCGTTGTTTGCCGTCTCCGAAGCCACAACGCCGTCGAGAATCCCGGTTCCGAACTTTTCCGGGTGCCTGGAGCTGTTCTTTGCGGCGGTGTAGGAGAGCATGCAGGAGACTCCTCCGCCGATTCCCGGAAGAATGCCGATGCCGATGCCGATGACGGCGGATCGGATCATGTTGATGAACTGGCTGCGGAATTCCCTGAAGGAGAAGCCGAATCCCCTGACCTTGACGTCTTCCCTGATGTCGTAGCGGATGTCTTTTCTGACTTCCTCGGCGAACCTGATCACTTCGGTGATTGCAAAGATGCCGATAAGGAAGACGAGCAGCTTGAAGCCTGCCGTCAGTTCGATGAAGCCGAAGGTGTACCGGGCCTTCGAGTCGATGGGGGCGAGCCCCACCGTGGCCCCCATACCGCTCCGAGGACGGCGCTGATGAGCCCCTTGGCGAGATCGCGTCCGCTGAGAGCGATAACCATGGAAAGGGAGAAAAGGGACAAGGCGCAGTATTCATAGGCGCCGAACTGGATGGCGACTTTGGCCAGAAGGGGGGAGACGACAACGAGCACCGCGACGCCGAGCAGCGTTCCCAGGAAGGAAAAGACGATTCCCGCTCCGAGGGCCTTTCCGGCCTCGCCCTTTTTCGCCATGGGGCTTCCGTCGAAGCATGTGGCAACGGAAGATGGCGTGCCCGGGATGTTCAGGAGGATGGCCGATATGAGTCCTCCAGAAATGCCGCCGATATAGAGGGCCACCAGGGTGGAGATCCCCTGGATGGGTGTCATGGTGTAGGTCATGGGCAGGAACATGACCACGGCCATGGTGGCCGTGAGTCCCGGAATTGACCCGAAAATGATGCCCACCGCCACGCCTGCGAAAATCAGCAGAAGGATGAACGGGTCCAGGGCAACGCTGGAAAAACCGGTCCATAAAGGAGAACTCATTTTTCCGCCCCCTCTCAGAAGCCCAGGATGCCCTTCGGAAGAAGGACTCCGATGAGCTTCACGAAAACGGAATCAATCAGCACGGCAAAAAAGATTCCCACCAACAGCGCTGTACCCGGTCTCCTTTTTCCCGGAGGTGTCAGGATGAGGATCTGGCCAAAAATGAACAGGGCGGAAGAGATCGTGAATCCCAGGAAGGGGAGAAAGGCAGAGTAGACGCCGATAAGGACGAAGGTGAGCACAACCTCCCGGTTGTCGGAGAGCCATTTTTTTTGCCCGGCGAGAGTCGACGGGCGGTCTGCCTTGCCATCATCGGTCCGGCGGAATCCTCCCCGGAAGATGAGCAGAAGTCCGAGGATCAGAAGACATGTTCCCCAGAAGCGGGGCATGAAAGCCGACGTAAGCGGCGTGGCGCCGCTGCCTTTGAAAACCTTGATGTCTTTTGAAAAAAAGAGGTACAGGAGAGAGAAGGCCGAAAGTACGATTCCAGTAATTCTGTCCCTTGAGAAAGACACGCGAAGCACCTCCCTGGAAAATCCCTGCCGTTTTTCAGCTCCACTTCGGGTGGCCGTACACGGACCTGTCGGCCACGTGGGGCCATTTCGTACCGTTCAGGACGGCAAAGCACCCCTCCACGCACATGAGAGCCATATTGACCACCGCTTCCTTCGTCTGGGCTGCGCTGTGGGGGCTGACCAATACATTCTTCGCCCCGAGGAGGGGGTTGTCCGCCGCAGGAGGTTCCTCCCCAAAGACGTCCACTCCCGCCCCGGCGATGAGTCCGCTGTTCAGCGCGTCCGCCAGGGCCTGCTCGTCAACGATGCCGCCCCGGGCGCAATTGATGATCATGGCCGTTTTCTTCATTTGTGCGAGGTGCCTTTCCCCAATCATGCCCTTCGTCTCCGGGAGGAGGGGCACATGGACGGAGACAAAATCGCATTCCCCGAGCATTTCTTCGTAATCGGCCCGCCAGGCGCAGCCTTCCTCCTCGATCTGTTCCCTGGTCAGGAAGGGATCATAAGCAAGGGTTTCCATGCCGATCCCCCGGCAGATCCGGGCCGTTTCCCGGCCGATGGCTCCGAGGCCTATGAAGCCCGCTTTCTTGCCCAGCACCTCAAAGGCCTTCCCGAGACCCCTGGCGGCCATGAAGTTTCCCTTCACCGTCCCGGCGTGCCCTTCCAGAAGGTTCTTGGAGAGGGCAAACATCATGGCAACGGCGTGTTCGGCCACGGAGCGGTTGTTCGCGCCGGGAGTGATGACCACGGGGATCCCTCTCTCCGAGGCAGCGGAGACGTCGATGCCGTCGTAGCCGACGCCGGTCTTGCCGATGACCTTGAGGTTCGGAGAATTTTCGATTGCCCGCCGGTCGATTTTCGCGATCCTCAGGATGACGGCATCGGCATCCTGCATCCGGTCGATGTAGTTGTTCGGGTTCCCGTCGTTTGCCACGAAAACCTCGGCCTTCGACTGCAGCTTTTCCATTCCTTCCGGGCAGAGCCCGTGGGAAAGCACGAATTTCATGACAGCGTCTCCTCTTCTCCCGGCATTTTCAGGCGTACAGCTTCAGGACGTCGAGGATGGCCCTGTCCACTACTTCCGATGCCAGGTTGAAGGGAGCCCGGCAGGGACCGAGTTTTTCGCCTCTCAGGTTGGCGGCGCGCTTGATGATGGAATTCGGATTTCCGAGCTTCATGCAGTCGCGAAGGGGCCGTATGCTGTCCTGGGCCCTTCTCGCCTCTTCAAGGTCGCCCTTCAGCCAGAGGTCGTAAATGGAGGCCATGATGCCGGGAAGGACGTTGCTCACGCCGGAAATGCCTCCGCTTCCTCCCGCCAGCAGCGTCCAGAGGATCAGGGAATCGTTTCCCGACACCACCCGGAAGGTTTTTCCTTCGATTGAACGGGTCTCCTCGATGTAGCGGAGGATGTTGTCGAAATTTCCGCTGCTGTCCTTTATACCCACTATGTTCGGTATGGAGGCGAGTCTTTTTACGGTCTGGTGCGTGAGGTTTACTCCCGTTCTCGCCGGGATGTTGTACAGCACGATAGGGATGTCCGCCCCTTCGGCGACGGCTTTAAAATGGCCGTAGAGCTGGTCCTGGGAACTTTCCGCGAAATAGGGGCAGATGACGGACGCGCAGTCCGCCCCCAGGGCCTTCGCAGCCTGGGTCAGTTCGATAGTCTCCCTCGTGGTGATGCAGCCCGTTCCCGCGTAGACGGGGAGCCGTCCCCGGTTTTCACAGATGACGGTTTCCATGATCTTCACTTTCTCATCAAAGGATAGGGCGAAACTTTCGCCGTTCGTTCCCAGGCAGAACAGCCCGTGGATTCCGGCGTCGATGAAACGGTTCACCTGGCTGCGGAGCTCGTCCCAGTTGATGGATTCGTCCTCGAAAAAGGGTGTCGCCATGGCGGCGATGATTCCTCGCGGTTCAAACATGTTGTATTCCTCCTGAACAGAATGAATCCCGGCGGCGATCCGCATCGCTGCCGGACGGAGCCGGCTAAGGCAGCAGCTTCAGGTAGATGTTCCGGGCATCCTCCGGCGTGAGGGGCTTGGGGTTGTTGTCCAGAAGACGGGTGACCTTCATCGCCGCGGCGACGATCTCGTCCAGGTCTTCTTTCCTGACCCCCAGTTCCCGGAAGTCCGACGGGATACCCAGGGAGCGCACCAGGGAGAAGATGCCCTCGACGGTCTTTTTGGACGTCTCCCCGTCATCGGTCTCCGGAGGGATTCCCATGGCGGCGGCGACTTCGGCGAACCTGTCCGTCACCGTATCGCGGTTGAACTCCATGACCCAGGGAAGAAGAATGGCGTTGGAGATGCCGTGGGGGATGCGGTACCGGCCGCCCAGGGGATAGGAGAGGGCGTGGACAGCCACGGTGCTGGAGGAGGCGATGCACATGCCCCCGTAGAAGGCGGCGAGGAGCAGGTCTTCCCGTGCCTGGAGATCCGAGCCGTCCCTGTATGCCTTCATCAGGCTGCGGCTGATGAGCCGGATGGCCTCCAGGGCATAGAGGTCAGAAAAGGGATTCCGTTTTTTCGAGATGAAGCATTCGATAGCGTGGCAGAAGGCGTCCAGCCCCGTTGCGGCGGTGACGTTCGGGGGAAGGGTCAGGGTGACGGAGGGATCGAGGATGACGCAGTCCGGGATGAAGAAGGGATGGACAACCCCCACTTTCAGCTTCTGTTCCGGCACCACAACGATGGCATTCGGCGTCGCCTCGGAACCCGTTCCGGCAGAAGTGGGTATAGCGATCAGGGGAACGCCTCTTTCTTTGATGAGCTGTGCGTCCAGAAGATTGTCCAGGCAGCCGGGGTTCCGGAGGAGCACGGAGACCATCTTGGCGCTGTCGAGGACGCTTCCGCCACCCATGGCCACCACCAGGTCCACCCGGAGGTCCTTCAGCTTTCCGAAAAGCTCCTTCACCTGGCCTGTTTCCGGCTCTACGGGAAGATCGCTGACAACGTGGAGTTCGGAACCGGGAACGGCCAGCAGTTCCAGGATCCTGTCGGCTCCGCCGTTCTTCCGCACGTTTCCGTCCACGAGGAAGGCGACGGATGCCGGAGCGAAGGAAGAAACGATCTCCCCTATCTGCTCCAGGCTTCCCTTTCCGGAAACCACATCCCGCGGCGGACGCATCCTGTAGGTCATAATGCTCACTCTCCTGTCATGGAAAAAACCATTCGGGAAAAGGGAAATTCCCGGACAAGTTTCTGGTATACCATGGTAACCAAATAGGTCCGGCCTGATTATATTCATAACGCAGCAAACTTGTCAATGAAAAAAAGTCTCATCGGAATGATGTTCAAAATATGCACGTTTAAATAAGCCTCCCGGCGGCTCGGTAGGCGACGTATCCCGCTGGTGAATGTCCGATGTACAGGAAGTGCGGAGGCGGAACAGGAGAGGGCTGTTTTTGGGGGAAAACGCCGCTGTTCTTCCGCCGCTTCAGGCGATAGAATATTCTTCGTGGAATTTTCATGGAAAAACAGGGGGAAAAATGAAAAGACCCTATGGTGTAATCGCCGCGATAGTCCTCTTTTTTTCGGCTGTCGTCATCCTTCTCGTCTCCCGGTGGCTCACCGCAGAGGTTAATGCTTTCCGGGACCGGGGCGTGACAACCATGGTGCGGACTCTGGGATTCCGGGAGGTTTCCAGCGGCGACACGGGCACAAGAACGATAGCTCTTGCCGAGATCGTGACCGATGGTGAGGATGATGCCGTAAGGGATATTGCGGCATCCCACATTTTGATGGACGAGATAACGGAAGTGGGTTCGCTCCGGCACGGGCAGAAACTGGAAGTGATCGTCCTTCCCGACGGGGAATTTTCGATGACGCCTCCCGGCTACACTCACTGGTTCGTCACCCGCCGCTCCCTCGACCGCCATCTGAGGAATTCCCTTTCGCAGTGGGGATGGAATTCAGCGATGGTACTGACGGTGCTTGCGATGCTTCTCTGGATCCGGTCCGGCCGAAAGTAGACGGCTGTTTCCCTCCGAAGGCTGCCGGAGAAGATGGCCCCGCAGCCTTCGGCGTTTTCCGGATACTGCGCTATTCTCCGGGATAAATCTCCGCAATGGAGTACAGGACGGCCCTGCCGGCAAGGAGGACCCTTTCGCCGCAGTCCCGGCAGAAGAGTGTTCCGCCCCGGCTGGAAGCCTGCCGGGCGATCAGGTCGTGTTTCCCCAGCTTCCGGCTCCAGAGAGGGACAATATGACAATGTCCTGATCCGCAGACAGGATCCTCCGGCACGTTCAGTTTCGGGGCAAAGCTGCGGGATACGCAGTCGTGGTCCTTTCCCCGGGCGGTCAGGTGGAGGAGAAGACCGTCCAGCTCCCGAACTCTTGCCATATCCGGCGCAGCTTCACGGACCTGCCGCTCGTCATCAAGCACGCAGACCAGGTCTCTCGCCGACCAGGCCTCAGTAGGGCGGAAGCCGATGGCTTCCGCCATGGCATCCGTGACCGGTGTTGAGGTTAGAACATAGGCTGGAAAGTCCAGTTCAAACAGGTCTTCCCTGCGGGTCACCGTCAGCCTGCCGCTCCGCGTTTCAAAGGAGAATTCCCCGGCATCCGGTTCCTTGAACCTGGAGAGAACGTAGGCCGCGGCCAGGGTTGCATGGCCGCACAGGTCGATCTCTCCCCCGGGGGTAAACCACCGCAGCCTGTAGGCCTTCTCCTCTTTCACCGTAAAGGCGGTTTCGGACAGGTTGTTTTCCATGGCGATGTTTTGCATCAGCCCGTCCGGCAGCCAGCTGTCCAGGACGCAGATTCCCGCGGGATTTCCTTCGAACACCTTTTCCGCAAACGCGTCAACCACGTAATACCTCATTTTCTTCCCCTTTCTTCTTCCTTTATTCGTCCAGGTCCACCAGTCCGTGACGCAGGGCGTAACGGGTCAAACAGGTGACGTTCTCACAGCCAAGCTTGTCGAGGATGTTGCGGCGGTGGGTGTCCACAGTGCTCTTGCTGATGTGGAGCTTCCCGGCTATCTCCCGTGTTCCGGCACCCTTCACAAGGAGGTGCAGTACCTCCCGCTCCCGTTCCGAGAGGGCGGGTTCGCTCGCTCCTTCCTGGGCTCCCTGCCGGACGAAGTCTTTCGCCACGAGGGTGGCGACCTTGGGACTGAGCCATGTTTCCCCGCGGGCAATCACCCGGAGGGCAAAGAGGAATTCCTCGGGAGTGGCTTCTTTCAGTATGTATCCTGTCATGCCGCTTTTCAGGGCTTCAAAAACCATCTGTCGGTCAAGGTGCATGGTGAGGGCCGCCATCCGGACGCCGGGCAGTGCCTCCGAAAGGATGCGGGCTGCCTCAACGCCGCTGGTTTCGGGCATGGCAAGGTCGAGAATGATAACGTCGGGGCGCTTCTCGAGCGCCAGCGCCATGCCTTCCCGGCAGCTTCCGGCCACGCCCGCCACCTCGAAATCATCCTCCCGGGCGAGAATGTCCTCAAGTCCTGCAAGAAAGAGCCTGTGGTCGTCGATCATCAGGACCCGTATCTTCATTGCGCCGTTCCTCCTTCGAATGCCAGCGGGGCGACGATGGCCACGGTGGATCCTTTGCCCTTCTCGGAGAAAACCCGGATTTCGCCGCCCACGGAGTGAAGTTTTTCCCGTATGCTGAAAAGTCCCATGCCGCCCCACTTTCCCCAGTGTTTCGGCGTGTTGGAGGAGAACCCGGCACCGTCGTCCTCCACGAGCAGGCGGACCCGCTTGTTGCCGCGCTGCACCCGGAGAATCACCTTCTTTGCCCCGGCGTGCTTGATTACGTTCAGCAGCAGCTCCTGGGCCATCTGGTACATGAGAATGCGGATTTCCATGGAAATGTTCGCTTCAGGGCCGCATTCCCGGAAGTCGACGGATATGCCGTGGGGCGTCAGCATCCGGTCGCCGAGGGAAGCGAGGGCAGGTTCCAGTCCGACTTCGTAGAGAAGCGGCGAGCTTATCTCCAGTGTCAGGGAACGGGTGTCGGAGAGGAGCCCTTCCACTTCCTCGATGGCCGGGGCAATGTCATCGGGAGAATGCTTTTCGGCCAATGCCCTCAGTCGGGAGAGCAGGGAGACGAGGGAATAGCCTACCCTGTCGTGGAGTTTTACGGCGATCTCCCGGCGGGTCCGTTCCTCCGCGAGGGAAAGTCTGGCAGCGAGGGTGCGCAGTTCCTGGCGGTACTCCGTGAGGAGGACTTCCTTTTCCAGCAGGACCTCCTCCGCCCGCTTCCAGTCGGTCATGTCGAGGAAGATCACGGCGACGACGGAGCGGGTGGGACTGAAGGCGATGGCGTGAAGGTACTTTCCCGTGTCGTAGCTCGGACCTTCATGGCGGGCGTAGATTCCTGTGGTGGCGACCTGGAGGATGATGTCCTGCCATTCCCGTTCCTTTTCCGACCAAATTTCCCGGAAGGGGCGCCCGATCAGTTCCTCCCTGCGGATGTCCATTACCTGTTCGTAGGCGCTGTTGACCTCGATGTATACCACGTCCTGGAAGTCTCCCCGCTCATCGTAGATTGCCCGGTAGAGAGCCACGGGTTCAAGTATCTTTGCGAAAAGGGCGCCGAGGGCGTCGTAGGGTGTCTGGTCATGGTTCATCAGTTCCGCCTCCTTTGCAGCGAGGGCTGCTTCCCTGAGATTCTACACTTTGGGCCGGGAAGGAAACAACTTAGCCGGGAAGGCGGCTCAAGTTCCTCCCGGATGCCGAAAGGCCGAAATATCATGCGGGGAGCGGAAAAATTCGTCGCCCGGGGCAGAGCTTCCTTTGTTTTTTCATGAAATGTGCTAGCGGACAATCATGTTTTGCACGATGCGGGCCGACTCCCCTTCCCCTAGACTGACCAGTGGAGGAATACGTTATTCCATTCCGGGAGGGTGAGCCTATGAAGCTGGAAATAGGAAAGTTTTTTGTGAAGGATATGGTCTTCGGTTCGAAGACCGGCTACAGCAGGGGCGTGCTGACCATAAACAAAGAAGAGGCCCTTGCGGTGGTGAAGGAAGACAGCCACATCACCGAGGCTGATCTGTACATCGTCAATCCGGGTGACGAAGTCCGCATGGTTCCCGTGAAGGAAGCCATTGAAATGCGCTGCAAGGTCTCCGGCGGCGTGATGTTCCCCGGCATGACCAATCCCGTGACGCCGGCAGGGCAGGGGAGAACCCACGCCCTGAAGGACTGCTCCCTGATCGTGGTCGGGAAGCACTGGGGAAGCTTCCAGGACGGTCTGATCGACATGAGCGGCCCCTTCCAGAGGAACACGATTTACGGTTCCCTGAAGAACCTTGTCCTTGTGGGCGACACGGATGAAGAGTTCGAGCGCCGGGAGCAGCAGAAGAAAAACCGGGCTCTGCGCTGGGCCGGGCACCGTCTCGCCGAGTACGTGGGCAAGTGCGTGGCCGCCCTCGAGCCGGAGGAGATCGAGACCTGGGAACTCGAGCCCGTCAACCGCAGGGAGAGTATCGTGCAGGAGCTTCCGTCGGTGGTCTATGTCCTTCAGCCCCAGACACAGATGGAGGCCATGGGATACAACACCCTGATCTACGGATGGGACGGCAACCACATGCTTCCCACCTTCATGCACCCCAACGAGCTGCTCGACGGGGCAGTGGTCTCCGGCAGCTTCATGCCCGTCTCCTCCAAGATGTCCACCTACGAGCACTGCAACAACCCCGTGGTGAAGCGCCTGATGAAGGAGCACGGCAAGACGCTGAACTTCCTCGGGATCGTCATGTCCAACCTCAACGTGGCCATGGACCAGAAGCAGCGTTCCGCCTACATGGTGGCCCAGATGGCGAAGAACCTCGGCGCCGACGGCGCGATCGTGGCTGAAGAAGGGTATGGCAATCCGGATGTGGACTATATTCAGACCATCGTCGAGCTGGAGAAGGTCGGTGTGAAGACCGTAGGCATCTCCAACGAATGCACCGGGCGTGACGGGGCGTCCCAGCCCCTGGTGGCCCTTGATCCGGCGGCGAACGCCCTGGTTTCTACGGGGAACGTATCCCAGTATTTTGAGCTGCCCCCGATGAAGACTGTCCTCGGCGAACTTGAATCCATGGGCCGCGACGGCCTCTCGGGCGGCTGGGAAGGGTGTGTCCGCGCCGATGGTTCCCTTGTCATGGAAAACAACGGCATGTTCTGCTCGGACCACATCAGCGGCTTCTCCGTGAAGACCTGCATGGACTACTAGGAAGGGGAGAAGGCATAATGCTCAAGGCGATTCATTACATCAACCAGTTTTTCGGGCAGGTGGGCGGCGAGGACATGGCCGACTACGAGCCTGAAATCCGCACCGGAACTGTCGGGTGCACCCAGATTTTCAACAGCCTCGCGAAGGACGTGGAAGTGACCCACACCGTCATCTGCGGCGACAATTTCATGGCGTCCCGCACGGACGAGGCCCTGGCCCGCATCCTGGCGATGCTCGAGGGCGTGGAGTTCGATATCTTTATCGCCGGCCCTGCCTTTAACGCAGGCCGGTACGGGGCAGCCTGCGGTCAGGTCTGCAAGGCCGTGAAGGAAAAGCACGGCGTTCCCGTGATCACGTCCATGAACGAGGAAAATCCGGGAGTGGAGCTGTTCCACAAGGATATGTACATCTTCCGGGGCGGCAACCGGGCCACTTTCATGAAACAGGACATGGAAAAGCTCGCTGCTTTCGCCGACAGGATCGCCAGGGGCGGGAAACTCCTTCCGGCGGTCATGGAAGGCTATTTCCCCAGGGGAATCCGTCACGAAGTTTTCCTGGAGGACATCGGCAGGGAGCCCGTCATGGCGGCCGACCGGGTCGTGGACATGATGATCGCCAAGCTCAGGGGCGAACCCTACCAGACCGAGCTGCCCATGCCGGCCCTGGACCGTGTCCCCGTCGCCCCGGCGGTGAAGGACCTGCGGAAAGTGCGCCTGGCCCTGGTAACCTCCGGCGGCATCGTCCCCCGGGAAAACCCTGACAGAATCCAGTCCTGCTCCGCCACGAAGTGGGGGAAGTACGACATCTCCGGACTCGAAAAAGGATTCACTGCCCCGGAGTACAAGACCATTCATGCCGGCTACGATCCAGAGCAGGCCGACAGGAACCCCAACGTGGTGGTTCCCCTTGACGCCATCCGGGCCTACCAGCGGGAGGGCAGGATCGGCGAAGTGGACGATTACTACTACACCACCGTCGGCACCGGCACCACCCAGGGAGAGGCCGCCCGCATGGGCCGTGAGATCGCCGCGGTGCTCCATGAACGGAACGTGGAAGCCGTTGTTCTCACAGCGACCTGAGGAACCTGCACTCGTTGCGGGTCAACGATCGCGAAGGAAATCGAGCGCAGCGGCATTCCCGTGGTTGTCATGTGCAACCTCACCAACATCGCGAAGACCGTCGGCGTCAACAAGATGGTTCCCACGGTCTCCGTCCCCTATCCCCTGGGCAATCCCCAACTCCGCCCGGACGATGAATGGGCCCTCCGCTACCACAGGACGGGTGTGGCGCTTGACGCCCTCGAGACGGATGTCAGCGAGCAGACCATCTTTCCTGTGAAGATCTAGAACACCTCTCCGGGGGAGGATTCCCTCCCCCGGAACCAAGTTAAGGAGGGACGAGTATGCAGTCTCAGAAAGATAATTCCGTGTTCTTCATCTCAATGGCGGTCACCGCAGCCACGGTTCTCTGGGGTATCATTTCCCCTGCAAGTTTCGACGCGGCGGCCAAGGGGCTCTTCGGATTCCTCATCGAGTACTTTGGGTGGGGGTACATGCTCGCCATGAACATCTTTGTTCTCTTCCCCATTCTCCTCTGCATGAGCCGCTTCGGAAAGCTCCGCCTCGGCGAGCCCGGTTCGAAGCCGGAGTTCAGCAATATCTCCTGGTTCGCCATGCTCTTCTCGGCAGGCATGGGCGTCGGTCTCGTCTTCTACGGAGTCGGCGAGCCTGTGTTCCACTTCATGACCCCTCCCTTCGGAGCGGCGGCCGGCAGTGCCAAGGCTGCCGAGGACGCCCTTCGGACTACCTTCTTCCACTGGGGGCTCCACCCGTGGGCGGGATACGCCGTCATCGCTCTCTGCCTGGCCTATTTCCAGTACCGTAAGGGCGCTCCCGGGCTGATGAGCAGCATGTTCCTGCCCGTCCTCGGACAGAAGGGGAATTCAAGCGTGCTGGGCAAAACCATCGACATTCTCGCCATCTTCGCCACCATCGCCGGCCTCGCCACGTCCCTCGGCCTTGGAACTCTCCAGATCAACAGCGGCCTGAAGTACCTCTTCGACATGCCCCAGAACGTCACCCTCCAGCTTGTCATCATCGCCGCTCTCGCCTTCATCTATACCGGGACCGCGGTCACCGGCATCGAGCGGGGCATCAAGTTCATATCGAACCTCAATCTTTTCCTGGCCTGCCTGCTGAGCATGGCCCTCTTCTTCATCGGCCCCACCATGGCCATCGTCGAATCCCTGATGACGGGCCTTGGCGACTATCTTTCCAACGTGGTGAACCAGAGCTTCCACATGGCTCCCTACGGCGGCGAGTACAAGGGATGGCTCGGAGGCTGGACCCTTTACTACTGGGCATGGTGGATCGCCTGGGCTCCCTTTGTCGGTTCGTTCATCGCCCGCATTTCCAGGGGGCGCACCATCCGGGAATTCGTCTCCGGCGTACTGGTTGTACCGGCCCTGGGAAGCTTTACGTGGTTCGCCATCTTCGGCACCTCCGGGCTGAACCTCGAGGTCACCGGCGTGGCTAAAATAGCGGAGAAAGTGGCGGCGGACATTTCCGTGGGCGTTTTCGAAGTCTACAAATACTACCCCCTGGGCGGCGTCATGTCCGTCATCATGGTGGCGCTGATCTCCACCTTCTTCATCACGTCGGCCAACTCGGGAACCTTCGTCCTCTCCATGTATTCCACCCAGGGCGACATGAACCCTCCGAAGGTGCGCATGGGCATCTGGGGCATCCTGATGGCGGCTCTTGCCTTTGTGCTCCTTATGAGCGGCGGGCTGCAGTCGCTGCAGATTGCCTCTATCGCTGCCGCCGCCCCCTTCGCGGTTATCATGGTGGTGGCCTGCTGGTGCCTGTGGAAGGCCCTCGTGAAGGACGAAGCCACCTTTGCCGAACTTGCGGACTGACCCCTGGAAGAAACCGTCATTTACGGCTATCCTTCAGGAGGGTGCCCGAAAGTGAATTGAAGCTTGCGATTTTCCCGATAGACGACGCCCCCGGCACGATCCCCTGCCCGGGGGCGTTTTCTGCAGGGAATGCCACGCACCGCGAGAGGAGGAAATGAGCATGGACTACGGAAGCCTTCTGCTGCTGTTTGACGAGGAAAACCCCTGCTGGACGGAAAAACTCGTGCAGCTGACCGGAGAGGATCCGGCGCTTCTGGCGGACATCGTCCGGGACGGTCTGGCGGAGAGGAAGGGAGAGATTTGCGTCCTGACCGGCGAGGGGAGGGAGGCGTTCCGGAAGGAGGCCGCTGAAAGCTACCTTTCGGCTGAACCGGGAATCCCCGGCCTGGATCTCGGGAAGCATCTCTTCAGGACACGGCTGCGGCTGCTGCTCGACAGGAAGCATATCCAGCGGTGGGGGCTGAAAGAGTACGTACCGGGAGCCTGTTTTTCCGTTCCGGACCTTGAGGATGCCCTGCTGTTCTCCCTTGACGGGAGGCTCGACTGGAAATGGCCTTCCTCACCGGCAGTTGAACGTATGCGGATTGACTGGCCCGTCACCGGCCTGGCCGCCAGGAGAATAGCTTCCCCGCCGGCCGATGCTTCCGCCCGGTGGTTTGAAAACCTGGGGGAGGTTCCCGCCGTGTTCGAGACGGACCTGCTCTACCTCAGCCGGTACGACTTCCAGGCCTATACGTCCTTCGACCCTCTGCCCGGCGACCGGTGGGGGCTGCTCAACGCAGACCGCTTTTTCTGCATGGATTCCCCTTCTCCCGAAACGGTCAGTCTCGAGTGGTTCCTGGGAACCGTCGGGAGGTTCCAGCTTGCCCTGGAGGTCCTCCGCCGGATGGTCCTGCCGGGATTCATGGATCTGGACAGCCATGACCAGGACGGCATCAACTGGCTGGTCTTCCTCTTTGAAACGGAGAAGGAGGCGGAACGGTGCGTCTCCCTTCTGGCCCATTTCGGCCAGGACCTCATCCGCCCGGCCATCCCCATGGATGTGTGGGCCCTGAGCTTCGAGGCCCTCGAGGCCTTTTCCGAAAAGGCGGAGACCATCCACGACCTTCTTCCGGTGATCGGAAAAGCGGTGGTGCGCACTCCGTAAAGCGTTCATGAAGACTGTCCCGGCGGGAATCTGAAGGGCTGCAGCGGAGAAAAAGCACGAAACTGTTTCATGGACGCTAAAGGAGAAAAAACCATGAAGGATGGATTGAGCTCCAAAGAACCGGACAAGAAGCTTGCTGCCGTTTGCGGACTGTATTGCGAGGCGTGCTCCCTCTACATCGCCACGACGGAAGACCCGGCACGGCTGACGGCGCTGGCAAAGCTTTTTCAGCTCCCGGAGGAGGAGATGCGCTGCTACGGATGCCGTTCGGAGAAGAGGGGGCCGTACTGCCGGACCTGTGAAATGGCCCCGTGTGCCGCTGAGCGGGGGATAGAGTTTTGCGGCGAATGCGCGGAATATCCCTGCGACATCCTGAAAGCCTTCCAGGCGGAGCGCCCCCACCGGGCCGAACTCTGGGAGGACCTGGAGAGAATCCGCGAGGCGGGGTACAGGGAGTGGATGGCTGAAAAAAGGGAACACTATTCCTGTCCCCGGTGCGGCACAATCAACTCAGCCTATGACCTGAAGTGCCGGAAGTGCGGAGAAGAACCGGGCTGTGCCTTTACCGCCATGCACAGGGAAAAAGTTGAAGAAGCCCTTCGGATCCCGCCGGGCGGAAGAAAAGGCGGCAGCGGAAATTCCGGAAAAGCTGAAGAAAATCAGGAATAGCCGTGAAAAAAAAGCTTCCCTAAGATACTATCGATTTAGTATAATACATTCTGTTTGGACTATGGCACAATGAGAGGTGAGAGAATGACTGACAGCAGGGCCGTCTTTTTCTCCGGCCGTCTTGCCCGCCTGCAGGAGGAACTGGGAAGAATCGACGCCGATGGACTGATGGTCTTCAGCAGCGAGTCGGATAACCGTCCCGGCATCCAGTACTTTTCGGGCTTCACCGGATCCTTCGCCGTGCTCGTGCTCGGCCGGAACGGGGGCAGGCTCGTCACAGACTCACGGTATTTCCTCCAGGCGGAGGAGGAATCCTTCTTTCCCCTTGTGGCGATGGAGGACCGGGACCCGTGGCCCGCCGTGGGGCAGGCCCTCCGGGAGCTCGATGTCAAAATGCTCGCCGTGGAGGACGACAGGCTGACCTTGGAACGGGGGCGTGCCCTCGGGAAGATCGCCTCTTCCGTGGTGGGCACGTCCGGACTGGTCCGAAAACTCAGGGGGGTGAAGGACGAGGAGGAGCTGGGCATAATGCGCCGTTCCGCCCGCATTGCCGCCGAAGCCTTCGAGGCGTTTCTCCCGGCCATTCGCCCGGGGCGCACCGAGGCGGAAATCGCCGCCGACCTGGTGCACGAAATACGCATACGGGGAGCCCAGCAGATGGCCAAGGGGCATTTCGTGACGGCCTCGGGTCCCCGGGGGGCCAGGCCCCACGGTGTGTTTTCGGACCGGGTGCTCCAAAGGGGCGACTTCATCACTCTGGATTTCGGGGCCGTTCTTGACGGCTACTTCTCCGACATGACCCGCACAGTGGGTCTGGGCGATCCCGATCCGAAACTGGTGGAGATCTACCATATCGTCGAGGAGGCCCGGAAGCGGGCTGTGGCGGCGGTATCGTCCGCGGCGACGGGCCGGGACGTGGACAACGCGGCCAGGGACTACATCGCCTCGAAGGGCTGGGGAGCTCATTTCACCCACTCCACGGGGCACGGCATCGGCCTGGAGCTTCATGAACTGCCCGTGGTGAACCGCCTGAACGAGGAGAAGCTGCCTGCCGGTGCGGTGGTGACCATCGAGCCCGGCATCTACGTTGAAGGTCTCGGTGGGGTCCGGATCGAGGATGACGTGATCGTCCTCCCCGGCGGATGCGAAGTGATCACCTCCGCGTCCCCCACTGAGCTCAGGCTGCTCTCACCGGCATAGAATGAACGAAATTTCCCGGCCGGAACGGTCCGGCCGGTGGCGATAGAGAAAAAACGGAGGAAAAGAAAGGGAGTGGAAGAAATGAACAAGTTCAGAACAGCAGCGGTTGCCCTCGTTCTTGTCATGGCGTTCTGCCTGCCCGCCATGGCGGCGGAGCTTCGGCTCGCCCAGGTGGCTGACGTGTCGAGTCTCGACCCCCACAAGGTGAGCGACATCTATTCGGCGAACGTCATCCGCCAGATTTACAGCAACCTGGTGCAGGTGAACGAGAACATGGAGATTGTCCCGGACCTTGCCGAAAAGTGGGAGAACCCCGATGACCTCACGTGGATCTTCCATCTCCGGAAGGGCGTGAAATTCCACAACGGCGAGCCTTTCACCGCCGCCGCCGTGAAATATTCCATCGAGCGGATCAAGGATCCCAAGACCGCTTCCCCCGGCGCCACCCATCTGAAGGAAGTGGCCTCCGTGGAAGCGGTGGACGACTACACGGTGAAGATCGTCACGAAGCGCCCCTTCGCTCCCATGCTCATGAGCCTGACCCGGTACGAAACATCCATCCTGAACGAGAAGGCCGTGACGGCCGCGGGCGCCGACTACGGCAGCAAGGCGGCAGTGGGCACCGGCCCCTTCATGTTCGAGAGCTGGTCCCGGGGCGACAAGGTGGTCCTGGTGAAGAACCCCGACTATTTCCGGGGACCCGCCGCCATCGACACGGTGGTGTACCGGGGCATCCCCGAGGACGCCACCCGTCTCGTGGAGCTCGAGTCCGGCGGCATCGACCTGATCCCCGGCAACTTCCCCTACCAGGAATTCGCCAACATCGAGAAGAACGACAAGTACCTGACCTACAAGGTTCCCGCCATGTCCACCCTCTACATGGGCCTGAACACGGAAGTGAAGCCCCTGGGCGACAAGCTCGTGCGCCAGGCCATGAACTATGCTGTGGACAAGCAGGCCATCGTGGACGCCGTCTATTTCGGCTTCGCCGCACCTTCGAAGGGGCCCCTGTCTCCGGTGATCTGGGGATTTGACCCCGCAAGAAAAGCGGCCTACCCCTACAACCCCGACAAGGCCCGTGAACTCCTGAAGCAGGCCGGGTACGCCGACGGATTTGACATGACCATCTTCTCCGACAACCGGACCGAGCGGCGCAGTGCCGCCGAGCTCATCCAGGCCTACCTTGCGGAAGTGGGCATCCGGGCCCAGATCGAGCTCATGGAGTGGAGCGCCCTGCTTTCCACCTCCGCCAAGGGCATCGGCGGAGCCTTCATGCTCGGCTGGACGGGCACCGGCGACGCCGACGGCGGACTGACACCGGTCTATCACTCGGCCAACATCGGCTCCTCCAACCGGTTCCGCCGCAAGAACGAGGCCCTTGACGCCCTTCTCGAGAAGGGAACCGCCACCCTCGACCAGGAAGCCCGGAAGAAAGTATATGCCGAGGCCCAGGAGCTCATCGTCGAGGATTGCCCCCTGGTCTTCATGATCAGCCAGGAACTGCTGGGCGCGTCCACGAGCAAGGTGAAGGGGTTCAAGCTCTACCCCAACATGATCAGTCCCCTGTATTCCGTCACCCTCGCCGAGTAACCCCAATCGACAGAACGCCGGCGGGCCGCCTCACAACGGCCCGTCGGACTTCATTTTTCGGAGGACAGGATCCATGCTTCGTTATTTTCTCAAGAGGCTCATGTTCCTTATCCCGGTGCTGCTGGGTGTTTCGGTGGTGATCTTTTCCATCGTGCACCTGGCGCCGGGAGACCCCGCCGAGGTTATGCTCGGCCCCAGCGCCACCCAGGAGGAAATTACCAACCTGAGGGAGCAGCTGGGACTCACCAAGCCTTTATACGTCCAGTACGGCATCTTTCTCACCAACGCCCTCAAGGGTGATCTCGGCCGGTCCATCAAGAGCAACGCCCCGGTGGTGGACGAGATAATGGAACGGTTTCCCGCCACCCTGACCCTCGCGGTGCTCGGCATGATCTTCGCCATCGCCATCGGTCTGCCGCTGGGAATTCTGGCGGCATTGAAACAGAACACCTGGGTGGACGCCTTATGCAGCTTCTTTGCCCTTGTGGGCTTCTCCATACCGAACTTCTGGGTCGGCCTGATGCTCATGCTGCTGCTCTCGATCTACATTCCCATCCTTCCGTCGTCGGGTTTCGACTCCTGGAAAAATTTCATCATGCCCACCATCGTCCTCGGAATCCAGACCATGGCGGTCATCGCACGGATGACCCGGTCGAGCATGCTTGAGGTCATCCGGCAGGACTACGTGCGCACCGCCAGGGCCAAGGGCATATCCGACCGGCTGGTGCTCACCAGGCATATTCTCGGCAACGTGCTGATCCCCGTGGTGACCATCGCGGGGATTTATTTCGGCCACCAGCTCGGCGGCGTGGTCATCACCGAGACCATCTTTTCCATTCCGGGCCTCGGGCGGCTTATCGTGGACGCCATCCGCGCCCAGGATTACCCCGTTGTGCAGGGGGGCGTGCTGTTCTTCGCCCTCTGCGTGGGGATCGTGAACCTCCTGGTCGACCTGCTCTACGCCGTACTGGACCCGCGGATCAAGGCCCAGTACCGGGCGGCGAAATAAGGGAGAGGGGGATAACGTCATGAACAATGAAAACGGAACCCTGTTCGCTCCCTCATCCGGCCGGACGAAGGAAAGAGAAAAGCGCCGGAGCCCCTGGTGGGAAGTCTGGCGGCGCCTGCGGCGCAACAAGGCCGCCGTCGCGGGAATGTCGGTGGTCATCCTGCTTGTGGTGGTGGCGGTCCTTGCCCCCGTCCTGGCACCCTACGACCCGAACCAGACCAACATAAAAATGCGCCTCCAGGGACCGTCGTCGGAACACCCCCTGGGAACGGACAACTTCGGCCGGGACATGCTGAGCCGGATCATCTACGGCAGCAGAATCTCTCTTTATGTCGGCTTCGTTGCCGTCGGCATCGGCGCCGTCTTCGGCGGCATCCTCGGGGCTATCGGCGGCTACTACGGCGGCCGGCTCGACAACTTCATCATGCGGTGCATGGACGTGCTGCTGGCCATACCCCAGATCATCCTCGCCATCGCCATCGTCGGTGCCCTGGGAACCAGCCTGCTGAACCTCATGATCGCCGTGGGGATCAGCCAGCTTCCCCGGTATGCCCGGGTGGTTCGGGCATCGGCCCTCACCGTCCGGGGGCAGGAGTACGTGGAGGCGGCCCGGGCGGTGGGAGCGAGCGACGCCAGGATCATCCTGGAGAACATCCTCCCCAACTGCATGGCCCCCATCATCGTCCAGAGCACCCTGGGAGTGGCCCAGGCCATCCTTTCGGCGGCGGCCCTCTCCTTCCTGGGCCTCGGCATCCAGCCCCCCACGGCGGAGTGGGGCTCCATGCTGAGCTCGGGGCGGCAGTTCCTCCGGAACGCCCCCTACCTCACCTTTTTCCCTGGGCTGGCCATCTCCGTGGTAGTGCTCGCCCTGAACATTTTCGGCGACGGGCTTCGGGATTCGCTGGATCCCAAGCTCCGCCAGTAGTCCGCCGGGAGGTTTTTTCATGAATGGTCCCTTGCTGGAAGTAGCAGATCTGAACGTCATTTACAAAACCTATGAAGGAACGGTGGCCGCCGTGAACGGCGTGGAGTTCTCCCTCGAAGCGGGCAGGACCCTCGGCCTTGTGGGGGAGAGCGGTGCGGGGAAAACCACCACCGCCCTGTCGATCATGGGTCTCGTCCCGTCTCCTCCGGGCATCATCACCAGCGGCAGCGTCAATTTCGCCGGAAAGAACCTTCTCTCACTTTCGGAGAAGGAGATGAAAAAAATCCGGGGCAACCATATCTCCATGATTTTTCAGGATCCGATGACATCCCTGAACCCCGTGGTGACCGTGGGAGTCCAGATTTCCGAAGCCCTGGTGGCCCACCAGAACCTCTCGGAGGCAGAAGCGGAGAAAAAGGCCATGGAGATGCTGGAAAAGGTGCAGATCCCGGGCCAGCGGTACAGGGAATATCCCCATGAATTCAGCGGCGGCATGCGCCAGCGGGTGGTCATCGCCATGGCGCTGGCCTGCAACCCGGGGCTCATCATCGCCGACGAGCCCACCACGGCCCTGGACGTGACCATCCAGGCCCAGGTGCTGGAGCTTATGCGGAGCCTCAAGGAGGAATTTTCCACCGCCATGATCATGATCACCCACGACCTCGGCGTGGTGGGGGAGGTCTGCGACCACGTGGCGGTCATGTACGCCGGGCGCATCGTGGAGACGGGATCCCTGGAGCAGATCTTCGGCAACGCCAGGCATCCCTATACCCTCGGCCTGTTCAGGTGCATCCCGGACATCGAAGAGGAAACATCGAAAATACGGCCCATTGAAGGCCTCATGCCCGATCCCCTGGACCTGCCGTCGGGGTGCCCCTTCCATCCCCGGTGCCCCCAGTGCATGGACCTCTGCCGGACCGTTGTACCCGGCGTGCTGGACGACGGCGGGCACAGGGTGATGTGCCATCTCTACGGGAAGGGGGGCGCCGTTCATGGCTGATCTCATCAAGGTCGAAAACCTGGTCAAGTATTTTCCCGTGGCGGCGGGAAACGTCCACGCCGTGGACGACGTATCCTTCGCCATAAAGGAAGGGGAGACCCTCGGTCTCGTGGGCGAGTCGGGCTGCGGCAAGTCCACCACGGGAAGGCTCCTCATACGGCTCATCGAGGCCACGTCCGGACGGATCCTCTACCGCGGCCGTGACATCGCCTCTGCGGACAAAAAGACCCTCCACGACATGCGGAAGGAAATGCAGATCATCTTTCAGGACCCCTTCTCCTCCCTCGACCCGAGAAAGAGCATCGGGGAGACCATCGGCAAGCCCCTGGAGATCTTCGGCATGGGCTCGAAGCGGGAGCGGGAGGAAATGGTGGACGCCCTCATGGAGAAGGTGGGACTGAGCCCCCGGCTCTTCTACAAATACCCCCATGAGCTCGACGGGGGCAGACGCCAGCGGGTGGGCATCGCCCGGGCGCTCTCCCTGTCGCCGAGCTTCATCGTCTGCGACGAGCCCGTCTCCGCCCTTGACGTATCCATCCAGGCCCAGATACTGAACCTGCTGCAGGAACTCCAGGAGACCATGAAGCTCACCTATCTTTTCGTCTCCCACGACCTGTCGGTGGTGAAGCACATCAGCAACCGCATCGCGGTCATGTACCTCGGGAAGATCGTGGAGTCGTCGCCGTCCCTGGAGCTTTTCAGCAACACGCTCCATCCCTACTCCCAGGCCCTTCTCGCGGCGGTGCCCATCCCGAAGCTCGACCGGAAGCGCGAGCGGTTCATCCTCAGCGGAGGGGTTCCCAGCCCCATCAACCCCCCGTCCGGTTGCAGGTTCCACACCCGCTGCCCCTGGAAGATGGACATCTGTTCCCGGGAGGAGCCTCCCCTGACGGACAGGGGAGGCGGCCATTTCGTGGCCTGCCACAAGGTGAAATGAAAAGGAGGACACAGCCATGGTGAAATACGATCCCCATTATTACCCCTACCCCTCGAGGAGGAACATGATGTACGCCTCCCGGGGAATGGTCTGCGCGTCCCACCCCCTGGCGGCCCAGGCGGGACTCGACGTGCTCAAGAAGGGCGGCAACGCCGTGGACGCCATCGTGGCCACCGCTGCGGCCCTGACGGTGGTGGAGCCCACGGCCAACGGCATCGGCAGCGACGCCTTCGCCATCCTGTGGAAGGACGGAAAACTCAGGGGATTCAACTCCAGCGGTCCCATCCCCCGGGCCCTTTCTCTGGATGTGGCCGAGGCGAAGGGATGGACCGATCCCTCGCGGGACGGCCACCTGCCTACCTACGGCTGGACGCCCGCCACGGTTCCCGGTGCTCCCGCCGCATGGGCGGAGCTGACGAAAACGGCGGGGAAGCTGTCCCTGGCCGAAAATCTTGCCCCAGCGGTGTTCCTCGCCCGGAACGGCCACGCCGTCTCGGTCACCACGGCCCACCACTGGGAACTTGCCTACAGGAAGTACGCCCGGGAGAAAGGGGATGAGTTCAGGGCCTGGTTCGACACTTTCGCTCCTTCAGGCCTGGCCCCTAGGGCCGGAGAGATCTGGTCCTCCGATGCCCACGCCCGGACCCTGGAACTGATAGGGGCCACGGACGCCCGGTCCTTCTACGAGGGCGAGATCGCGGACAGAATCGTGGCCGCCGCCCGGAAGACCGGCGGATACTTCTCGGCCGAGGACCTGGGATCCTTCCGCCCCGAGTGGGTGGAGCCCATCAGCGTGAACTACAGGGGATACGACGTCTGGGAAATTCCGCCCAACGGGCAGGGCATCGTGGCCCTTCTCGCCCTCTCCATCCTCAGGGGTTTCCGGTTCTCGTCCCACGACGATCCCCTCACGGTGCACCGGCAGATCGAGGCCATCAAGATGGGGTTCGCCGACGCCCACCGGTACGTGGCGGACACCCGCTACGCCGCCGTTCCCGTGAAGGAGCTTCTTGACGGCGCCTATGCCGACGCCAGGAGGGCCCTGCTGGGCGAGGAGGCGGAGGACCGGAAGGCCGGAAACCCGATGCCCGGAGGAACCGTCTACCTCTGCGCCGCCGACGGCGAGGGGAACATGATCTCCTACATCCAGAGCAACTACATGGGATTCGGCTCGGGCGTGGTCATCCCGGAGACGGGCATCGCCCTGAACAACCGGGGCCACTGCTTCTCTCTGCAGAAGGGACACCCCAACGTTCTCGAGCCGGGAAAGCGCCCCTACAACACCATCATCCCGGCGTTCCTCACGAAGGACGGCGTTCCCGTCGGTCCCTTCGGCGTCATGGGCGGCTTCATGCAGCCCCAGGGCCACGTCCAGGTGGTGATGAACACCGTGGACTTCGAGATGAACCCCCAGCAGGCCCTGGACGCCCCCCGGTGGCAGTGGATGGGCGGCATGAACGTTTCCGTTGAGCCGGGGTTCTCTCCGGCCGTGGCCCAGAGCCTCGACCGGAGGGGACACGCCATGAAGTTCGAGCTGGAGTCCAACTCCTTCGGCAGGGGAGAGATCATCTGGCGGACACCCGAGGGAACCCTCGGCGGCGCCACCGAGTCCCGGACCGACGGCTGCGCGGCGGTCTGGTAAGACCGAAAGCGGAAATGCTGTCATACTGAGAGCGCAGAGACGAAGGACCTGGTCGCAGCAGCAAAAACCAGGTCCTTCGCTGTCGCTCAGGACGACACAGGGTTTGTCATCCCGGGCTCGTTTGTCATCCCGAGCGAACGCGAGGGATCTCGCAGTTGAATCTCTCCAGAATCAAAAGCGGGTCCCTCGCCCCCTCCGGGGATGCTCCGCGATCGTCGCCTGAAGCTGCTCCTCGGGATGACAACAGACTTTGTCATCCTGAGGCGGCTTCATCGCCGAAGGATCTGGTTCAAGCAACAAAAAACAGTAGGAGAAGGCGCTTGGCCCCCTCCTACCGGATCCATTGAAAAAACGTGTCCTTTTCCCCTCCGGGGATGTTCCGTGATCGTCGCCTGAAGCTGCTCCTCAGGATGACAGGACTCGGTTGTCATCCTGAGCGGAGCGAAGGATCTTGCACTTGATTCTGGAAGGCCCTAAACCCGAGATCCCTCGTCGCCTGAAGCCGCTCCTCGGGATGACAACGAACCGGATGACAACGAACGGCGTATTGCTCTCAGGAATCGGTGATGGTGATCCTCCCGTCCCTTTGAAAGCGGACCCTTGTGTTCTTCCTGCTCATGAGGTATTCTGCCACGGTGTCGATGTCCCTGATGTCCGTTTTTTCCGCCGTTCCTTCCGCAAAGACGAAGAGCCTGTCGCCTCCCCCGGCGGTCCAGGAATTCACCGCCACGGTGTACTCCCTGCCGTCTTCCAGGGGAACCCACTCTTCGCCGCTGAGGACGGCCACGCTCCGGAGCCGGTTTCCCCACCGTAAGAGCCTGCCGGTTGTATCCACGAGGGAGGGAATCCCCCGGAGAGAGTATTCCACCCGCAAGCCGGAGAGCTGGAGGAACGCCCCGGTGTGGGGGCGGTTGTTCGGGTCGTAATGATCGTCCGGGCCGCCTTTCAGCGCACCGGCTGACAATTCGAGGATCTGCCGGATCTGACTGCCCTTCAGGGTGACGATATGGATGGGGTTGTTGTAGGGCAATATCTCCAGCAGTGTCTTCCAGGACACGTTTCCCGCGGGGAAAATCCTGTCGCCCCGGACGCCCCCGCCGTTGATCATGCCGATATCCGTCCTGAAGCGCCACCGCAGGGCGTCGGTGATGAAGTTTCCGAGGGGGCTTTCCCCCGATCTCACCGTGAGAGCCCTGCCGTCGGCATAGTTTTCAAAGATCCCTACCGTGGAGATAAGGGTTTCGTTCAGCCTTTCCTCGAAAGTCCGGGCGATGCGTTCCACTTCCTGATGGCTTCCCGCTTCAGGGGTGACCCGGAGAAGGCTCCATGTCGTTCCCTGTCTGCTGATCCGGCCGTTCCTGACGTCGAGCGTCAGCTTCCCGACGAAGGCCCCGTAGGCCCCCGATTCGGCCAGGAGGGTTTCCCAGCCGTTCGGGCCCCGGACGAAAAGGGGCTCGGGACTCTCCTCGTGGGAGGAGCCTCCGAGTATGGCGTGGATCCCCTCCACCGACTCCGCGAGGTGTTTGTTCTCCTCCCGTGAAAGGCGGCTGAGGGCGATGACGACTTCCGCTCCTTTTTCCCGGAGTTCGCCGGCCATTCTCAAGGACATGGTCCGGATATTCCTGTTGAGGTGTACTCCAGGCCCCGGGCTCGCCTGGGCAAAGAGGTTGGGCGAGGCGATGCCGAAGACGCCCACTTTCACCTTTCCCGACTCCAGGATCACACACCTGGAAACCCGTTCCGCCAGGTCCGGATCGTCAAAATACAGGTTCGATGCCAGGGCGGCCATGGACGTCCTTCCCAGCCCCTTTTTCAAATGGTCCGGGCCGTAGTTGAATTCGTGGTTTCCCAGGAGGAAGGCCTGCACGCCGGCGGTTTCAAGGGCTGAGAACTCCGGTTCTCCGGCAAAATGAAGCCACATGATGCCCGAGACGGCATCCCCTCCCTGGAGGACGAGGGCCGAAGGTTCCGCCGACCGCTCCCTTGCCAGGAGAGACGCGCCGTTGACCAGTCCGCCGAAAAGGACCGTGGTCTTGTTCGCCTTGAGGGAGACGGGCAGGAGCTGGCTGTGGAGATCCCCCAGAAAGAGGACGGGCACCCGTGCGGTGGATGCCTCCGCCGGAAGAGGAGCGGGAAAAAGAAAAAGAACAGCCGCAAGAAGGAGCGCGAGGGGAAATTTCATTTTTCCGGAATCCGTCACTGTCTTTCTTCGCCTCCCATCATTCTTTTCACGTCCTCCCAGGGAACGGGCTTCGAGAAGAGGTATCCCTGAACTTTCCCGCACCCCGCCCTGGTGAGCCATTCAAGCTGCTCCTGCGTTTCCACTCCCTCGGCGATGACCTCCAGCCGGAGTTCCCCGGCCATGTTGATGATCGTCCGGAGCAGGCGCATGTCCTTCTCGGAGTCGAAAAGCCTGGCGACGAAGGATTTATCCAGCTTCACGTAGTCGAAGGGAAGCTGGTTGATGTACTGGAGGGACGAATAGCCGGTGCCGAAATCGTCGAGGGCGATGCTGATTCCGATTTCTTTCAGCCTGTTGAGTTTTCTTGACACCTCCCCGAGGTTTTCGATCAGCAGGCTCTCGGTGACTTCCAGGGTGAAGAGGGTCGGATCCGCCCCCGTCCTGTTCAGGAAGGTCTCCAGGATCTCCTCCGTGTAGGGCATCCGGAAGAAAAGGGGCGACCCGTTGGACGAGAAGAAGGGCGGAGCGGAGGGATTTCGTCCCCGCATCGCCTCGGAGGCTCCCAGGGCGTGTTCCATCATGTGGAGGTCGATCTTTCCCACAAAACCGGTGTGCTCCGCCATGGGAATGAATTCCGACGGGGGGAGGAGTCCCCTGGAAGGGTGCATCCACCGGGCAAGGGTTTCAAATCCGGTGATGGAGCCGTCGGAGGTTGAGTAAATAGGCTGGTAGAAGGGGATGAACTCTCCCTTCTCCAGTCCGGCGTTCATTTCGGCGCTCAGGCGCAGGATGTTCACCGTCTCGGGAACGGAGCCGTCATTGTCGCCGTAATGGAAGGAAGTGAAGCCAAGGCCGGCCTTCTTGGCCTCCTTCAGGGCCTGGTGGGCCCGGTTGACCACGTCTGAAGGCGAGGCGCACCGGAAAATGTCCGGAACGACGCCGATGCTCACGCTGGGAAAGATGGTGTCGCTCCCCACGGGGCAGGGAACCCCCACGGCCTTGTGGATGTTCTCCATGAGGTTTTCGGCCTTCTCCCTGAGCCGCGGAGGGGCGGGCATGGGAGTCAGGATGGAAAATTCATCGCCGCCCGTTCGGTAGAGCCGCGCATCCTCCCCGATGGTCTCCTCGATCCTCCGGCCGATGAGCAGGAGGATTCTGTCGCCGTTCACGTTCCCCACCTGCTCGTTGACGAGCTTGAACCGGTCGAGGTTGAGTGTGGCGGCGCAGAGAACCTCACCGAAACCGTTCCGCTCCTTCAGGGCCCTGTTCAGGTCCTCGATGAAGGCGGAGCGGTTCGGGAGACCGGTAAGGTCGTCGAAATAGGCCTTCCTGGCGAGGCGCTGTTCAAAGCCCTTTCTCTCGGTGAGGTCCCGGGCGAGGAGGAGGACGAGAGTCCGTTTTCCGTACCGGATCTCCTGCCTCCTGATCTCCACCGGAAGGCATGTGCCGTCCCGTCGTTCGAAGGTTGCCTCGAACATGTCGGCGCTGCTGAATATAACGCCGGTCCTGGAATCCTCCCCCGTTTCTTTCGGGTTCTCCGCAGGCTTCAGGATGGAAGAGACATCCCTGCCTGAGAGTTCTCCGGGATTACCGAGGGCAAGGACGCGGTGGGCCTCCCTGTTGGCCGTGAGAATCCGGCCGTCGGGATCGCAGATGAACAGGGGGTCGGGAATCTCGGCCACGAGGTTTTCAAGGGTATCGAGGAGGGTATTGAAGGAGGACGACAGGACCGAGATTTCGTCGTCTCCCGAGACGGGCACCCGGATACCGATGCCTCCGCCGCTGACGATCCTGTCGGAAACGGAGCGAAGGCTGTCCAGCCGGCGCAGCACGAGGGAATCCATCAGGACCATGACCACCAAGAGGATGCCGCCCCCGCTCAGGAAAATCCAGAGGTAGGAGTGAAAAATCGCCCGCCGTCCCTCGGTGTAGATTTCCCTCGGTTCGGTGAGCCGTATTTCCAGGGGAGGCGCCTGGTCCAGGAATTTCTGCCAGCGCTGCCGCACCGTCGCCATGCCTGAAGAATCGGTCGTTATCTCGACACTTCCCTCTGCGGGGGCGGCCCCGGGAGCCGGAACGACTGAAAAACGGGTTCCCAGGCTCGCCGCGATCTCGGGTATTTTTTTCTTCAGGGCCGACCCGGTGAGAAGAAAGCCCCTGGAAGGGCCCATGTGGTTTGTGAGGAGGATGGGGCTGACTCCCGCCAGGTACAGATCATCCCCGAGCAAGAGGATGTCCCTGAGGTAGCCGTCCGAAGCGGCTTTCAGAAGATCCGGCGCCAGGGCCTTCAAACCGGCGATGGTTTCCGGGGAAAGCTTTTTCTCTCCCCCCGTCTCGGTGACGGAGTAGGCCACGACCGGCGAGAGGTCCGTATCGACCACGGCGAGGATGTCGAGACCGAGAGCCCGGAGGCTTATGGGGTCGAGCATTTCCTGGAAGCGGGAGGGTTCCTTTCTCTCCATGAACAAGTACATGCTGTCCCAGGCCCCCCAGTCGAAGGCATATCTGCCGACGATGTGGAGCTCTTCGGCCAGCCTGCTGCGCACGCGGGCCATATCCTGCTCGAAAAACCGCCGCTCCACGCCTTCAAAAGCCTTCATGGCCAGAAAGTTGGAGGTGAGGCTCATCAGCAGGATCAGGAACAGAATGGTGACCAGGATGTACAGAAACACCTTTTTCCGCAAGGACATGGCGGCCTCTCAAAAGTAAATTTATCGCCAATTTAAAAGTAGTATACCTTGAAAAAGAGTGAGGGAAAGACTTTCGTCCATTTTGTTCACTGGAAAAAAGAGGAAAATGCAAAAAACCCTTTCCGGATCACCCGGGGTGTATCAGAAAAGGAGAACGGACAGGCCGAAGGAAGCGAGAAGAATGCCGGATCCCCTGCGGATCCATAGCAGGGCTGCCGGAGAGATCATGGTCCCCAGACGGTCCGCGGTTCCGCAGAGGATGAGCCACCATGCGGCCGAGCCGGAGAACACCCCGGCCACGAGCGTCCAGGGGGACAGTATGGGCCCGAGGCCCGTGAAGATGGCAGAGAAGCTCAGGATGGTCATGGGGTTTGTGAGGGTGAGGAAAAGGGTGGAAAAATAGTCTGTCGTCCCCGGGGCAGTCCGGGCAGGCTGTCCTTCCGCGGGGGGAGCGGAGCGGTCGAGGAGAGCCCGAAGGCCGAGATAGAGCAGGAAGAGCCCCCCTCCGGTCCGGAGAGGCCCGTTCCATTCCAGGAGAAAGGACGACAGGGCGGCCAGCCCGAGAGCCGCTGCCAGACCGTAAAGACCGTCTGCGGTCGCCGCGCCCAGACCCGAGAGAAAGCCGGAGCGGAATCCTCCATCGAGGGTGCGCCGGATGCACAGGATGCCGATGGGGCCTACGGGAGCCGCGATGGAAAAACCCAGTATCGCTCCCCGGAAGAACAGCAGGACCTCGCCCGGAACAGTCATGGCAGGTCAGGAAGGGGAGATTCGGGGCGGTCCCTGGGAGTGGACAGGACCACGGATGTCCTGGTGGCCGTCACCCCGGGGCATCCCTTCAGCCTTTCGGAGATCAGCTCCTCCAGGTGAGCGGTGCCTGAACAGGCGACCTTCAGCAGGTAATCGGAGCTGCCCGTTACGTGGTGGCATTCCCGAATTTCAGGAAGGGACGCCGCCAGGTCCAGGAACGCCTCCCGGGAAGAAGGATGTCCGAGGGTGACTTCCACGAAGGCCGTCAGCCCGAATCCGGCGGCGGCGAGGCCGATCCGGGGGGCATAGCCCAGGATGACCCCGTTCCGCTCCAGCCTGCGGAGCCTGTCCGCCACTCCGGGGGCTGACAGGCCGCAGTCCTTCCCCATCTCCGCCAGGGTTGCCCGGCCGCTGTTCCAGAGGATGTTCAGCAGCCGGAGATCCGTTTCGTCGAGAGTGTTATTTTTATAAGCCATAATTGGCCATTTTACTTAAAATAAAAAATAAGTCAATGGAAAACGCTTTGTTTTATTAGGTTTCTCTTCGTATTTCGCATGCCTGCGGCGATGGCGAGCATGTCCGACAGGAGAGCCTGCCCGGTCTCCTCCCTTCCCGCTCCCGGGCCGATGATGGTCACGTCGCCGAGGGTGTCGGTGGTGAAGGTGAGGGCATTCGTCGCCCCCGAAACGCCGGCCAGCGGGTGGGACAGGGGAACCTCCTCCGGAGCCACCGTCGCACGGACGGTCCCCCCTGCACGGGAGGCCTTCGCCACCAGCTTGATCCGGTATCCCCGGGCCAGGGCGTCCTCCACGTCCTTCTTCGTGATCCCTGAGATCCCCCGGCGGTTCACCGATGAAAGGGAAAGGGAAGAGCCGAGCACCACTCCGGCAAGGATCTGGGCCTTCACGGCCGCGTCCCAGCCGTCCACGTCCCCGGACGGATCCGCCTCCGCATACCCCCGTTCCATGGCTTCCCGGAGGGCTTCGCCGTATTCGAGCCCGTCCTCCATGCGGGTGAGGATGTAATTGGTGGTGCCGTTCATTATGCCCTTGGCCTCCAGGATATCGCAGCCCGCCAGGGATTCAAGGGCCAGGTTGAGGGAGGGGGTCCCGCTCATCACCGAACCCTCGAACCGGTAGCTGCAGCCCCGTGCTTCCGCCAGTTTTTTCAGCTCCGGGAAGGCCAGGGAGACGGGGCCCTTGTCGGATGTTACCACGTGCCGTCCCGCTTCGAGAGCGGCCCGGGTGAGCGACAGGCCCGGCTCGCCGTCCTTCAGGTTGGTGGGGGTCACGTCGATCACCATGTCCACTCCCGGAAGCAGCGCCGCCTCCACCGGAGAAACGGAGTCCGAGCCCAGGGGCTCCCCCCGGCCGACCCTGAGCAGAAGATCCGCCAGGCCGATCCCTTCGGGGCGGACCAGGGCGCCCTTTGTCTTTCCCACTACGGCCAGCGTTCGGCATGAAAAGCCCCACCTGGAAGCGAGCTCCTGTTCCTTTTTCACCAGCAGCCGGGCCAGCCCCTGACCCACGTTGCCGAACCCCACGAAGCACAGCCCCCATTCTTTTTCTACGCGCATTGAAATTCCCCTTTCTTTTCGATGAATTCTTCGTGCAGGGCGCGGAGCGCGGGCTGCGCGTCCTTTTCATCCACAAAGCAGCTTACGGAGAGCCCCGAAGAGGTCAGAAGGTGCGCCGGAGCGCCGAGTCGGCCGAGGACCTTCAGCATGGCCCTGCCGATCTCGGGGTGGTTTCCCGCCCCGGGCCCCACCACGGAGACCCTCGCCGCACCGGGGTTCACCGATGGAGATTTCCCCGACATCCTGCGGCATATCTCCGCCGCTTCCTCCAGCCGCTCCCGGCGGATATAAAACAAGGGACACCCCCGTTCCGCGGCGGCCAGAATATGGATGCCCCGCAGGAAAAACTCCTCCGCCACGTCACAGCCTCCGTTCCCGCATCCCTCCGCTGAAAGAAGGGCGATATTTTCGTCCGACACCACAGCACACGCCCGAAATGCCTCATCCACCGTTCTTCCCATGATCCACGTTCCCTCCCCTTCGCCGGAGCCCACCCACAGGGGCAGCTCCAGCCGTTCCGCCATCTCGATGCTCCGGGACTGCATCACCTTCGCCCCGAGGAAAGTCATTTCGAGGCATTCCTCCCAGGAGATCCGCCCGATCCTCAACGCCCCGGGGACCTTCCTGGGATCCGCCGAGAATACCCCGTCCACGTCGGTGAAAATGCGGCATGAATCCGCTCCCAGGGCTCCCGCCAGGGCGATGGCCGAAAGGTCCGACCCGCCCCGCCCCAGGGTGATGGTGTCACCAGAGGCTGTAGCAGCCTGGAACCCCGTCACCACGGCAACCCGCCCGGAGGCGCAGGCTTCTTCCACCCGGACCGGGTTGACGGACAGGATGCGCCCCTCCCCCCAGGGACCCCCGGCGAGAAATCCCGCCTGGGCGCCGGTGAAGGAAACCGCAGGGCATCCCTGCCTTCCGAGCTCCATGGCCATAAGGGCCGCCGACTGCTGCTCCCCCGTGGCAAGAAGCTGGTCCAGCTCCCTTCTGTCCGGCGTCCCGCCCGAGGTTTCACCCGAGAGGGCGATCAGGCTGTTGGTGGTGCTTCCCATGGCGGACACCACCACGGCCACCCTGAGACCCGAGCGGAAAAAACCGGCGATCCGGCCTGCCCCGGCCCTGATCCTTTCAGGGTTCGCCACCGACGTTCCCCCGAACTTGAGCACTACGCCTTCTCCCTTGTTCCACACGGGCTTTCCCCCTTTCGCAGAATAAAAAAAGCCGGGGGCCTTCTGTACGAAGACCCCCGGCTGAAGCTGTCGGTGCACAACGGATCAGGCGCCGACCTCTCCAGGAGGGTCGCCGCTAGTCATCGTCATGGCACAGGCTGCGGGATGATGGGGAACTGCTGGTTTCATGCTCACGGCGGCGTCTCCTTTCCGGTCAGGCTGAAATTGACAAGGATGATACGCCCCGAAAGGCCCCCTGTCAACGGGAAAACTTCACATTTTTAGCAAAGCAGAGAGAAAATCAAGTGCATTTGCGGCGCCCAAATCCGCAGGCAGCGGGGAGCGTCACCGGTGCTCGCTTGGGCCGCCGGTGCAGATTGTCGTCCTTGACAACTGCACCTGAAACCGACATCCTTGTCGGTTTCTCGGTCCGGGCGCTGTGCCCAGCGACACTCCCTCTGCTAGCAAAAGCTTCGGATTTGGGCGGCGGAAGCCGGGGAGACAGTCTTTCTGCCCGGGACTGCGGCAAAAAAAGAGGGGGCGGATCCTGCCGCCCCCGGAAGCGCTTTCTAACAGCCCTCAGAGCGTTTTCTTGATGAATTTGCCGTCCTGGACGATAGCCAGGATCTTCTCCCTGTTCTGGAAAATCCTGACGTCCTTCAGGGGGTCTCCGTCCACGAGAATGAAGTCGGCGCATTTGCCCGCCTCGATGGTTCCCACCCGGTCGGACAGTCCCATAAGTTCCGCGTTGTCCCGGGTGGTGCAGAGGATGGCCTTCATTGGGCCCATGACCCTGGCCTTCAGCTCGATCTCAAGGGCCTTGAAGGGCTGCCCCGAGCCCACCATGTCGGAGCCCGAGCCGATCTTCAGTCCCTCCTCGAAAGCGATGGCAAGGGCGTTTTCCGAGTGCTTCTGCACTTCCTTCATCTTCCGCAGGAAATAGGACGGGATGCCGAATTCCTCGCCCCTTGAGGCCATGATCTCGTAGGTGGCCATGGTGGGCACCAGCCAGCATCCGTGTTCCCTGAGAATCCGGGCCGTCTCCCTGTCGAGGTAGTTGCCGTGCTCGATGCTGTGGACTCCCGCTTCGGCGCACATCTTCATGCTCCGGGTGGAGTAGTTGTGGGTGAGCACCGTTTTGCCCGCAGCCTTCGCCTCGTAGACAATGGCTGCCAGCTCCTCGGGAGAGTACTGGACCGTGTCGGGCTCGTCGGCGGCGCTGGCGCAGCCCCCTCCGGCCATGACCTTGATGTAGTCGGCCCCCAGACGGAGCTGTTCTCTGGCGGCCTTTCTCACCTCGTCCACGCCGTCGGCGATGACGCCCAGCATTCCCACGGTGACGGGAGGAGCTATCTCGGTGGGAAGGCGCGGATCCGCATGGCCGCCGGTCATGGAGATGGCCCGGCCGCATACCTGCATTTTCGGGGCGGTGATGAGCCCCTGCTTCTGGGCCTCCCGGAAGCCGGCATCGATGCCCCCGGCGTCACGGATGGTGGTGAAGCCCTGCATGAGCGTATCCTCGAGAATTTTTGCCGCCCTGAAGCACGCCGTCGAGGGAAGGATTTTCCGGTGAAGCTCCCCCAGGTCGTTGGTGAAGAGCGAGGCGTGCATATGCCCGTCGATGAGGCCCGGCATCAGGGTTTTCCCCCCGCAGTCCGTCGTTTCCGCTCCGGCGATGTGCGGGGCGGAGCCAGTCCCGACTTCCCGAATGACACCGTCCTCCGCAACGACCCACGCAGGAAAAACCGGGTCGCTTCCCGTACAGTCAAGAAGCGTCGCGTTGGTAAAAAGAATGAGGTTCATTGCTTTCTCCTCCTTATGGTTACTTTTTCCCGTTCTTCCTGAAAATGATCAGCGCCAGTATGGCAAGGGGAGCCGCAATAAGCACCGGCGGATAGGTTTTCGCCACGGCCCAGCCCGCGGTTTTCGCGGTTTCCCATGCGATGGTGACGGCTCCGCCGGTGAAGATGGAGACGACCCCTCCCAGGGGGGTGATCCTCTCGGGGAACATGACCGCAGCGAGAAGGGCCGGAGTAATGGCGGCGCCGTACATGGTATAGGTGTACTGCTGGAGGATGAGGAGTTCAGGGTAGTACTGGATGACCACGTAGGCCAGTATGCCCAGGCCCAGAACGCTGGCTCTGGAGACGAAGAGCTTCTTTTCCGTGGGTGCCTCCGGATTGACGAAGCGGGCGTACACGTCCCAGCTCATGTTCACTCCCACGGAAAGAAGGAACGAGTTCGCCGTGGTCACGATGAAGGCCGTAATGGCCGCTACGCAGATCCCCCCGATGATGGTGGGCATCCCGTGGGTCGCCAGGTGGACAAAGGACTGGGCCGCGTTGATGTTCGGATAGAGGGCCCGGGCGGCGATGGCGGCGGCGGCCACGAAGAAGTAGGTGGCCGTGCATCCCAGCATCCAGCCGATGCCGCTCTGCATGGCCGTTTTTTCATCCTTCGCCGCGAAGAAGCGCTGGTACATGTTCTGGTCGCCCATGACGTAGAAGAACACCGGGAAGAAGAAACCGAGAAGCTGGGGGAAGGAAATGGAGCCGAATCCGAGATGTCCCGGAGGGATGTTCGCCGCCACCCAGCTCCAGCCCCCGGCCATGGAGATCGCCATGGGCACGCCGATGAAGAGGCCGGCCATCATCATGCAGCAGCTCAGGAAGTCGGTGTACGCCACCGAGTACAGGCCTCCGAAGAGGGCGGTCACCACGATGACGCCGAAGGCGATGAGGGTTCCGATATTTTCCGGGACGCCGAGGATGGAGTTCAGGATGAGTCCCACGCCCTTGTACTGGTAGGCGACGATCCCGATGTAGGCGAGCATGATGATGACTGTGGCGAGAACGCGGGCAAGGCTGCCGTAGACCTTCTCGATAACTTCAGGTACCGTCTGGGCGTTCATCCGCCGGATCTTCTTCGCGACGAAGGAGAGGACGAACTGGCCCACCGGGGATCCCATGGAAAAGGCGATGGCGGCCATGAGGCCGTATTGGTATCCGCTTGCGGCGGGTCCGCCGAGGACCGTTCCCGCTCCCATCCAGGTAGCCATGAGGGTTCCGATGAGGATGGGAGTCGGAAGGGACCGCCCCGCCACGGAATAGTCCTCCTGGGTTTTGACCTTTTTCCCGTAATAAATTCCGACGACTGTGATGACCAGCAGATAGGCTATGACGCAGTAAAAAGCGAACGTTACCTGCACGTGCTTCACCTCCCGGCGTGTTGTCCGATGCTGTCCTCGTAAAAATCACAACAGGGTTCCGCAGGTGGTGCCAGGCTTTTTTCCGTCGTATCGCCCTCCCGTCCGGTCATCTGATGAACAGATCGCTGTCAGGATATGACGGAAGGCATCATATAAAATCGATTTGATTCTGTCAATTCTGATCATTACAAAAGGAAAGAAAGGGGGCGGACTCTGCCGCCCCCGAAGAACCGGCTGTTTCTAGAGCCTGTGAGCTCCCGCCGCCACGAAGGAGAGCCCCGCCTTCGTGAGGACCGCCGCCGTGTCGTTCGCAGCCTTGTGCTTCAGCAGGAAGTTTTGGGTGAGGGCGTCCATCTCCCCTGCCGACTCGATTTCTTTTTTCTCCCGGAAGTAGTCGAGGATATCCGACGGATGGGCGAGGGTCTGCTCGTCCTCCGGGTTGCCCCCCTCATGTTTCGCCGAAATGTTGGGTACCGTCTTCACCAGCTCCAGAAGTCCGTCCCGGCGGTTGTAGGGTTGGCGGACGATGCTCTTCCAGGTCTCCGTAATATGGTGTTCGATCCGCACGTGGTCCTCCAGGCCGAGGGATCTGCGGATTTCCGCGGCCTTCGCAAGGTGGACGTCGTCGATGGAGTTGGAAAGATTGAAGCCTGCCAGGGGGGTGCTTCCGTCCTCCCGGGCGAACAGCCGGGCCGCAAGCAGGGTCCAGAGAACCGCATAGGGGTTGTCGTTCCCCATGAAAACGGAGATTTTGAACCGGATGTCCACGCCCATGCGGTAGAGCAGGTAGCCCAGGAACACCGTCCCGGGATTGATGTTGAGGATCTCGTCCACACCGTAGTTCACGTAGTAGTACAGCGCTTCCTCCACCCACCGCAGAGGGTGGCTGTTGGGCTGGCCGATGCCGCCGAAGTAGCCCGTGATGGTCTCGGGCCCGCCGAGGTGGACGTTTGAACCGTCCACGCCCTTGGTGTCCAGGGTTTCCACGCAGGAGGCGCCGAGAATTTTCAGGGCGGCGTGAACGGCGGGAAGGTCGCCCCCATCCGCTTCCTGCTCTTTCATCTTCCGTACCCGGATGAACCTGCCGGGGAGCACCTCCCCCTTTTCCACGCACTGGCGAACTTCGGCGAGAAGCCAGGGGAAATACTGCAGAGCGCTGATCTCCAGGGTCGCCGCCCGGGAATGGTCATAGTCCCATGAAGGCCGGCCGGGGTTGATCCGTGCCCGGTAGTCTGACAGAGAGACCAGCTTCCCCCCGTCGCGGATCTCCGCGAGCCATTCAAGGTCCTTTACGTGGGGGGAATTGATCCGTTCCAGTTTTTTGACGAGATTTTCCACTTTTCCCGCTTCCCGGGCCCGCTCGTTGATCTCGCTCACCGAGCCGAACTTCGCCACGATCCTCCTGAGGTCCGAAACCGCCCCGTTTGCGGGATCGGAAAGGAAAGAATTAAGGTGCTTAACTGTTTCTCCGCTGATCTGGAACACGCTGTTCTGCATTGCAAAAAACCTCCTCGTAGTGTGTTTTTTCCATAAAAAAAAGCCGGGGGCCTTCGATGTTTCCGAAGACCCCCGGCTGAAGCTCAAAAGACGCGCGAAACTAGGCGCCCCCGGCTCCAGGAGGGTCGCTGCGCATCATCATGGCGTTAAGAACGGCTGAAAGTAATGGCTGAGAAATCCGTGTCACGTGCGTATCCTCCTCTCCCGGCTGGTGAAAAAGTTTAGGGAGCATAGTACCCGAGCATTCCGGTTCTGTCAACCCCGAAATGCCGGTGGGATGATTGGCGATGGAGCACGGAAGCTGACAGAATGTTCGAATCTTTGGTGTTATACTTGATGGAATTTGATATTATTCAATGGTCAAGTGCAGCTGTCGTAGCGTAAAATGGTGAGTGGTAGGTGAAAGGAGGAAGTATGTTGCTTTGCTTAGAAACAGCGTCTCTCCTGGTGCTTGTTTCAGGTCAAGTTGATTCTCTCTCTGAAAATTTGGATGGGTCTTGTTTTACACGTTCGATTATTTTTCATAAAGATTCGGATAATCTCAGGTCAGTGGAAAAATCACTCTTCCCTCATTTGGTTTCTAAATCATGAGCGAAAATCCAATAGCAAAACTCGGTGACCTTTCAAAGCCTGCAACTTTTTTGATTGAAAAAATCTCGGATGCTTTGGGGGGTTTCTTCAAGCCCTTCCAGATTGTTAGATGTGCAAAAGCAGAGGCTCAAGCAGCAATCATTGAAGCAGAATCTCATATTCAAGTCACTGATCTTTATCGGCGGGCTGCATTCCGCTTCTTTGAGGAAGAAGCAAAAAAACAGTCTAATATTGAAAACATCACTCAGGAAGCCATCTTACACCTCAATGAAGAGGCCTCGCCTCAAGATGTTCAGGATGACTGGATTACGAACTTTTTTGACAAGTGCCGAATTGTTTCGGATGCTGATATGCAAAAGTTATGGTCGAGGCTTCTAGCTGAGGAAGCAAACCTCCCTGGGAAATTTTCAAGAAAAACCGTAAATTTGTTAGCAGATTTAGATAAAAGTGATGCGGATTTATTCGTTTACCTTTGTAGCTTTTGCTGGACTATAAACAATTATGTTCCTCTTGTGTTTGATGTTCATCAAGAGATTTACAGTCGGCATTATATTAATTTCAATGCCCTAAGCCATTTAGAAAGCCTCGGATTGGTGCATTTCAATGACCTTGCAGGCTATCGACGCATGAAGTTGCCCAAGAAGATAACAGTATCCTATTACGAAAGACCAGTGGAGCTTACTTTTCCAAAGGATACTGAAAACGACCTGTCTCTTGGGAAAGTACTCTTAACACAAGCTGGTCAAGAGCTTTTCCCCATCTGTGGTTCTAAGCCTATTGATGAATTCTTTGACTTCGTTTACGCAAGTTGGGAAGAACAGTCTTTAGTGCCGAAGAGGTAAAATTAACAAGTTGACCCTGCAAATTGGCCAAAACACTGAAAGCGAGAAAAGACTGATGGCAAACGGCAACGGAAAATCTCTCGAATCATGGATATGGGATGCTGCCTGCAGCATCCGGGGCGCCCAGGACGCCCCGAAATACAAGGACTTCATTCTTCCTCTTGTTTTCACAAAACGACTCTGCGACGTGTTTGACGACGAGCTCAACAGGATCGCCAAAGAGGTCGGTTCGCGGAGCAAGGCATTCAGGCTGGTTGCCAACGACCGGAAACTGGTGCGTTTCTTTCTGCCCTTGCAGCCTGAAAACTCAGAAGATCCGGTCTGGTCGGTCATCCGGCGACTGTCCGACAAGATCGGCGAGCAGCTCACCACTCTTCTTCGGGGCATAGCCAGGGCGAATCCGCTGCTGGAGGGAATCATCGACCGCGTTGATTTCAACGCCACCACCCACGGCCAGCGGGACATTGACGACGACCGCCTCTCCAACCTGATCGAGAAGATCTCCGAAAAGCGGCTTGGCCTTGACGACGTGGAGCCCGATATTATCGGCCGAAGCTATGAATATCTTATCCGAAAGTTCGCCGAGGGTTCTGGGCAGTCGGCCGGCGAGTTTTACACCCCCATGGAGGTTGGCCTCGTCATGGCCAAGATCATGGATCCCGAGCCGGGGATGACTGTTTATGATCCGTGCTGCGGATCGGCAGGGCTTCTGATCAAGTGTCAGTCCGTGGCGAAAGAGAAAATTACCGCCATGAACGAAGGAAATTCGGCCCCCCTCCGGCTTTTCGGACAGGAATACATCGGCGGCACATGGGCCATGGCCAACATGAACATGATCATTCACGACATGGAGGGCAAAATCGAGATAGGCGACACCTTCCGGAATCCAAAGTTCCGCAGGGAAGGCCGTCTGCAGACCTTCGACCGGGTTGTGGCAAATCCCATGTGGAACCAGGACTGGTTCACGGAACAGGATTATGACAGCGACGAACTCGGGCGTTTTCCCCAGGGGGCGGGTTTTCCCGGAAAGCAGTCCGCTGACTGGGGATGGATCCAGCATATCGCCGCGTCAATGAACGGCACGGGAAAGGCCGCCGTTGTCCTCGATACCGGAGCCGCTTCCCGGGGATCGGGGAATGTCAACAGGAACAAGGAGAGGGAAGTCCGCAAGTGGTTTGTGGAGCAGGACTTGATCGAGGGTGTGGTCTATCTGGCCGAAAACCTCTTTTACAACACCTCGGCACCGGCCGTCATTCTCTTTCTGAACAGGGCCAAGGGAGCGGAGCGGAGGGGCAGGATGCTTCTCGTGAACGCCGGGAAGGTCTTTGCCAAGGGGGACCCCAAGAACTACCTGCCCGATGAGGGAATAGAGCGGATAGCGTCCGCGATCCTCGAATGGCGCGAGGAGGAGAAGTTCAGCCGGATTGTTTCAGGGGGCGAAATCGCCCGCACCGACTACAACATTTCACCCTCACGGTATATCCATGTCGGTGATGCCGAGGAGTACCGGCCCATCGGCGAAATCCTCGATGAACTGGAAGCGCTTGAGGCCGAAACTGCGGAGACGAATGCGGTCCTGAAGGCGGTTCTCAGGAAGTTGGGGGTGTGACCGGTTGTCGGAACTCCTAAAGGAAAAAAACTCTATGTCAACAGTGTGGCCACTTGTGCGAGTTGATGCGGTATTCGCTATTCAGCAGGGGAAGCAAGTCTCAAAAAGAAATCGTATCGGGAGCAACCAACGTCCGTTTCTTCGGACAAAAAATGTCAATTGGGGGTGTCTTGATCTATCGGAACTTGATCATATGCATTTCAATGAGAGAGATGAAGAACGACTCGCACTAAAAGAAGGAGATTTGCTCCTTTGCGAAGGGGGCGACGTGGGGCGAACGGCCATTTTGAAGAACCAATTCCCTGGGTGCTACTACCAAAACCATCTCCACCGTCTTCGCGCTGTGAATGGAAAAATTGAGCCTGAGTTCGCCCTCTACTGGTTCTGGTATGGGTTCAAGATTGGCGACGTATATTTTGGAAGAAAAAATGTAACGACCATTCCCAATATGTCTATTTCACGGCTCGCTGAACTACTAATGCCGAAACCTGATTTGATTGAACAAAGGAATATTGCAGGTCTATTGTCTTTTTTGCAGCGAGCTATCGAACAGCAGGAACGCCTGATTTCCTTAACGACGGAACTCAAGAAGGCGCTGATGCAGAAGCTCTTTACCGAAGGCACGCATGGGAAAAAGTTGAAGGAAACCGATATTGGATTGATACCTGAAAATTGGGAAGTATTTCGTCTCGGTGATATTGTAGATTCATTTCAATACGGTACATCGGTCAAATGTAACTATGAGGCAGACGGAGTACCTGTACTCCGAATCCCCAATATTGTCGGCGGCCCTGTAGATGTTTCTGATCTCAAATTTGGGAAACCAAAACATAACGAAGTTGAGCAGTTGAAGTTAAAACATGGTGATTTGCTCTTTGTGAGGACGAATGGTGTAAAAGAGAACGCCGGGCGATGTTCCATTTATCGAGGAGAACTTGGTAATAATTGCTACTTCGCTTCATACTTGATTCGTGTGCGTATTACTGGTGAAAAGTTGTCGCCGGAATTTATCAATGAGTACTCCCGGACTGCGATTGGCTCTTCGTTCCTTTCAGGGCGTGCTATTCGTACAGCGGATGGAAAATTCAACATCAATTCGAGAACACTGCAGGATATGTTGGTTCCTGTTCCAGGAATTGATGAGCAAAACGAGATTACAAGCGTATCTTTATTGCTAGAACAGAAGCTGGATGTTCATCAAAAGCGACGTCTTCAATTACTTGATCTCTTCCGCACGATTCTCCACAAACTGATGACCGGCGAAATTCGGGTCAACGATCTGGACCTGTCCGAGCTCGGGATCGAGGATCTGCGGATGGGGTAGAGGGGGGAGTCTGATGCCTGCGCCCGGCGAACACAAGACTGTGCAGAACCGTATCCTCCAGTACGCCGCGGAGGTTGGGTGGTCCTTTGTTTCCCGTGCGGAGGCGGAGGCCAGGCGCGGATTCGGTTCCGACAGTTCAATAATTGCAGAACGGGCGGCCAGGGCTTCACTCTATTTCAACGATGTGCTCTTCCGGAAGGTGAAGGAGTTCAACCCGAAATACCCGGAAGGGGAGGGTGCTCTCGTCGGCCGCCTTCGCCGGCTGCCGACGAATATCTTCGGCAATCGGGAGGCCCTTGATTTTCTGCGCAACACGGGCACGTTCTTCTGCGCCGATGAAAACCGCGAGCTGGACCTGATCCTGATCGATTACGAAAACATCGACCGCAATGTCTTCGAGGTAACCGAGGAGTTTTATTTCCATAACGGAACCTTCGGCAACCGGGAGGATGTGGTCTTTCTGGTCAACGGCATCCCCGTGCTGATGGCCGAGTGCAAGAACGCGATCAAGGATGAGGCCATAGCCATCGGCGTTGACCAGATCCGCCGCTACCACGGCGAGACGCCGGAGCTTTTCGTCCCGCAGATGGTTTTTACGGCGACGGAGGCCATCGGCTTTTCTTACGGTGCAACATGGAACATGGTCCGCCGGAACATCTTCAACTGGAAACACGAGGAGACGGGCAGGCTGGAGAGCAAGGTCAAGACTTTCTGCGACCGGAGGCGTGTTCTCGGCCTTCTGAGACATTTCATCATCTTTGCCGAGAAGGACGAAGAGCTGAACAAGTATATCCTTCGGCAGCACCAGACAGCGGCGGTGGAGCGGATAGTCGACCGCTGCCTTGACAGGGGGCGCACCCGGGGTCTGGTCTGGCACACCCAGGGCAGCGGCAAGACTTTCACCATGATCAAGGCCGCAGAGATGCTTTTCAAGGCTCCGGAGAGCGAGAAGCCGACGATCCTCCTGATGATCGACCGAAACGAACTTGAGGACCAGATGCTGAAGAACCTTGCGGCCCTTGGCCTCGGCAACGTGGAACATGCGGACAGCGTCAGAAAGCTGGTCGGGTTATTGCAGGCCGACTATCGGGGGATCATCGTCACGACCATCCAGAAGTTCCGGGATATGCCCGAGAGGGTCAATGGACGGAGCAATATCTATGTCCTGATTGATGAAGCTCACCGCACCACGGGAGGAGACCTGGGGAACTTCCTGATGGCGGGGCTTCCTGAAGCCACGTATATCGGCTTTACGGGAACCCCCATCGACAAAACCGCCTACGGAAGGGGAACCTTTAAAACCTTCGGGGTGGACGACCCCGAGGGATATCTCCACAAGTATTCGATCAGGGAGAGCATCGAGGACGGAACCACGCTTCCCCTTTTCTACAACCTCGCCCCGAATGAAATGCTTGCCAGTCCGGAGCTGATGGAGAAGGAATTCTGGTCGCTGGCGGAGACCGAAGGTGTCGCCGATATCGAGGAATTAAATAAGATACTCGACCGGGCGGTGAATCTGAAAAACTTCCTCAAGGGCGACGAGAGGGTGGATTGGATAGCGAGATATGTGGCGGAGCACTACCTGCAGAATGTGGAGCCCCTTGGCTACAAGGCATTTCTTGTCGCGGTGGATCGCCCTGCCTGCGCGAAGTACAAGGCCGCACTGGACAAATATCTGCCGCCGGAGTACTCGGAAGTGGTTTTTACAGGAAACCATAACGATTCAATGGAGCTGAAGAATCATCATATCGATGCGCAGGCCGAAAAACAGATCCGGAAGGATTTTGCCCGTTTCGGAAAACTGCCGAAGATCCTGATTGTGACCGAGAAGCTCCTGACGGGATACGACGCTCCCATCCTCTATGCCATGTACCTGGACAAGCCCATGAGGGACCATACGCTGCTTCAGGCCATCGCGCGGGTGAACCGTCCCTATGAAAACGAGGCGGAAGAAATGGTGAAGCCTCATGGTTTTGTCCTCGATTTCGTCGGCATCTTCGACAAGCTGGAGAAGGCACTGGCTTTCGACAGCGACGAGGTGAACGCCATCGTCAAGGACCTTAAACTCCTCAAGGTGCTGTTCAGGAGCAATATGGACGAAAAGGCGCCCCGATACCTGGGGTTGATCAGGGAAGGTTTCAACGACAAGGATATTGACGGCCTGATCGAGTATTTCCGGGACAAGGAACGGCGCAAGGAATTTTTCAGGGAATACAAGGAGATAGAAATGCTGTACGAAATCATATCCCCCGACGCTTTTTTGCGCCCCTTCTTAGAAAACTACACGACTCTCTCAGCAATATATGATGTAGTACGCAAGGCGTATACCAGGCAGGTGTACGTAGACCGGGCATTCCAGAAAAAGACGAACGAGCTTGTACAGCAGCATGTGGGGACAGGCCCGATCCAGGCGGTCGCCGACCTTGTGGAGATCAACGGAGACACCATCGACCTGATCAAAAAGAAACTCGGCGGCGACGGTACGAAGGTGATCAACCTGATAAAGAGCATCGAGAAGACGGCAGAAGAAAACAGCGACGATCCCTTCCTGATAGCCATGGCTGAACGGGCCAGGGCGGTGCAGGAAAGCTACGAAGATCGTCAGACCAGTACCCGGGACGCACTGAAAAGCCTGTTCAGCGAGATAGAAATGAACGAGAAGCGAAAGAAGCAGCAGGCGGAGAAAGGTTTCGACGGGCTGACGTTCTTCGTGTACCGGACGCTGCTCGATGCTGGGGTGAGCGGGGCTGAGGAGGCCAGCGGAAAGATTCGGGCGGCCTTCCTTGATCATCCCAACTGGCAGAAGAGCGAGGGAGAATTGCGGGAGCTGCGAAAAAAAGTAACTTTTGCCATTATTCCCGGGGAGGACGACATTGACCGGGTGGTGCAAATCGTCGAGACTCTCTTCTCACTTTTGACGAAGGCATACGCGATCAGATGAGCGGGACCGCCGTGGATAAAGAAAAGTTCAAAGAACGGGTCCGGCTGTGGGCGGACAAACTTGAAGCCCGGGTCACCTCTGTCTCGGTACGCCCGATGAAGACGAAATGGGCATCCTACTCGACGGCAGGGCGCCTGACTTTTGACTCGTCGCTGCCGGAACTGAGGGAGGCTCTTCAGGACTACGTAATAGTCCACGAGCTATTGCACGAAAAGGTGCCGAACCACGGGAAGCTGTGGAAGAGCCTCATGAGGGTCCATTTGGGCCGTTACGAGGAATACGAACAGGAGCTGAGAAAAACGGCGGCTGAAAAGGGTTTTCGGCAACCCTGATGACGTGGCTGCTGGTACGGTCGACCACCCTTTTCTGACACAAAAAAGCAGAAAAAAGAAAACAGATATTTGCAGTAATTCTGCGTCTTCAATCCATGAAAAAAAGAAAAAGCGGGGTTGAATGAAGCGAAACGGGCGTACAGTCAAGCGCCGCTATCTTGAAAAATCGGGGTGAAAGGATGTTCGATGTACGGAAACTGCAGGAGCAGGTCATTTTTGAGGCCGTGAAGACCGCCGGGGGCGAGGCGGCGGCGGAGAAGGTCGTTTTCGGAGACGGCGGGGAAGCTGTGTCCGAGGACAACGCCGCCTGGGTGAAGGGAACCATGGCCCGCCTGGAGAGGGAGTTCGACAGGGAGACGGTGAAGCGGATCCGGAGAAGCTGCCAGTGTGGGTATGGCATGGACGAGCGGATCGCGTTCGCGAAGGACCTGGTGGCGTCTTCGTCGAGCATGGAGGAATTTGCCGGGCATGAGCGGGCCAGGGAGGCCGGCCTGTCCTGCGTGGACGGGGAGCTGTACCTTCAGTTTCCTTTCTGCCCCTGCCCCATGCTTGCCGATGTGGACAGGCTGGAGACGGACACCTGGTGCCAGTGCACCACGGGGTACAGCAAGGTCCTTTTTGAATGCGCCTTCGGCTGCGAGGTGGACGTGGAGCTTCTGAAGAGCGTCAAGATGGGCGATGAAATATGCCTGATGAAGATCATTCCCAGCGGGGAGATCTGGAAATAGGCGCCGGAAGTTTTTTGCAACAGAGCGGAGTCGGTGTTTTGCTCGCTTTTAAAGGTTTCCGCATTTCTTTTCCCCCGCGAGGGGGTTTTTCTTTTTTCTCCGCCCACTCTCATGCGCAGGGCTTTTCATTCCTGCCCCCCCGGGCATAGTTCGGTGTTGAAAGTGTTTGTGTCTCCTCCCTAATTCCGGTTAACTCCCTTCTAGGAGCCTGTCGGACTTAGGCCACATCGGATAAAATAGACTCATCCCGACCAAAGGCGGCGAAAGAGCATGGTGACCAGATTCCAGACAGTAGACAGAGCGACTCCGTACATACTCCCCCAGTCCATTGAGGACTGGCTTCCCGAAGACCACCTCGCCCGCTTCGTGGTGGAAGTCGTATCGAAGCTCGACCTCGCTCCGCTGAGAGCGTCGTACGCCGGTCGGGGGTCTACGCCCTACGACCCGGGAATGCTGCTGTCGCTCCTCTTCTACGGGTACGCCACCGGAGTCAGGTCGAGCCGGAAGATCGAGGCGGGCACCCACGACTCCGTGGCCTTCCGGTACATAGCGGCGAACAGCCATCCGGACCATGACACCATAGCCTCATTCCGTCTGCGTTTTCTTGTCGAGATAGGCGAGTACTTCGTGCGGATACTTGAAGTGGCGCGGGAAACGGGAATGAGGCAGGTGGGAAGCGTCAGTCTGGACGGAACGAAGGTCAAAGCGAACGCCTCGAAGCATCGGGCCATGAGCTACAGGCACGCGCGGAAGATACGGGAGCAGCTGCGGGATGAAGTGGACGAACTGCTTCGCATGGCGGAGGAAGCCGACCGGAACGAGAAGCGGACGGTGATCGACGTCCCTGCGGAGCTGAAGCGCCGGGAGAAGCGTCTCGATCTCATCGAAGAGGCCGTGAAGGAGATCGAACGCCGGGCGGCCGAGACGTACCGCGTGGAAAAGGAAGAGTACGACGGGAAGATGGCCGTCCGGGAGAAGAAGGAAAAAGCGACCGGGAAGAAGGTCGGAGGGAAGAAGCCCGCCGAACCGAAAGCCGGCCCTGCGGACACGGATCAGGTGAACTTCACCGACGAGGAATCGCGAATCATGCCCATGTCCGGAGGAGGCTTCGAGCAGGGGTACAACGCGCAGGCTGTGGTGGACAACGCCAGCAGGCTGATAGTGGGAACGGACCTTGGACATGCCTCCGTCGACAAGCAGGCGCTTCAACCCGTTCTCGAGGCCATGAAAAGAAACCCCGAAGGGCTGACGACGCCGGAGACCGTGCTGGCCGACGCGGGATACTGCAGCAAACACAATGTGGAGTACTGCGTGGAACGGGGAATCGAACCGCTGATCTCCATCGGAAGGGAGCAGCACAACATTCCGCTACTTGAAAGATGCGGTGGATGCGGTGTCCCCCGAGAAATGGACAGTCAAAATACACGAATATCTTCCCGTTTCGTAATGATGCTTCGGATTCCTTCCGTTTCCTATACGGCCTTTCCCAAACGCCAGTATTCTTCAGGCGTGAGATATCCGTTCGAGGCATGGAGCCGGCAGCGGTTGTAAAAAATCTCCACATATTCGAACACCGCCGCCCGGGCTTCTTCCCGCGTCCGGAACCGCCGGCCCTCAAGCCATTCATATTTCAGCTTGCCCCAAAAGGCCTCCATCGGGGCGTTGTCCCAGCAGTTCCCCTTTCTCGACATGCTGCACACCAAGCCATACTTCTCAATCCTCTTCCAGTATTCATGGGAGCAATACTGGCTGCCACGGTCTGAATGTATCAGCGCACCCTTCGGCCTTCCGGAACGCATGTACGCCTCATCCAGCGCCTTCAGGACCAGCTCTTTGGTCATCCTCTCGCCCATGGACAGGCCGATGACTTTCTGCCCGTACAGGTCGAGAACTGCTGCGGCATATAGCCACCCTTCGTCCGTCCGGATATACGTTATATCCGATACCATCTTTTCCCCAGGCTTCGCCGCCGTGAATTGACGGTTCAACAGGTTCTCCGCCACCGGCAGGGTGTGCTTCGAGTTCGTCGTCGCCTTGTATTTCACAGAGAGCCGGGACCGAAGCCCTCCGGCCTTCATCAGCCGCTCTACTCTCTTGTGATTTACTTTCCAGCCCTCCTTTTCCAGGGCTTTCTTCATCTTCCGGCTTCCATAGACTCCCCTGTGCTTCCCATGGAGTTTCTTCATCAGCGCCAGCAGTTCTTCATTCTCTTTCTTCCGTGAACTCTCCGGGCGTTTTTCCCATGCGTAATATCCGCTCCTGGAAACCTCGAGCAGTTTACACAGCTTCGCCACCCGGTATCTGCAGCGGTTGGTGCGGATAAACTCGAACCTCTTTATTTCTGGTTCTTTGCGAAGTACACCGCCGCTTTTTTTAGGATTTCTACCTCTTCCCGAAGGTCACGGTTTTCCCGCTCCAGCTTTCTCAGCCGGTCGTCTTCAGGCGACAGTTTGCCGCTGCCCGGAAACGGCCCTTCGGGATGCTCACGGATACGCTTCATCCATCCGTGAAGGGTGTTCGGGTTGATCCCGAGCTCTTCCGCTACCTTTGAAACCGGCTCCCCTGTCCTCTGTACCCTCTTTACCGCTTCAAGCTTGAAATCCGGCGTGTAATATTTGCCCATCTTCTGCAGCCCCTCTCTGATCTCCAGTATATCGTCTCTTTATACTGTCCATCAAATCGGGGGCAGGGCAGGAGATTTGGAGCTTGTCTCCCGGAATAAGGAGGCGCCGTGTTCGACGGAGTCTGAGTGCGGACAAACTGCGGACAACTCCATGGACCGCATGAAGGCCAGGCTGAAGACGGCCGGTGGAAGAGCGGAGTACGGGAAGCGCAAGGGCGTGGTCGAGCCGGTGTTCGGGATCATAAAAGAGGTGTTGAATTTCAGGCGGTTTCTCCTTCGAGGTCTGAAGAAAGCGAAGGGTGAATGGACATTGGTGTGCATGGCGTACAACGTGAAGAGAATGCACATAATTCGGACATCGTAAAAGGGAAAACGCCCCGGAGGTGAAACTTCTCCCCCCGGAGCGTTTAAAATGACGCTTTCGTATCCTGGAAGTTATGAACTCCGGAGCAGATGGAGCTCATGAGACGGAGTTTTGAAGGCCAGTCCGACAGGCTCCTAGGGTCCTAAAAATCGAGATTGACAAAAGAGGCATCTCTTCTATAATGACCCTGCTTTGAAAAAAGTTCCATAATACTGAATAATATCCCACAATGCGGGATTTTTATTTTCCCGGTACGAAGTATCGGAAAACTGCGATCTGTATCTCTCTCATTTGAATAGCCCGAGAAGCTGCGGATGGTTCCGGGAGGGTCTTGGGGTTAAGTGTGTGTTGAAGCTGGTTGGAGAGCGTTTTTTTAGTGGAAGCTCTCTGATGTCGGCCTTGAACCTGATAGGAATGAAGTCAATATCGAAAAAAGCAATCGCGTAAATGTCCTGAAGCATTGCGGCCTAGTGAATATTAAGTCGGTAGGAGGGGTGTTTTTGTCCACGGTTTTTCTGATGGCGTCGTTTTTCGGAATGCTCTTTGTCGGTTTGCCTATTGCGCTTTGTCTAGGAGGGACGGCTTTTTTGTACGTTTTCTTCCTGACGTCCATTTCGCCTGTAATAGTTGCGCAGCAAATCCTTGCAAATGTGGATAAGTTCAGCCTCATGGCCGTGCCGTTTTTTGTCATGGCGGGAGTGCTTATGGAGTTTGGGGGTATTTCCAGGCGTATTGTAGCTTTTGCCAAGTCTCTCGTGGGTCACTTTACCGGAGGGCTAGCATTGGCCGTTATCGTAGCGAGTGTTTTTTTTGCGGCCATGACGGGATCGGGGGTTGCGGCTACCGCAGCGGTCGGCGGAATCATGATTCCGTCCATGATCGCTTCCGGGTACAACAAGGATTTTTCCTGTGCCCTTCAGGCAACAGCAGGCATTTTCGGACCTCTGATTCCTCCGTCGATAGTCATGGTTCTGTATGGTATCGCAGCTAACCAGTCAGTGAGCGACATGTTGCTCGCCGGGGTCGGTCCCGGACTGATTCAGGCCTTGTTGGTCGCTTTGATGGCGATTTATATTTGCAGGAAGAGGAATTTCAGGGGAGAGGGTTCGTTCAGTCTGAAGAATGTCTGGCATAATTTCCGGGAGTCCATATGGGCCATACTTTCTCCGTTGATCATTCTGGGGGGAATTTACTCCGGAGTGTTCACTCCCACTGAAGCTGCCGGAATTTCCTGTTTTTATTCCCTGATAGTGGGATTGTTTATTTATAAGGAAATAACTTTCAGAACGGTGTTTACGGTTCTCGCCAAAGCAATGCGGGATGCGGGAGGCATCATGTTTATCGTCGGGGCGTCCGGGGCCTTTGCCTGGGTTTTGACGAGAGAGCGGATCCCGATGAAAATTGCGTCTTTCTTTCTTGGCTTTACCACGAGCCCCGTGGTTTTTTTACTGCTGGTTACAGTTATTTTGCTTGTTGCCGGATGTTTTATCGACTCTATTCCAATCGTAACGATATTTACGCCGATTTTTGTTCCTGCCGCCATTAAATTCGGGATCTCTCCGGTACATTTCGGAGCCATTATGGTGTCTGCCACATGTGTGGGGCTTATCACCCCTCCCCTGGGACTGAATCTGTTCATGGCTTCTTCCATAGGCAATCGACCAACATATGCAGTCATAAAAGAGGTGTGGCCGTTCATCCTCGTTACTGTGGCGGGGCTTGTGCTGGTCACGTTCGTTCCTGCTATTTCTATGTTTTTGCCAGGTTTTTCGGCCAGATAGCGCTGAAAAAATACAAAAAGGGAGGATGAAAGGAATGAAGAATTTGAGGAAGCTGTTTGCGTTTGCGCTTGTCGTTGCGGTGGTTTTGGGATGGGGGCATTATTCCGCCTCCAGTGCTGCGGCAGCCCCGCTGAAAATGACGGCGGTGTGCGCCGGGCTTCCTGAGGGAAGTCCCAGCGGCAAGGCGTTGAAGGTTTTTGCGGAAAAGGTCGCAGCATATTCGAATGGAACGATCACGGTGGATCCGTTTTTCGACGCAGACCTGGGGACGCTGACGGCGTGTGTCGAGGGAATGGCTCAGGGGACGATCGATGTAGTGACGACGGGAACGTCGTATTTTTCCGGTTATGTTCCCGAAATTCAGGTTTTTGAACTTCCCTACGTCTTTAAGAGCAACGAAGAGGCTCGTAAAACGCTTGACGGAGTACCGGGAGACGAAATCCGGGCGCTTTTTACGCCTAAGGGAATTGTCCTGCTGTGCTATTGGGAGAGCGGACTTCGCCATGTCACGAACAGCAGGGCACCGATAGTAACTCCTGAAGATATGAAGGGACTCAAGATCCGCACCGTTGTGTCCACGACGCAGCAGCTTACATGGAAAGCTTTCGGTGCTCTCCCGATGGCCATCGACATGACGGAAGTCTATACGGCGCTTCAGCAGGGGACTGTGGACGCCCAAGAAAACACCCTTGCCCAAATCGTTTCCACGAAGATCTATGAAGCCCAGAAATACCTGTCTCTGACCAATCACGCCTATACTCCGATGCCTTTCGGGATCAGCAAGATGACATGGGACAGGCTCGACGAGAGTCAGAAGGTCGCCGTCGAGAGGGCAGCGAAAGAGGCCAGGGATTACCAGCGCGAACTTGACGACATCAGTGACAAGGATAATGTGGCGTTCCTCAAGGAAAAAGGCATTATTGTAGAGGAAAATCCCGACAGGAATGCTTTTGCCGCTCTTGTGCAGCCTGTTTACGACGCTTTTGTAAAGCAGGCGGGAAATGATAAATATCTGAAGATGGTACAATCTTTTGTTGCCGGCTTAAAGTAATAAGATGTCTTGCAATAAACCACGGAGTTCCCTGTTTTTTTCCGGAATAGAATTGCTCCTTGGCATTGCCGGCTTGACGGCGATTCTTTTGGTGACCTTGGGCGTCATAACCCGCTTTGTGTTTCAAATTTCCATTGCATGGAGCGACGAGCTTCTGCGCACGGTTTTCGTGTGGGCTTATTTCATTGGTACTGCGTTGCTGTATCGAGCCAATGGAGGACTGATGAGACTGGAGCTCCTGGAGGATTATCTGAAGGGGAAAAAACTCGCCGGACCAGTCGCTGCTCTGCAGGGTTTTTTGATGATGTCATTTTCCGGCGCCGTCGCGTTTTATCTGTTCGGGATCATGCGTCAGCAGGTATTGTCGGGGCAAATTACAACGACAAGCAACACTCCTGCGTGGGTTTCTCCGTTGGGCTTTTTTATAGGGATGGTCCTGTTGACGTTTTTTGTCCTCAGGGACCTTGTGAGCAAAAGCTTTCTGAATCGCTGCTGACCTCGGGTACTGCATGCAGCCTCTCCCGAACACCGAAGAGACGAAATGTCCCTGACCATTTTTCCCTTCGGTGTTCGGGAATCAGCTATTTTCTTCTCTGAAGGCGGTTGTTGTGATTCCAGGGAGAATTCCGGAGTGAGGACTTCGTCCCCCATTTGCACGACACCTTTCTTTTCCCATAAAATCTGTTGGGGATGCAAGGCAAATGCGCAATTGCCGGTCCTGTTTATGGTAAATTTCCGTGAAACAGCATTTCGTAACGTGATCGGAAAAGGATGTTTTCGCCATCACTTAATTTTGTGAGGTCTCCATGAAAGAGAAGACGATGCAAAAATTCAGTGGCGTACAATCCATCGAAAGGGCCTTTGCGATCATCGAGCTTTTGGACGAGGCAGGGGAGCTTGGAATAGCGGAGATCAGCAGACGGTTGTCGCTTGAGCGAAGCACGGTTCATCGTATCGCCTCGACGCTTAGGCATCTCGGCTATCTTTCCCAGAATTCCTCGAACCCCAAATACTCGAATAGTTTTCGTTTTTTTGAGATCGGCAATAATGTTGTCAAACGGCTGGGGCTGCGGCAGCAGGCCGCTCCTTTTCTTCGGGAGCTTTCGGAGAAAACCCATGAAGCCGTCAATCTCGCCATTCTTGACGGGAACGAAGTGATTTTCATCGATAAAATTGAGAGTCAGTCCACCATAAAGGTGGATCTTGCCGTTGGGAAGCGATTCCCCACCTACTGCACCGGTTTGGGAAAAACGTTTTTGGCGTGGCTCCCGGAGGGGGAGGTGGCAGATATTGTTGGTCCGCCTCCTTTCGTGAAATATACAAAGAAGACGATTACGGAGTTTCCTCAGCTAATGGAGGAACTCCGGCAAATCCGGAAAGACGGTTTTTCCCTTGACAACGAAGAATTCGTGGAGGGGCTTCTCTGTCTTGGCGTACCTGTCAGATCCCGTTCGGGCGATGTAGTGGCCGCATTGAGCGTTGCTTTGCCGAAATACCTCTATGCAGGTGATGAAGTGAAAATCGGTTCAGTGTGTGCAGTTCTCATGGATGTGGCATATCGTTTTTCCTGTTCGCTCGGATTTAAGGGGAGCGAATTTTGCGAAGGGAGTTCTTGTTTATGGCGAAAGTGACGACCCTGCATCTGCAGGAAATGAAGCGAAAAAAAGAGAAAATCAGCATGGTGACGGCCTATGACTACTCACAGGCTGTGCTTGTAGAGAGAGCCGGAATAGAGGCTATTCTGGTCGGAGATTCCCTCTCAATGACGATGTTGGGGAATCCCGGAACGGTGAACCTCACCACGGACGAGATGATTCACCATATTCGTCCCGTGGTGAAAGGAGCTCCTACGCCGCTCGTGGTGGGCGATATGGTTTTCGGGTCCTACAACGAAAGCATACCCCAGGCAGTGGCGAGCGCTAACCGTTTGATGAAAGAAGGCGGATGCGAAGCGGTTAAGCTTGAGGGCGGACGTCCCGACGTGGTGAAAGCTATTGTGGAGGCGGGAATTCCTGTGCAGGGGCATCTTGGCCTGACTCCTCAGACGGCCTCCATGCTTGGCGGATTCAAAGTGCAGGGAAAGGGATTCGATGCCGCGAAAAGGATTCTTGACGAAGCGAAGGCCATAGAGGATGCGGGAGCCTTTTCCATCGTAGTGGAATGTGTTCCCGAAACTTTGGGACAAGCCATTTCCGAGGCGCTTGCCATTCCGGTTATCGGCATCGGGGCAGGCCGGTTTTGTGACGGCCAGGTCTTGGTTTTTCACGACATGCTTGGTCTTTTTAGTCAATTTCTTCCGAAATTCGTGAAGCAGTACGCTCAAATAGGCGACGAAATCGTCGGCGCACTCGGCCGATTCAAAAACGAAGTCCGGGACGGAGGTTTTCCCGAGGAGAAGCACACTTTTGGCGGGCTCTCAGCTGAGGAAATCAAGAAGCTCGGGTAAACGGACAGCCTTGGAGAGTGCGGCATGGAGAAAGAGATATTCTCTCGGCTCTTTTTAGGGGAAGAATGTGTATTTTTGTGAATTCTTGTTTCCGGCAGTATCGTTGCGGCTGTTTTAACTTCCCCTTCGTGCGGGTGCTGAATGAGGAGGATCATCGATGAAAGTACCGAGCGACATAGAGATTGCCCAGAGCGCGAAACTCCGCCCTATAGTTGACATTGCGGAAAAACTTGGCATCGGCGAGGAAGACCTTGAACTCTACGGCAGATATAAGGCCAAGGTCTCCCCGGCGGTGTGGGAGCGGGTGAAGAACAACCCCGACGGAAAGCTTATCCTCGTCACCGCCATCACCCCCACTCCTGCCGGAGAGGGAAAGACCACCACCACCGTGGGGCTTTCCCAGGCCCTGGCGAAGCTGGGTCAGAAGGTGAGTTTCGCCATACGGGAACCGTCCCTCGGCCCCAGCTTCGGCGTCAAGGGCGGGGCTGCCGGGGGCGG
>JAHDLC010000015.1 GCA_018436595.1 Synergistaceae bacterium | reverse complement strand
CGGCACGGCATCGTGGAGGAACTGGCCGCCATCGAGCCCGATGGCCTGACGCCCTTCAGGGCCCTGGAGCTGCTGTATAAGCTGAGCGAGAAGAGCAGGGAGGTGCTTCGTCCTGAAAATCACGCTTCTTCCTGAGGATGTTTTCTCCCGCATCGCGGCGGGGGAAGTGGTGGAGCGTCCCGCGTCCGTGGTCAAGGAGGCGGTGGAGAACTCCCTCGACGCCGGCGCCACGGAAGTGAGGGTCTCCCTCTTCGAGGGTGGAAAGGTCCGCATCGTGGTGGAGGACAACGGCGAGGGCATCGCCTTTGACGACCTTCCCCTCGCGGCGGCCCGGCACGCCACCAGCAAGATCCGCACCGTGGAGGAGCTGGAGCGCATCCGGACCCTGGGCTTCCGGGGAGAGGCCCTGGCCAGCATTTCCGCCGTGAGCAGGTTCGAAATCCGGTCCCGGCGGGAGGATGACGAGACGGGAGGCCTTCTCCGCATCGAGGGAGGACGGCAGGTGATGCACACCCCAGTTTCATGCCGAAAAGGCACGCGGATCTCTGTGGAGGACCTTTTCTATTCCCTTCCGGCACGAAGAAAATTTCTGAAGTCGGCCGTCTCGGAGGAACGAAGGGTGTTGTCCCTTCTGCGGGATTTCGCGGTGGCCTATCCGTCGGTGGCCTTTTCCGGAAGCCGGGACGGGAAGGCGGGCTTTTCCTCCTCCGGCGACGGAGACAGGGAGCGGCTGCTCAGGGATCTCTGGGGAGACGCCGGCGAGCTTCGCCACTGTGAGACTGCGGCGTCCCATCTCAGCCTGGAGTGCTGGTGGGCCCCCTTTCCGGGCAAAACCCGGAGCCTCGTCACGTCCTTCGTCAACGGCCGGGCGGTGACGGACCCGCTGATACGGAGTGCCGCCGGGTCCCTGTGCAGGGCCTATGCCGGAAACTGGGTATTTCTCTTCTCCCTCGACCCGGAGCTGCTGGACGCCAATATCCACCCCACCAAGGCGGAGGTGCGGTTCCGTTTCCCGGGGGAGGTGTTCGACACCATCCAGCAGGCGGTCCTCAGACTTTCCGGGCGGGTTCCCTCCCTTCCCGGGGCTGCGGTTCCCTCCTTTTCTCCTTTTCCGGAACGCTCTTTTTCCCCTTCTCCCGGGGCCGGTACGGGAAGGAGCGGGGGCTGGTCTTTCCGGGATGAAAGTTCTTCTCCGGAAGGAGGAAACCTCTTCGCCCGGGTGGCATCGGAGCTGCCTTCCGGCCCGGAGACCGCCCCGGAAGAGGCTCCCGCCGGGGCGCAGGAACAGGGAAGGCATTTCCGCTATTTCGGTCAGATCGCCTCGGGGTACCTGGTGTTCGAGACGGAGGAGGGCATTGCGGTGATGGACCCCCACGCCGCCCACGAGCGGATCGGTTACGAACGGGCGGGAAGGTTGTCTGCGGAGTCGGTGACGGTGCAGAAGTGTGCCCTCCCCCTGCCGGTGGCTCCCTCCCTGTCGGTGTCGGTTCGGGAGCACCGGGTCGGGCTGGAGGCCATAGGCTTCGCCTTCGGCGAGCAGGACGGGCAGCTTTCCCTGACCGCCTACCCGTCCCTGCCGGGCGGCATGGCGGAGGATCCCCTGCGCCTTCTGCGTTCCGTGCTGCTTGAGTGGACGGAGGACCGGGAGGCTGCCCTCGGGGAGATTTTGTGGAAAAAACTGGCCACCATCGCCTGCGGCCTGTCGGTGAAACTGGGGGACCGGCTCACGGCGTCGGAGGCCCTCGCGCTGTGGAGGAATCTCATCGAATGCGAGTCTCCGTGGAACTGCCCCCACGGGCGCCCCACGGTGCTCTCCCTCACGGCGAAAAAACTGGAATCATATTTCGGAAGGGAATAGACGACCATGAATGAACGAAAGCCCTTTCCCGCGGCGGCCATAGTGGGCCCCACGGCAGTGGGCAAGACGGCCCTCAGCCTGCTTCTGGCCGAACGGCTCGGGGCGGAGATCATCTCAGTGGACTCCCGGCAGGTGTACCGCTTTCTCGACGTGGGGGCGGACAAAATTTCGCCGGAGATCCGGAAGAAAATAACCCACCACCTGATCGACGTAGTTGATCCCGACGAGGTGTTCTCCGCCGCCGATTTCGTGGCCCGCAGCCGGGACGCGGTGAAGCGCATACGGGATCGGGGCAGAATTCCCCTGTTTGTTGGGGGGACACCATTCTATTACGAAGCCCTTTTCAGCGGCCTTCTTTCGGACAGCGCCCCGAAGGACGAGGGGCTCCGCCGGGAGCTTGAGGAGTTCGCGGAAAGGGAAGGGAACCGGGCCCTTCACCACAGGCTCGCCCTCGTCGACCCGGAGACGGCGGAGAGGCTGCACGTCAATGATGTCCGCCGGGTTGTCCGGGCGCTGGAGATAAGCACCCTCACTTCCACCCCTGCCTCGGAGTGGTTCCGGAAGACAGAGAAGATGCCAGGCCGGGGCGAATTCGACGTGCTCTACATCGGCCTGAACCGGGACAGGAAGCTGCTTTTTGAATCGATCGAAAAAAGGGTGGGCGAACAGTTCGCCGGAGGCTTCGTTGAGGAAGTGGAATGGCTGCTCGAGCGGGGATACGACGAGCGGTTCCCCTCCATGCAGGGGTTCGGCTACAAGGATATCGTGGATTACTTCCGGGGAAGGTGTACCCTGGAGGAAGCCGCGGAGCGGGACATCAGCCAGACGAAGGCCTTTTCCCGGCGGCAGATGACATGGTTCAGCAAATTTTCTCCCATTGTATGGTATGATACTACAGATAGCCCAATGCCGGACTTGTCTGAGCGGATAGAAAAGGAGGTCCGGGCGCATCTTGGAAAAGAAACAGGGGAAAATCACCGTTGAGGTCGCTTCTCCCACGGGCTTCTGCTTCGGGGTGAAACGGGCCATCGAGAGCCTGGAAAAATGCATCGACGAATGCGTCTCCGCAGGAGAGGGGAACGGGAAAGTCTACTCCATCGGCATGCCCATCCACAATCCCCAGGAAGTCGAACGGCTGTGCAGAAAAGGACTCGTGGTGACCGAGAGCATCGAGGATGTTCCTGAAGGGGCAAGGGTATTCATCAGGGCCCACGGCGTGCCTCCGGGCGTGAAGAAGAAGCTTCAGGAGCGGTGTGGCGACCGGGTAACCGACGCCACGTGTCCCTTTGTGAAAAACGCCCAGGAGAAGGCCGCCCTCCTTTCCGGAGAAGGATATTTTCTTCTCGTCCTCGGCGACCCCGATCATCCGGAGGTGCAGGCCATCGTGGGGTGCGCTTCCGGTGATGTTTCCGTGGCGTCCTCGCTTTCCGAGGTGCAGGGGCTTGGCAAAAAGGACAAGTTGGGGGTAATATCACAGACGACGCAAAAAACGGAGTTCTTCGGCGCCGCGGCGGATGTCCTCGCCCGGAAGTCGGGAGAGCTTCGGGTTTTCAACACCATCTGCGGCGCCACGACCCGCAGGCAGGACGCGGTGAGAAAGATCACCGGCATCGTGGACGGCCTGATCGTCGTCGGAGGCAGAATCAGCGCCAATACGGCGAAGCTCGTGGAAATTGCCCGTTCCCGCGGGTGCGACGTCCTCTGGATCGAGCACGCGGGAGAACTGGACGGGAGGTGGTTCGCCGGTAAGGCACGAATCGGAATTGCGGCCGGTGCGAGTACTCCGGACTGGCTAATAGAAGAACTGAAAATCGCAATAGAGACATCGCAGGTGTCAAGGGGGATGGAAGGTTATGACGGAAGAGATGATGATTGAAGGACTCCATGGCGAGTCCGGGGAAACGACGGAAATGGAAAGCATGGAGAGCATTCTGGAGCAGTACGGCGAAGTTGAAGAGCTTCACCGGGGCAAGGTGGTCACCGGAACGGTCGTGAACGCCGTTGACGGCGGCTGGCTCGTGGACGTGGGCTACAAGTGCGAGGGATTCCTGCCCGCGAAGGAATGGTCTCACAAGGTTCTCGTGGAAGATTCGGAAGAACCGGCTCCTGGAGACAAAATACAGATCCAGGTGGTCAGCATCCGCCACGGCGAAGAGGCCCAGCTTCTCGTGAGCAGATGGCGGTGCGAGTTTGACCGGCGCTGGAGTGAACTTGAAAATATACTTGCCCAGAACGACGTGGTTTCCGTGACGGGCCTGCGCAAGGTAAAGGGCGGGCTCATGGTGGAATGCTGCGGCCTGGAGGGCTTCGTGCCCATCTCACATCTCGCCGAGGAAGGCCGGGGTGTGAATCCGGGGAAATTCGTGGGCGAAGTCTTCGAAGCTAAATTGATGGAGAAGGACAAGAAGAAGCACCGCCTTGTCTTCTCCCGCAGGCTCATCGTGGAGGAATCCCTGGTGGAGGAGCGGGAGAAGTTCTACACCGACGTCCAGGAAGGAACGGTTCTCGACGGCGAAGTGAGCAGCATCACCTCCTTCGGCGTGTTCGTGAACGTGGGTCCCCTCGACGGCCTTGTCCACATGAGCGAGCTCTCCTGGAAGCGGAACATCAAGCCCAAGGAGATGTTCAAGAAGGGCGACCCCGTGAAGGTGAAGGTTATCGGGATTGACCGGGAGGCCAACCGGCTTTCCCTGAGCATGAAACAGACCAAGGAAGACCCCTGGATGAGCGCCGCGGACCGCTGGAAGCCCCAGGACAAGGCCAGGGGTGTGGTGACCAACGTCACCGACTTCGGCGCTTTCGTGGAAGTGGAGCCCGGCATCGAGGGCCTTATCCACATCGGCGACCTGAGCTGGACCAGGATCAAGCATCCCCGGGACGTGCTCCGGAAGGGCCAGGAAGTTGACGTGGTGGTCCTTGACGTGGACATGGAGAAAAAACGCATGAGCCTGGGATACAAGCAGCTCAATGACCCCTGGAACGACGTTCTCTCCCGGTACAGCAAGGACCAGGACCTGACAGTCAAGGTTGTCCGGCTCGCCGACTTCGGTGCCTTTGTGGAAGTTGAGGAAGGCGTGGAAGGGCTGATCCACATCTCCCAGCTCAGCACGAAGCGGGTGGAGAAGCCCCAGGACGTGCTTTCCGAGGGACAGGAAGTGGTGGCCCGGATCATCGAGATCAACCCCGCTGACCGGAGAATGCGCCTCAGCATCAGCGCCCTGGAGGAACCCTCCCAGCGCAGGCCCAGGGATGATGACCGGAAAAAAGGCAGGCAAGACCGCCGGGAGCACGACAACCAGCCGAAGCCTGTAATGAACGACGGAGAGGCCAGCGTCACCATCGGAGAGCTGCTCAGGAACTCCATGCAGGAAGAGTAAAACCGGTGGAAGGGGTCGCCCGAAAAGGCGCCCCCTTCTTTCTTTTCAAAATACAATGAATGAAAGTGCGGCGAGATGATGGATTCTCTGTATCTTCGGGTATACCCCGACCCCGTTCTCAGGAAAGAGACACAATCCGTCACCGATTTCGGCGACGGATTCAAGGATCTTGTGGCGGACCTCGTTCGGCTCATGCACCAGCATGACGGCGTGGGGTTCGCCGCTCCCCAGGCCGGCGTGTCCCTCAAGCTCGCCGTGGTGTTTTACCAGGGTGAGCTTCACGTGCTGGCAAACCCCGTCCTTGTCAGCTCCGAAGGGGAGCAGGACGGAGAGGAAGGGTGCCTCAGCTTTCCTGGGATTTTCGGAAACGTGAAGCGACCTCTGAAAGCGGTGGTGCGCCACTTCGACATCAACGGCGCGGAAAAGGTGACTGAGGCGGAGGGCTTTCTGGCCAGGGCCTTCCTTCACGAGATGGACCACCTTGAGGGAAGGCTGCTCATCGACCGCTTTTCTCCCCTGAAGCGAAGCATGGCAAAAAAGAAGCTCCTCCGCGCGGAGGCGGAGCGGGAGGCGGAGAAGGGATGATTTCCCTTTTTTCCGGGGAAACCCGGGCTGCCCTGTGGTTCTTCGGCGCAGGACGGTTTGCTGCCCGCTGTCTTTCCGTGCTTTCCCGGGAGATTTCCTTTGACCTCGTGGTGACGTCCCCTCCCTCCGTTGGCGGCAGGGGTCTGAAAGAGCTGCCCTCTCCCGTGGAGGAAGTCTGCCTGGAACTGGGCATAACCCCTCACCGCTCCGGAAGCGCAGGGAAAGACGAAGTTCTTCTCTCGGCCCTCGTAGAGACGCCCCCCCTGGCGATCCTGGTGGTGGATTTCGGGCAGAAGATTCCCGAGCCTTTCCTCTCCGAACCCGCGGGAGGATGCCTCAACATTCACCCGTCGCTGCTGCCCCTCTACCGTGGAGCCGCCCCTGTGCAGCGGTCCCTGCTGAACGGAGACTCCGTGACCGGCGTAACGCTCTTCCGCCTTGTCGAGCAGATGGATGCAGGTCCCATCCTCCTTCAGGAGGAGTATTTTCCTGACGGTACAGAAACTGCCGGTGAACTTTTGGACATCCTTGCAGAAAAAGGTAGCAAACTTTTTCTGTTGGGTGTAAAATGCATCATTGAAGGGACTTGTTCGTTTATAGAGCAAAATTCCGAATCAGCAACCTATGCGCCGAAAATTACCAACAAAGAGGCTGAAGTCTCATGGCAGTCATCTGCCGAGCGGATCGTCAACACGGTGAGGGCTCTCAACCCGTCGCCGGGCGCGTTTCTTCACACAGGATCCAAACGGCTGAAGATCTGGAGCGCGAGGGCCTGTTCCCTTTCGGGTGCTCCCGGGGAAGTCCTCGGTTTTGACGACGGTTTTCCGGTGGTGGGTACTGCCGAAGGAGCGGTGGTTCTCCTGGCCGTCCAGCCGGAGGGAAAACGGAAGCTCGACGGCTCGGAATGGGCCAGGGGGCTGCGCCTGAAGAAAGGAGATTTTCTTCATTGACCGAACCCGACATTAGCGTCCTGTCCGATCTAATATCCCGATACCCGTCACAGAATTCCCCCGCTCCCGGATGGCCGAAAGTTGTTGCCGTCACAGGAGCTCTCGGTTCCGGAAAAACGGAATGGGTCCTCAATCTCGCCCTCGGTTTTTCCGGCCTTGGAGAAAAAGTCACCATAGCCGACATCGACATCATCAATCCCTATTTCTGCATTCGCCAGGTATCTGAAAAGCTTGAACGAAGAGGTTTCCGGATCATCACCACCCCGGAGAACGCCCGGTGGTCGGATATGTCGGTGGTATCTCCGGTGGTTACCCGCGCCCTCGCGGAGGACGACGGCAGGCTTTTGCTGGATATCGGCGGAGACGCGGAGGGAGCCCTGGCCCTGAAGCAGTTCGAGCCCGACATCCGGAAGGCGGGCTACCTGCTCATCCTCGTGGTGAATGCCTTCAGGCCCCAGACTTCGACCGTTGAAGGCATAGAGAAGATGCTCCGGAAGATGGAAGGCATCTGCGGCCTGTCCGTGGGAGCCCTGGTGAGCAATTCCCATCTCATGGACGAGACGTCGGCGGAAGACTGCATCCGTGGTCTCGAAACAGTGAGCGCCGCCGGAGAGAAGCTCGGGCTGCCCGTTCTCTACGCGGGAGTACACCCGGATCTTTTGAACGAAGCGGCAGGGATTCTTGAAGGGAGTTCAATTTCCGTCCCCCTCTGGCCCCTTTCCAGGTACATGATGCTTCCCTGGGAAGACGGGGCGATGTGGTCCAGCGGGGCGGCGGCCGAGTAGGTGTTTGTTGCATTTCATTTCTTTCTGGAAGGGGTGCTAAGGCAATGGCGAAAGGACGCATCGAAGTTCTCGAGCAGTATTGCAAGAGCTGCGGACTGTGTGTGGCGGCCTGTCCCGTGAAGGTCCTCCGGATTTCGGAGAAGACCAACGCGAAGGGCTATCGGCCCGTGGAGCAGTTCAAGGAGGGGTGTATCGGGTGCGCTATGTGCGCGACAACGTGTCCCGATGCCGCTATTGAAGTGTTCAAAATCCAGGAATAGTCCTGGTTTTCGGAGGTGAAATCGACATGGGACGCGTATTGATGAAAGGAACGGAAGCCATAGCGGAAGCCGCCATTCAGGCAGGCTGCAAGTATTTCTTCGGGTATCCGATCACTCCCCAGAACGAGATTCCCGAATACATGTCCGCCCATCTTCCCGAGGTGGGGGGCGTCTATGTGCAGGCCGAGAGTGAAGTGGCCTCCATCAACATGGTCCTCGGCGGCGGCGCCACGGGCTACCGGGTGATGACCTCCTCGTCGAGCCCCGGCATCTCCCTCATGTCCGAGGGTATTTCCTACATCGCAGGATGCGAGATCCCCGCAGTCATAGTGAACGTCATGCGGGCCGGCCCCGGGCTCGGAGGCATCCTTCCCGGCCAGGCGGACTACCTCCAGGCCACAAAGGGCGGCGGAAACGGCGACTACAACCTTATCGTCCTCGCCCCCAGCACCCTCCAGGAGTGCGTCGATCTTACCCAGCTCGCCTTCGACCTTGCCCAGAAATACCGGAACCCCGTCATGGTGGCTGCCGACGGCTTCATGGGCCAGATGATGGAAGCCGTGGAGATCAAGCCCAGCCCCACAAAGGACCAGCCCGCCGATCCCACATGGGCCCTCGGTTTCATGGAGGAGCGGGGCGGCAAGCGGAGCCACCTGCACAGCCTCTTCCTTGCTCCCGAACCTCTTGAGGAGCACAACCGCAAGCTGCAGAAGAAGTACGGCGCCATGAAGGCCGCCGAGCAGCGGTGCGAGTGCTACCACATGGAAGACGCGGAGCTTCTCATCGCCGCCTACGGAACGACTGCGAGAATCTCCCGCTCGGCGGTGAACAACCTGCGGGCGGAAGGCCTCAAGGTCGGCATGATCCGGCCCGTTACCCTGTGGCCCTATCCCTACGACGCCTTCAAGACCATTCCCTCCACGGTGAAGAACATCCTCGTGGCGGAAATGAACGCAGGGCAGATGGTGGATGACGTGAAGGTCGCCACCGGGTGCCGGTATCCGGTCTCCTTCTACGGCCGCACGGGCGGATTCGCCCCCTCCGTGAAGGAAATCGAGGACGAGTGCAGGCGCATTCTTGCCCTGTAAGAGGGAGGGAAAAATCATGAGCGAAGTGAAAGTGTACGAACGGCCGAAGAGCTGGATGCCGAACGTGAGCAGCCACTACTGCCCGGGCTGCGGTCACGGCATCGCCCACCGGCTTGTCTGCGAGGTCATCGACGAACTCGGAATTCAGAACGATACTATCGGTGTGGCCCCTGTGGGCTGTGCCGCCATGATCTACGACTACATGGACACCGACTACTGCGAAGCCCCCCACGGCAGGGCTCCCGCAGTGGCCACGGGACTGAAGACCGTCCGCCCCGACAAAATAGTCTATACCTACCAGGGCGACGGCGACCTGGCCTCCATCGGCATGGGCGAGATCGTCCACGCCGCGAACCGCGGCCAGAACATCACCGTGATCTTCATCAACAACGCCATCTACGGCATGACCGGAGGCCAGATGGCCCCCACCACCCTTCTCGGCCAGAAGGCCACCACCTGCCCCCTGGGACGGGACGCCAAGGTGAACGGCTATCCCATCCGGGTGAGCGAGATGCTTGCCACCCTACCCGCCCCCGGATACATCACCAGGGTGACAGTGGCCCAGCCGAAGTACATCATCAAGGCGAAGCAGGCCATCAAGAAGGCCTTCCAGAACCAGGTCGAAGGCAAGGGATTCTCCCTTGTGGAAGTGCTTTCATCCTGCCCGACCAACTGGGGCATGCGCCCCGTTGAGGCCTTTGACTGGCTCATCAGCTCCATGATGCCCTACTATCCCCTTGGCGACTTCAAGGATTTCGACTAGGAAAGGGGGAGAAAAAACAATGTCTGCCTTCTACAAAACGCTTCTCGCGGCAGGGTTCGGCGGCCAGGGAGTCATGGTCCTCGGTCAGCTTGTCGCCTATACCGGTATCGAGGAGGGGCGGCACGTGACGTGGATCCCTTCCTACGGTCCGGAGATGCGGGGCGGCACGGCAAACTGCGGCGTGGTCCTCTCCGAGGAGGAAATCGGTTCTCCCGTGGTGGACAGCGCCGATGTCCTGGTGATCATGAACCAGCCCTCCCTCTCCAAGTTCCTTGACAGGGTGAAGCCCGGCGGCGTCCTGGTGTATAACAGTGACCTGGTGGAGTACGACGGCTCCCGGAAGGACATCGCCGCAGTGGGATTGCCCGCTTCGACCATGGCCTACGAACTCGGAAGCGACAAGATCACCAACATCGTGATCCTCGGGGCTGTGGTCGAGTCCAGCGGAATCGTGAACAACGACGTCTGCGTTGAGACCATCAAGGAAAAGCTCGGAAAGAAAAAGCCCAAGTTCCTTCCCATGAACCTTGAAGCCTTCGAGAAGGGAAAAGCGGCTGCACGGGCTGCCCTTTCCAGGTAGCTCCGGCTTCTTCATGGATACCAGGGAAAAGACTATCTCGAAAACCCTGGCCTACCGGGGCAGCATACTGAATCTCCGGATAGACAAGGTAGAGATCCCCGGAGGACGGAAGACCATCCGGGAGGTGGTGGAACATTCCCCGGCGGTGGCCATCCTTCCCGTGGAGGCCGACGGAACGGTCTATCTCATACGGCAGTACCGGTATGCCATAGGCGACGAGATCCTCGAGATCCCTGCGGGACTTGTGGAGCCGGGAGAGGATTTTGAACGGTGCGCCGAGCGTGAGCTCCAGGAGGAGATCGGTTACTTTCCCGGAACGCTGCGGGAGATCGGCCGGATGTACAACTCTCCGGGTTTCTGCACGGAAATGCTCATCCTGTACTTCGCCACGGACCTGCGGCCGTCGAAACTTCAGGCGGACGACGACGAATTCATCCGTCTCCAGCCCGTGCCCCCCGGAGAGATCCGGAAGCTGCTGGAGGAAGGGAAGATCATTGACGGGAAGACCTTCGCAGCCCTGACCTGGTATCTGGCTTTTCAGGAAGAAAATTGATCCTTTCCGGGACCGGAAATCTCCGGTCCCGGTTTTTTTATGCTATCATGAGTAACTATTATGAGATTATATGACTTTGAAGCTTCGGTGGAAAATTTCCTGTCCTATCTTCTCCTGGAACGGGGCCTGAGTCACAATACCATTGCCGCCTACCGCCGGGATCTCCGGGAATGGGGCGGCTTCTGCTCCCGTGAGGGCGCACTGCCCCTTCCCCCGGGGCAGGAAATCCTCTCCCTGTTCCAGCGGTACCTGGCAAGAAGCGAGAAAAGCGCCGCCACGAAGCAGAGGATCATCGCCGCCCTGAGAACCTGGATGCGCTATCTCGAACAGGAGGGCGAGGGAGGCGGTGATGTCCGTCTTCCCTCTCTCCCCGGGCGGAAGGAAGGACTGCCCCGCATCCTCAGCGAAGGGGAGGTGGACCGCCTCTTCCAGGCCTGCGAAGGCGACGGTCCCCTTGACCTGAGGGACCGGGCCCTTTTCGGGACCGCCTACGGCTGCGGGCTGCGTGCGGGGGAGCTGTGCGGCCTCAGGATCGGGGACGTGGATTTCTCGGCGAGAGTGCTCCGGGCTTTCGGCAAGGGAGAAAAGGAGCGGGCGATCCCTTTCCTCGGAGAAGTGAGCGAAAAGGTCGCTCTCTATCTTCAAAAGGGCAGGCCCCTTTTGCTGAAAGTTCCCGGAGATTTTCTGTTCCTCACCCGCAGCGGCAATCCAATGAAGAGGGAAGACATCTGGAGGACTCTCCGCAAACGGGGGGCGAAAGCCGGAATCCCGGCAGCCCGCCTCCACCCCCATGTGCTGCGCCATAGCTTCGCCACCCACCTGCTCCGGAGGGGGATGGACCAGAGGAGCCTGCAGGAGCTGCTCGGCCATTCGTCCATAGCCACCACGGAGAAGTACCTGCACTTTGACCTCGAGCTGCGGGACGTTTATGATAAAGCCCATCCCAGGGCGTGAGCCCCTTCCCTTTTTTCGAGAGGAGGAATAGAAATGCAGGACAGGGTCCAGAAAGCCCTCGACTATGTTCGTTCCCGTTCCGGCGGGGTGCCCGAAGCGGCGGTTGTTCTCGGTTCGGGTCTCGGCGCCTTCGCCGATGCCCTTGAAGACAGGATTTCTATACCTTACGGGGATATTCCCGGCTGGCCCGTGTCCACGGCCCCGGGGCACGCCGGAAGGCTTGTCCTTGGAAAAATTGCGCAAAAATACGTTGCGGTCATGCAGGGGCGGGTTCATTATTACGAGGGGTATTCCATGGAGGACGTGGTCTTCCCCGTGCGGGTGTTTGGGGCCATGGGCGTGAAAACTTACGTGGCCACGAATGCGGTGGGTGCCGCGGACCATGCCCTTTCTCCCGGTGACGTGGTGCTTCTGTACGACCACATCAACTGGATGGGGGCCAATCCCCTGAGGGGACCGGACACCCCCGGGTGGAACCCGAGGTTTCCCGACATGACCCACGCCTACGACAGGAAGCTGATCGAGGCGGCGGAGCGGGCGGCTGAAAAGGAAGGCATTCTCGTCAGGAGAGGGGTGTATATGGCGTTCTCCGGCCCGTCCTTCGAGACGCCTGCGGAGGTCCGAATGGCCAGGCTGCTCGGGGCGACGGTGGTGGGCATGTCCACGGTACCCGAGGTCATCACGGCGAACGCCATGGGCATGAGGGTCTGCGGTATTTCCTGCGTGGCCAACCACGGGGCGGGGATGACGGAAAACACCCTGACCGGCGAAGAGGTGCTCGAGGAGATGGCAAAGGCCTCGGACAAGCTGATACGCCTTCTGAAGGGATTTTTCGGGGAGATGGAATAGCATGGACATGCTTGGGTTCATCGAGCGGAAGAGAGACGGCGGCGTTCATCAGGGTGAGGAGATCGTCCGGTTCGTGAAGGCTTTCGCCTCCGGGGAGGTTCCCGACTACCAGGCGGCGGCCTGGCTCATGGCGGTCTACTTCAACGGGCTCAGCGGCGAGGAACTCAGGGACTTCACCCTTGCCCTCGCCCGATCAGGAGAAACACTCTCCTTCGGCGACGATCTTTTCCTGGTGGACAAGCACAGCACCGGAGGGGTGGGGGACAAGATCACCCTCCTGCTGGTTCCCCTGGCGGCGGCCTGCGGGTTGTCGGTGGCCAAGCTTTCCGGCCCCGGGCTTGGCTTTACGGGCGGCACGGTGGACAAGCTGGAGGCCATTCCGGGGTTCCGGACCCACCTTCCGTCGGAGGAGTTCCTCCGACAGGTCAAGAATGTGGGCTGCGCCATTTCAGGCCATTCCGCCGACCTGGCTCCCGCCGAGGGAAAATTCTATTCTCTCCGGGATGTCACCGCCACGGTCCCGTCCCTCCCCCTGATCTGCAGCAGCATCGTGAGCAAAAAGATCGCCGGCGGTGCGGATGCCTTTGTTTTCGACGTGAAGTGCGGCAGCGGCGCTTTCATGGAGGATTACGGCAGCGCTGAAAGACTCGCTGAGGCCCTCGTGTCCCTCTCGAAAAGCCTGGGGAAAAAAGCCATGGCGCTGATCACCGACATGGATCAGCCCCTGGGCGAATGGGTCGGGAACGCCTTGGAGGTGCTCGAGGCGGTCCGGGTCCTGAGGGGCGGCGGCCCTGCAGATGTGCGGGAAGTGGCCGTTTCCCTGGCGGGAGCCATGGTATCCCTTGGGAAGGGCGTTTCCTTCGAAGACGGATGCGCTCTGGCTGCTGAAAAACTGGACGACGGGAGCGCCCTTGCAAAAATGAAGGTTCTCGTGGAAGCCCAGGGCGGCGACGGACGGGTATGCGAAGATCCCGAAACTGTCCTGTCCATTGCTCCGGAAAAGGCCTTTGTAAAGGCCAAGTCCGGCGGCAGGCTGGCCAGGATCGATGCCCGGGCTGTCGGTGAAGGGGTGAAGCGTCTCGGAGGAGGTCGCATGACCCTCGGGGAGCCCATCGACCTCTCCGTGGGGGCCCTCATGCTCGTGAAAACAGGAGCGGATGTCTCCGCCGGGGACGCCCTGCTGGAAATACGCTCCAGCTGCCAAGACAAGCTGAAAGCGTCCCTTCCATTTTTCGAGAAGGCGTTTTTCGTCGAAAAGACGACACTGGACTCTCCCCGGAAGGGAGAGGAAATGAAAAGGAGTTTTGTTCTTGGGACTATCAGGTAGAATGCGTTGGGCTTCGGTGTGTTTTCTTTTCCTGCTCGTGTTTCTTTTTCCCGGCGAAGCCCTGGCCCGGGCGAACGTTCAGCACCCTTCATCCGTCGGATCGGGGAGCCCTTTCGTGATCCGGGTGACCTCGTCCGCCCCCCTTACGGGAGTGTCAGTGCAATGGCAGGGGCGGAACATTCCTCTCGATGTGGCCCTGTGGAACAATCACTATATCGCCCTCGGCCTGTTCGGTACCCAGACGGGGAAGGTGAAGCCCGGCCTCCACACCATGAAGGTGACCGTCAATTCCAATGGAACCCGTCGCCGGATATCCCTTCCCATCCGGGTGACCCCGGTGAAGTACAGGGAGGATCACCTGACTCTTCCGGAGAGCATGGTGACGCCCCCGGCGAATGTCCTGGCCCGGATCGCCAAGGAGCGGAAAGCCGTGGGCAAAGCTCTTTCCACGGCCACCCTGACCCGGGAATGGGGGCTTCCTCTTGTCAGGCCTGTGGACGGTATCGTGACAAGTCCCTACGGGCGGCGGAGGATTCTGAACAAGAAGCCGAGAACCCCCCATGGGGGAATGGACTTCCGTGCGGCCCAGGGAACTCCGGTCAGGGCAGCCCTTCCCGGCAGAGTCGTTCTTGCGGGGGACCATTACTTCGCTGGAAAGAGCGTCTACGTCGATTCCGGCGGCGGGGTGATCTCCCATTACTTCCATCTCGATTCCATCGGCGTGAAGGAAGGAGAGCGGATAAACAGGGGCGCGGTTATAGGAAAAAGCGGCATGACGGGGCGCTCCACGGGACCCCATCTTCACTTCGGGCTCAGTCTCTCGGGGCAGCTCGTGAACCCCGAACCTCTTTTCGACGGCACCATATCCGGCATGCTCGAAAAGACGGTCAGCAGAACGTTGAACATTACGGAGGGCAAATAAGGCCATGGCCGTTTCCGGATGCTTCCCCCTTCCCGTCGTTTTCTGTTTTTTGCTTGGAGAAAAAGGGGTTCTGCTCTACCGGAGGATGACCGCTCCGTGGAACGGCACCGTGACCGTCCCCGGTGGAAAGAAGGAACTGGGGGAAACAGCCCGGGAGGCCTGCATCCGGGAGATCGAGGAGGAGACGGGATACCGTCTCCGGTCACTTCGCCTCCGGGGTATCGCCCACATCCTCTCCGGGGAAAACGAGGCCACGGGCTATTATTTTTCCTCCAGGGATTTTGAAGGAGAACTGAGGGATAGCTGCGAGGGTGTACCTTTCTGGCATCCTGCCGAGGAGAGCCTGTCCCTTGAGGGAATCAACCCCTTCTACAGCCTTCTCGCGCCAAAAATACTGGACGAAACGGCTCCTCTCTTCGAGGCGAAGATTCTCTCGGATGACCGGGGGATATGCTCATTCTCTTTCGTGAATGCCTGAGACTGATCATGGCAGGCTCGCTTTTCCGGTGAGGTGACGATGATGTGGCGAAGAAGTTTTTTGTTTTTCGTTCCTGTTTTTTTTGCGGTCTTCCTGGCTGGCCCTGCGGCGGCCTCCTCCGTGGAAGAGGACCTGTTCGCCCGGTATTTCTCGGAAAGAATCAAGGCGGAGACGGTCCTTCCGGTGCTTTCAGCCACGGAAGATGAACTGCGCCGGGGCGCCGTTCCCACCCTGACGGTCTGCCTTGAACGGGCTGAGAACGGGGGAGTCGTCTACGACCGCCTGCTGCTGGTACTCTCGGACGTCCTTTTCACCCGTTCGGGAGACGGAATACGGGTCCTTTCGTACAGGGACAGCCGCCTCTCGGGGACTATCCTGAAAAAGGATTTTCTCGCCCAGGTGCGGCAAAAAATGCCCCACTACGCCCTTTCCGAACTGGAACTGAAGGACGGGAAAGTCATGGTATTCGGAGCCTACCGGAGAAAAGGGACCTTCAGCATGAATGCCCTTATCCGCCTCACGGGGCAGTATGTTATTGACGGAGCGGGAAAGGCCATGATACGGTTCGACGATTCCACCAACGACAACCCCTTCATCTCAGCGGCCGACGTGGGAAGAGCCGTGGCGAAAGCTGCGCCGGTGCTTTCCTTCACTGAATTCTTTGCCTCTCCGAAAGTGGAGGAGGTCCGGGTCGGACACGACATGGTCTGGTTTTCCGCAAAATAAAAACGGGAACCCCGGAAAGGGGTTCCCGTTTTCAGCCGGATTCCCTTACTTCATGGTGGAGACAAACATGTAGATGCCGATTGCGGCTACTATTAGAACAACAATCACTGCCGTCATGTTCATTTTCTGAGCCTGCTGGGCCACCTGCTTCATCCCCATTCATCAGAATATTGGTTCCCTTGCGAACTTTCACCAAAGTATCCTACGCCTCAGGGGAGAAGAAGGCAAAACCGCCTGTGGTGAAGGGCGGTCGTCTGGTTTCAGGGGAAAGGGCAAAACAGGCCAGAAACTCTTCCAATCTCATCCGTTCTCTCTTGATTCGTGATTCTGTGGATTTTTTCGTGGATGGCTGACATTTGATCCGACGGAGCGTTTTTCCAGCCGCACTGGACTACGCAGCCTTCTTGTTTTTTGTGCCTATTTGTCAGACAAAGGGGAAAACTTTCTGAATGCTGTTGACGCCTATTGTTGGATGGCTTATCATAGTCTCGGCGGGGAGGCGAATGTGTCCCGGTGGGCGCCCTGGACTTCAAATCCAGTGGGGGGCAGTATAGGCTGTCTCCGGTGGGTTCGATTCCCACACGCCTCCGCCAACCTGATTGCCATAAACAGCCGGAAGAGCGTCATACTCTCCCGGCTGTTTTTTTCTTTGTTCCGGTTTATTTCCTCTTCGTCCAGTGCACCCTGTGGGCCGAGATGATCTCCTCCTGCAGTTCCCTGTCGGCTGACGGGCCGACAATTTCTATCTTCTTCTGCCCCCTGGCGATGATCTCCCGGGAGGGAAGATCAAAGGTGGGGTTGTCTTCGTGGGCGCCCGTGAGTTCGAGGAGCTGCCTCTCCGTAATGCCGAAGACGACCCTCCCCACGTTGCCCCAGTAGATGGCACCGACGCACATGCAGCACGGTTCGGCGGTGGTGTAGAGGGTGCAGCCCCACAGGAATTCCTTTGAATACTTTTTTCCCGCGAGCCGCATGACGGTGGTCTCGGCATGGCCCGTGCAGTCCCGTTCGGTGACTTCAATGTTTCCCGATTCCACGAGTATGTTTCCCTCCCTGTCCGCCAGCAGCGCGCCGAAAGGATGGTTTCCCGAGGCGGCCGCCTCTTCGGACAGTTCGACGCAGCGTCTGAGCAGGGCTTTGTCCAGTGCGTTCATTTCATCCTTCCACCTTTCGGGTCATGTGCGCATCTCGCGGTTGAAGGGCTTGCCGAGGGCGGTGGGGCCCAGAAGCAGACTTTCCCGGCTGAAGGCGAGGACGACGATGACCAGTGCGTAGGGAAGCATGACGGCGAACTCGTAGGGGAAGTCGATCCCCTGTCCCTGGATGGCGAGCTGGAGGGCCTGGGCGAAGCTGAAGAGCAGCGCTCCCCCCGTGATCTTCAGGGGACGCCAGTGGCCGAAGTAGACCAGGGCAACGGCGATAAAGCCTCGCCCCGCGATGATTTCGTCGCTGAACATCTTCACCTGGCAGAGGCTGAGGTAGGCCCCGGCCAAGCCAGCGAGCGCACCGCCGACGGCAAGGGCCTGGAAGCGAACAAGGTTGACCCGGATGCCCACCGAGTCCGCCGCCCGCGGATTGGCTCCCGATGCCCGGACCCTCAGACCCCACGGCGTCCTGAAGAGGATGTACCATGCGGCGGGAACAAGGAGGAACGTCAGGTAGACCAGGGGGTTGTGGGAGAAGAGGACCGGTCCGATGAAGGGAATATCCGAGAGGACGGGGATGGGGAGCCTGTCGATGCCTGGAACGCTCTGTGTTCCGCCCACGAAATGACGGAAGAGGGTTCCGGCGGTTCCGACGCCGAACATTTGGAGGCCGATGCCTGCGATTCCCTGGGGTGCCCGGAATGTGACCACCGCCAGCCCGAAGAGCAGGCCGAGAAGGGCCCCGACGGCCATAGCGAGCAGGAGGCCGAGCACGTTGAAGGTTCCCGGCACGGGGGCTCCATGGCCTGCTCCGTAGGGGACGAGCATGCCGAGGAAGGCGCCCATGGCCATGATCCCTTCGCAGCCGAGGTTGAACACGCCGGCCCTCTGGTTGAACATCTCGCCGAGAGAGGCGAGCAGGAGGGCAACGCTGAAGGGAATCCCGAGGGCGAGAATGTTGACGGTGAAGTCCATGAGATCACTCCTCCCTGCCGCGGTCTGTCAGTCTGCAGTACCTTCGCCGGACGCGGTCCTCAAGGTACGGGTTTGCAAGGACCATCCGGGTGGCCACGATGACGAGGATGATAATGCCCTGCAGAACCAGCACCATGTTTGCCGGTACGCCCGCCATTCGTTGGGTCATGTCGGCCCCCACGATGAGCAGTCCGAAGAAGAATGAGGCGGGGATGATGCCTGCGGGGTGCAGTCCTCCGAAAAGGGCGACCACGATGCCGCTGAAGCCGTAGCCGCCGGTGATGCCCTCAATGGCCCGCCGGTGCACTCCCGCAACTTCCACGGCCCCGGCAAGCCCGGCGAAGGCTCCGCTGATCACCATAGCTGCCACGAGGCAGCCCGCCACGCCTATTCCGCCGTACCGCGCGGCCCGTTCGCCCGCTCCTGCGGCCCGCATCCTGTATCCCCACGATGTCCTCCAGAGGAGCAGCCAGACGGTGAAGGCGAGGAAGAGGGCTATATAGACGCCCGTGTGGATTCGTGTGCCCGGAACCAGCCTGTCGAGCCAGATCGCCTTCGTGAGACGCATCGACTGGGGGGTGCCGCTTCCCATGGTTATCTCCGCCGGGTCGAGCATGGGTCCCCGGAGGCAGAAGGTATAGAACTGGGCGGCGATGTAGTTCAGCATTACTGTGGAGAGCAGTTCGCTGACGTGAAGCTTTGCCTTGAGGAGGCCCGGAATGAAGCCCCAGGCCGCTCCGCCGATGGCTCCTGCGGTGAGGGCCAGGGGAAGCAGCACGGCCTTCGGCAGGCCGGGAAAAGCGAGGGCGACGGCCGTTGCGGCGATGATTCCCATGGCCATCTGGCCTTCCGCGCCGATGTTGATGATGCCGCTCCTGTAGGCGACCGAAATCCCCAGGGCGATGACGGTGAGGGGGATGGCCCGGATGATCACCTCGCCGATCTGTATTTTGTTTTTGAGCGGCTCGAAGATGATGACCGAGTAGGTTTTCGTCACGTCCGCCCCTATGGTCCAGAGAATGAGGGCGCCTGCCAGCATCGCGGCGGCGACGGCCAGGAGGATGAGAACGGTCCTGTAGAGGATCTTAAACTGCTTCGTCATTGCGTACACCTGCCATAAGGATGCCTATCTTCCTGCTGTCCGCCGTCCTCCGGTCGAGGGTGCCGATAATCCTCCCCTTGAAGATGACGGCGATGCGGTCGGAGAGGTCGAGAATCTCCTCCAGCTCTTCGCTGATCAGCAGGATGCCTATGCCTTCCATGCGCTTCTCCAGGAGGCGCCTGTGGATGAACTCCGCAGCCCCCATGTCCAGGCCCCTGGTAGGATAGACCGCCACGAGAAAGCGGGGCATGCGGGATATTTCCCGGGCAAGGATGACCTTCTGGATGTTGCCCCCCGAGAGAGACCCTGCCGCCGCATCCGTGTCGGGGCTTCGGATGTCGAACTCAGTGCGCAGCCTGTCGGCGTTCCGGTCAATTTCTTCCAGCTTCAGGAACGACCTCGCCGAGAACCGCGGACTGCCGGCGTCCTTCAGGATGAAGTTCTCCTTCATGGAGAAGGAGGGAACGATCCCCTCGGTGTTCCGCTCCTCGGGGATGTAGCCCATCCCGGCGTCGATGACGTCCCGGGGCGAATGGTCGGCGATATTCCGGCCGAAGAAGAGGATTTCCCCCTCTTCGACTTCCCTCAGGCCGTTGATGGCTTCGGCAAGCTCACGCTGCCCGTTTCCCGAGACTCCGGCGAGTCCGACGATTTCCCCGGCGCAGACAGAGAGATCAAGACCGTCCACGGCAAGGAAGCCCCGGTCGCTTCGCACCTTCAGTCCCCTGATGTCGAGAGCCGGCTTTCCCTCGCACTCGGGAGCCTCGTTCCTGGGAAGGTGAATCTCCCGCCCCGTCATGAGCGCCGCTATATCGTCGGAGGAGTGGTCGGCGGTGCTGCCCTCGAAGACCACCTCCCCCCGGCGGAGAATGACCACCTTGTCGGAGAGATTCTTCACCTCCTGGAGTTTGTGGCTGATGAAGATGATGGAAAGTTCCCGTGTCATTTTCCTGAGAAGGAGAATCAGTTCGTCCGTTTCCTGGGGCGTCAGGGCGCTGGTGGGTTCGTCCAGGATGAGGAAGCGGGCTCCGAGGCAGAGGGTTTTCACCAGCTCGACCCGCTGCTGTTCCCCAACGGAGAGCTGCCAGACGTAGGCGTCAGGATCCACGGCAAGGCCGTATTTCCGGGAGATTTCGTCGATTCGGGCGCGGACCATGTCCAGGTCGAGGGCCAGGGGAGACCATGCCCGGGTGTAGCCGAGGGCGATGTTTTCCAGTACCGTCATGTTTGCCACCAGCATGTACTGCTGGTGCACCATGCCCAGTCCGGCGGCGAAGGCGTCGCCGGGGGAGCGGAAGACCGTTTCCTCTCCGTTGATCAGGATACGCCCCTCGTCGGGACGATACAGCCCCATCAGGATGTTCATCAGCGTGGTTTTTCCCGCGCCGTTTTCTCCCACCAGGGCCAGTACTTCTCCCTCCCCGACGGAGAGAGAAATGTCGCTGCAGGCGAGGACCCCGGGGAAGCGCTTGGTGATGTGCTCTACCCGGAGGCTGGTAATTTTGCCGGTGTTCGGTTCCATGGGAGACCTCCCGGTGTTGGAGGATAGAAAAAAGTCCTGCGGAGGAAACGTTCCCCGCAGGACTTTTCTGCATATCAGAGCTTCGAGTAGTCCACGGCGCTCCAGTCAAGGGTGTCGGGGGTCGCCAGGAATTTTTCGAGGGTTTCGTTGACCTTCTGTTCAACGGCGCCGGTGTACATGTTTTTGAGCGTTTCGTTGAAAGCGAAGACGAAACCTCCGTTGGAGAAGTTCAGGGGGATGCACTCGCCGCCCCTGACTCCGGCGTCCAGCTTTGCCACGAGGCTGACGATGACCGCCCCGTAGTTGTAGGAGGAGGCGGCGATGCACTTGTATCCCTCGGTGATGCGGATCTGGGCGATATCCTGGCCGACCCACCAGATCGGGGCGTCTCTGTGGTCCGCCACGGCCCGCAGTGCGCCGAGAGCCTGCTGGGAAGAGCCGGTGAGCACGTCTGCCCCGGCCTTGATCTGCGTTTCGGCCACTTCTCCGGCCTTGACGAAATCAGCGAAGGAACCGGTGTGGGCGACCATGATCTTCGCCTTCGGATTGACCGCCTGCACGCCCAGCACGAAGCCCCGGTTGTAGCGGGCGGCATCTCCGCCGTCCACGGGACCGACAAGGCCAACAGTGTTCTTTTTGGTGGTCATGCCTGCGATGAGGCCGGAGAGGTAGCCTGTCTCCTCGCTCTGGGGCATGTAGGTGAAGACGTTTTCGGGTCCGATCTCGGCGCTGGTGCCGAAGGCGAAGGTGACGTCCGGGTACTCCTCGGCCATTTCGAGCATCAGGTTCTTGTACTGGGCGCCGTGGCCGATGATGATGTGGTATCCCTGGGATACGTACTGGAGTACGGCGGATCCGGCGTCCACGGGCTTCATTTTTTCGCTGTAGCTGTACTCTATCCGTCCGGGAAGCTCTTTCTGCGCCTGGAGAATGCCGTCGTGCATGGCCTGGCACCATCCCTTGTCATCGACGGTGCTTTCGATGATGAGGGCAATCTTCACTGCACCGCCGGCGGCTTCAGCGGCGTTTGGCCTAAAACCCGCAAGGGCAATCCCGAGCATCAGGACGGCGCAGAACAGATATGTCATTTTTTTCTTCACAAGAAACCCCTCCCTGTTTATCTAATTTTAAAGCCCGTGAATGTGCATCCAGTGTAAGAACTGCCTGAAGATTGTCAAGCTGTTTCGGGCGGCGGTGTTCCACCGGGAGGGGCAATAAACTTGCTTTTTGCTTTTCAGACTGCTACACTGAATTTACGTAGAGTATTGAAAATACAGTATTCGCGAAGATCGAAAGGTAAGCTGAACGGGGGGCTTTCCCTCAAGACCTTCAGGCTTATCGGCTTGGTGCCGTCGGAATGACGGTGTTTCTCGGCTTTACACTTCCGGTGTCGTCCGGAGATCTCCAGGGTGTACAGACAGGAGGAATGGAAGGATGACTGCCCGTGCAGCTTCGTCGGTGAAGAGGAGCGAGAGCCCGGAGGACCTGAGGCGCGAAGCCGCCAGGGATCCCCTGGGGCTGATGAAGAGGATCGGCTGCAGGGCCATCCTGTTCATGAAGAATGAGCAGCGGTCCATTACGCTGAAATGGGCATTCAGGGTATTCTGCGAGTTCAGGGAGACCTTCCGTGTTCATGGGGCGCCGGTGGAAAGCAGCACATTTCTTCCTCATCCCCGGAAGGACATTGAGGCGGCTCTTTTCATTCTTCTGTTTCAGGCTGTACTGGCAGGAGAAAAGGAGAAGGCTGCCGTCTTCCGCAAAGCCATGCGCTCACTGGCCCGGTTTACGGATATTGCGGAAGGGGACGGGGACTTGGTGGATCTTGCGCTGAGGGTCGCCGCCGATCCGGCCATGATGGAGTCTGCGGAGAAAGCGACGAAGGAGCGCTGCGGCGAGGCCCTCGTGACCCTTGAGCGGTATGCCGATGCCGTGCGCGGCGAGGAAGAGCGGCTTTCACGAAAAGAAAGGGACCTCCTGGGAATCTATGGCCAGTGATACCGCCCGGTGCCTATGTTTTTTCCGTCTTTCCGTCCGCCCCTGCGGGGGCGGTTTTTTTGCGCCCCCACCGGGTCCGGCGTGTTCGTCATGGTACAATACTCCGGTAAACATCTGCTGGAGTGGAGGGATTTTCCATGACCCAGTGGCGGAGTCTGGCGGAACGGATGGTCCGGGAGCAGATCATGGCGAGGGGCGTGCGCTCCGAAGCGGTTCTCGAGGCCATGCGGACAGTGCCGAGGCACCTTTTTGTGGATGAGGCGCTCCGGGAGAGCGCCTGGATCGACAGCCCCCTTCCAATCGGCGAGGATCAGACCATTTCCCAGCCCTACATGGTGGCCCGGATGACGGAACTTCTGAATCCCGCCCGGGGAGAAACGGTCCTTGAGATCGGCACCGGATCGGGGTACCAGGCGGCGGTCCTCTGTGCCATGGGCGCGAAGGTGACGAGCCTGGAGCGGATCGCCCCCCTTGCGGACAGGGCCCGGGAACGCCTTGACGGGCTCGGGCTCGACGTCTGGTTGGTCTGGTCCGACGGCAGTCCGGAAAGCCGGCCTGCAGGCTCCTTCGACGGAGTGATCGTTACCGCTGCGGCCCCGGAGATGGAGGATTGGTGGTCCGGCGTTCTGGCTCCCGGAGGGCGGCTGATTGTTCCCCTTTCGGTGATGTCGGGGGGCCAGCGGCTTCTTCTGCGGAAAAAGGCCGCCGGTGGAGAATACGAGGATACATGGCACGATTACTGCCGTTTCGTTCCGCTGCTGAAAGGGCGGAAGGGGAACGGTTCCGGAGGATGAACACAGAATGCAGAAATCACGTCTGAATATGAAGAGCCTGCTGGCCCCCAAATCTTTGGCCGTTTCTGGGCTGGTGGCGGCCGCCTATGCCGTGGTCACCATCCTCTTCGCCCCCATTTCCTATGGTCATATCCAGGTCCGGATCTCGGAGGCCCTCACCGTGCTTCCCTTCCTGTTTCCCCAGGCGGTTCCCGGGCTTTTCATCGGCTGCCTGATCGCCAATTTCGCGGGAGGCTTCGGCATCCTGGATGTGGTGCTCGGGAGCGGAGCGACCCTGATCGCTGCGGTTCTCACGGCGAGGATGCCCAATGTCTGGCTTGCCTCCGTTCCTCCCGTGCTGGTGAACATGGCGGTGGTGGGAGGGTACCTCTCCTTTCTCCTGGATATTCCTTTTTTCCTCTGCGCCTTCTATGTGGGGCTGGGGCAGGTCATTGCCTGCTGCTTCCTTGGCATTCCGCTGGTACTTCTCCTCGAACGGAGAATGAAAAAGGGCGGGACCGGTCCCGCCCTGTAAAGACTATCCCTTTTTCTTCCACTTGGTTCCCTCGGGGGTGTCCTCAAGGACAATTCCCCTGGCGGCGAGTTCGTCCCGTATCTCGTCGGACCGACTGAAATCCTTTCTCTTTCTTGCTTCGTTCCTCTCCGCGATGAGCTTTTCAATTCCGGCGGATTCTCCTTCTTCTCCCGACGCTTCGGGGGGAAGGATGCCCATGACGGAATCGAGCTTCCTGAAGAAGGTTTCCGCAGCCTCAAGCACGGCAGGGTCCGGGAGATCGCTCTCCTTGAGGTAGGTGTTGACGGTCTTGACGCCGTCGAAAAGGACGCCGGTGGCCGCTGCGGTGTTGAAGTCGTCATCCATGACGGCCCGGAATTTCTCCTCGAGAGCGGGAAAGAGGGCGGCCGTTTCGTTCCCTTCCGTCCGTTCCCCCTTCTTCCTGTTGGTGATGGCGTGACCAAGGTCGGACCAGCAGTTGTCCAGGCGTTCCATGGCGCTTTTCGCCTGGAGGAGGCTTTCTTCGGAGAAGTTGATGGGAGAGCGGTAGTGGGCGCTCAGCATGAAGAACCGGATGGCCCGGGCCGGGAATTTCTCCAGGGCCGCCCTGGCGGTGAGAAAGTTGCCGAGGGATTTGGACATCTTCTCCTTGTCAATGAGCAGGTATCCGTTGTGGATCCAGTACTTGACGAAGGGCTTCCCCGTGGCGGCTTCGGCCTGGGCGATCTCGTTCTCGTGGTGGGGGAAGGTGAGGTCCGTCCCGCCCGAATGGATGTCCAGTGTCTCCCCCAGGTACTTCATGGACATGGCGCTGCACTCGATGTGCCAGCCAGGGCGTCCCTCGCCCCAGGGGCTGGGCCAGGAGGGTTCACCCTCCTTCTTCGCTTTCCAGAGGGCGAAGTCCAGGGGGTGCTTCTTCCGCTCGTTGATCTCGATGCGCGCCCCGGACTGGAGCTCCTCGAGGCTCTGCTTCGAAAGGGCGCCGTACTTCGGGAAGCTGCTTACGTCGAAGAAAACGTCGCCGTCCGCTTCGTAGGCGTGTCCTTTTTCGATGAGGGTGCTCACCAGCCCGATGATTTCGTCCATGTGCTCCGTGGCGAGGGGATTGTGGTTCGCCCTGCGGACTCCGAGGGCGTCGGCGTCTTTGTAATACTCGCCGATAAACCTGTCGGCCAGCTGCCGGACGGTAATGCCCTCCCGGTTGGCCCTGGCGATCATCTTGTCCTCGATGTCGGTGAAGTTCTGGACGAAGGTGACGGTATAGCCGCTGTATTCAAGATATCTCCGGAGCACGTCAAAGACGATGAAAGGACGGGCGTTCCCTATGTGGAAGTAGTCGTAGACGGTGGGACCGCAGCTGTAGAATCCGACGTGCCCTTTCCTCACGGGGATGAAGGGCTCTTTTGTGCGTGTCAGGTCGTTGTACAGTACCAGGCTCATTTTTTAGCACCTCCAAATGCTTTCTAATTTTGAATTATAACGTAAAATACTGCGTATGGAATCATGACACCGTCCAAGTGGAGGAAATCGTGGCGACCGAACGGATAACCAAACTTCTGAAAAAACTTCCCGACCGTCCCGGAGTATACCTGATGAGGGACGCCGCCGGGGAGGTCATCTACGTGGGAAAGGCGAAATCCCTCAAGAAAAGAGTCTCCTCCTATTTCCGCCACGACTCCTTCGCCTCCCCCCGCCTCCGGAAGCTGGTCCAGTCCATAGAGGACATATCGGTCATCCGGACCGAGTCGGAAGTGGAGGCCCTGATTCTCGAGGCCAAGCTGATACGGAAGTATAGTCCCTTCTTCAATGTGGACCTCAAGATGTCGGACCGGTACCCCTACATCAAGATCACCCGCGAACTTTTCCCGAGGATCGTGGTGACCCGGCAGAGGGGAAAGGACGATGCCCTCTATTTCGGCCCCTACGTGAGCGCGGGGGACGTCCGTTCCCTGCTCCGGCTCATCGAGCGATATTTCCCCCTCAGGATATGCGCCAGGGACATCGACGCCTCCACGCCGGAGAAAAACGGCAGGCCATGCCTTCACTATTCTCTGGGGAGGTGCCTGGGTCCCTGCGCCGGGCTGGTGAGTCCGGGGGAATACAGGGAACGGGTGGACGACGTGATCCTGCTTCTGCAGGGCCAGTCCTCCGAGGTTGTGGAGCGGCTGAGGAAGCGGATGGACAGGGCGGCGAAATCCCTGGCATTCGAGGAGGCCGCCAGGCTGCGGGACACGATCCGGGCCATCTGGAGAATCACCCGGCAGCGGATCACCTCTCCACTGAGGGAGGACTTCGACGGGGATATGTGGCAGTGCCTGAACAGGCTCCAGCAGGAGCTCCGCCTTCCTGTGATCCCCTGGAGGATCGACGGCTTTGATATCTCCCACATGTCGGGAAGGGAGACCTACGGCGTGGTGGTGGTGTTCGAGCAGGGCTCGCCGAATACCTCCCTTTACAGAAGGTTCAGGATAAAGACCGTGGAGGGGGTGGACGATTTCCGCTCCCTGGAGGAGACGGTAACCCGCCGCTACGGCCAGTCTCTGAAGGGCAGCGAACCCCTGCCCCAGCTCGTGCTCATCGACGGCGGTCCGGTGCAGCTGGAATTTGCCCGGAAAGCTCTGGACGAACTGGGTCTGAAGGATCTTCCCGCAGTATCGCTGGCAAAACAGGAGGAACTGATATACCATACTCCGGGTGAGGAACCCCTGCGGCTCGATTTCGGAGATTCCGCCCTAAGGCTGCTCCAGAGGGTCCGGGACGAGTCGCACCGGTTTGCCATAGAAAGCCACAGGGCGTCCCGTTCCGCCCGGCTTCGGCGGTCCGTCCTCGAGGAGGTTCCGGGGATCGGAAGGCACAGGGCGGCCCAGCTTCTGGGAAGGTTTGGGAGCGTCCGGAACATGGCGGCCATGTCGGCGGAGGAGCTCGCAACGGTGCCGGGGATCGGGCCGGCCATGGCGGAACGGATTTTGTCCGTATTGAAGGAGAACGCCGGTGGGATTGAGCAGGAAAAAAATTGACGAGTATTTCATGAGAAGAGCCATAAGCCTTGCCTTCAGGGGAACGGGACGGACATCCCCCAACCCCATGGTGGGCTGCGTGGTGGTCCGGGACGGCCGGGTTCTGGCGGAGGGTTTCCATTCCTGCTGCGGCGAGGACCACGCCGAGCGGGCGGCCCTGGGCAGAATTGCCGATGCCGCAGGGACGGATCTTTACGTGAACCTGGAGCCCTGCTCCCATTTCGGCAGAACACCTCCCTGTGCTCCCCTGATCGTTGAACGGGGCGTATCCCGGGTAGTCGTCGGGATGACCGATCCTGACGAAAGGGTCAGGGGCAGGGGACTGGATATTCTCCGCGCGGCGGGCGTAGCGGTTGAAGCGGGGGTTCTCGGGGAGGAGTGCCGGTGGATTAACCGGGGCTTTATCCGGAGAGTGACCCTCGGCAGGCCCTGGGTGACGGTCAAGGGGGCGGTGAGTCTGGACGGGGGCATGGCCCTCGAAAGCGGTGAAAGCAGGTGGATTACCGGCCCGGATGCCAGGACGGCAGCCCATCGGCTGCGGTCGGAGCACGATGCTGTCCTCGTGGGGGCCGGCACCGTAGCTGCCGACGATCCGGAACTGACAGTGCGGCATACTTGCGGAGAGTCGCCGATGAGAATAGTATTGGATTCCCGGCTCTCCATTTCTCCCGGAGCGAAACTCTCCGCTCCGGGAACGACGGTGTTCGTGTCGGAGGATGCTCCCCGAGAGCGGAAGACTGCCGCCGAGGCTGCCGGAATGGATGTGGTTTCGGTTCCTTCAGGGCCGTCGGGGCTCTCCGTTCTCCATGTCCTGTCCGCCCTTGGGGCGCGGGGAGTGAATTCCCTTCTCGTGGAAGGGGGACCGTCGGTCATTGCCTCTTTCTTCCGGGAGGGGCTCGTGGACGGGGTGGCGCTTTTCCTTTCACCAAGGATCATGGGGAGGAACCGCCCTTTTTCCGGTCCCCTGGCCTTTTCGTCCATGGACCAGACCATCAGGATCACGGGGACGTCGGTGAAGGCGGTGGGCGATGATTTTCTGCTGGAGGGGGTGCCCGAATGTTCACCGGCCTTGTAGAAACGGTGGGAACGGTAGTCTCCCTCAGGCCCGGCGGGATCTGCGCCGTCCTCACGCTCAGGGCACCATCGTTCGGCGGAGAGCTGGTTCCCGGCCAGTCCGTGGCAGTCTGCGGCGCCTGTCTTACGGTGACTGCTCTTGAAAGAGAAAGTTTTTCCGTGGACATCATGCCGGAAACATTGAAAAAGACGAAGCTCCGGTCGCTCCGCCCGGGGAAACGGGTGAACCTGGAACGGGCCCTCCGTGCCGACGGCAGGCTTGACGGCCATATCGTCACGGGTCATGTCGACGGGGTGGTCCCGGTACGGGAGATTTCCAGGGGACGGGACGGGGTTCTGCTCACCCTTGGCCTGGACGGGGAGACGGCATCTCTGGTTGTCCCCAGGGGCTCCGTGGCGGTGGACGGCGTGAGCCTGACCGTGGCCCGGCTTGCGGGAACCTCCTGTACCGTGGGGCTGATTCCTTCCACGCTGGAGGCCACCACCCTCGGAGACCTCCGGCCAGGTGACGAGGTGAACATCGAGACGGACATTCTTGGAAAATACGTAAGGAGGCTTCTTGAAGCGGGGGCCTTCACCAACAAAAATACAGGCGCTTCCGCCCTGTCCCCGGATTCGCTCCGGGATGCCGGGTGGATGTAGGCGCATACGGGAGGCATTTTCATGACCGCACTGTGCGGGGACGGCAGGATCAGCGGCGAAGTGTTCAGTTCCATCGAGGAGGCCGTGGAGGACATCCGGAACGGCAAAATGGTGATCGTGGTTGACGACGACTGCAGGGAGAACGAGGGCGATCTCATTATCGCCGCTTCCCTTGTCACCACCGATGCCGTCAATTTCATGGTCCGGCACGCCCGGGGACTCGTCTGTGTTCCCCTGGGAAGGGAGATCGTCCGGCGGCTTCGGCTGGAGCCCATGGTCAGGGAAGGAACGGACAAGCACGGCACAGCCTTTCTCGTGACGGTGGACGCACGGGAAGGCTGTACCACGGGGATTTCCGCCGAGGAGCGGGCGGGTACCGCCCGGGCGCTTGCGGATCCGGCATCGGCTCCCGAAGATTTTTACCGTCCCGGCCACATGTTTCCCCTGGCGGCCCGCCAGGGCGGGGTGCTCAAGCGGGCCGGCCACACGGAGGCGGCGGTGGACCTGGCAACCCTGGCTGGCCTGCCTCCGGCGGGGGTAATCTGCGAGATCATGAACGAGGACGGCACCATGGCCCGCCTGCCCGACCTGGTGACCTTCGCGGGAAAGAACGGTCTGAAGATCATTTCCATCGAGGACCTTATCGCCTACCGGAGCAAACGGGAGAAGCTGGTGGAAAAGATCGCGAAGGTTGAGCTGCCAACCTCCCACGGTTTTTTCACTGCCCATGCCTACCGGAACCTGAACGACGACAACCTCGATCACGTGCACATGGCCCTCGTGAAAGGGGCTGTGGAAGGGAAGGAGAACGTTCTTGTGAGGGTCCATTCCGAATGCCTCACGGGGGACGTGTTCGGTTCCCTGAGGTGCGACTGCGGTCCCCAGCTCGCCCAGGCCATGGAAATGATCGAGGCCGAGGGGCAGGGGATCCTTCTCTACATGCGCCAGGAAGGCAGGGGCATCGGGATCGCCGAAAAGCTCAAGGCCTACCAGCTCCAGGAGAAGGGGCTCGACACGGTGGAGGCGAACGTGGCCCTGGGATACCCCGCGGACCTGAGGGATTACGGTATCGGTGCCCAGATCCTTCAGGACCTTGGTGTCGGGAGCATCCGCCTCATCACCAACAATCCGAGGAAAGTGGTGGGGCTCCAGGGATACGGCCTTGAGATCGTGGAGCGGATTCCCCTGGTTATCCCGCCGAACCGCTACAACGAACGGTACCTCGGCACGAAAGAATCCAAGCTCGGACATCTTTTTCACGTCCGGGACTTCCTGAGCTGACACAGGCTGAAAGGAGCGGTTGAAATGAAAATCATCGAGGGAAAACTCACCGGAGCCGGACTGCGTTTCTGCATCGTCGTGTCGAGGTTCAACAGCCTCTTCAGCGAAAAGCTGCTCGAGGGGGCGAAGGACATGCTGCTGCGGCATGATGTGAGCCACCAGGCCATCGATGTCATACGGGTGCCCGGTGCGTGGGAGCTGCCGCTTGTAGCCAAGGAAGCGGCCCTGAGCGGAAAGTATGATGCCATCATCGCCCTGGGGGCGGTCATCCGGGGAGATACGCCCCACTTTGAATACGTCTCCGCCGAAATGTCCAAGGGGCTGGCATCGGTGGCCATGGCCGAGCGGATTCCCGTGTCCTTCGGGGTGCTGACCACGGATACCATGGACCAGGCCGTGGCCCGGTCAGGCAGCAAGGGGGGCAACAAGGGGGCCGAAGCGGCCCTTGCGGCCATCGAAACCGCCAACATCATGAACGAGCTTCGCACTGGAAAGGAGAAGGAAGACCATGCTTGACATCCGATGGATCCGCTCCAACGCGGATGAAGTGAGACAGTTCCTTGCGGACAGGAACAACGATTTGGATATCGGGCCGCTTCTCGGGCTTGACGAGGAGCGCCGCCTGCTGCTCACGGAGACTGAGGAGCTGAAGGCCCGCAGGAATGAAGGATCCCGGAAGGTGGGGGCCGCCAGGGCCAGGGGCGAGGATGCCTCCGCCGCCATGGAGGAGATGCGGGTCATCGGCGACAGGATAAAGGACATCGACGCCCGCATTTCCGAGATCGACGAAAAGATTTCGGATATGCTTCTTTCCATTCCGAACCGCCCTCATGATTCCGTTCCCGTGGGGAAGGACGAGAACGACAACCCTGAAGTCCGGCGCTGGGGGGAGCCGAAGCAGTTTTCCTTCGAGCCCAAGCCTCACTGGGATCTCGGCGAGGCCCTGGGCATTCTGGATTTCGAGAAGGGGGCATCCCTTGCCCAGAGCCGCTTTACGGTTCTGAAGGGGCTCGGCGCCCGGCTTGAGCGGGCCCTGCTGAACTTCATGCTCGACCTTCACACGGAGAAGCACGGGTACCTGGAAGTACAGCCGCCCTTCATGGTGAGTTCGAAAACCATGCGGGGAACGGGACAGCTTCCCAAGTTCGCCGATGACCTCTATAAATGCGAGAACGACGACCTCTGGCTCATCCCCACCGCAGAGGTGCCCCTCACCAACCTCCATGCCGAGGAAATTCTCGACGAGGGACAGCTTCCGCTGTATTACACGGCCTACACCCCCTGTTTCCGTCGGGAGGCCGGGGCCTACGGCCGGGACGTGCGGGGCATGCTCAGGCAGCACCAGTTCGACAAGGTGGAGATGGTGAAGATCTCCTCGCCTGAGACCAGCTACGACGAACTGGAAAAACTGACGGACAACGCCGAGGAGGTCCTCAGGGCCCTCGGAATTCCCCACAGGACCATCTGTCTCTGCACGGGCGACATGGGGTTCGGGGCGAGCAAGACCTACGACGTGGAAGTCTGGCTGCCCTCCCAGCACAAGTACCGGGAGATCAGCTCCTGCAGCAACTGCGAGGATTTCCAGGCCAGGAGGATGAACACCAGGTTCCGTCCCGCCGACGGCGGCAAGCCCCGGTTTGTCCATACCCTGAACGGTTCAGGCATCGCCATCGGCAGGGCCCTGATCGCCGTTCTCGAGAACTTCCAGAGGGAAGACGGCTCCATCGGGATACCGGAAGTCCTTGTTCCCTACATGGGAGGCGTCACGGAAATCCGCTGATATTGGGCCATTATACTCGCGGCGTTGTCCTCTCCGCCAGGGAAGTCTGGGGATTCATACAGCATCCGGGGTGGAAAAATAGGGAAGCTGCTGGTACAATCGAAGGTGGAGCCTTATATCCAGGGAGGGCTAATCATACTGTTTGCTGAGAGATTCATGGCCGAGGTTTTATTTTTTGTTCCGGCGGCGGTGGTGCTGTGCTTTCTTTTGCAGCGCCGCTGCAGAAGAAGCATGGAGATGCCCCAGTACAACTATTTCCGTGATCTTTTGCTCGTGGCGGCGTGGGTTCTCGCGGCCCTCTGGGCGGGGAGTTCCGTATCCCGCTTCATCGTGGGGATGGCGGCCTTCGCTTCCCTCATAGGGACGTGCCAGCACATCCGGCCGCACTGGGGGTGGAAGACGGTTTACCTTTTCGTCGGCCTTCTGTTTGCATTCTTCGGGCCGAAGATAGGTTTTATCGGCCTTCCTGACGGGCAGTATCACTATTTTTCACCTGAAGTTTCCATCATTGCGACCGCCCTCTGGGTGGGTGTTTTTCCCGTCCTTCTCCAGCAGTTGGACAACATTCCCGGCATGGCGGGGCATCTTCTCGCCGTCAGCTTTTCGCTGCTCCTCCTCGCCACGGTATTTTCGGGGCAGGATCTTCCCGACGCCTTCTTCATGTCTCTCTGCGGTCTTGCCTTCCTCGGCGTGTTCTGGAGCCGCCACGGACACATGTACCGCCGGATGGGTGAATCCCTTTCGGCTTTCTGGGGCGTCCTCGTGGCCGGCACATCAGTGCTGGGCGTGAGCAAGGGAATCACCTTCAGCACTCTTCTGCTCCTTCCCCTTGGGCTGTTTGCCATCCCCATCATGGAGGCGTCCCTCCACTTTGCCGGCCTTGCCTTTTCTTCCAAACCCCACGGGGCGGCAGTCCTGTACAGAAAGCTCATCAGCCGCGGGCTTGACCACCCGAGCGCCGTCCGATTCATCACGTCCCTCTGCGCCCTCGGCGGAGCGGTCATCGCCATCTCCCAGCTCGGGAATTCCCTCTTCATGATGCTGTGGGTCAGCGCCACCATCCTCTTCACCGGCCTTGCCATCATGCCTTTCATCCGAAAAATGAAGGAGAATGCGGAAATGCCCCTGAAACCCTCCATCTGGAGCACCTCTGTCGATAATGTCTCCATGGACTATGCTCTCGCCAAAACGAGGGCGGCTGCACTGTCCGGCAAAGGGGTTTCCCTGGTGTCCACGGTGAACGCCCTTGCCGTTATGGAAGCGGAAAAGAACCGGGGCTATGCCGATGCGCTTCGCAGCTCCTTCCTCACCCTTGCCGACGGCGCCGGCCTTGTCTGGGCCCTTCGTTTTCTCGGTACGCCGGTCCAGGAGAGGGTGGCGGGGATAGACTTCATGATGCGCCTGAGCCGGACGGCCGCTGCTGAAAGACTGCCGGTGTACCTCCTCGGCGCGAAGGAGGAAGCGGTGAAGGGGGCGGCTGAAACCCTGAAGGAACAATACCCGGATCTTGTCATCGCAGGCTGGAGGAACGGTTATTTCGATCCCTGCGACGCCTCCGTCGCCGGAGCCGTCCGAGACAGCGGTGCGAAGATTCTTTTCGTTGCAATGGGTGTTCCCCGTCAGGAGATCTGGATCCGGGAGAACGCCCGGCTTCTCGGCGATATGGTCGCCGTGGGGGTCGGCGGAGCCTTTGACGTGGTGTCGGGTCAGCTCAGAAGGGCACCGGGCGCCTGGCAGAAACTCGGTCTTGAATGGCTGTTCCGCCTTCTTCAGGAACCCTGGAGGTGGAAGCGGGATATCGATCTTTTCATCTTTGTGTGCAGGGTTTTTCTCACGAAGCTCGGCCTGCGTCCCTTCAGGGAAGACAGGAGCGCAGAGTGAAGACCGCCGCGAAGGACATAATGAACTTCGACCTCACCTCGGTCCTGGAGGATGACCTGGTTCAGGATGCCATCCACGTTCTGTACAGCCATAACCTGCAGGGGATTCCCGTTCTCGACGAAGACTGGAACCTTGTGGGATTCCTTTCCGAAAGCGACGTCCTGAAAGCCGCAGTTCCCACCTATCTTGAAGTGCTTGCCCGTTCTTCTTTCCTGGAGGACGAAGAGGATCTTCTTCTTTCAAGATTCCGGTCTTTCGGAAACAAGAAGGTGGGGGATTTCATGAACCGGAACCCCATCTTCGTGGAACCGGAGACAAGCCTCATGGCGGTGGCGGACCTGATGATCCGCAAGTCGGTGAAGCGGCTTCCCGTTGTTGAAAACGGCAAACTCGCAGGTATGATCAGCCGGGAGGCTTTCTGCGAGTTTCTCATGGATGAAAGCGTGAGCCGCGGTGCTGAACAGGGTTGAAGCTGCGGTTCCGTCAGGTGAATTCGGCGAAATAGAGGAAGAAATTCGCCGTTTCTCAGGCGAACTGGATGCTGCCCTTGAAAAAAAAAGGAAGGAGTGCCGTCTCGCCAGAGAGCAGGCACTCCTTCGGCTTTCCGAGATGGAGGCCGAGACGCTGAGACAGGTGGAGGCCGAATGGCGGGCCAGGGAAAAAGAGCTTGAACTCCTCGCGTCCAGCCTTGAGAAGGAAATTTCGTCCATCAGGGATGAAATTTCAGGGCGGATTTCAGGCGACCCGGTCCTGAAAAGCCTTCGGGAAGAAGTGTTCGCCGCCCTTCTTGGAGAGAAGGAACCATGATTCGGAAAATGATCCGGCTGGCCCTCTGGGGGGTCACCGGCAAGCGGAGAGAAATCATAGAGGAGCTTCACAGGCTCGGGGTGCTCCATCTCGAACAGGGAAGCGGTCCTTCAGCCGGCGAATCTGCACGGCTGAATACGCTCAGGCTTCTTCGGGGAAAAACGCTGGGCCTTCTGGAATCTCTCGGCTGGGATGAGTGGACGTCCCTTTCGGAAGAGAGCATCAACGATACGGAAAAGCTCCTTTCGTCCCTGCCGGCTGACGAGCTTGCCCCGGAAATCGGGAAAAGCCTTGAGGAGTTCGGGAAGAGACTCTCCAGCCTGCTCGACGAAAGAACAGCTTCCGAGGAACTCCTCCTCAGGGCAAAAAAGGCACGGGATATCCTCGACCGCTTTTCTGCCTTCTTCCGGCGGGAGGATGGCGGACCCCAGGGAAAAACAACGCTGTGGCTGATTTCGGAAAATACGGTCCAGCAAGCTCTTGCCGCCCTTCATGGAGCTTTTTCCTCCAGAGGGGAGGCCTGGGATGGACGGCACCATTTCGTTCCCGGCAAGGATTTTATGGGCGTGCTGGGGCTCAGGGTTTCTCCGGAACTCGAAGGGGAGGCGTCGGAGATACTGTCCCGCTGGAAAGCCCTTCCCTGGTCTTTGCCTGAATTCTGTTCCGGCGTGCGTGTGGAGGATGCCCTTGCCATCCTCGGAAAAAAATCAGAGACCCTTTCCGAAAGGCTGGAGACCATTTCCGGGGATCTTCGCCGGGCTTCCGGGGAATGGGGGCCCCGGCTCGCCGCCCTGTTCCTTTTCATCGACGCCCGGACGGAGCAGGCCGCAGTGGAGGCCAGACTCGACCCGTCTGCGGATACCTTCACCCTCCACGGATGGATTCCCGAGGATGCCCTCGAGGCCACGGTGTCCGCCCTGAAAGGCCGTTTCGGCGATGATGTGCTTCTCCAGTGGAGACATCCCGGGGAAAAGGAGTGGAGCACTGTACCCACCTCCCTGAACAACAGGCCCCTGTGCGCTCCCTTCGAACTGTTCCTGAAGCTTCTGCGGCCGCCATCCTATTCAGGGATCGATCCAACGACCGCCGTGGCTCTCTTTTTCCCGTTCTTTTCCGGGTGCATGATCGGCGACATGGGGTATGGAGCACTGATCCTCCTTCTCTCTCTCAAGCTGAAGAAGGCGGTGCGGCCCATGCTCCGGGACATCGGCTCCATCCTCCTCTCCGTTTCGCTCTGGAGCATTGTCTGGGGCGCGGCCTGGGGGGAATTCTTCGGCGACGCGGGGCACAGGCTCTTCCATCTCGAACCCCTTTGGGTGGAGCGTTCGGTGAGCGTCCTCCCGGTGGTGGTTTTTACAGTGGCCCTCGGGGCGGCCCACGTCTTTTTCGGACTTCTCCTGGGCATATACCAGGGGGTCAGGAACAGCCACCGGCACCTCTGGATGGAAAAGGCAGGCAATCTGGCCGTGCTCCTGGCACTCGTCGCGGGACTCGTCGTCCTGAAGGCGGAGATGCCCAGGGGAGTTTTCACCGTTCCCTTTTCTCTGCTGGTCATTGGTCTTGCCCTTCTCATCGCGGGAGGAGGCATCGGCGGGATCATCGAGACCCTGGGCAGCATCGGCAATATCATCAGCTATGTCCGCATTGCGGCCATTGGTCTTTCCTCCGCTATTCTGGCCCTCGTGGCCTCGAAATTCCTTGATGTCTTCGGCCTGTCAGTCTTCGGCATCTTTCTGGCTCTCATGATACACCTTCTGAATTTTGTGCTGGCCATAGGGGGCTCGGCCCTCCATTCGGCCAGGCTGCACTACGTGGAGTTCTTCGGCAAGTTCTATTCCGGGAACGGAAAAGAATACACACCATTTCAGCGAAGGAGCGGATCTTCGTGGAAAAAGCACTCATAGCCCTTGCAGCGGCCCTCGCGGTCGGAATTCCTGCCGTCGCCACTGCCTACGCCCAGGCAAAAATCGGAAGCGCGGGCGCGGGAACGGTGGCAGAAAAACCGGAGACGGGAGGCACCATCATCATCCTTGAAGCCATCCCCGAGACCATGGTCATCCTCGGCTTTGTGGTGGCCATCATGCTCATTCTCCAGTTCGCCTGAGGGACCGGGCAGGAAATGACCGGCGGGAAGGACCTCGAGTCCTTCAAGGAGGCTCTCGCAAGGGAGCACCTTGAGAAAACGGGCCGTCTGGAAAGAGCCCGGGACGATGAGATCGCCGATCTTATCGCCGAAAGGAGAGTTTCCGTTCAGAAGAAGGTGACCGCTCTTCGGAAGGAACAGGATGCCCGGTTCAGTTTTCTGGCCGGCGAGAAGAGGAAAAGCGCCTCCGCTTCCGCGGGAGCCTTCTTTCTCGGGGAGTTTTCGAACCTGGCCGCATCCTTCGGAGAGGATCTTCACAAGATGGCGGATACTCTCCGCACTTCCGACCGGGAGCGGTACGGCCGGGCCCTTTCCAGACTTGCGGAGGAGGCTCTGATGTCCTGCGGCAGGCCCGCGGTTCTTCTTGTGGAGACGGGAGACGCTGATCTTCTCCGGGAAACGGCAGAAAACAGAAGTCTTTTCGAGGGCGTGGAAATACGGGAAACACATCTGAACGGATGGGGCGGCTGCAGGGCGGAGACGGAAAACGAAATTATCGACAATACCTTCCTCACTCGGTGGGAAAGACTGTCTTCCTGGTTTTCGCTCAGGCTCTCCCGGTGTATGCATGATTCCTTCACAGAAATTCATCGGCGAATCGCCGAACTATGAATATCTCAACGCCGTGATCCGGGCAAGAGGAACGAGGCTTCTCGGCAGGGAAGTCTTTTCCCGCCTTGCCTCCGGTTCCCTCGAGGATATGGAGCTTTTTCTGCTTGAAAGCCGCTATGGGCCCAGGTACCGCGAGCAGCTCGCCACAGGCGGCGGATCTCTCCTTGGAAGGATAGAGAACGCCCTGGCCTGGGGAGCGGCGGACATATTGCGGGAAACGGCTTCTCTCGCACGGGGGGAAAGCCTCCTTTTTTTTTCCGTGATCCTCTCCCTGGGCGACCTTCACAACGGCCGGATTCTCCTGCGGGCGTCTCCAGGAGGAATTCGGCCGAAGAATTCCCCCGCCTGGCACAGGTATTCCCTTGCCGATCTTGCTTTTTACGACGACCTGTGGAAAAAAAGTGCCACCCCCGCCGACGGGGCAGTCCGATGCCACGAGGAAAACCATGACTTTGCCCGAATCCTGGGGGAGTCCTACCGGGTGCTTCATGAAACGGGCGATCTTTTCCGGGCCGAGCGTGCGCTTTATTCCGGCTGGTTTGGCTGGTGGAGCGAACGGCTCAGGGGAAGGAACAACGAAAACAGCCGGAGAATCGAGGAGTATCTCGGCAGGCTGACTGACCTGTGGAATTTCAGCATCTGGCTCAGGCCAAGGAAAGAAGCGGTGTCGAGGGACCAGGCCTTTCTTCCCGGAGGGTGGGGTTTTTCGCAGGAAGCCCTCGAATCCCTGGATGACCCGGACAAACTGTTTGCCGGGTCAGGATGGTCTTTCGTACCGGGAAAACGCGGAGAAAGAACCCGGTCCGATCTTTTCCGGTCCTTCCAGCGGCATTTTTACGAATGGCAGAAGAGCCTTTACAGGCAAAATCTTCTCGGGACGGACGTGTCTTTGGGGTATGCAGCCCAGGTAGTGCAGGAATGGAAGAACCTCTCCCTGCTCGCGGTCGGGCTGTCCCTTAAAATGCCGGCGGCGGATTTGGAACGGCACCTTTTTCTGCAGGAGGAGGGGACAGTATGACTGAAACGGGAAGAGGATTCGCCGTGGGAAGCCAGGTGTTCGTCGACCTCTGGTCCCTCCTGGGGCTGGTCCCGCTGGCGTGCGAATCTCCGGGAGAGTCGGCATCCGTTTTTGCCGCCCTGCCGGAGGAGAAGGCCGCCTTCGTCGCGGTGGAGAAGGAGTGGTTCGACGGGCTCCCGGAATCGGTCAGAAAACGGCTGGAAAAATCTGCGGATCCTGTATGGATCCAGTTCCCTTCCTGTGAAAGCGGGGAGATGAGGTGACGGCGCACATGGAAAAAAGAGGAAAGGTGGCGGGTGTTTCCGGACCCGTGGTGACAGTGATTCCGGAAAAGCCTGCCGCCATGTTCGAAGTTGCGAGGGTCGGGGAAGAGGGGCTTCTCGGCGAAGTGATCCGCATTGAACGGTCCTGCGTCCGGGTGCAGGTATACGAGGATACGGACGGTATCGCCTCGGGGGCGCCGGTGGTGTTCGAGGATGATCTGCTGTCCGTGGATCTTGGGCCGGGTCTGCTGGGAGGGGTTTTCGACGGCATCGGCCGTCCTCTCGACCTTCTTGGAGAGGAAGGCATTTTCCTTCCGAAGGGAGCGAAGGCCGGCCGGAGGAAAAAGGGCGTAACATTCCCCTTTGAACCGGCGGCGGCTCCGGGGGACATCCTGTCGCCGGGAGATCTTCTCGGCACCGTCAGGGAGAACCCCACCTTCCTCCACTCCGTTATGGTTCCAACAGACCAGCTTCCGGGAAAGGCCGCCTGGATCGCTTCGGCGGGGGGCTATGCTCCGGAGGAGACCATCGCCAGGCTTGAGGACGGACGGGAGTATTCCATGATCCAGAAATGGCGGGTCCGGGTTCCCCGCCCGGTACGAAAGCGCCTTCCCTTTGAAATTCCCCTGCTGACGGGACAGCGCATTCTCGACACCCTCTTTCCCGTTCCCCTTGGAGGTGCGGCTGTTCTGCCCGGAGGCTTCGGCACGGGCAAGACGGTAACCCAGCAGTCCCTGGCGAAGTGGAGTTCCGCCGACCTTATCATCTACATCGGGTGCGGTGAGCGGGGAAACGAGATGACCGAAGTCCTGGAAGAATTCCCCGGGCTTGTGGATCCCGTGAGCGGCGGTCCCCTCATGGACCGGACGATCCTCGTGGCCAACACGTCCAATATGCCCGTGGCAGCCAGGGAGGCAAGCATCTACCTCGGCATGACTCTGGGCGAGTATTTCCGGGACATGGGCTGCAACGTGGCCATCATGGCCGATTCCACCTCCCGGTGGGCGGAGGCCCTCAGGGAGATCGGGGGCCGGCTTGAAGAGATGCCCGGCGAAGAGGGATATCCCGCCTACCTCGGATCGAGGCTCGCCCAGTATTACGAGCGTGCCGGGAGGGCTGAAGCCCTGGGCTCCCCGTCAAGAAACGGTTCCATCACGGTGGTGAACGCCGTTTCTCCCGCCGGGGGGGATTTTTCTGAGCCGGTGACCCAGGCGAGCCTCCGTATGTCCGGGGCGTTCTGGGCCCTCGACAAAGGGCTCGCCCAGCAGCGTCATTTTCCGGCGATCAACTGGAGCCAGAGCTATACCCTCTACGATGGGATGCTCGCCCCGTGGTTCCGGGAGAACCTTGGGGAGGAATGGTTCGCCCTTCGGGACTACCTCAAGGATCTGCTTGAAAGAGAACAGTCCCTCCTGGAACTGGTGCAGCTGGTGGGCCGGGACGGTCTCTCCGAGGAGGACAAGTGGACCCTGTTCATGGCCGAGCTGGCCAGGGTGCTTTTTTTGCAGCAGAATGCCTTTGTTCCTGAGGATGCTTCTTTTGCCCCGGAACTCCAGAAACTGTACCTCCTCCAGTTGCGGGAGTGCGACCGGATCGTCCGGGAAGCCCTGTCACGGGGGGTTCTCTTCGACCAGGCGTCTGTACTGCCCCTGAGATCGGATCTTCTTTCCCTGAGGAGCCTGGAAAAAGAGGAGATGGCCGGCAGGGGAGAAAAATGGAGGAACCGCCTGAAGGCGGAACTGGAAGCGATCGAGGTGATGCCCCAATGACGGCCCTGTACCGTGAGGGATTCCGCAGAATTGAAGGCATAAGTGGTCCCCTGCTCTTCGTGCGGGGAATTTCTCGGCCTGCCTGCGGGGAACTCGTCTCGGTGGAATCGGGAGCGGGAAGAAGGGCCGGCAGAATCCTCCAGATTGACGGAGACCTGTCGGTCGTCCAGGTATTCGAGGGTACCATGGGACTTGCCCCCGGAAGCGTTACGGTGTGGCTTGAACGGGACGTCCTCAGGATTCCCGCCGGAGACGGACTGGTCGGCCGTGTCTTCGACGGGAGAGGAAATCCCCTGGACGGTCTGCCTGCGGGCTTCGCCGATGAATTTATCGCTGTGGGAGGTTCGCCCATCAATCCTGTGAGGAGGAGCAGTCCCGATATTTTCGTGGAAACGGGAGTGTCGGCCCTGGACCTCATGAACACCCTCGTCCGTGGACAGAAACTGCCCGTCTTCTCCGGAGCCGGCCTTCCCGCAAACGAACTGGCAGTCCAGATCGTGAGCGGCGCAAGGATCCCCGGATCGGAGGAACCTTTTCTCGTGGTCTTCGCTGCCATGGGCATTACACGGAGGGAAGCCCAGTTTTTCATGAATTCTTTCCGGGAGTCGGGCGCCCTCAGGAACGGCGTGTTCTTTCTGAACCTCGCAGGAGATTCGACGGTCGAGAGGCTGCTGACACCCCGGGTTGCCCTTGCGGCGGCGGAATACTTCGCATTTTCCAGGGGATACAACGTCCTCGTGGTAATGACCGACATGCTGGCCTACTGCGACGCCCTGAGGGAAGTGGCGGCCGCCAGGGAAGAGGTTCCGGGGAGGAGAGGATACCCCGGGTATATGTATTCCGATTTGGCAGAGCTGTACGAACGGGCGGGCTGTATCGCGGGAGCGCCGGGAAGCGTCACCCAGATTCCCATCATCACCATGCCGGACGACGACATGACCCATCCGGTGGTGGACCTCTCGGGGTATATCACCGAGGGGCAGATCGTGCTCGACCGGAGGATTCAGGAAAGGGGAGTCTATCCCCCCATCGATGTCCTTCCCTGCCTGAGCAGACTGATGAACAAGGGGATAGGAAGGGGAAAAACCTTCCAGGAACACAGGGCCCTCGCCGACCAGCTCTACGCCTCCTACGCCAGGGCCAGGGAAGTGGAGCGGATGCGGCTCATCGTAGGCGACGACGGTCTCACAGCAGTGGAAAAACAATACCTCGGGTTCGGAACGGCCTTCGAGAAATCCTTCCTCGGCCAGGGAGGCGAACGCAGAACCCTGGCCGAATCGGAGCGCTGCGCCTGGAAATGCCTGGAGACACTCCCAAGGAGCGAGCTCTTCAAGCTGCCTGAAAGCTACGTGGTGGAAAGCCTGGGCTATTCCGCCCTTCCCCGGGAGCAATGAACGGCAGGACCTCCGGCCCTCCCACCCGGGAACACCTTCTGTCCACCCGCCGGCGCATTGTAGCGGTGAGCCACGGGAAAAGGCTTCTCGAACGGAAACGGGACGCCCTGGTACGGGCTGTGGACGAAGAGCGGCGTCTCTTCCGGGAGACAGAAAAGGACTTCCTTCTCGCCGCGAAGAGGATCACCTTCCTTTATTCCCTGGTGAGGCTCTTCGAGGGCGACGGCGCAGTCCGCTACCTTTCTGCGGGAAATAGCCCCCTGCCGGTAGGGGTGGAAAAGAAATCCATCATGGGATGCCGGTATTCCTCTTTTTTCCCTTCGCCGGAGGGAAAGGAGCGCCTTTCATGGAAGCTTCCCTTCGATCCTGCCGTGACCTCCCTTTCGGTGGAAGACCTTCTGAAAGCCCTGGGAGAAAGCGAAGAATGCGTCTGGAGATACATCAACCTCAAAACGAAGATCGGGGCCATCGAACGGGAGCTTTCCAGGACCACCCTGAAGATAAATACCCTTGAACACGTGATCCTTCCCTCCCTGGGAAAAGAGGTCAAGCGGATAGAAGACCTTCTCGCCGAGAGGGAACGGCAGGAAAAATTCGTTTCGAAAAGGGTGGGAAAGAAAAAACGGTCGGCTTCGGCGGGAAATAGGGAAAATATGCTGGACACAAACTATGAAAATCATTATTCTTAGTGTCGGAAAAACACGAGACGGCCATTTGGCCGCCCTGGCAGATCGTTATTTTCAGCGGATATCTCCTTTTCTGAAAGCGGGTCTTGAAATCGCTCCTGAGTCGAAGGACGGCAATGCCGCCCGGAAGGTGGAGCGGGAAGGAAAGGAGATTCTGAAGAAGATCCGGGAACGGGATTTTGTAGTGGTTCTTGACGAGGGAGGCGGTGAAACGGACAGCCTCTCTTTTGCCCGGTGGCTCTCGGAAATGCTTGACGGAACTGACGGAAGGATTGTTTTTGTCATCGGCGGGGCATTCGGACTTTCCGGGGAAGTACGGGACAGGGCGAACCATTTTCTCTCCCTGTCAAAAATGACCATGCCCCACGAGTTATGCCGTGTCTTTCTTCTGGAGCAGGTTTACCGGGCCTGCACCATACTCAGGGGAGTTGACTACCATCACTGAGATTTTTGGGGATATCAGAGAAAAGGAGTGGTTTGCTTGAACATGGACAAGATCATGAAACAGGCGCAGAAAATGCAGGCCCAGATGGCAAAGGTCCAGGAGGACCTCGCCGGGGAAAAGGTGGAAGGGAGCGCCGGAGGCGGAATGGTCACCGTGACGGCCAATGGCCAGGGAGATGTGGTCGCGGTCCGCATCGACCCGGAGGTTATGAAGGACGATGATGTGGAAATGCTCGAGGACCTGGTGCTTGCGGCGGTGAACGAAGCTCTGCGCCGCAGCAAGGAACTCGCCGCCGAAAGAATGGGGAAGATTACCGGCGGACTGGGTTCCATGGGGCTCTTTTAGAGGTTCTTCGTGTCGCTGCCTGATTCATTTGAAAGGCTGACTGTACTTTTTCGGAAACTTCCGGGCGTGGGGGCGAAGACGGCCCGGCGGATGGCTTTTTTTGTCCTCCAGCAGCCCGTTTCCTATGCCGAAGAGTTCGCAGCGTGTCTTTCAGGACTGAAAGACCGCATTTTTACCTGTTCCCGGTGCGGCAACATCACCGACAGGGAACCCTGTTCGGTCTGCAGCGATCTTCTGCGGGACAGGTCGACCCTCTGCGTCGTGGAAACGGTGGAGGATCTTATCAGCATCGAACAGGCGGGCGTGTATTCGGGCCTGTACCATGTCCTCGGGGGGAGAGTGTCTCCCCTTGACGGCGAGGATCTGGACGAGGAATGCCTCGCCAGGCTCGTGCGCCGTATCGGTGAAGAGGGTGTGAGGGAGGTGATTATCGCCACGAACCCGAGGATCGAAGGAGACCTGACGTACCATGCCATAGTGGACAGGCTGGGAGAGACCGACGTCTCCATCTCGCGGCTGGCCTATGGTCTGCCCGTGGGAGGAAGCATAGAGTATGCCGACAGGACGACCCTTCTTGCCTCCCTCGAATCCCGGGTGACCGTAAAAAGAAAAGAATGAACCGTTCCCTCCGGGAGGGAACGGAGCGCCACTGGAATCATTTGCCCCTTCCCGGCGGGGAAGGGGGTTGACCGGCTGCAAGAGAGGTGAAACTATGACGGAGGGTTTTGGGAAGATCGTCAGGATGATCTTTTCCGGGCTTGTTCTTCTTTTGGGAGGGATGATCGGAGCCCAGGTGGCCCAGCTTCTTTTTCCCCTTCTTCCGGAAGACTGGTTCATCGCGGGAAAAACATGGCTGCCGATGTGGCTGCCCGGCACAATTTTTCTTACCGTACTATCGGTGGTTTTATTCGCTTCACTCGGCTTGATGCTTTCCCCCGTCTTTTTGCGGATGCTCGGTCTTATGGGTACTTTTTTTGAAACACACCTGAAGAACACCAGCTGGTCGGAAATCACAGCCGCTACCATCGGCATGATCGTCGGCCTCATCATAGCGAATCTCGTGGCCCTTCCCTTTTCGGACCTTCTCTTCGGAAGCTATTTCGCGCTGATCCTGAATATTGTCCTCGGGTATCTCGGCGCGAGGATTATGCTGAAACGGCAGAGTGATCTCCCCCATGTCCTGGGCCCCATTCAGGGGCTGAAGGAAAAAATCTCCATGATCAGGGGGCAGCGGGACCGTCACGACGATGAAGAAATGCACCTGTCTCCCGAAGAGCGCCAGTGGTGCGCCGGGCGAAAGATCCTCGACACAAGCGTCATCATCGACGGAAGGATCCTGGACGTGGCACGGACGGGGTTTCTCGAGGGAGTGGTCATCATCCCCCAGTTCGTTCTCCTGGAGCTTCAGGCTGTCGCGGATTCCACCGACCCCGCCAGGCGGACCAGGGGAAGGAGAGGGCTGGATGTTGTGAACGAGCTTCAGCGCCTGGGGGAACTCCAGGTGGAAATTGCCGACACACCCCTGAAAAGCCTGAAGGCCGAATCGGTGGACAGCGGGCTTGTTGCCCTGGCGGGCAGGCTCGGGGGCCAGATTCTCACCACGGACTACAATCTGAACAAGCTCGCCCAGATTCAGGGAATCAGGGTGCTCAACGTGAACGACCTCGCCAACGCTCTGAAACCCATGCTCCTTCCGGGAGAAACCATCATCATTGACGTCATCCGTGAAGGGAAGGAGCCTCACCAGGGTGTGGGCTACCTGGACGACGGGACAATGTTCGTCGTCGAGGACGGAGAGAATTTCATCGGCAAGCGGGTTGAGGTGGTTGTCACCTCCATGCTCCAGACCTCCGCAGGCAGAATGGTCTTCGGCCGGGTCAGGAAGGAAGTCCGGTCCTGATGGAAGGGTTTTCCCTGGTGGTGGTGGCTGCAGGCCGGGGAGAACGGGCCGGGGGGGATTCCCCAAAGCAGTACCGCAGGCTTGGAGGGCGCATGGTGTGGGAATGGAGCGCCCTGTTGGCCGAAAGCCTCTTTGCCGAAGGCATCGTTAGGCAGGTTGTCTTTGTTGTCCCCCCGGGAGATGAACCCCTTTTTGGGGAAAAGCTCTCTGCCTTTTCGTTCCCATTCTCCGTGACCGCGGGGGGTGCTGAAAGAAATGATTCTGTTCTTAACGGTCTCCGGTGCGCGACAGGGGACTTTGTTCTCGTCCACGATGGAGCCAGACCCTTCGCGGGAAAAATGCTGTGCCGGCGGATCATGGAAGCGGTGACGGAGGACAGGGGAATCGTACCACTTCTTCCTGTGTCCGACGCCCTCAAGAAGGAAGAGACAGCGGGCTGTTTTCAGCCCTTCCCGCGGGAAGGGCTTTTTCTCACCCAGACACCCCAGGGATTTCCGAAGGACAAGCTGATACGGGCTCTTTGTTCCCACGGGGAAGGAGCGAAAGACGAGGGAGAGGCCTGGATACGGGCGGGCCATGATCTCGGCGTGGTGGCGGGGGACCGGAGCAACACGAAGATCACATGGCCGGAGGATTTTGTCCTTGGTGAAAACCGGTTTCAAAAAACCTTCAGAACAGGGATAGGATATGACATCCATCCCCTTGTTCCGGGAAGGCGATTCATTCTCGGAGGGGTTGCTTTTCCCGGCTTTCCCCTTGGCTTCAGGGGGCATTCAGACGGCGACCCCATGGTCCACGCTCTCTGCGACGCCATCCTCGGCGGATCTGGGCTCGGGGATATAGGAACCCTGTATCCCGCATCGGATATGAAATACAAAGGGATTTCGAGCCTTGTGCTCCTGGAGGATGTAGCCCGGAGAGCCTCTTCGGCAGGCTGGTGCCTCGAATGGGCGGACTGTGTGGTGATAGCCCAGGAGCCCCGTCTTTCCTCCCGCCTGCAGGACATGGTGCGGGCCATGGAGCAGGCCCTTCCTCCGGAATGGAGGAACAGGATCCACCTGAAGGCGAAATCCGGTGAAGGCGAGGGGGCTGTCGGAAGCTGCTGTTCCGTGGTCTGTCATGCCGCTGCCACTCTTTCCGCCTGCGGGCTGAGGCGGGAAGAGCTGGATGAAAGGCGCTGACGCCAGAATTACGGTGAGAATGCACGGGCCTTCGATGGAGTATATGACCGCCGAAGGCCCGTACTTCATTTCTCATCTCCGTTTTTTTTCGGGGGGTTGTTTCTTTTCCGGCTTCGGCCTACAATTTCCCAAAGTCTTTTCGCCCCCCCGAAGGGCAAGGAGGTTTCCCGATGAAATTTGAAGAAAAATTCGTTTCCTATGAAGGCTTCACCTTTGATGATGTCCTTCTTGAACCAAGCTACAGCGAAGTACTCCCTTCCGACGTGTGCATCAGGACCAGGCTGACGGAGAGCGTCTCCCTCAACATTCCCCTCTGCAGTTCAGCCATGGATACGGTGACCGAATCCCGTCTGGCCATCGCCATCGCCAGGGAGGGAGGAATAGGCATCGTCCACAGGAATATGTCCATCGAGAAACAGGCCAGGGAAGTGGACGTGGTGAAGCGGTCCGAATCGGGCGTCATCGTCGATCCCTTTTTTCTTCATCCGGAGGACATGGTGAGCGAGGCCATCGGTCTTATGGAGCATTTCCATATTTCCGGCGTCCCCATCGTTGACGGAGGGAAAAAACTCGTGGGCATCATCACCAACAGGGATCTTCGCTTCGTCACCGACTACGAACAGCCCATTTCAAGGGTGATGACCAAGGAAAACCTCATCACCGCTCCGGAAGGGACCACCCTGGCCGATGCGCAGTCCATCCTCATGAAATACAAGGTGGAGAAGCTCCCCATCGTGGACGGAAACGGCACGCTGAAAGGCCTTATCACCATAAAGGACATTCAGAAAGCGAAGGACTTCCCCAACGCGGCCAAGGACGGAGGGGGAAGGCTCCGGGTCGGAGCCGCCGTCGGCGTGGGCACTGACCTGGCGGAAAGAGCAGCCGCCCTTGTGAAGAGCGGAGTTGACGTCATCGTGGTCGATACAGCCCACGGTCATTCAAAAAAAGTTCTCGATTCCGTCAGGATGCTCCGGACATCCTATCCGGATCTTGTGATTATCGGGGGCAACATCGCAACGGCGGAAGCGGGGGAAGCCCTCATCGAGGCTGGAGTAGACGCCGTCAAGGTCGGCGTCGGACCTGGGAGCATCTGCACCACCAGGATCATTGCGGGAATCGGCGTTCCCCAGCTTGCGGCAATCTACAACGTTGCCCAGGCTGCCCATAAAAAGGGAAAGACGGTAATCGCCGACGGCGGAATCCGCTTTTCCGGAGACATCGTGAAAGCGCTCGCTGCGGGGGCAGACTCGGTCATGATCGGCTCGCTTTTTGCGGGGACTGAAGAAAGCCCGGGGGAACTGATCATTTACCGGGGACGGTCCTACAAGAGCTACAGGGGGATGGGATCCCTCGGGGCCATGAAGGACGGCTGCAGCAAGGACAGATATTTCCAGGAAGGGGCAGGAAATGATAAACTGGTACCCGAGGGGATCGAGGGACTTGCCGCCCACAAAGGAGCCCTGTCGGGAGTGGTCTTCCAGCTTACAGGGGGTCTGCGGTCCGGTATGGGGTACGTGGGCGCGAAGGATATCCCGGGCCTTCAGGAAAAGGCCAGGTTTGTGAGGATTTCAGCAGCCTCCGTAAAGGAGAATCATCCCCATGACGTGGTGGTGACAAAGGAAGCCCCGAACTACTGGGTTGAGTAATCCCCCGGCCGGAAAGGAGGGGATCTTTCCATGCAGGGAGCGAAGGTTTTTGAACGGAACATATTCGGGGACGAACACTCCTGGCTGGGAGTCCTCGATCTTCCGGGCCTTGTGGAAGAGGCGATAGCCGAGGATTTTTTGACAGCGGACGATCCCATGGATTTCGAGGCGAACCTGGACGAGTGGTGGCCGGAGTTCATCTCGGACTTTTGTCTGTAGCGAAAGGGAAGTTGTATTTATTCCCAATAATGTGCTATACTCCAATGTGGTGTTTCTTCGGAGAGTCTTTTCAAAGAGTGGGTTCCCCCACTCTTTGTTTTTTAATAGGCCTGCAGGGAGAGATGGGCATGGGTGAAGACAGGGAAAAGGATAATTTCAGAGCCCTCCGGGAAATAGTTGAGGGGCTCGGTTACGAATGTGTGGGCATCACCCTCGGCAACGAGGAGCGGCGGGCAATTCTGAGGGTATATATAGATTCTCTCGGAGGGATACTGGTCAAGGACTGCGAGACGGTCTCCAGGTCACTAAACCGTTTCCTTGATGAAAATGAGGACTATGTCCGCGGACAGTTCTACCTGGAGGTGAGTTCTCCGGGAATCGAACGTCCTCTTTTTTCCCTTGAAGATTACCGGAAATTTTCGGGAAAGAAAATAAAGGTCAGGACCAGGCAGGAAATCGTCGGACAGAAACGTTTTACGGGCCTCCTTCTGGGCGCGGGAGAGGACGGGACTGTTCTTCTCCGGCTTGAGACAGGCAGAGGATCGGATGAGGATGAAACGGTCCGGATTCCCTTTGAAACAATTACCAAGGGCAGCCTTGTGTATGAGGAACAGGACAAGCAGGACAAAAGGAGGAGTTCATAAATGCAGCTTGGGCGTGATTTCGTCCGCGCTTTGGCCCAGATCACGAAGGAGAGGGGACTGTCCCAGGAGGTTATCGCTTCCAGCCTGGAGGCGGCCCTTATCTCGGCATATAAAAAGTACCAGGGCGGGAACCAGGATGTGGAGGTCCATATCGATACGGAGAACGGCGACATCTCCATCTGTGAAGTAAAGCACATCGTGGCGGATGTCGTTTCTCCGGATACGGAAATCTCCCTTGCCGACGCGCAGGCCCAGGGGTTCGTGGACGTGACGGAGGGTGATTTCATCCGCATCGAGAAAAACCCCGAGAATTTCGGAAGAATTGCGGCCCAGACGGCCCGGCAGGTCATCATCCAGAGGCTGAAGGATGCCGAACGGCAGATCATTTTCGAGGAGTTCTCCGACCGGGTGGGGGATCTCGTCACGGGCGTCGTTTTCAAATCGGAGAATGACCAGGTGCTGATCCGTCTCAACGACCGGACGGAAGCGATCCTCCCCAGGGAAGAGCGTATCGTGAACGAAAAGTACATTCCCGGTGAAAGGCTCAAGTTTTACCTCCTTGACGTGCGCCAGACAACACGGGGCCCCAGGATCGTCGTTTCCCGCACCCATCCGGGGCTGCTGAGAAAGCTTCTTGAACTCGAGGTTCCCGAGATCCAGGAAGGGGTCATCGAGATCAAAAACATCGTCCGCGAGGCAGGAGCCAGAGCCAAGGTGGCGGTCCAGACCCTTGACATGAACGTGGATCCCGTGGGTGCCTGCGTGGGGAACAATGGGGCCAGGATCAAGTCCATCAGCAAGGAACTCTGCGGCGAAAAGGTGGACGTGATCATCTGGAGCGGCGATCCCCTCCAGTACATCCGGAACTCCCTCTCTCCGGCGAAGATCGTCAAGATCGAACCCATTCTTGAGCAGGAAAAGGCAGTTACCGTCTTTTCCCGTCCCGACCAGCTCTCCCTCGCCATCGGCAAGGCCGGACAGAATGTCCGCCTGGCTGCGAGGCTCACGGGATGGAAGATTGACATCAATGCCCTGGAACCGGAGAGAATGCCCACGCTCCATGACATTTTCCAGGACATCATAGACGACAGCGGTGCTGAATAGAGGGACGGCCATGATGCGGCGGCGGCCGAGGACCTGCGTCGGGTGCAGGGAGGAATCTCCCAAGAGGGAAATGCTGAGAATAGCCCGCAACGCGGCGGGAGAGGTGTCCGTCGACCCTTCCGGAAGGCTTCCCGGAAGGGGAGCATACGTGTGTCTCAAGGAAGAATGCATTCTCAGCGCCCGAAAAAGGGATGCCCTTTCAAAAGCTCTCAGAGTGAAAGTTGACGCCGGGATATACGACGCTCTCCTGAAAATGGCTTCCGAAGCTGAAAACGGGGACAAAGGGCAGTGAAAAAACAAAAGGAAGCCCTGCTCTCGGTTTTCGGCATGGCGCGAAGAGCGAACATCCTGCAAATTGGTCAGGATATAGTAAAATCTTCTTTGGCCCGGGGTGAAGCGCTCTTGGTGCTTTTCGCAGGAGAAGGGGAATCGTCTTTCTACCGGTCCCTCCAGAATGGGAGGTTTGTAGAAAAAAGCACGATCACTGTTCTGCCGGATATTTCCGGAAGCGAACTCTCTGCGGCTATCGGTTCAGGAAATGTGAAGGTTGTTGCTTTACCGTTACGCAGCGGCTTTGCACGTTCTATCTCGCAACTGCTTGCGGAAGGGGGAGACGTAAATGAGTAAAATCCGGGTATATGAACTGGCCAAACTGCTCGGCAAAAGTAACAAGGAACTGCTGGACATTCTGATCGACCTCGGGGTCGACGTAAAGAGTCACATGAGTTCCATTGACAACGATATCGCCCAGCTTGTGGAGGAATCCCTCGGAGGAGCCTCCGTTACGCAAGGGCCTGGAAAAAAGGAAGAGGAGCGCAGCGTGATAAAAACAGATTCTTTCGAAGTTTCAAGGGGATCCACAGTCAAGGCGGTTGCCCAGCTCATCGGCATCTCCCCTGCGGAAGCGGTGAAGTGCCTTATCTCCGCCGGCCTGATGGTACCGGCGGACAGCCCGGTGGACGAAAAGAGCCTGAAGGTTCTGCAGGACGCCTACAACGTGATTCTCACCATGGCTTGCGGGGACGATGCCGATCAGGAAGGCGCGGACGGAACATGCACCGTCATCAAGAGACCCCAGTTCCATGGGGATCACATGGAGTCCCGTCCTCCCATCGTCACCGTCATGGGACACGTGGACCACGGCAAGACAACCCTGCTCGACTTCATCCGGAAGACGAACATCACCGCCCGGGAAGCAGGCGGAATCACCCAACACATAGGAGCTTCCACCGTTCTGCACGAGGGCAAGGAAATCGTCTTCCTCGACACTCCGGGACACGAAGCGTTCACGTCCATGAGAGCCAGGGGAGCCCAGGCGACGGATATCGCCATTCTTGTGGTGGCGGCGGACGACGGTGTGATGCCCCAGACCAGGGAAGCCATAAACCACGCAAAGGCGGCGGGGGTCCCCATCATAGTCGCCATCAACAAGATAGACAAGCCTGCAGCCAAGGCGGATCGTGTCCGTCAGCAGCTTTCCGACGTCGGTCTCGCCCCCGAGGAGTGGGGCGGAAACACCATCATGGTGGAAGTTTCGGCAAAGAGCGGTCAGGGAGTTCCCCAGCTTCTCGAGATGATTCTCCTCGTGGCGGAGATGGAAGAGCTGAAGGCCGACCCCACGGTGAAACCCCGTGGAGTGGTCGTCGAAGCCAAGCTCGACAAGGGCAAGGGGCCGGTGGCTACCGTACTGGTACAGGAAGGGACCCTCTGCAAGGGCGATATCCTTCTTTTTGACTCCGCCTGCGGCAAAATCCGGGCTATGATCGACTCGGAGGGGAATATGATCGACTGCGCGGGGCCGAGCACCCCCGTAGAAATCCTCGGCCTGGCTACCGTTCCTCAGCCCGGCGAAGTTTTCACCTCTGTGGAGAACGAACGGATAGCCCGGGATGCCCTGAGCTCCAGGGAGCAGGATCTGAGAAACGCCCAGCAGGGAGGCCCGAGGAAACTCAGCCTCGAAGATCTGTATTCCCAGCTCAAAGAAGGAGACATCCCCCAGCTCAACCTTCTTCTGAAGTGCGACGTCCAGGGATCAAGCGAAGCCCTTGCTGCATCCCTTGAGAAGATGGCCACCAACGAAGTGGGCATCAATATTGTGCACCGGGGCGTCGGCCGCATCGCCGAATCGGACGTGATGCTCGCTTCTGCTTCCAACGCGGTCATCATCGGATTCAACGTCCGTCCTGACGCCAACGCGAAAAAGGTTGCGGAATCGGAGGGCGTCCAGGTGCGGCTTTACAATATCATTTACGACGCCATCGACGATGTGAAGGCGGCCCTCGAGGGCATGCTCAAACCCACCATCAAGGAGAACACCATCGGCCAGGCGGAAATCCGGCAGGTCATCAAGGTTCCCAAGGCGGGAAAGATCGCTGGAAGCTACGTGCTGGAAGGCGTTATCCGCCGGAATGCGAAGGTCCGGCTCATCCGGGGCGGCATCGTTCTCTGGGACGGCTCCCTGTCAAACCTCAGGCGGTTCAAGGACGACGCCAAGGAAGTGGCGGCCGGCTACGAATGCGGGATCAGCCTTTCCAATTACCAGGATTTCGAAGAAGGAGACATCCTCGAAGCCTATGAAATAGTGGAGGAGAAGCGCCATCTCTCGTAGCGGAAGAAAAACGGCCCTGTTCTCGGGGGTGCTTTTTGTCTCCTTCGTTGTTCTTGGAAGCAGAAGCGTGAAGGACAGACGGAGGGTGGCAAAGTCTCTCATTGACCGGATTCGGGGCCGGTGGAACGTTTCCGTCATGGACCTTGGGCCCGACGGCAGCAGGGCCGACGTCTTTCTTGGAATTTCCGCCGTTGCATCGGGTGCAGCCATGGCGGAAGAAAGGCTGGAAGCGGTCTTTTCTTTTTTGTGCGGCGAGGAGGAATCCGGAGAGTTTTCCATAATTCATCACTGGCGCGAGGTAACCGGCTATGACGAGTTTTCGAATGCAAAGAATCAACAAGCAGATGCAGAGGGAAATTTCCCTCCTTCTGGAACTGCGCGTAAAGAATGAAACGGCAAAGCTTGCCGTTATTACTGAAGTGGACTGTTCCCGGGACCTGGAGAATGCCAGGGTGTATTTCACCACGGTGGACCCGTCCATCCGGGACGATGTGAAAAAATCCCTGGACACTGTGGCAGGGGCTCTTCGGACCATGCTGGGCAGACAGCTCGGCCTCAGGCAGATCCCGGCCCTTTCATTCCACGTGGACACCAGCGAGGAGTACGGCAGGGTGATGGACCGTCTGCTGGATTCCCTGAAGACCGACGGGGACGATGAACCGGAGCAAACGGGCGACGAAGAAGAGGAATTTCGGGAAAGCGGGGAATGACCATGGAAGGGACAGTTTCCCTTTTCCGGTGCGAACGGACGGCAAGGATTATTTCTCTTCTTTCGGGTGCCTCACGCTGGATTCTGCTCTCCCACACCAAGCCCGACGGTGACACTCTCGGCTGCGGGAGCGCCCTGTGGTCTACGGGCCGCTCCCTGGGCAAGGATGTTGTCTGGGGAGGCCCGGATCCGGTGCCGGACAGCTACCTGTTTCTTGCGGGGACCGACGGCTTTCTTTCAGGGGTGACACTCGGTTCGCTGTCCCTCGACCGGGACACTGTTGTTGTTGCCCTGGATACGTCAACTGCCGCCCGTTCGGTGGCAGATCTTTCCGGAATTCCGGAGGGCGTGCCCCTGGTCAATATGGATCACCATCATGATAATGAAGGTTTCGGAACTGCCGTATGGGTGGATCCGACCTCTTCCTCCGTGGGGGAAATGTGCTGGATGCTCCTCCGGAACTGGGGGATCCCCATTCCTCCTGAGGCCGCAGAAGCCCTGTACACCGCCATTGTCACCGACTGCGGCAACTTTGCGTTCTCCTGCACCACGCCGAGGACGCACCAGGCTGCGGCAGACCTTCTGTCTCTCGGCGTCGCCCCTGAGAAGATCGACCAGCTTATTCGATGCAACCGTACCATGGAAGGGCTCCGTCTTCGCGGCAGGGCCCTCGAAAGGGTGCGGTCCGTCGGTTCTTTCGCTGCCGTAACCTGGATCGGGAAGACCGATTTTCAGGATACCGGCAGCAGTCCCTCCGAGACGGAATTCCTGGTAAACGAGCTTCTCACCGTCAGGTCCGTCTCCTTTGCCGTTCTCCTTGTTGAGGACGATGACTGCGTCAGGGCGAGCCTCCGCTCGAGGGGGACCCTTTCCGCTTCCGAAATAGCCCACGCCTTCGGCGGCGGAGGACACCCCCAGGCGGCCGGGTGCAGGCTTCCCCTGCCTCTGGACGAAGCCCTTACATCACTTACAGCCTTTCTGGAGGAGAAAAATGACACTCTGCGGAGTGCTGCTGCTCGATAAACCGGAGGGAATCCGAAGCACTGTCTGCGTGGCAGCCCTCCGCAGGCGTCTCGGAAAAGGGGTTAAAGTGGGGCATGGAGGGACTCTGGATTCCACGGCCGAAGGACTCCTCGTCCTCCTCGTGGGAGGGGCGACACGGACAAGCGACCTTGTCATGGGGCTTCCGAAGGTCTATGACGTCCGTTTCCGGCTGGGAGAAGAACGGTCCACCGACGACTTTTCCGGGGATACGGTGTTCTCGGGCCCGGTCCCGCAGGACGCAGCCGGCAGGATAGCGGCACTTCTTCCTTCTTTTCTCGGAACCCGCCTTCAGACTCCACCGGACATATCTGCAGTCCGGGTCAACGGGAAACGGGCCCACAGGATCGCCCGCTCAGGGGAAAGCCCCGTCATTTCCTCCAGGCCTGTGCATATATCGTCCATCCGCCTCACCGGGGAAGAGGACGAGGGCCGCTCTTTCGCCCTCCGCATACGGTGCCGGAAGGGTACCTACGTTCGGAGCATCGTCCGTGACATCGGCAGGGCGCTTGGATGCGGGGCATATGTTCTCTCCCTCGTGCGGCGGTCCATCGGGCGCTTCCGGCAGGAAGATGCCCTGGCCTTTGACAGGCTCGAGTCAGGAGATGAGGATCTCTCAAGGAATCTCAGGCCTCTGTCCGAACTTGCAGCCCAGTATTATTCTTTTTCCTGCGGCCCCGGGACGGACGCCGTTCTTCTCGCGGGGAAAAACGTTCCTCTGCCGGGCCTTGTCCCCCTCTCCCCGGGAGACGGGGATCCCGGGGGTAAGGCCGTCATTCTCGGAGAAAAGCTGTTCAGCTGGGGAAACCTGCTCCCAGACGGTCTCTTCGAACCGAAGATAAACATTCTTCTGGAGGGGAATCCATGATCCTGATCCTCGGTGCCTTTGACGGCTTTCACCTTGGTCACCGCCGGCTTCTCGAAACTGCGGGTGCCATGGCGGAGCGGCTTTCCGCGAAAAATGAAGGCGACTGGGGAGTGGTCACATTTTCCCCCCACCCCGGAAATGTGGTGAAGGGGAGGGAAATACCGGTTCTCTTCACTGAGCCGGAGCGGGATGTCCTTGCCCGCTTCCTCCATATTCCAAGGACATTGAAAATTCCCTTCACCCCTGAAATAGCCGGGATGTCCCCTGCGGATTTCCTGGACTATCTTGAAGAGTTGCTTCCGGTGACTGGCATCGTGGTGGGAAAGGATTTTCGGTTCGGCAGAAACAGGGAAGGCGATACATCCTTCCTCCGGAAGAGGTCGGAAGCGAAGGGGTGGCTCTTCGAGGAAGCGGAGCCGCTTTCGATTGATGGTGAGAAGGTCGGAAGCAGCTCGATTCGGAGCCACGTTGCCCATGGCTCCGTAGCCCTGGCAAAGCGCCTTCTGGGGTACCCTTTTTTCTTTGAAGGAACTGTGGTGCCTGGAGACGGAAGAGGAACCAGGCTCGGGTTCCCCACGGCAAACGTGCATTATCCGACTGAAAAGGTCATGCCGAGGAGAGGGGTATACTGTGTTTCGGTGTTTGTGGATACTGTGTGGATGCCAGGGGCCCTCAACGTGGGAGTGAACCCCACCTTCCGGCAGGAAGAACGGGGAGTACGGGCGGAAACGCACATTATCGGCTACAACGGGTCACTGTACGGCAAGAATATTGCTGTTTTTTTCGAAGAGTTCCTCCGGGACGAGGAAAAATTCGATTCGCCGGAGCAGCTCGTTTCCAGAATGAAAGAGGATGTCCTTCTGTCCGGAAGGCTTTCCGGTGAAGCTGCACGTGCAGGGAACGATCTTTATGAACGGCTTGGAAAGGCTCTTCGGGGCTGAGACAGTCCCTGCGGTAAAAAAGAGCGCTCCTTCGGAAGAACCGCAGGTGGGACCGGGATGGAGGAAAGAGCGATGAATTTTGTGCTGAAGCGGGTGTATGAACCCTGCTCTCCGGAAGACGGCACCAGGATTCTTGTAGACAGGCTCTGGCCCCGGGGTGTTTCGAAGGATGGCGCCCGGATCGATCTCTGGCTGAAGGAGATTGCCCCGAGCCCGGAACTGAGAAAATCCTTCTGCCACGACCCGGCGAAATGGGATACTTTCAGGAGCATGTACCTTGAGGAGCTCGCCGGAAATCCGGTTCCCGTGGGAACGCTCCTGGAGACGGCACGGCATGGAACGGTGACCCTCGTGTACGGGGCGAAGGATCCTTTCTACAATCATGCCAATGTACTGAAGGAATTTCTCGACGGCTCAAGCGAGCAGCGGTGACGTTCCCCGCTGCCTGCGGATTCAGGTTTTTCCCTTCGGCTTGAATTTTTGCCGGAGGGATGGTACTATGTCCCCTGTTCACGGAAACAGGGTCAAAAGAGCCTCTTTCCCTTTTCGTGAAAGGATATATGCGGGCCTGTAGCTCAGAGGATAGAGCGACAGCCTCCTAAGCTGTAGGTCGGCCGTTCGAATCGGCCCAGGCTCGCCATTTTCCCCGGATCACAGGGGAAGGGAAACGGAGTGAAGTCCATGATGAAGACCTTTTCTAAAAGGATTCTCGTGGTCTTTTTTTTATCCTTCATCCTGTTCATTCTGACGGTTCCCTCCTACTATCTGAAGATTTCCCTGGAATGGGGCGAAGAGGCCTGCTGCAAATCCCTCCCTCCCGGGCTTCCCTTTATTCTCCGGTTCATTCACTCGGTGGAGCAGACTCCCGTGGAAGGGGAGTACATGGTGGCGGGGGGACGTATCCGTCAGTGGGAAGAGCGCGTCCGCTCCCATAACGCCGGTCTGCCCGCCGAGGCTCCCCTGAACGGCCGTTTCATTCCGGGCAAGGACTGGATGGCGGTTCGGGGGGGCGGGGCGTCTTTTATCTCGCTACGGTACCGTGTCGGGGACAGTATATTAGGCAGAAATATGCTCATCATAGACGGTGAAGAAATAGAACTGTTCAGACTTTATCCGGGGAGTATCCTGCTGATTCGGGCTGAAAAGATGAGCTTCGCCGGCAGGCTGCTGTCACGGCTTTTCTGAGTTCCCTTGTTCTCCGGCACGAAGCTTTCTTCGATCCCCTTATATAAGGGAGAGAACGTACCGGCCAAGGCTTTTGTGGGGATTTTTTTCTCACTATGCTAAAATAGCCTCGACTTTTATGCCGTCCTCTTGGCACAGGGGGACGGTTTCGCCTATTACACAAGGGGGTAGCTGCATGAATACAGATTACAAAAAGACGCTGAACCTTCCGGAAACCGATTTTCCCATGAGGGCGAATCTTGCGAAAAGAGAACCCGGTTTTCTTGAATTCTGGAAAGAACGGGATATTTTCGGAAAGATGCTGAAAAACAGGGAAGGAGCACCGTCGTTTGTCCTTCATGACGGCCCCCCGTATGCCAACGGCCATATTCACATCGGAACTGCCTTCAACAAGATACTGAAGGATTTCATCCCGAAGTTCAAGGCCATGAAGGGGTATTATGCTCCCTACGTTCCCGGCTGGGATACCCACGGTCTTCCCATCGAGCTTCACGTTCTCAAGACGCTGAAGGTGAACAAGGATACCGTGGACCCCGTTTTCCTGAGGGAGAAGTGCACAGAGTACGCCCTCCAGTTCCGGGATGTCCAGAGGGAGGAGTTCATCCGCCTGGGCGTCCTGGGGGACTGGGAGAACCCCTACATGACCCTCAAGCCCCAGTACGAGGCGGCCCAGCTTGGAGCCTTCGCGGAGCTGGTGAAGAAGGGGCTCGTCTACAAGGGACAGAAGCCCGTTTACTGGTGCATCGACTGCCAGACGGCCCTCGCCGCGGCGGAAATTGAGTACTGGGATGAGTCATCTCCCTCTATCTTCGTTGCCTACTCCCTTCCCGGGGCAGGGGAGATTCACCCGTCCCTTTCGGGTCAGGACGTGAACGTCATCGTGTGGACGACCACGCCCTGGACGCTGCCCGCAAGCATGGCGGTAGCCATGGGCGGAGACCACGAGTATTCCTTTTTCCGGTCGGGAGAAAAGGTGTACCTTTTCGCCAAAAACCTCCGGGAGAGTGTGGAAAAAGAGACGGGACTCTCCTTCGGGGAGGAAATACTGACGGTGAGGGGAAGGGAGCTCGAAGGGAAGAAAGCAGTTCATCCCTTCTACCCTGACAGGGAAATCCTCATTCTCCTCGCCGATTACGTCCTTCTCGACACGGGAACGGGCTGCGTCCACACCGCACCGGGTCATGGCGTCGAGGACTATGAATCCGGCGTGAAATACGGCATCGAAGTCTACAATCCCGTGGACGACAAGGGCTTTTTCAGGCAGGGGACGGGGCTGGTGGACGGTCTTTCTCTCAAGGAAGGATCGAAGAAGATCCTGGAGACTCTCACGGAGAGCGGCAGGCTTCTCGGCCACGGCGCCATTTCCCATTCTTACCCCCACTGCTGGAGGTGCAAGAAACCCGTTATTTTCCGCTCCACTGACCAGTGGTTCGTTTCCGTGTCTGATTTCCGCGATGAAGCCCTCCGGTGCATCGAGGAAAACGTGCGCTGGATTCCTGAATGGGGCAAGGAGAGAATCTACAACATGGTCCGCGACCGGTCCGACTGGTGCATCAGCAGGCAGCGGATCTGGGGTGTGCCCATCCCGGCCTTCTACTGTGACGATTGCGGAAAACCGGTCCTTACCGAAGACCGGATTCTTGCCGTGCAGAAGCACGTGGAGAAGGAAGGCTGTTCCGCCTGGTGGAGCAAGCCCCCTGAAGACCTCCTGGGGGAGCTGTGTTTCTGCCCCCACTGCGGCGGAAAGCATCTGACCAAGGAAAAAGACATCATGGACGTATGGTTCGATTCGGGATCAAGCCACGCCGCCGTGCTGAAGGTCAGGCCGGAGCTGAAATGGCCCGCCGACATGTATCTTGAGGGAAGCGACCAGCACCGGGGCTGGTTCCAGACGTCCCTCCTCACCTCCGTGGGAATGTACGGAAGGCCCCCCTATGAGCAGGTGCTTACCCACGGATTCATAGTTGACGGCGACGGCAAGAAGATGTCGAAATCCCTGGGGAACGTGGTTGCCCCCCAGGAGGTCATCAACGAGTACGGTGCGGACATCCTGAGGCTGTGGGTGGCTTCCACGGACTACCGGAACGATATCCGCATCTCCCAGGGCATCATAAAGAACCTGAGCGAATCATACCGGAGAATCCGGAATACCGCCCGGTATCTCCTCGCCAACCTGAAGGGATTTGACCCGGAGCATCATGCGGTTCCCGTGGAAAAAATGACGGAGATGGACCGGTGGATCCTTCAGAAGCTCAACGGGGTCATCGAAAGGGCGAACGAAGCCTACGACGACTACGAGTTCCACGTGCCGACCTTTGCCATACACCAGTTCTGCGTGAACGAACTCAGCTCCTTCTACCTGGATTCGAGCAAGGACAGGATGTACGCCGACGGCACCGATTCACTGTCGAGGAGAAGCGGCCAGACGGCCATGTGGCTTGTCCTTTCGGCGGTTATCCGGATGCTGGCCCCTGTCCTCAGCTTCACCGCCGAGGAAGTCTGGCAGGAAATGCGAAAGATCGATGCGAAGCTCCCGGAAAGTATTTTCCTTTCAGACTGGCCCGCACCCTTTGCCGTGGCCGATGGGAAGAAGCTTGAAGAGAAATGGGCGAAGGTCCTCTCCGTGCGGGCGGCCGTGAGTCGGGTCCTCGAGCAGGCGAGAAGCGCCGGAATCATCGGCCACTCGCTGGACGCCAGGGTCGAGGTGGAGCGGAAAGGCGCTCCCGAGGCGGCCGATCTTTTCACAGACGAAGACCTTCGGGTCTTTTCCATCGTCTCGGGCTTCCGCTGGGTTGAGAGGATCGACGACATGGCGGTGGTGCGTGACGATGAAGAAACAGGTCTCCGGATCGGAGTGGACAAGGCCAGAGGCGAGAAGTGCCCCAGGTGCTGGCAGTATACCGAGGAAGGCGACGAAAACGGGCTCTGCCCAAGGTGCTCGGAAGTACTTTCCGCCTGAGCCTGCCGGTCGTTCTTCATGATGGAGGATCTTCCCCCCGTCGGTTCTTCTTCCTGCGAAGACGACGACGGGGGGTTCCCCGATAGTACCGAAAACGGAACGGAAACCATTGCCGCCGGAGAGGAAGACCGGGGGTTGCGTCTTGATGTCTTTCTTTCCTTCAGGCTGGGGATTACCCGAACCTTCGCGAGAAAACTCGTGGAAGACGGAAATGTCAGCCTTCTCCCTCACAGGAAAGCCAAACCCGGAATGAAAATGGTCCCGGGAATATCGGCGGAGGTGACGCTTCCTCCTCCGGAGTCTCTCGATCTGGAGCCGGAGGAGGTCCCTTTCGGCGTAGTCTACGAAGACGAATGGCTGATCGTGATTGACAAGCCGAGCGGCGTGGTGGTTCACCCCGCTCCGGGTAACCGTCACGGAACCCTTGTGCATGGTCTGCTCCATCGTTTCCGCCATTTCGGTTCCTTCAACAACGTCCTCCGCCCGGGGATAGTGCACCGGCTAGACGCATCCACATCAGGGCTGCTCGTGGTCGCCAGGGAACAGGAAATACTGGAGAACCTCCAGAACCAGTTCAGGCTGAGGGAAGTCCGGAAACAGTACCTTGCCCTTGTGCACGGCAGGGTAAAAAATGCTTCGGGTCGCATCGATGCCCCCATCGGGCGGTGCCCGACAAACCGGCTCCGCATGGCTGTGGTTGAAGACGGAAAACCTGCTGTCACCGGTTTCCGGAGATTGTGGGTCCGCAACGGCTATTCCTTTCTCGAGTGTGACATCGCCACCGGCAGAACGCACCAGATACGGGTCCACCTGAGTTCCATGGGACACCCTATCGTGGGGGACGTACTGTATGGTGCCGACAAAAAAAAGGCAGCTTCCGCGGGCAGGGTTTTCCTGCACTCATGGAAGCTGTCTTTCCTTCATCCGAAAACGGGGGAGCGGCTCTTCTTCACATCTTGTCTTCCAGCTGCCTTGACCGGGCAGCTTCGGGAAATTCTTTCCACCTCTCCGGACTGACAAGGATTGTCTTTGGATGGACGTAGGTCACGTGGGCGATGGCGCTTCCGGGGATGGACCGGACGTTTTTCTTTTCCGTGTAGTCAACCTGCACTTTTCCGGAATTCTTCGCCCTGCTGAACCATGCCGCCAGTGATGCCGCAATTTCCACGGAGGAATCCGCCGGTGCTTCGTCTTTTCCCGCCGTCTTGAGAATGACGTGGGCTCCCGGTATTTCGTGGACGTGGAACCAGAGGTCGGTCGGAGCGGCGACTTTGAATGTGACATGCCGGTTTCCCCGGGCGTTCAGGCCGATATAAATGAGGTCCCCGCCGTTTTCAAGCCGGATGTGGGGCGGAGGGGCCGTCTTGTGCTTCCGGGCGGACGTCGTTTTTTTCGGGACGAGCCATTCCATAACGTCCCGGGCCGATACCGAAAGAAGGTCCGGGTCATCGATGGATTCCAGTGTTTCCACCTGTTCTTCAAGCTCGCTTATGCCCTCTTCGATGGACAGTATGGCCTTCCTCACCGCATCCCTGTCGACTTTGCCCTTTTTGTATTTCCGGAAATACTTCTCGGCGTTCCGGGAAGCCGTGAGGTTTTCATCGAGGGGAACCAGGAGAGGCTCTCCGGTTTCCCAGTCCTGCAGTTCAACTGCCCTAGCCCGGGGAGGTACCAGGTCGCCTGCGGCAAGAAGCAGATTGCCCATCTTCAGGAACTCGTTTCCCCGTTCTGAAAGGCAGATCTGGTTCTCAAGGCCGTCCCTGTGCCGTTTTCTGCTTTTGATTTCCCTTTCAAGGGCCTTTTTCACTCCGGAAAGAATGCGATCCCTCTGTCCGAGAAAATAGGAAGAGAGCACTTCCTCACCGCACCGCTCAAGAAGGGGGCCCGGTAGCACCTCGCAGGAAGGGAGCGGTTCGGGAAAAACAGTAAGGAGACTTCCCTGCCGCAAAATGAGGAGTCCCTGTTCTTCCCCGCTGAGAGTCCGCGCCACCATGTCGTTCCAGTGCCGCACCGGGCGGGTGTCCCAGAAACGGGTCAGGATTTCTGAGAGTCCCCTTCCTATGCCCCTGAGTCCCCTGAGATCTTCCGGTCCCTCAATCTCTCCTGTTTCCCCGAGGTATTTCCCTTTCAGGGGCGGCGGGGGAGTGTAGGCAATCCCTGGAAGGATCATCCTGTACCTGTTCATGTCTCCGTGGATGTGCTTCGCCGGTTCGAGGATGGATCCTGATTCGTCCAGGATGACCAGGTTGCTGTTTCGCTCCGTTCCTTCGAAGACAAGACTCAGGGGAACTGAAAAACCGGCTCCCACCAGCCGTTCAGCGGCAAAATGGAGGACGCGGTCGCTGTTCAGCTGGCGTACCGAAAGAATCGAAGCGTTCTGGAAGTTTCTTTTCAGGGCCTCGCCGAAAGAAGACCGGGAGTCCCGCGTTTTTTTCAGGGAGGCGATACCGTCCTCTCCAACGAGCCCGCAGCCGTAACTCCCCGGGTTCCATGAAAAGAGAAGCCACCGGTCTTTTCCGGAAGAAAGGCGGAAAGCCGCCCAGGTATCTCCTGTTTCTATTTTTCCTATCCTGCAAGGAAGGACTGTTTCTCCGATGGAGCGCGCTAGCGCCGTAAAAAGTTCCGGCCCGATGGACACGGTGCATCACCTATCCCGACTGTTCCGATTTTAAAGTCTTAGATTATCTCACCTTACGACGCTTGACAAGACGCCTTCCGCTCATTACAATAATCGCCGTTGGTCTGCCGGGGCTGTAGCGCAGAGGGAGCGCGCTTCCTTCGCACGGAAGAGGCCGGGGGTTCGAATCCCCCCAGCTCCACCAGATTCTGTTGTTGCGGTTTCGGTAAAAGTTGGTTACAATATCGGGGCGTAGCGCAGTCTGGTTAGCGCACCTGCTTTGGGAGCAGGGGGTCGAAGGTTCAAATCCTTTCGCCCCGACCAAGACGCAAAGGTGCGGGAATAGCTCAGTTGGCTAGAGCGATGGCCTTCCAAGCCGTAGGTCGCGGGTTCGAATCCCGTTTCCCGCTCCACTATTCAGGCGCCTGTAGCTCAGCCGGACAGAGCAACGGCCTTCTAAGCCGTGGGTCGCGGGTTCGAATCCTGCCGGGCGCGCCAGTGATAGCATGGTGAGCGTAGTTCAATCGGTTAGAGCACTGGACTGTGGCTCCAGATGTTGGGGGTTCGAGTCCCCTCGCTCACCCCATTAAAAATGAGCGCCCGTAGCTCAGTGGATAGAGTCACAGACTTCGGATCTGTTGGTCGCGGGTTCGAATCCTGCCGGGCGCGCCACTATAGAAAGCAACACACAATATGGACTGTTAGCTCAGTTGGTAGAGCAGCTGACTCTTAATCAGCGGGTCGTGGGTTCGAGTCCCTCACAGTCCACCATTTAAAATTATCGACATGTTTTCATACAGAGAAGGGCCCGGAATCCAATCCGGGCCCTTCTCGCTCTTTCTTCTCAGAGCTGGGATGACCAGAGACGTCCGGCGGATTCCAGCACCTTCTGCCTGAAGGGGCGCCGGAGCCATTCGTGCAGCCGGAACTGGGAGCTTTCCTCCATGTCGTTTTCATACGCCCGGATGAAATCCCGCGCCACGGAGGCGTCATATATGAACGCCTGTACCTCGAAATTGATCTCAAGACTCCTGGCGTCCAGGTTTGCCGTTCCCACCGACACGGAGGAGCCGTCCGCGATGAGGATTTTCGAGTGGATGAATCCTTTTTCGTAGCGGTAGACCTTGACTCCCGCTTTGAGGAGCTCCTCCACGTTTGAGAGGGAGGCCCAGTAGACTATGGCGTGGTCCGTTTTGTGGGGTATCATGACCCGAACGTCAACTCCGCTCATCGCAGCAACGGCGAGGGCAGTCATCAGAGGTTCACCCGGGACGAAGTAGGGGGTGCACAGCCAGACGGATTTCCTGGCGTTGGTGATGAGCGAGAAGTAGCCCTGGAGGATGGATTTCCAGTTATTGTCAGGACCGCTTGCCGCAATTTGCACCGGGACTTTCCCTGCGGGAGGAGCGGGGACTGGAGCGTGTTCTTCAAGGGGTTTTTTGTCGCAGAAGGTCCAGTCGGCCCTGAAAATGTCGTCAAGACATGACACGGCAGGCCCGGTCAGTTCGATGTGGGTGTCTCTCCAGAATCCAATGGAGGGTTCTCCTGTGATGTACATGTCGCCGATGTTCAATCCTCCCATGAAACCTATTCTTCCGTCGATGACCGCGATTTTCCTGTGGTTCCTGAAGTTGAGCTCTCTGCGGAGCCTCGGGAAAGATACGGGAAGAAAGGAGTGGACCCTGACGCCCGCATTTTTCAGGGCGACGACGTACCGTGTCCCGAGATCCCAGCTTCCCACGCTGTCGAAGATGACGTTGACCCGTACCCCTTCTCCGGCTTTTTTTATGAGGATGTCCTTTATGGTGTTTCCGATGGTGTCGTTGGCTATGGAATAATACTCCATGTGGATGTATTTTTCAGCCCGCGAGAGGGCACACGTTATGGCGGAGAAGGTTTCCTCCCCGTTGAGGAGCATTTTGACCGAATTCCCCGTGGTGAGGAGGGCCCTGGCGCTTTTCGAAAGCATGAGGGCCGTTTTTTGTTCCGGAGATCCCGACATGATCTCTTTCCTGTCGCCTCCGTGCTGGGGTGTCCCTTCCTGGCGGATACGACGCTTCTTCCTTTTCAGCCTCCGAAAGTAACCCCGTCCCCGGATGTCGGGTCCGAAAAAAAGATAGAGAACGAAACCGACCACAGGAAGAAGAATGAGGACTACAAGCCAGGCTATGGTCCTGTCCGGGTTTTTCTCCTCGAGGAAGATCACTCCGGCGATAAAGAGGCCGTAAGCCCACAGGAAAGCGGAAGAATATTCACGGATGAGGGCGGGAAGACTGCCTAAAAAATGCCGAAAGGCTCCGCTGAAAGATCCTCCGTCGCCGAAGAGGACCCTCCCTGCCGCAGCCAGCTCCTCCCACCTGGAAAAGAGGAAAAGCGCGGTGGCGAAGCCGAAGAGAAAGAGAAGAAGAAATCCTGTTCCTTTTGATCTTTTCAGAGCGGCGCACCCTTCTTTCGGTTGGAGGCTCCGGGAAAAAACACAGGTCCTTTCCCTTTCCCTGACGGAGAAAAAACGCCTTCCCAAAAACCGTCAATAATGTTATCATGCCACGGCATGGAACGCGGGAGCGAGAGTGGTGGAACGGCAGACACGTCAGACTTAGGATCTGATGCCTCAGGGCGTGGGGGTTCGAGTCCCCCCTCTCGCACCATTATGATTTCCGGGCCTGGTAGAAGGTAACCTTCCCTTCTTTCCTGGGAGGAACCGGCGGAACGAAGGAATCGTCCTTGTAGCCGAAACAGACTGAGTACAGAGGCTGGCAGTCTTCAGGAATCCCGAGAGCTTCCACTTCTTCCGGGATTCCGAAGAGAAACCCGGTGAGGCCGACCCAGCAGCTCCCGATATTCAGGGATTCGGCTGCAAGAAGCATGTTTTGTATGGCCGCGGAACAGTCGGCGTGGGGGAACAGAAGATCGCTGCCCGGTCTTTTCCCCGAGACGACTATCACCGTGGGAGCCCTGTGGAAAAGATGGTATCCTTCTCTTCCCGCCAGCTTCCTGACCCATTCGATGGGGGAGTCGGCCATTATGCTGATGGTCTTTGTGCTCATTTCGTCGATTTTTCCCTTGTCCTGAATCACGAGGAAATGCCAGGGCTGGGCGTTGTGACCGCTGGGAGCCCAGATGGCTGCCTCCAGGATGAGATCAAGGTCTTCCCTGCGAAGCTGGTCCTGCCGGAACTTCCTGATGCTTCTTCTGCTTTTGATCGTTTTCAGTACAGGGTTCATTGTGCAGACCGCCTCTCTTTGCGGAGTGATAACCCCATTGGGGGTACCGATAACAATAGCCCAAAAATCGAAGAATTGCTATAATGATCTCGATTTTTCTACCCTCTTCGGCAGGAGCAACAAACTGCAGAAAGGAGCACCATTATGAGGATACGTCTTGCACCTTGTATTTTAGTGCTGTCTGCTCTCCTGTTTTTCACGGTGGATGTGAGGCACGCTTTCTCGGCTCCCTTTTCCACGAGCCGGGAGTTCCATACAATGCAGCGCTACCGCTCAAAAAAGGACCAGCGCAACAGGCTCAAGGCCATCGAAACGTATTTCCTGCGAAAAAATCCCAAGGTTTCCCCGAAGAACATCTCCTATTATGCTCGGCTGATAGAGGATTATTCTGCACAGTATAACCTCGACCCCTTCCTTGTGGCCTCTATAATGGTCAAGGAGTCCACCATAAAGGAAAAGGCCGCGAGCAAGGGTAATTACGGTCTCATGCAGATCAACTGGAACGCCAACAGACCCTGGATCGTCAAGACTTTCCCTATCCGGTCGAAAACAGATCTCATCGTTCCCTCAAACAATGTGCGCGTAGGGGCCCACATACTCGCCGCGAATATCAGGAAAAGCAAGGGAGACGTGGACAAGGGACTTGACCGGTACAGGGGAAGATCTCTCGCCTCCTACAGGAACTCGGTCCATAGTCATTATATCGCCATATCACAGATATTCAGGCGACTCCAGCCGACAACGTAAGCCGTACCCATGAAGCCCTCCGAAATTTCCGCCGTCATCCTCGCCGCAGGCTATTCCAGCAGGATGGGCTTCTTCAAGCCGCTTTCCATGCTTGACGGACGGGTTGCCCTGGAGTGGGCCGTCCGGTCGGTGACCGGCGCCGGTATAGGCGATGTCGTGGTGGTCACGGGATTCAGGCGGGAGGAAACGGAAATTTGTGCGGTCGGAGCGGGCGCACGCCCCATATTCAATCCGAGGTTTTCAGAAGGGATGTTTTCTTCCGTGCAGACGGGAGCAGCATCTCTTTCGTCTTCTTCCAGGGCCTTCTTTCTTCTTCCCGCCGACATACCCACCGTACGCCCGGCTACGGTGAGGCTTCTCGCGAGATATGCCTCATTCCGGGGAATTGCATACCCTCTCTTTCAGGGGGAGCGGGGGCATCCGCCCCTTATCGGAGCCTCCTTTATACCCCATATCCTGAATTACACCGGCGAAGGAGGGCTGAAGCGTTTTCTTGAAATGAGAGAAAAAAGCGCCGTCGACCTTGCTGTTGCCGACGAGGGGGTGCTGATGGACATGGACGAGCCGGAGGATTTTGAAAAGATGTGCCTCAGGGCGGAAAAAATCCATTTCCCCTCTCCAGCGGAGCGGCAGGTGCTTTTTTCCATAGCGGGAACTCCCGGGGAGGTCGTAGCCCACTCCGCGAAGGTGGCTTCCGTCGCGTTGCGCCTCGCGGGGGCGCTTCCGCTGAAAGCCGGTGTGGACCGTGGTCTGCTTGAGAATGCCTGTCTTTTGCACGATATCTGCAGGACACTGCCCGAGCATGACGAGGCAGGAAAGATTTTCCTCGAGGTCTGCGGTTTTCAGGCAGTTGCGGCCATTGCCTCGTGCCACATGGATATTCCCCCCCGGTCGGCTCCGGAGGCGAAACTGCTCTACCTGGCTGACAAGCTCGTCCGGGGGACCGCCCTTGTGCCTGTTGCCGAGAGGAAAAGGAGCGCCATGGCAAAATACGGAGATAACCCGAATGCCGGGGCAAACATAAGAAAACGGTTCGCCAGGGCGCGGCGGATCGTACGCTGGATTGAAAAGAAGGCAGGAAAAAGAATCGGGGACATCCTGGGCGAAGAGAATCACTCTCTGGACGGCTCACATTGATTGAGGTAAAGTTAAGGGCGAAAGCAGCCCGGCCACAGTTTATCTGCATGGATTAACCTTTGAGCGTTTCGATAAAGGGGGAGAAACATGAATATGGTTCAATGGTATTTCCCGGAGACGGTTGATGAAGCCGTCGCACTTCTCGGAAGGGAAAGAACGATACCCCACGGAGGTGGAACAAATCTCGTGAAAAGCGGGATTGCTTCCTATTCCGGAGTGGTGGATCTTGCAAGGGTGCCCCTGAATTATCTGAAAACGGACAGGGGGATTCTGGAAATCGGAGCGAACCAGACTTTTGCATCGGCGGCGGAAAATCTTTCCAACCTCTATCCGGGCTGCATCCTTGCTTCGGCTCTCGGATCAGCGGCTTCCACCCCTCTGAGGAACAGGATAACCATGGGAGGGAGCGCCTCTCTTTTCCCTCTCTGGTCAGATCTCATCGGTCCCATGGCCGTGCTGGAAGGAGAAATCTGCACCGAGGGAAAGAACGCCGGTTCTTTTGACCTGTCTACGTGGTTGGCCAACAGGGCCGTCCAGAAAGGAACCCTTATCACATCTCTCCTCTTCCCGGACGCGTTTGACTGGATATCGGCCTATTACAGGGAAGTTCGCGTGGGTTTCGATTATCCGGCCTTCACCGTATCGGTCCTGGCGCGGAAAAAAGGATCCAGGATCGAGAGGGTCCGGGTCGCCCTTTCCGGGGGGGCAGACAGGGTCGTCAGGCTGACGGATCTCGAGGAGGCGCTGAACGGCGCGGATCTCTCGAAAGTCTCGTCCCTTGACCTGCGGAAGATGGGCACTGTCCGCTTCGGAAGAAAGCCTGCCGGGTCCCCCGAGTTTCTTTCGGAAATAGCCGCAGTCCAGGTGGAGCGCTGCGTGAAGTCAGCCCTTTTCAGGGAGGAGGAAACCCGATGAAGGGAACATTTTTCATCAACGGCCGCAAAGAGGAGTGGTCCTTCGCTCCCGACGCGGTCCTTCTGGACGTGCTGAGGGAGAACGGCCGCACCGAGGTCCACAGGGGGTGCGGGGAAGGAGCCTGCGGTTCCTGCGCCGTGGTTCTCGACGGTACTCTGGTGAATTCCTGCCAGGTCTTTGCCGCGTCCGCCCAGGAAAAGGAGATTCTCACCGTGGCGGGGCTGGGATCAATCCATTCGCCCCACCCGCTGCAGGCCGCTTTTGTCGAGACGGGAGCCGTTCAGTGCGGTTTCTGCACTCCGGCTATGATCCTGGCCGCCTACTGCCTTCTGAAAAAGACGCCGAACCCTACGGATGACGAGATCCGCAGGGCTCTTGACGGCAATTCATGCCGCTGTACCGGGTATGTCAAGATCATCGAGGCGGTCCGTCTCGCGGCAAGGAGGATGAGCAGCCATGACTGATTTCTCCGTGGTCGGAAAGCCGGTCCTGAAGGTGGATTCCCTTTCCCTTGCCTGCGGGGCCGCCAGGTATACCGCAGACTTCGAGGTAAAGGATCCTTTCTACCTTGTATTCTTTTATTCCCCCCACGCCCATGCGGAGATACTGTCCATCGACGACGGTCCCGCGCGGGGCATGGAGGGCGTCGTGGACGTCTTTCACTCGGGCAACACCCCGTCGGACCTCTATACCACGGCCGGCCAGGGGTATCCCGAACCTTCTCCCTACGATACCGCCCTCTTCAACAAGAGTGTTCGCTATGTGGGCGATATCGTCGGTGCGGTGCTGGCGGAATCTCCTGCGGCTGCCCGGGAGGCGGCAGGTGCCGTTCGGGTGGAGTACAGGCAGCTCGAACCCCTCTTCGACCCGGAAAAATCCATGGATCCGGGGGTACCCTGTCTCCACGGAGATGGCGCTTTCGCTCCTCTTCCCGTGCCGTACCGGCCGGAAGAGAATGTTGCGGGGGAGGTGCTTTTTTCCTTCGGCGACGTGGAAAAGGGTTTCGCCGAGGCGGATTTTGTCGAAGAGGAAACCTACAGGACCCACTATACAAACCACTGCGCCATGGAACCCCATGCGGCCACGGCCACCTTTGACGAAAAAGGCAGGCTGGTCATCTACTCATCGACCCAGGTTCCCTTCCATGCCCGGAGAACGGTCAGCAGGGTGACGGGTATACCCGCCCACATGATCAGGGTTGTAAAGCCCAGGATCGGCGGAGGCTTCGGCAGCAAGCAGGAGATCATCCTCGAGCCCTACGTCGCCCTGGCGGCATGGAAATACAAAAGGAGCGTAAAGGCCGAGCTTTCGCGCCATGAAGTCTTCACCACCGCGAGAACCAGGCATCCCATGAGGGTACGCATAAAGACCGGCGTAAAGAAGGACGGCACCATAACCGCCCTGGAAATGAACGACATCATGAATACCGGCGCCTACGGTGCCCATGCCCTGACGGTGCTCTCTAACGCGGGATCGAAGGTTCTGCCCATGTTCAACAAGATACCCAATGTCTCCTTCACCGGAAGAGCGGTCTACACCACCCTCCCGGTTGGAGGAGCCTATCGGGGATATGGCGCCACCCAGGGGTATTTTGCCTTTAATCAGCACGTGGACAGCATCTGCAGAAAACTCGGCCTGGATTTCGTTGACTACGTGAAGAAGTGGCATATCCGCGAGGGTGAAACCTCCGAAGTTTTCAAGGCCATCGGAGAAGGAACCGAAGGGGTCAGCCAGATCATCAAGTCGTGCAAGCTTTCGGAGTGCCTGGACCGCGGGGCCGAGGAAATCGGCTGGAGCAGGCTCCGGGGAAAGAGGATCACCTCCGGCTCGTGGGTCAAGGGTGTGGGCGCCGCCGTTTCAATGCAGGGTTCGGGCATCCCGAAAGTGGACATGGGAAGCGCTTCCATGAAGATGAACGACGACGGTTCTTTCAACCTGTATGTGGGGGCTACGGATATCGGCACGGGGTCTGACACCATCCTCAGCCAGATCGCGGCGGAAACGCTGAAGGTTCCCGTGGAAATGATCCTTATTCTTTCCTCCGACACGGATCTTACGCCCTTTGACACCGGGGCATACGCTTCCTCTACCACCTACGTTTCGGGCCAGGCGGTGCTCCGCTGCGCCGGAAAGATCAGGGACCAGATTCTGTCCGCTGCCGCCGTTCTCATGGGTGCCTCGGCTGATTCCCTTTCCCTCGGTGACGGAGGGGTCGTGGTGAACAGGAAATCCGGAGAGGAAGCCCCCTTCTCGAAAATCGCCTGTTTCGCCATGTACAGCCACGACCAGTTCCAGATCCAGGCAGGCGCCTCCTATACGGGAGATGAATCGCCGGCGCCCTTTATGGCTCACTTTGCCGAGGTGGACGTGGACCTGGAAACAGGAAAGGTCCGCCTGGTGAAGTTCGTCTCGGCCGGAGACTGCGGGAGGCCGATCAACCCCGTCCTCGCCGAGGGTCAGATCGAGGGGGCCACCATGAACGGCATAAGCTACGCCCTCACGGAGCAGTATCTCTTCGACCCGAGGGGGAAGATGACGAACAGCTCCTTCTGGGACTACAAGATTTTCGGTACCCTGGACATGCCGGAAATGAAGACCATCCTGGCGGAATCGGACGAGCCTACGGGCCCCTACGGTGCCAAATCCATTTCCGAGATAGGCATCAACGGACCGGCGCCTGCCATCGCCAACGCCATTTTTGACGCCACGGGCAGAAGAATCTATGACCTTCCGCTGACCCCCGAGAAGGTGCTTGCGGCGATCAAAGGTGTCAAATGACCGGGAAATTCGGTGACAGCCCGGACTACGTCATCGGGCGGGGTGTCGTGGCCGACGGATCGGGGCTGTTCATAGAAGACGGAGCCCTGCTCGTCTCCGACGGCAAAGTCGCGGAGATCGGACCCTGGGAAACAGTCAGGAAGGACGACGTTCCCTTTTACGACGTGGAAGGACGGCTGATCCTTCCGGGATTCGTGAATTTCCACCATCACCTGTATTCTTTCTTCGCCCCGGGAATCTCTCCGTCGGGTCCGACGGAGACCTTTCCGGATATTCTCGAGAATCTCTGGTGGAGGCTGGACAGGGTGATCGACGAGGAGTCGCTCTATTTTTCTGTACTTATGGGAGCCCTGGATTCTCTCTCCTTCGGGGTGACCTCTGTTTTTGACCATCACGCTTCAATGAACCTTGACAGCGGAAGCCTCGACGTAGCCGCTGAAGCCGTTTGCCAAGCGGGGATCCGGGCAGTGCTCTGCCTGGAAACATCGGACCGTCAGGGAAAAGAGGCCATGAAGCGCCAGGTGGCGGAGAACCTTTCCTTCTGGGAGAAGCATCGCAGCGACCCCTTTCTTGGGGGGATGTTCGGTCTCCACGCCAACCTGACCCTTTCCGAGGAGACCCTCTCCTTCATTTCAGAGGAAAAACCGCCGGAAATGGCAGTTCATGTTCATTGCGGGGAGGCTCCGGAAGATCTTGCCTTCTGCCGGGAACAGGGGTATGAGGGCCCGGTGGACCGCCTGAACTCTTTCGGTCTCCTGGACGGGGACAGTTTCCTGATCCACTGTGTCCATCTCTCGGAGAAGGATTATTCCCTTCTCGGGGAGATCAGGCCCGTGGTTGTCCTGAATCCTGAATCCAATGCAAACAACCGGGTCGGAAAGCCGGACAGGGACAGGCTTCCCGGTCATCTTCTCGGGACGGACGGAATGTCGGGAGACCTGGTGGCCGCTCTCCGTTCCTACCTGCTCCTCGGAGCCGGAGGCGGTGAGCCCTATTCCAGGATGGCTGACATGATGTTCCGGTATCCGCAAAAAATACTTCAGAGGCACCTTCAGGTACGGACGGGATTCCGGCCTGGAGCTGCAGCGGATATTGCGGTTCTCGATTACATCCCCCTTTCTCCGGTTTCAGAGGCAAACCTTCTCGGCCACATCCTCTTCGGTGCAAAGGGAGGGAAAGCTCATCTCACGGCAGTCAACGGCAAAATCCTCTGGCGGAAGGGAGAGTTTCCAGGCCACGACATGAATTCTCTCCGGTTCCGGGCCAAAAGGGCGGCATCTGCCCAATCGCTCCGTTTTCGAAATTTGTGAGTTCAGGGAGGCGAAATCATGGCGGATCTTTCTTCTAGGGTACATGATGTCTTTTTTTCCAATCCGGTGCTGACAGCCGCAGGTCCGAATGTGGGTACGGCCGTCAGGCTGCAGGAAGCCGTGGCCGGCGGAGCCGGAGGAATCGTCACAAAAACGGTCTCCGTGGTTCCCGCGAAGGACCCGAGGCCCACCATACGAAAAGCCTCATGCGGCGGCCTTCTGAACTGTGAAACTTGGGCCGAGACGCCGGTGGAGGAGTACCTGGAAGCCTACCGGGAAGTTAAGCGGGCCGGGGTTCCCCTCATCGCGTCCATCGGCTACTCGCCGGAGGATGTACGAACCCTGGGCAGGCTGCTGGAAAAAGAAGTCGGGCCCGACATCATCGAGTTTTCCACCCACTATACGGGAAAATCCCTTGATCCTCTCCTGGACGTGGCAAAAGCCCTCCGGGAGGCTGTATCCGTTCCCGTCTGGATGAAAATTTCTCCCAATACTCCGGATATCGAGGAGCTGGCAGTAAGAGCTGCGGACATCGTGGACGGTTTTGTGGCCATCAATTCCTTCGGGCCGGCCCTGGATTTCGACATTGACACGGCAAAGCCTCCACTGGGCTCGACCTACGGCCAGGGGTGGCTTTCGGGACCTCCCATCCGTCCCATTGCCCTCCGCATTGTCTACCAGATAGCATCGGTCCAGCCGAAGCCCGTTATCGGCGTGGGAGGAATTTGCACCGGCAGGGATGCCCTTCAGTTCATCATGGCAGGAGCCTCCCTGGTGCAGATCTGTTCCGCGGCCATACAGAACGGGCCGGAAATTTACGGAAAGGTGGCCCGGGAGATGGGAGAGTGGATGGATTCCTCTGGAATTGCCTCCATTGAGGACGTCCGGGGCCAGTACCTGAGAAACGTGATGGCCAGGAACGCCCGATCGGGTCTGAAGTAGAAAGGAGGAGCCCCTGTTGGATGAGACAACGGCCGTAGTGGGTTCTCCGGTTCCGAGAACCGATGGCCTGGCAAAAGCGTGTGGTAGTGCACAGTTCCTGGACGACCTGAACATCGACGGGTGCTGGATCGGCGGAACGGTGCGCGCTCAGGTGCCGAGGGGGAAATTACGGGAAATCCGGCTCGATCCATCTTTTGACTGGGGCCGTGTCGTTCTGGTGACAGCCCGGGACCTACCGGGAATCAATGCGGTTTCCATGATCCGGGACGATTATCCTGCCCTTGCCGACCTTCTCATTTCTTTCCCGACCCAGGCGGTTGCCCTGGTGGCGGCTCCGGACCAGGAAACGCTCGGAGAAGCCCTTGCTGCAGTTTCGCTGGACGTTGAGGAACTGCCTCCCATCCTCACCGTGGAGGACTCTATCGCCTGCACCCAGGTCATCTGGGGCGAAAACAACATCATGGACGAATATTCGATTGCCTCCGGGAATGCCGCGGAGGCATTCGAAACCGCCGACCTCATCGTGGAGGGGACCTACAGGACAAAACACCAGGAGCATGTCTATCTCGAAACCCAGGGAATGGCGGCCCTTCCCGGGGAGGACGGTTCCCTGGAGGTCATCGGTTCCATGCAGTGTCCCTATTATGTTCACTCCGCCCTGGTCAAGGCTCTGGGCTTTCCTCCCGAAAAGGTCAGGGTACGCCAGACTGTTACAGGGGGAGCTTTCGGAGGGAAAGAGGACTATCCGTCCATTCTCGGGCTCCACGCCGCTCTTCTGGCACTGAAGAGCGGACGGCCGGTGAAGATGGTCTACGACAGGAAGGAAGATCTTCTCTGCACCACCAAGCGGCACCCGTCGGTCATCCGGCACCGGACAGGGGTGAAAAAGGACGGAACCCTGACAGCGGCTGAAATCGACATCGTTCTTGACGGAGGCGCCTTTACCACCATGAGCAAAGTGGTGCTCTCCCGCTCCATCCTGCATGCCACAGGGTGCTATTTCATTCCCCATGTCTCGGTCAGGGCGAGGGCCGTGGCGACAAACACGCCCCCCAACGGTGCCTACAGGGGGTTCGGGGTCCCACAGAGCAATTTTGCCATCGAACGGCACATGGACAGGATTGCGGAAGCCCTCGGAATGGACCCCCTGGATCTCAGGAAGAAAAACCTTCTGAAAAACGGATCCTCCTTTCCCTACGGGCAGGTTCTGGATGAAGGGATGTCGGCGGAGCTCGTCCTGGACAAGGTTGTTGAAATGTCCGGATACAGGGAGAAACGGCGTCTGTTCGACGAAGAAAACAGAAAGAATCCCTTTTTCAGGAAGGGGATAGGCCTCTCCCTCGGCCTTCATGGCGGCGGTTTTACCGGGAGCGGAGAGGAGACCATCAGCGGATCGGCGTCCGTCCGGGTGACTGGGGGCGGAAAGGTGGAGGTGCTGGTGAGCAGCGTTGAAATGGGCCAGGGGGCATCCACAGTCCTTCCCATGATTGCCGCGGAGACCCTGGGTCTCGACCTCGAGAGCGTGGTCCACCATGTTCCCGATACGTCGGTGGTCCCGAACAGCGGTCCCACGGTAGCGTCAAGGACAACCATGTACGTGGGGAAAACGGTCCAGGACGCATGCATCTCCCTTGTGGAGCAGATGGCGGAAAAAGCCGCCGAACTTGAAGAGTTTGCCGGGAAGCGGTTTTCTTTCGATAAGGGAGCTTTCACCGCAGGCGGAAATGACCGGATCCCGTTCTTCGACATGGCAAAGCGGCTTGCCTCCTTCCCCGGCATTCTCTCGGCTACGGTACAATACCGGCCGATTCCGGGATTCTCATGGGATGAAGCATCCTACACCGGTGACGCTTACAAGGCCTACGCCTGGATCGCCGACGTGGTGGAGGTCGAGGTGGACATGGACACCTTCGAAATAATGCCCCGGAAGGCCTATATCTCAGCCGAGATGGGGAAGGCAATTTCCCCCGTCCTCGCTGAAGGCCAGATCGAAGGAGGATCCCTCCAGGCTTTCGGCTACGCGTACCTCGAGGATGTGGGGATGAAAAACGGAAGCTATACAGCGGCGCACCTCAACCAGTACCTTATCCCGACGACTCTTGATACGCCGGACTTTTCCGTGGATCTCCAGGAAGTGCCCTTCTCATGGGGACCTTACGGAGCGAAGGGACTCGGCGAGCTTCCCATGGATTCCGGCGCTCCGGCCCTTGTCGCCGCCGTCGGGCATGCCGCTGGAGTCTTTCCCGAAGAAATACCGGTAGCAGGTGAATATCTGCATTCCCTTCTCCGGGGAAAAAAGCAGGAACGGAAGGCAGGAGAAAAATGAAAATAACCTGTGTCATCAACGGGACGCTCCGGGTGCTTGATGCCCGCCCCCTGGACCGGCTTCTCGATATATTGCGGAACCTTGGACTGACGGGCGCAAAGGAAGGATGCGGGGAGGGGGAGTGCGGCGCATGCGCCGTTCTTCTCGACGGAGAGCTTGTCAACTCGTGCATGGTGCCTGCGATCCAGGTCCACGGACGGACCGTTCTCACCGCAGAAGGGTTGGGGGCGCCGGAGAACCCGGACATACTCCAGAAGGCGTTCCTGGAGGAGGGGGCCGTACAGTGCGGCTTCTGCATTCCCGGAATGGTGATGGCCTCCAGGGCTCTTCTCGCCCGCATTCCTCACCCGGACCGTCCCGCGATCAGAACGGGCTTAGCAGGGAACCTGTGCCGCTGCACGGGCTACGAGAAAATCATCAGGGCCGTGGAAAAGGCCGCCGGCATGGGGTACGGGGAAGGAATACCGCCTTTCGCCGGACCGGTGTGCGATTATCCGCCGGAGTTTTCCGATGAGGAAAGGAAATCCTTCTTCCAGCCTTCCTCTATCGCTGAAGCCATGGAAATACGGGCCGAATACGGTGATGAAATAACTTTCCTCGCCGGAACGACGGATTTCTTTCCTGACCTGAAGAACGGAAAGGTTGAGGTGAAGAAGGTGCTCGACCTCTCCCGGGTGGAGGAGCTCAGGGCGATCACCCGGAAGGACGGAAAGCTGTTCGTCGGGGCCTGCGCCAGCGACAGCATGATCATGGAACATCCCGACGTGCTCTCCCTTTTCCCCGCCCTTGCCCGGGCGGCTGAACTGAGTGGGGCCAGGGCGGTGCAGAACAGGGCCACTCTGGGGGGCAACCTGGCCTCCGCCTCGGGAGCCGCCGACCTTCCTGTCCCGCTATTGGTTCTCGGCGCTTCGGTCATTCTGGGGAGCCTCCGGGGTGAACGGCTGGTCCCCATGGAGGAATTTTTTGCCGGATACAGGCAGACGGTCCTAAAAAATGATGAAATGCTTCTGGGCGTGTCACTATCCATTCCTCCGGCGACTTTGCGTCAGGCGTTTTACAAGCGGGGTTCCAGGGCAGCCCTGACCCTTTCCAGGATTTCAGTCGCCTGTTCCGCCGTTCTGGAGGAAGGGACTCTGAAGGATGTACGAATAGCTGCCGGAAGCATGTCGGCCTTTCCGGTCCGCCTTCCGGAAACTGAGAAGTCCCTTTCCGGCAAAAGGCTGTCGGCCGAACTGGCAGACGATGCAGCGGACAGTGCCTCCCGGGAGATCAACCCCAGGAAGTCGGGAGAATTCCGGAAAACTGTGACGGGAAACCTCGTGAGGAAATTTCTCCTGTCCCTCCTTCAGAACTGACGAGCGGGGGAAAGTCACCTATGTTGATTTGGGCGGAAAAGTCCGACTTGACAGAAGGAGGAATTCCAATTATTATCTTCTGGTTGACAGGCGCCGTCAGCAAAAAGTGAACACATCTAGGAGGAACAAATTTGACAACCCAGGGAACAGTTAAGTGGTTCAACGCGACAAAGGGCTACGGATTTCTCACCAGCGACGATGGCAGGGACGTTTTCGTCCATTACAGCGCCATCCAGGGTGACGGATTCAAGACTCTTGACGAAGGTCAGCGGGTGTCTTTCCAGATCACCCAGGGATCCAAGGGAGATCAGGCTGCTGACGTTGTAAAGCTCTAGCCCTTTCTCAAAAGAGCAGACCCATAAGGCAGCGGTTAATTCCGCTGCCTTTTTCTTGTTTTTTGACACAGTGGTGGTTTTGTACGGGAAAATCTCCTTTTTTTTGCATTCGGCCCTTTTTCCGTGTAAAATACCTTCCGCATATTTTTTTCTCTTTCTTTGAAGAAGAGATGGACCATACATGCAGTTCGAGCAGATATCACAACAGTACGAATCAGTGCTGAAAGGGGTTGCGACAGTATGAGATCCGAGATGCTTTCCCAGGAAAAAAACGTTCTCTCCATCAAGGTGGAGTTTGAACCGGGTGAATTCGCCAAAAATGTTGACAAGGCAGTTAAAGAGCTTGCGTCCAAGGTGAACGTTCCTGGATTCAGGAAAGGGCATGCCCCCAGAAAAATTCTTGAGATGCGGTTCGGCAGGCAGGCCATATTCGCCGAGGCTCTGGAGGCAATGCTCCCCGACGCTATAGAAGAAATCGTGAAGGAGTATGAGCTTGACCTAATTGACGAGCCGTCGGTAAAGATTGAGAAAATGGAGGAGGGCAGCCCCGTGGAAGTGGTGCTGACCTTCGAGGTGACCCCGGAGATCACCCTTCCCCAACTGGAGGATATATCGGTGGAACGGGCGGTTGCCGATGTCTCAGACGAAACGGTGGAGGGGACCGTCCAGGAAATTCTGAGACAGAATTCCACCCTGGTTCCGGTGGAGGGACGTCCCGTTTCCGGGACTGACACCGTGGCCATAGAATACTTCACCATCCTTTCGGGAGAAAACGGGGAAGAAGAACGGCACGGGCCTGATACGACCACCCTGGATCTCTCCCAGTCCTCCGTGAGGGCTGAGATAAGGGATGCCCTGCTCGGCAAAGAAGCGGGCTCACGGGCGGAAGCTGAAGTGATGGTCGAGGAGGACTACCCGGAGAAAAACCTCGTGGGCAAAACCCTCCGCTATGACATGACGGTCACGGAAGTGAAGGAGAGGGTGCTCCCTGAGCTCACGCCGGAATTTTTCGAAAAGATTCTCCAGCGGGAATGTGCTTCGGAAGAAGAATTCCGTGAAGAGGTCAGAAAGAGAATCCACGAGAAAATGCAGGCAGAAAACCAGTCCAGGGCCGAGTACGACGCCGTGGAGCTGATTTCCGGAAAAGCCGGGCTAGATGTTCCTGAAACTCTGATCTCCAGGCAGGTCGAAGCCATGAAGAAAGAAGACGAGGAGAGGATTCAGCGCAACCGGAACATCTCCATGGAGGAATACCTTCAGGAGACCGGAACCGCGAAAGAGCAGTACGAGGAGGAGATCCGGAAGCAGGCTGAAACCATTGTCCGCCGGTCTCTTGTTCTCGACAGGATAGCGGAAGACCTGAAAGTTTCCGTGGAAAAGGAAGACTTCGAAGCGGAGATGGCCACCATGGCCTCGACCTATAAAATTGACGCCGACAGGCTTGTCAACAGTCTTTTCAAGGACGAGAAGCGCCTTATGGAAGTGGCGAACAGGATCAAGTACAGAAAGACCGTGAAAGCTATCATGGAGGCGGTCCGGGTTACCGACGGGGCCGCTCCGGAGGCTGAAGAGGAGCAGAACGGCTGATTCCCGAAGGAGGGCACCCAGCATGCTGATACCGTACGTGGTCGAGCAGACCGGCAGAGGAGAACGGACCTATGATATTTACAGCCGGCTCCTCAAGGACAGGATTATCTTTCTCGGTGAAGGAATAGATGAACACACGGGAAACATCGTGGTTGCCCAGCTCCTCTTTCTGGAAAGCGAAGACCCGGAAAAGGATATCCACCTGTATATCAACAGCCCCGGAGGGTATGTCACCGCAGGGCTGGCCATCTACGATACAATGCAGTACATAAAAAGCCCGGTATCGACTATCTGCATCGGCCAGGCATCGAGCATGGCCGCCATTCTCCTCGCCGGGGGCGCCCCGGGGAAGCGGCTCGCTCTCCCGAACGCGAGGGTCATGATTCACCAGCCTCTTGGGGGCGCCCAGGGTCAGGCAACGGAAGTGGAGATCCACGCACGGGAAATACTGAAGCTCCGCGACCGTCTGAATGATATACTTGTCCAGCATACCGGACAGACGAAGAAAAAGATTGCGGCCGACACGGAGAGAGACTTCTTCATGTCTCCCGACGAGGCCCTGAAATACGGGATCATAGATAAAGTCATCCATTCGAGGTAGCCATTGCTCCTCGCAACGAAGCCTTTCCGATAAGACTTCAAGGGAGCCCGCGAGGTGCTCCCTTGTTGCTGTATCTTCGGAAGGCTCCAGGGAGGGAGAGTTTCGTGTTTAAATTTGACGATAAAGGAAACGGAAGAGGAAAGGGCGGCAGTTCCAGATGCTCTTTCTGCGGGAAGGGGCAGGACGAAGTCCAGAAGCTTATAGCCGGGCCAGGTGTCTATATCTGCGATGAGTGTGTCCACCTCTGCAATCTCATTCTCAATGAGGAAGCGGAAGAGACGGGCAGTGAGGCGGATCATTTCATCCCCATGGCCGAAGCCCCGAAGCCGAGGGAGATAAAGGCCTTCCTCGACCAGTATGTCATTGGCCAGGAGTGGGCGAAAAAGAGCGTTTCCGTAGCGGTCTACAATCATTTCAAGCGCATCAGCAATAATCTCGGGAAAGATGCCGACGTGGAGCTCCAGAAAAGCAACGTGCTGCTTCTCGGACCTACAGGGTGCGGCAAAACCCTTATCGCCCAGACTCTGGCGAAAAAACTCAACGTTCCCTTTGCCATCGCCGATGCCACTACGCTTACAGAGGCGGGATATGTGGGCGAGGACGTGGAGAATATACTTGTGAAGCTCCTCCAGGCTGCCGATTATGACGTGAAGGCAGCCCAGCGGGGAATAATCTACATAGACGAAATCGACAAGCTGTCCAGGAAATCAGAGTCCGCATCCATCACCCGGGATGTTTCCGGGGAAGGTGTGCAGCAGGCCTTGCTGAAGATTCTCGAGGGGACGGTTTCCAACGTTCCTCCCAAGGGCGGCCGGAAGCACCCGTACCAGGATTTTATCCAGATCGACACGTCAAACATTCTCTTTATCTGCGGTGGAGCCTTTGACGGCGTGGAGGAGATCATCGGGCGCAGGGTGAACAAAAAACTCATCGGTTTCGGCGGCGACATCATGGGAAAACACGACGCCCGGAGATACGAGATCATGAAGCAGATACAGCCGGAGGATCTCATGACCTACGGGTTCATTCCGGAACTCGTCGGGCGCCTTCCGGTGCTTGTTCCGCTCGAAGAACTGGACGCCGACGCGCTTGTCCGGATTCTCTCCGAGCCGAAGAATGCCCTTATCCGGCAGTACCAGAAGACCTTCTCCATGGAGGGGGTTTCCCTTGAGTTCACTGATGAAGCCGTCAGAAGCATCGCCATGAAGGCGAACGAGAAAAACACCGGAGCCAGGGGGCTTCGGTCCATTCTTGAAAACCTCATGATGGAACTGATGTACGATATTCCCTCCAGGAGCAGGGAAGTCCGGAAGGTCATCATCACGAAAGAGGCCGTGGAGGGGATGAAGGATCCCATCCTTGAAGGAAAGAGCTCCAAGGAGGTCGCCTGACCCATGGAGAGTACTCGCCGCTGCTACGTCCTCCCCATACGGGACATCGTGGTTTTCCCCGGGATCATAGCCCCCCTTTTTGTGGGGCGCCCGAGATCCCTGAAGGCCATCGAAATGGCCATGCTCCAGGACAGAAACATCCTCGTTGTCGCCCAGAAGGATATGCAGATTGACGATCCCCGGGTAGAGGATCTCTACACAGTGGGCACTCTTTGCTCTATCCTGCAGATGGTGCGTATTCCCGACGGAACGACCAAAGTGCTCATCGAGGGAGTCGAAAGGGTCAGGGTTGAATCCTTCAGCAGGGGCAAGGAGGCTCTCGAAGCTGACGTGGTGCCCCTTCCGTGGGACGAGAGCCTTTCTCCGAACCTCGAGGCCTTGAAGCGGAGTGTCCTCGAACAGTTTGACAAGTATGTGACCCTCCACCCGAGGATTCCGGCGGAGGTCCTCGTCACGGTGATGAACGTCGATGACCCGAGGCAGATTTCCGACCTTGTCAGCTCGCACCTGTCCATCAAGGTTGAACGGAAACAGCGGCTGCTCGAAATGATTGATCCCGAAAAAAGCCTCAAGTTCATCCTGAAGCTCCTTCTCGAGGAAATTGACATTCTCCAGTTGGAGCATGACATCCAGGACAAGGTCCGCCAGGAAGTGGAGCGGGGACACAAGGAATACTATCTCAGGGAACAGTTGAAGATCATCCAGGACGAACTCGGCCAGAACGAGGCACCGTCGGAGATCGAGGAGCTCCGTGGGAAGATAGAAGAAGCGGACATGCCCGAGGTTTCGAGAAACAAGGCCCTCCACGAGCTTGACCGGCTCTCGAAAATGCCGGTCATGTCCGCTGAAGCCACGGTGGTCAGGACCTACATTGACTGGCTGGTGGCCCTTCCGTGGAGCAGGTTCTCCCCTGACAACATCGACATCGTCAGGGCTGCAAAAGTCCTGGAGGAAGACCATTACGGCCTGGAAAAGGTCAAGGAACGGATCCTCGAGTTCCTCGCCGTTCGGAAGCTTGCCTCGAACAGGATGAAAGGACAGGTGCTCTGTTTCGTCGGTCCTCCTGGGGTGGGAAAAACCTCCCTCGGGAAATCCATCGCCCGCGCTCTTGAAAGAAAATTCGTCAGCATGTCCCTCGGCGGCATGAGGGACGAGGCAGAGATACGGGGTCACCGCAGAACCTACGTCGGTGCCATGCCGGGGCGGATCATACAAAAAATCCGGCAGGCCGGGGTAAGGAATCCGGTGCTGCTCATGGACGAGATCGACAAGATGGGGCAGGACTTCAGGGGAGACCCCTCCGCCGCCCTGCTCGAGGTGCTGGACCCGGAACAGAACGGCGCTTTCACCGATCATTTCATGGAGGTGCCGGTGGACCTCAGCGACGTGATCTTCATCACCACCGCCAACGTGACCCATACAATTCCCCGTCCGCTGCTCGACAGGATGGAAGTCATCAAAATACCGGGGTACGTGTGGCAGGAAAAGACCAGGATCGCTAAGAGACACCTGTTTCCCCGAATTCTTGCGGAGCACGGTCTGTCGCAGAAACAGGTCAAGGTGACCCCGAAGGGACTGGAACAGCTGATAAGCGAATATACCAGGGAAGCGGGCGTCAGGGGACTGGAAAGAGAGCTTTCGACCATCTGCAGGAAAATCGCCAGGAAACTGGTTGAAAAGGGAGAGGACTTCGAAGGTTCCGTGACCGTGGGCCCCAGGGAACTGAAAGAATACCTTGGGCCTCCCAGGCAATATGACCTCCGGCTTCCGAAAAAGAAGGAGACCGGTACGGCTGTCGGCCTGGCGTGGACCGAGACGGGAGGAGACGTTCTTGTCATCGAGGCGGTTACCATGAAAGGGAAGGGCGACGTCACCCTGACGGGCAACCTTGGTTCGGTGATGCAGGAATCCGCCCAGACGGCCCTCGGCTTTCTCCGGGCGAACAGTGAAGAATTCGGCATCGGAGGCGTGGACTGGAAAACAATAGATGTTCACCTCCATGTCCCTGAGGGAGCCATTCCCAAGGACGGTCCTTCGGCAGGGATCACCATGGCTCTTGCCATGCTCTCCGCCGTCCGGAAGAGCCCTGTTCTGCCGGGAATCGCCATGACGGGGGAAATCTCCCTTCAGGGAAAAGTCCTTCCGGTGGGGGGGATACGGGACAAGATCCTGGCGGCGAAGCGCCAGGGGATAAAGAACATCATCCTTCCGGCGGCCAACAGGCCCGATGTGGAGGAAATCCCGGAATGGTCCAGGGACGGCCTTTCCTTCAGGTACGTCGAACGGGTGGCGGAAGTGTTCGACTTCGCCCTCGAGAGAGCGGAGGGAAAATGACGGTACACTGGAAGGTCCGCCTTGAAGCGACGGCATTTCGGCCGGACCAGTTCCCTGTTCAGGACGTTCCCGAAATAGCCGTGGCCGGCAGGTCGAACGTTGGCAAGTCAAGTCTCGTGAACATGCTTCTGGGAAGCCGCCTGGCCCACGTGGGCGCAACCCCGGGAAAAACGAGGAGCATCAACTTTTTTGCCGTGGAAAGCCCGGCAGGCCCCTTCAGGCTGGTGGACCTTCCCGGCTACGGGTATGCGTCCAGAAGCAAGGGAGAGCGGAACCAGTGGTCGGCCCTCATCGACAGCTATGTTTCGAACAGGGAATCGCTGGCGCTCGTGCTTCATCTCGCCGATTTCAGGCACGGGCTGCTCGCCAACGACACGGCTCTCCAGGACTGGCTTTCCCACCTGAAACTCCCCCTGCTTGTAGTTTTCACCAAAGGGGATAAAATTTCAAAGGGCGCCAGAAGAGGTACGCTCCAGAAATATATCCGGAACGGCCTGAAATCGGTGGACGTACCGATCATCACGTCGGCGGAAAAGGGAGACGGCATTCAGGACCTGAGGCTTTTTCTCGAGCAGTACCTCACCTCAGGAGAACGGCCGTCGCCAGAGGGATCACCGGAAGAGTAAATCTACGCAACGGAGGGAGTTTCGTCATGTCTGATATCCTGGAAAAAATGGCCAAAGCGTACGATCCCAAACCTATAGAGGACAAATGGTATGCCTCGTGGATGGAAAAAGGACTTTTCAAGGCACGGCCCGGCGGCGACAAGTCAAGTGCCTTTTCCATCGTCATTCCTCCTCCCAACGTGACCGGCTCCCTTCACATGGGACACGCCTTCAACCACACTTTTCAGGATATTCTCTGCAGGTACAAGAGAATGAGAGGATACAACGTCCTCTGGCTTCCCGGAACGGACCATGCGGGAATCGCAACCCAGAACGTGGTGGAGCGGAGGGTAGCGGGGGAGGGAAAATCACGGCACGACCTCGGACGGGACGAATTCGTCCGGAGGGTCTGGGAGTGGAAGGAAGAGTTCGGCAACCGTATCATCAACCAGATGAAGAAGCTCGGCAATTCCTGCGACTGGGACCGGGAGCGTTTTACCCTCGACGAGGGGCTCTCCCGGGCTGTCAGGACGGTCTTTGTCCGCCTGTACAAAAAAGGGCTCATTTATAAGGGGAAATATATCATCAACTGGTGCTCCCGGTGTCACACAGCCCTCTCCGACATCGAGGTGGAGCACGAAGAGCACGGAGGGAAGTTTTACCATGTCCGGTATCCCTTCGTCGACGGCGAAGGCTGGCTGATCGTCGCCACCACACGCCCGGAAACCATCTGGGGGGACGTGGCCATAGCCGTTCACCCGAGGTCGGAAAAGGCAGCCCTTGCCGGAAGGAAAGTCCGGGTGCCCCTCGGCGGGCGGGAAATCCCCGTGATCGAGGACATCATGGTCGATCCGGAGTTCGGCACCGGCTGCGTCAAGATTACGCCGGCCCATGACTCCAACGATTTTCTCGTCGGTCAGCGCCACAGCCTCGAGCAGGTGCAGGTGATTGATGAGCATGGCTTCATGAATGACCTGGCCCCGGGGTACGAAGGGCTTTCCATAGAAGAGGCGAGAAAGAAGGCCGAAGAAGACCTCCGAAACTCCGGATTTCTGGAAAAGACGGAGAACATGGTCCATTCCGTGGGGCACTGCTACAGGTGCCGCACAGTGGTGGAGCCCTATCTCTCCGAGCAGTGGTTCGTGAAGGCAAAGCCCCTTGCCGAGGCCGGGGTCAGGGCCGTGGAGGATGGCAGAATACGCTGGGCACCGCAGCAGTGGGAAAAGGTGTATTTCCAGTGGATGGAGAATATCCGGGACTGGTGCATTTCCCGGCAGCTCTGGTGGGGGCACCGAATTCCCGCGTGGACCTGCGAAGACTGCGGCCATATCACTGTGTCTGAGAACGACCCGGCTGCCTGTGAAAAGTGCGGTTCCACGAAGATAGTCCAGGACGAGGATGTTCTCGATACCTGGTTCAGCAGTGCCCTCTGGCCTTTTTCGACCCTGGGGTGGCCCGACGGGACGGAAGACCTTGATTTCTATTACCCCACGTCCCTCATGGTCACGGGATTCGACATCATCTTCTTCTGGGTCGCCCGGATGATCATGATGGGCCTCGAGTTCATGGACGAGGTTCCCTTCAGAGATGTGTACATCCACGCCCTCATCCGCGACGAGAAGGGGCAGAAGATGAGCAAGTCGAGCGGCAACGTCATCGACCCCCTCGACATGATCGACAAATATGGCGCCGATGCCCTCCGGATGACCCTGGCGGCCCTCACGGTCCAGGGACGGGACATTCTTCTGAGCACCGGCAAGATAGAAACCTACCGGCTGTTCATGAACAAAATCTGGAACGCGTCCCGGTTTGCCCTGATGAACCTGGAAGACGGCGTCCGCCTTTCGGAGCTTCCGGCCGGCTCCCCGCTGGCCCTCCATGACCGGTGGATTCTTGCCAGGACGAAGATAGTCTACGGCGAAGTGTCACGGCTTCTGGACAGCTTCGGGACGGGTGAGGCGGCGCGCCTTCTGTACGATTTCGTGTGGGGGGACCTGTGCGACTGGTATCTCGAGCTTTCCAAGCCGGCCCTCAGGGGCGACGAAGGCCCCGAAAGAAAACAGGCAACCCAGACAGTGATTTCCGGAGTTTTCCGGGATGTCCTGCTGCTTCTTCACCCATTCATTCCTTTCGTGACCGAAGAACTCTGGGAGACCTTCGGTTTCGGCGGGGGATTCATCGAACAGAATGCCTGGCCCCGGTGGGAAGACAGGCCCGATTATCCGGGAGCTGCCGAGAAGATGGAGTTTTTCCAGGACACGGTCCGTATCCTGAGAAATCTCAGGGCGGAATCCAGGATCGCACCCCAGGCATTTGCGAACCAGGCCTTTGTTCAGACGGAAGAGAATTCCCTTCTGGCCGAAGTGCTCAGGGAGAACGGAACAATCATGGAAACCCTCACAAAAATACGGAAGATCACCCTTCTTTCGCCGAAGGACGAAAAACCGGCCGGTTCTCTCTCGTCCCAGATGGAGAGCGGTGAAGTCAGTCTCGTGGTGGGGGATATCCTGGACATCGGTGCGGAAATTGAACGACTGACCCAGGAGATGGCTGCAATCCGGAAAAATATCGAGGCCGGAAGAAGAAAGCTGGCCAACGAAGATTTCGTCAGCAGAGCGCCGGCGGAAGTAGTGGAGAAAGAAAAGGACAGGCTCGCGGAAAATGAAGCCCGCCTTTCCAGGATTGAAGAAAACCTGTCAAGCCTGAGACGTTCCTGATACTGCCATGAACAGGAAGCCCCGGTCCTTCGAAGAACTGGAGAACGCTTTTTCTTCCCTCGCCAGTGCGGGAATCCGCCCGGGGCTCGACCGGATTTCCCGCCTGATGGAGAAGCTGGGAAATCCCGAGAAGGACTTTCCGGCAGTTCATATCGTGGGAACCAACGGAAAAGGTTCCACTGCAGCCATCACCGACTCCATCCTCAGGGAGTCGGGGTACAGGACCGCCCTCTATACCAGCCCCCATCTCGAATCCCCTGATGAACGCCTTCTTATCGACGGGTCTCCCCTTTCTCTCAGAGAATGGACCATGGCAGCGGATGATATTGAAAAGGCGTTGGAGGCGGATGTTATCCTGCGGGCCGATCCTCCCACCTTTTTTGAACTTGTTACGGCAGCGGCGTTTCTTCTCTGCTCGCGGAACAGGGTGGAAATTGCCGTGGTGGAAGCCGGACTCGGGGGCAGGCTTGACGCGACGAACCTTCTGAGCAGCGTCGTCCTGACCTTTGTGACCTCCATTTCCATGGACCACATGGACTTCCTCGGCGACACGATTGAAAAGATTGCGGGAGAAAAGTTCGCGGTTATGAGGGAAGGAGTACCCGCGTTTTTCTCGGGCAGACCCTCGGGGCTTGTTCCTCTTTTCCGGAAAAAAGCCCGTGACTCAGGCGCCTTTCCCCATGTTCTTCCTGAAGAAATCCGGGTGGAGAACGTTTCCGTCTCGGAGAAGGGCACAGCCTTTTCACTCCTCTGCGGGGGGGAACGCTATCAGATACGTACACCGCTGCATGGCTCCTTTCAGGTTGAAAACTGTTCCCTGGCGGTTGCGGGTATGCTCGGCATCTCCGGACGCTTCCGCCGCATCTCGGAAGAAGCCCTTCTACGGGGAACGGAGAAGGCACGCTGGCCCGGAAGGTTTGAAATACTCAGGGCCGACCCTCCGCTGGTCCTTGACGGAGGCCATAACCCTGACGGGATTATGAGGCTTGTCGAGAGCCTCCGGGCGATTTACGGCGAAAAAAAGCCGACGGTCGTTTTCGCCTGCATGAAGGACAAGGATTTTCCCGCAGGTCTTTCCCTGCTGCTGAATGGAGCGGGCAGGCTGATCTGCACGTCCGTTCCGGGCAACCCGAGATCTGCCGATCCTTACGTGCTGGCGCAGGCTGCGAAGAACGCCGGCTGGAAAGAGGATGCCGTGGAGGTCGTTCCGGATCCCCTGGATGCCCTGAAGGCTTCTGAACGGACGAGACAGGGCACGGTATGCTGCGGGAGTCTCTATTTCATCGGCTGGATGCGCACCCTGATCTTTTCACGAAGAGAGGAGCTGCATTTTTGAAAGTGAACGGCCCGGCATACGAAATTGAATGCTCTTCAGTGAACGATTCCATCGTTTTTCTGCCTCCCGGAGATGAAAAACGGTTTTCCATAAGACTCTTCCTGAAGGGAGCCGCCATGAACCGGGCTTCCGGCGTTCCCGGCCGTTCCAGGGAGCTTCTGCTTGGCGCCTTCCCCCGGAAAGGCCCCCTTGTGGCCCCGCAGCAGGTTCACGGAACGGATGTTATCGCGGCTTCCACCGGGGCAACCCTTCCGGCCCGGCCCAGCGCCGACGGAGTTTGTGTCGACAGGAGCGGCATTGAGGCTTCTCTTCGGTTTGCAGACTGTTTTCCGGTGGTTATCGCTTCCCTTTCCCCTTCTCCCCGGATCATTCTCCTTCATTCCGGATACAAGGGTACCGTGCAGAATATTGCGGGCAGGGCCGCCCGTTCCCTTTTGGGGGAGAAGGGCGCTGAACCTTCGGAAACCTGGGCCTGGATTGGTCCGGGAATCGGAAAGGAGCATTATTTCAGAAAAAAAGGCGAACCCTGGACGAAGCGTGGCATTGAGTCCTTTTCCCGGCACTGTGTGTCGGAAGACGGGAATGACGTCTTTTTCGACCTGGGCGGCGAAATCCGGAGACAGCTCAAAGGCGCCGGGATTGTTGATGAGATGATTTGTTCCGTCCCCTTGTGCACGTTCAGGGATAATGATGTATGCTATTCATACAGAAAAGGGGACAGGGAAAACAGGCTTTTTCTTCTTGCCTGGATGGAATAGGTTTCTCCTGCCACTTTTGATGCTTCTCCCGTGAGAATACTGTACGGGGAAAGTTTTTTTCAAGCCTCAAAAGGAGTTGATCCGTTCATGGACCTGAAAAGGCTGGGCGTCATCGGGGTCGGGCATCTCGGACAGCACCATGCTAGGGTATACACAGAACTCCTCGGGACACAGCTCGTAGGTGTCGTCGATCAGAACGAAAGCAGGGCAGCCGCCATAGGGGACAATCTGGGTGTTCCATGGTTTACTGACATGGATGAGTTTATCGCCCGGGCAAGGCCGGATGCCGTGAGCGTGGTGGTTCCCACGAGCCTCCATTTCGAGATAGCGAAAAAAGCGCTGAGCAACGGTATCCATGTCCTCATCGAAAAGCCGGTGACAACCACGGTGAGCGAAGCCGAGAGCCTGCTTCGAATGGCGGCTGACTCAGATCTTGTCCTTCAGGTAGGCCATATCGAGAGATTCAACAGTGCCGTCCAGTACATTTCGAAGATCGTTCATGAACCCCTTTTCCTCCAGTCCCGGAGACTCGGCCCCTTTTCTCCCCGCATCAGCGACGTTGGAGTTGTCCTGGACCTGATGATTCACGACATCGACATCATTCTTTCCCTTGTCCGGTCGGAAATCACGGCGATTTCCGCCGCCGGGAGGTGCATCCGGTCCGATCACGAAGACATCGCTTCCGCCCAGATCTCCTTTGAAAACGGATCCATGGCGCACATCCTTGTAAGCCGGGTTTCGGAAAGACGGCTGCGTCAGCTCGAGATCATGGAACCTGAACGGTATGTGACCATTGACTATGAGACCCAGGACGTGTCCATCAACCGGTGCGTCAGGCAGAACAACAGCAGCCTCGTGGAAGTCATCGAACATCCCGTCTTCCCGAAGAGCGAACCTTTGAAACTGGAACTTCAGCATTTCGTGACCTGCGTCCGGGAAGGGAAGCAGCCCCTTGTGGGAATCACCGATGGGAAACGGGCCCTGGAGGTTGCCGTATCGGTTCTCAAGCAGATCCATCTGAACGATGAATCCGCCGCCTGCAGGGGAGAGGCAGGAGTGTCCTGATTTCCATTCCCCCGTTCCGGTGACCGAAATATCCAGAAAAAATGGTATAGTAGATACCCTGGGTGCAGAATCCAGGGTATCTTTTTCGTGGAAGGCGAATTTTTTTCTTTTTTTTCTTCGCTAATTTGCTGGAAAAATCTTTTTTTAAGTGGCGTTGCGTTTTTTTATGGGGTATCCTAATTTCCATTATCAGAAGCTGAAAGTTGAGTGAAGAATGCCTATAGTAAATGTTCAAGCGCTCATAGCCCTCGGCATGTTCCTTGCGTCCCTGTTCATCGCCCGTATCGTGGTTCGTATCCGCAACGGATCTCTGCCGGGAGGGGAGATGTGGGTACTCTACCTGAGAATGCTGCTGGGTTTTCTATTGGCGGGGGCAGTCACGCTCGCCTTTTATTCCTTTGCGGGCGTTGATGTCATTTCGAAGCATTTATGAGTGAGCTTTCCGGTTTCAGGAGGAGGAGTGCGGCCGATGGATTGCGATAGAAGATGGCCCCGTCGTATGCTTTTTCTTTCGTTCTGCATCGTCCTTCTTTTTCAGACGGCGGTTATGGAGGCTGCAGTTCTTCCCCCTGCGAACAGAGAAGAGGCGGAGAAGTATTTCGGCAGTGCCTACGGAAAGTACTGCGAAAGGGATTACTTTGGTGCCCTGGGTGATCTCGACAGGGCTCTGAAGCTGAATACCTTTCTCGTGGACTATTACCTTATGCAAGGCCTTGTACTGCACAGGATAGGAAGAACGGACGACGCGCTGAAGTCTCTCAGGTATTTCCTGGAAGTGCGCCCCATGGATGTTGCTGTTCCCCGTGTACTCGCACGATTCGAAGAAGAAGGCAGGTTTCTCGGGGATGTCCTTTCCGGAAGACCTGTATTTTCCCGTGCCGCTTCCGCCTTGCGGGACCTTAAAGTTTCCCTGGGGCTTCCAGTGCTTCAGAACCTGGGCATAAAGGGCCTCGGCAAAGCCGAATCATCCCCTTCCGGAAGATTGGCGGTGGCGGATGTTCTCGGCGACCGGCTGTGGGTACGAAACCGGGGAGAACGGGCTTTTTCAGGGATCGAAATAGAAGCCCCGGTAACCGCCCTGTTTCAAGGAGAGACCGGCGGGATAGTCCTTCTCGAAAACGGAACCGTACTGTCTCTTGGCGAAAGCGGAAAAGAACTGACGGAGCTCGGAAAGCTGCCCTTTTCCCCCTCAGACGGCACCATGGCATCAGAAAGCGCTTTTATAGCGGTGAGCGCATCTCAAAGAAGATCAGCCATTTTTTCTCTGCCGGATTTGGCCCTTGTTTCCGAACTGGCAATTCCGGAAACAGAACACCCATTCGAGCCCGTCGCGGCAGCTGCTTTCGGGGAATGGCTCGCCGTCGCCGACCGGAACAACGGCGCGGTTTCCCTCGTGTCACTTCGGGAAAAACGGACGGTATTCTCCTTTGAGGCTGATTCACCCCGGGACCTTGCATGGTCGGCTCTCGGTGATCTTTTTGTCGTCCATGAAAACGGAGCTGTGACCAAAACGACCATTTCTTTTGATTCCATGGAAGCGGTCCGGTCGGAAACGGTGATCCGGGAAGCCCCCGGGGCATGGAGCCTTTTTTCGATCGAAGACAGGGTCTATTGCCTTGATGTTGCCGGTTTTTCGCTCTGGGAGGTATATTTGTTCCCCGAGGACTCCTCTCCGGCTTTTCTCTCCCTGGATACTCCCTCGGTCAGGAGGGAGGAGGACAGGGAAAGCTTCCTGTTAGGGGCATCAGTATCAGGACCGTACCGTACGTACATGTCGAAGAACAGGCCGGTTGTCACCTCGGTCTGGAATGAGCGCATGCTTACTGCGGATTTTAGGTTCCTTGCACGGAAGAGTCCCGAAGGGGCAGTGTTTTTTCTTCCTCCCGGAAGGAGAATCGGGGGGCAGTCCCACGAAGCGGCAACGGGAAAGGAAGTGTTTCTCATTCTCAGTGAATGGTGGACGGAAAACAGAAAAAAACTCAACGATATCGTAGTGGCCGCCTCCATTCCATTTTCCCAGGGAGAGCTTCGGCAGCTTGCGGGATTTTGCCTTCAAAATGGAATTCGCCTTTTCGCCTTCTGCGACACCTTTTCTCCGTTGCCCCTCCTGCGGGCCTCGGGACTGACAGGCGGGGGGGCCCTCTATTCCCTGGGAGGAGACCTGCCCGGATATTCTTCCTCTCACCGCGGAGAAGTCAGGATTCCCCTGCCTTCCGATGAAACGTCGTCCGGTTTTCCCAGCCGGTCCGTTCTTTCCGTCTACATGGACGTAGGTTCGGCATCTTCCAGGGACTGGATGCCCCTATGGCCCGATCTTCTGTAAATTATCAGCTATTGACTGAACAAATTTTCGAGGAGGGGATGCACGCATGAATACGGAGTACAAAGAAGCCAGAGCGAAGTTCGAGGCAGGCGTTGCAAAATCGCTTCAAAAGCACAAAGAGAGAAAGGAAAGCTTTTCGACGGGAGGAGGACTCCCCCTTGGGAGGCTCTACGGCCCTGACGACGTCGAATCCGTGGATTACATGAGGGATATTGGGTTCCCCGGCGAATACCCCTTTACGAGAGGCGTCCAGCCCACCATGTACCGGGGCAGGTTCTGGACCATGCGCCAGTATGCGGGATTCGCCTCCGCCGAAGAGTCCAACGAGAGATACCGCTATCTCCTCTCCCAGGGAACGACCGGCCTTTCCGTGGCCTTCGACCTTCCCACCCAGATAGGCTACGATTCCGACGACCCCATGGCCCAGGGTGAATGCGGAAAAGTGGGAGTGGCCATTGACAGTCTTCAGGACATGGAAATCCTTTTCGACCAGATCCCCCTGGACAAGGTCTCCACCTCCATGACGATCAACGCTCCCGCGAGCGTGCTCCTCGCCATGTACATCTGCGTGGGGGAGAAACAGGGCGTGCCCATGGATGTCCTTTCGGGAACCATCCAGAACGACATCCTCAAGGAATACATCGCCCGGGGAACCTACATCTTCCCCCCGAAGCCTTCCATGAGGCTTATCACGGATATTTTCGAATTCTGCAGCGAGAACGTGCCGAAGTGGAACACCATCTCCATTTCCGGATATCACATCCGCGAGGCCGGAAGCACCGCTGCCCAGGAAGTGGCCTTCACCCTCGCCGACGGCATCGCCTACGTGGAAGCCGCCGCCAGGAAAGGTCTCGATCCCAACGTATTCGGAGAGCGTCTTTCCTTCTTTTTCAACGCCCACAACGATTTCCTCGAGGAAGTGGCGAAATTCCGTGCCGCCCGTCGCATGTGGGCACGGATCATGAAGGACCGGTTCGGCGTCACCAACCCGAAGGCCCAGATGCTCCGGTTCCACACCCAGACGGGAGGGAGCACCCTCACAGCACAGCAGCCCGAAAACAACATTGTCCGCGTAACCATGCAGGCCCTTGCCGCCGTTCTGGGAGGAACCCAGTCCCTCCATACGAACAGCATGGACGAGGCGCTGGCCCTTCCGAGTGAAAAGAGCGTCGGCATCGCCCTGAAAACCCAGCAGATCATAGCTTACGAGTCGGGCGTGACCAACACGGTCGATCCTCTCGCGGGTTCCTACGTGGTGGAAAGCCTGACAAACGAGATCGAAAAGAAGGCCTTCGAGTACATCGGTCAGATTGATGACATGGGCGGCATGCTGACCGCCATCGAAAAGGGATACGTGCAGAAGCACATTCAGGACGCGGCCTACGACTACCAGAGATCGGTGGAGGCTAAGGAGTCCATCGTGGTCGGTGTCAATAAATTCCAGGTCAGGGAAGACAACAGGGAGATGAATCTCCTTACCGTGGATGCTTCGGTGGGTGAGCGGCAGATCGCCAAACTTCGCAAGCTGAAGGAAGCCAGGGATAATCTTGCGGTGAAGAACGCTCTCGAGGACATTCGCGCGGCAGCGGCCGACGATTCCCGGAACCTTATGCCCCTCATCATCAATGCCGTTCGTTCCTATGCCACCGAGGGAGAAATTTGCGGCGTACTCCGGAACGTATTCGGCGAGTATACCGAGAATATCGTTCTGTAACGGCACGTCCGTTTCGATAGTCTTATAACACACTGGAGGGATATTCCGTGGACGAGAGAAAAATCAGGGTGGTTGTGGCAAAACCGGGACTCGACGGTCACGACAGGGGAGCGAAAGTCGTGGCAAGAGCTCTGCGGGACGCCGGCATGGAAGTGGTCTATACGGGACTCAGGCAGACCCCGGAGCAGATCGTGGAAACAGTCCTTCAGGAGGATGCCGATGCTGTGGGAATAAGCATTCTTTCCGGCGCCCACACGTTTTATTTTACGAAGATCATCGGTCTCCTCAAGGAAAAGGATGCGGGAGACATTATCGTCTTCGGCGGCGGAGTCATTCCGGACAAGGATATCCCGGGACTTCTCGAGGCGGGAGCCGGGGCGGTATTCGGACCGGGAACCCCCACGTCTGTTTGCGTTGAATGGCTTGAAAAAGCTGTAGCGGACAAAAGGGCCAAAGAACAGTAGACGCTGTGGATATTCTTATCAATAAAGCCCTGGCGGGCGATATGCGCGCCATAGCCAGGATCATCAGTCTGATAGAAAACGGTGACCCTATTGCCGACGCTGTGATGCGCCGTATTTACCCCCTTACCGGAAAAGCCATGGTTATCGGCATTACCGGAAGTCCAGGCGCAGGGAAAAGCACGCTGACCGACAAACTGATCGAATCTTTTCGCAAAAAGGGGAAGACCGTGGGTATCATCGCCGTCGATCCCTCGAGCCCCTTCTCGGGCGGAGCCATTCTTGCAGATCGCATCAGAATGCAGCGCCACACTGGAGACGAAGGCGTCTATATACGGAGCATGGGAACCAGGGGGTCCCTCGGCGGCCTGAGCAGAGGGACCAGGGAAGCAGTGCTGCTTCTTGACGCCTGCGGCAAGGATGTCATCATCATCGAAACCGTCGGCGTCGGCCAGTCGGAAGTGGATATCATCAAAATAGCCGATACGGTGTGCGTTGTCCTGGTCCCGGGCATGGGAGACGACATCCAGATAATGAAGGCGGGCATTATGGAAATCGCCAATGTCTTTGCCATCAACAAGGCCGACAAGCCCGGCGTAGACAGGGTCGCCGCCGAAGTGAGGCTTATGCTTGAACTTGTCAGGGACAAGTCATGGACGCCCCCCGTTCACCTTACGGTTGCGGAGAACGGCACCGGGGTGGAAGAGTTCGCGGAGAGCATCGTCAAACACCATGAATTCATCAAAAACAGCCCGGAAGGGGCCCGTTTCGAATTCAGGCGCCTATCCTCCGAGGTGGAGGATATTCTTCTGAAGAATTTAACGCGGAAGGCGGAAAAGGTCTGGCGGTCGCAAAAGAGCGGGAAGCTCATGGAAGACCTTGCGGCACGAAAAACAAACCCCTACACCGTTGCCTCGGACATACTCAGGAAGCTGTTCCCGCAGGCGGACTACGACGAGGGGATAAAGGAGGCAAACACATCACATGTCACACCGGACAATTGAGGAGTTGTGCGAGGAGCTTCTGAAGAAGCACGAGGAAGCGCAGGGAGGCGGCGGTGCGAAGGCGGTCGGGAAGCAGAAGGAGAAGGGAAAGGGAACGGCGCGGGAGCGTCTTGAGAAGCTGCTGGACCCTGGAACCTTTGTGGAGCTGGACGAATACGTCCGACACCGGTGCACCAATTTCGGACTTGAGAAGACGAAGTACTACACCGACGGAGTAGTCACGGGATGG
>JAHDLC010000012.1 GCA_018436595.1 Synergistaceae bacterium | reverse complement strand
CCTCCAGTCCGAGCGGGTCTACAACTACGAGCGGATCTTCAACTACCGGATGGGGAAGGGAACGCGGAAAGAGCACAACATCCCCGACCGGGCCCTCGGTCCCGTCTTCCCGGACGAATGGAACGTGAGGAAAGAATACTTTGAAACGAAACTCGAAGAGGCGGGCATCTCCGGAGAAGGACTGACGGTGGAGGAGAAGATCTCCCGCCTGCAGGCCCACCGGAGGGGCGAATGGGAGAAGCTTGTGGACGCGGTATATGCCCGGAGGGGCTGGGACAGAAACGGCGTGCCGACGAAAGAGACGGTGGAGCGCCTTGGTCTGGACAGCCCCGAGGTCCTCGACCTTCTCGAACCCTACTGGAGGTCCGGGAGAAGGGCATGATCCGGGTCAACGGCGAGCAGGCTCCCTGGAGGGAAGGCATGACCATCCGGAACCTGCTTGAGGAGCGGAACTTTACTTTTCCCATGATCGCCGTGTGGGTGAACGGGACGCCCCACAAAAGAGATGAGTTCTCGTCGGTGAAAATACCCGACGGCGCAGAAGTCCAGGCAATCCACATGATCAGCGGCGGCTGACGGGAATATTTCGGGACAAAAAAGCCCCGCTCCGTTTTTTTTGAAAGAAATCCCCGCTCTTTTTGCGAAGAGCGGGGGAATTCTTCCGGTATTTTGACAAAGGGGCTTATCCTGTATAATACTTTCTATATTTTCTTCCGGGCCCCGTTTTCTTCGGCGGGGCCATGGAGGAGGGCCGGACGGGTACCGCGGAAAAGGGCGGCACCGCCTGCGGGGAAGAAAGGCAGCGCCACGTGCTGGAAGTGGGAGGTGGGCGGAAAAGTGTATTCACTCCCGGTGCTTATTGCGGAACCTGATCCAATGCTTCGCACCCTGTACCGGAAAGTGGTGGTTGAAGGACAGGGCTATTCCTTTGCCGGTTTCGCAGAAAAAGGGGGAGAGATTGCTCCGCTTCTTTCGAAAACGACAGTGAACCTCGTGCTTCTCGATATCGCCCTTCCCGGGTTCAACGGCCTGGAGGGATTCCGGCGGATGCGGACGAATTTCCCGAGGGTGGATTTCATCATCCTGTCTTCAGAAAAATCACCCGACGTCGTCCGGGGCGCCATCTGTTCCGGAGCCTTCGATTACCTGATCAAGCCCTTTGAATGGGAGCGGCTCACCAGGGCGCTGGCGGCCTACAGCGAGTATTACCACGGTCTCGTGGGAAGGGATATGCCCTGGCGGCAGGAGGACCTCGACAGGCTTCTCGGCTTCAGGAAACGGATTTCAGGTACTCCGGAGGGCGCTCCCAAGGGATTCCAGGAGACCCTGCTCATCCGCCTGGGGAAACTGCTGCAGGAGTCGAGGAAGCCTCTTTCGGCGGCGGATGCAGGCAGGATGCTCGGCATTTCCCGCTCCAGCGCCCGCAGGTACCTGGAGCTTCTCGTCCAGCGGGAGGAAGTCGCGGTGGATTTCGAACTGACCACGGTGGGGCGTCCCCAGAAACTGTATTTTGCCACGGGGCCCGTTGTCAAAAAGGAGCAAAACCACCCAAAAATGTCAAATAATTGAACGATATTCTCCCGGTGCTTATACTGAAGCACTGTCGGCATTTCAAGCAATTCCCGCATTTCCAGGACGGCTCCGCCACCTGAAAAACAGGAGAGACAATATCGTGAGGAGGACGGCCCATGCAGCGTTTCGGCAAGCTAGTGTCACTTCTGATTCTGCCGCTCATCGTCGGCATCGTCTACAGTTCCCTGAAGTCGTATATTTACAACGAAACCCCCATCTGGACTTTTGAAGTGTCCCTTTTCCTTTACGGCTCATTCTTCATGCTCGGCTCCGCCTACTGCCACTTCGAAAAAAAGCATGTGGCGGTGGACGTGCTCAGCCATTACCTTCCCCCGAAGTGGAAGCGCATCCTGGCCATCTTTTCCGAGGCGGTGGTGCTCTTCGTCGCCCTGACGATCATCTGGGTGAGCGTCCCCGGAGCCTGGCGCTCCACCCTCATGAGGGAACGGTCCACCCACCAGACGCCCTTCAACCCTGAGGTCTGGTGGTACCGCTGGATCATCCCCATTTCCTGCGCCCTCATTTCCTGGCAGGCATTCAAGGACATGCTTGCCCTCATTCTCGGCCGCCCTGAAAAAAACGGCGGCGAAGCAAGCTGACGGAGGAGAATCGCCATGGCCCGTGAACTGTACCCTCTTCTCATGTTCGCCACCCTTTTCGTGCTCCTTGCGGGAGGGGTGCCCATCGCCTTCTCCCTCACCGCCGTCTCCATAGGATTCGCCTACGTCCTCTGGGGGCCCGGAGCCCTCAACATCGTCGTATCCGCCGCATGGGGCTCCATGAACAATTTCGTCATCATCGCAGTCCCGCTGTTTATCTACATGGCCTACATCCTCCAGAAGACCAACGTGGTGGAGGACCTCTATTCCGCCTTCTTCAAATGGTCCGGGGGACTCAGGGGCGGTCTCGCCGTGGCCACAGTGGTGGTGGGGGCCGTCCTCGGGGCAGTGTCCGGCGTGGTTGCGGCAGGAGTCATCGGCCTCGGGCTGATCGGCCTGCCCCAGATGCTCAAGCACGGATACAACAGGCGCATGGCCCTGGGATGCGTCATGGGGGCGGGAACCCTGGGACAGCTCATTCCGCCGAGCACGAACATGGTGCTCTACGGGTGCGTCACCGGCGTCTCCATCGGCGGCCTTTTCGCCGGCGGCCTTTCCGCCGGTATCTTCCTCGCCGTACTGTACATCGGGTACGTCCTCATCAGGGGACTTCTCGACCCGGATTTCTGCCCGTCCCTGCCTCGGGACGAACGGGCCACGTGGAAGGAAAAGCTGATTTCCATGAAGAGCGTTTTCTTCCCGGGGCTGCTCATCATGGTGGTCCTCGGCTCCATCCTTTTGGGAGTGGCCACCCCCACGGAGGCGGCGGCCTTCGGAGCGGCGGGAGCCCTCCTGATCGGCCTGCTGAAGGGGCGTCTCACCTGGGAGATTGTCTATACCTCCTGCTTCGAGACCCTTGGGGTGTCCGCCATGGTGGGTTGGACCATGATCGGCGCAGGCGCCTTCGGATCCGTTTTCTCCGGCCTCGGAGGCAACACCCTCATCACCAACATCGCCATGAACATGCCCGGGGGACCCAACATGGTCTTCCTGGTGTCCGCCCTGTTTATCTTCATCCTCGGCATGTTCCTGGAACCCGGAGCCATCATCTTTCTTGCCGTTCCGATCATTGCCCCCATTCTTTCAAAACTCGGCTTCGACCCCCTGTGGGTGGGTCTCGCGTTCAACGTGCTGCTGCAGACCGCCTACCTGTCGCCTCCTTTCGGTTTCAGCCTCTTCTACCTGAAGGGATGCACTCCTCCCGACGTGGACATCGTGGAAATTTACAAGGCGAGCGTTCCCTTCATTCTGCTGCAGGTCGTCTGCATCACGTCCATTTTCCTGTTCCCCGACATCGTGATGTGGCTTCCGAGATACATCATGGGCATGTAGGGGGCGGCAGGTACCGAAGCCCCTTGTGAACCTTGAACTCTGAAACAGGAAAACCCGGAGCGAAAGGGGGGAGCTATTCGGGAGCGTGCGAACGGCGCCGCCAGGAAAGCAGGAAAACAGTCAAAGAGTATGGGAAGCAAAGGCGCACCGGAGTGTTCATGAAAAGCGACACCCAAACCCAGAAAAGGAGGAAATTTGACCCAATGAAAAAGACCCTTGCACTTGTACTGACCGTTGTATTTCTTTTTGCCGGAGCCCAGGGGGCCATTGCCCAGGACGTGAAGTGGCGCCTGGTGACCCATGCTATGCCAGGAACGGAGCAGCAGCGCATAGCTGAAGTGTTCTGCGAGACGGTAAAGACCCTGTCCGGCGGCAAGTTCGTTATCGAGCCCTATGCGGCCGGCGTGCTTTTCCCCGTGTTCGAGTCCTTTGACGGCGTGGCCAACGGAGTGGTGGATGCCGCCATGGTCTACAGCGCCTACTGGACGGGCAAGGATCCCCTCTTCACCCTCACCACCCAGCCCGGTTCCCCTCTCGGCACTTTTGCCGAGGGAGCCTACCTGGTGGAGAAGCTCGAGCCCTGGTTCGAGAAGCTCTATGCCAAGCACCGCATCAAGTATCTCGGCCATGCCATGACCAGCCCCATCAACGAGCAGCTCATGTCCGTCACGCCCATCAACTCCATCGAGGATGTGAAGGGAAAGAAGATCCGCTCCTCCGGCTTCGGCGCCCTTTTCTACAGGGCTCTTGGAGCCACCACGGTGTCTCTCTCCGCCCCCGAGATCTACACCGCCTTCCAGACGAAGAACATTGACGCCGCCGAGTGGACCTTCTGGGATGAGAACATGCGCATGGGCTTCCACGAAGTGGCCGCCTACGCCGTGGACCCCGCCTTCCAGAACGGGACCTGCGAGTACTTCCCCCTGGTGGTCAATCCCGACAGGTGGAATGACCTTCCCCAGGAGTACAAGGATATTGTGATTATCGCCCGCGATCGCATCCGCTATCTCTCTGCCATGGTCTACGTCCATGAGATCAAGGCCCGGGAGAAGTGGAAGGAAATGCCCAACGTCACCGTGGTCCGCTGGAGCCCTGAGGACGAAGCCAAGGCCCGCAGTGTGGGACACAAGCTCGTGGTCGAAGAGTGCGGCAAGTCTGCAGAGGGCAAGGAATTCCTCGAGATCTACCGTACGGTCCTGTGGGATCTCGGCTACAAGGACGAAGCGAAGGAACTCGGCTTCTCAAAGTAATCCGCCGGCAGAAAACAGGCAAAGAAAATACAGCGGGATCCGCCTCCGGGCGGATCCCGCTGTATTTTCGCATGGAGAAGAGAGGAAAGCAGATCGGCCTCTTTTCTCTTTTTTCTTTCTTTTCAGGTCCATGTTGCGAAACAGGAGCACCGGGGCCATAATAAAGGTGCAGGAACAAAGCGTTTACATTGCATGCAAAAAAAGAAGGAGATGATCGTTGTGTCCAGACTCAGAGTCGTCATCGCTTCACTGCTCCTTGTCGCCGTCATGGCCGGAGGAGCGTTCGCTTCGGGAGAACTGAACGCCTACACCATCATGCCGGAGAAGTACGCCTCCCAGGTTTTTGAGGCCTTCACCGCCGAAACGGGAATCAAGGTGAATTTCATGCGGTTTTCCTCCGGCGAGGCGCTCGCCAGGGTAGTGGCGGAGAAGAACAATCCCCAGGTGGACATGATCCTCGGCGGCCCCGCCGACACCTACGAGGCGGGCATAAAGGAAGGGGTCTTCGAGGCCTACAGGCCCGCAGGGGCTGACGGCATCCCGGACAAGTTCCGCTCGAAAGAGAACTTCTGGACCGGCATCGGGATCATCCCGCTGGTTTTCCTCACCAACACGAAGTTCCTGGCGGACAAGGGGCTCGAAGCTCCCGCGTCGTGGAATGATCTCCTGGACCCCGCCTATAAAAACGGCCTCCAGATGGCCGACGCCCGGACCTCCGGCACGGCCACGGAGCGAATCTACTCCCTTGTGAAGATTCTGGGCGAGGACGAGGCCTTCGCCTACCAGAAGAAACTCCACCAGAACATCCAGATGTACACAAAGAGCGGCGCCGGCGGCGCCATGCCCGTGGCGATGGGACAGGCGGCCTCCGGCATTTTCTACATCGTGGACGCCCTGGACATCCAGCAGCAGGGACACCCTGTCGTGATCAGCTACCCGAAGGAGGGAGTTTCCTTCGGCATCGAGGCTACCGGTGTCCTGAAGGGCGCCAGAAATCTGGAGAACGCCAAAAAGTTTATGGACTGGGCTTCCTCGAAAACCTTCGCCCAGCTGCTGGTGGACAGGAAGATCAACTACATCCCCACCCGGGGCGACGTGGAAGTGACCAATCCCGCCCTTGACCTTTCCAAGGTCAGCCTGGTGGAAGTGGACGTGACCTGGAAGGGCCAGAACCGCAAGGCCTTCGTTGACCGCTGGATCAACGAAGTCATCAAGTAGGCCCTTTTTCTGGAATCCGACGCAGACCCCATCCCCGGCGGGAGTGTCTCCCGCCGGGGCTTTTTCCCTGTTCTGCAGGCATTACAGCTCACTCAAGGAGAATGACGCCATGAACCGACCATCCGCGCTCTCCGCTCCGGAGAAGGTGTCGCCGCTCAAACGGGACCCGGCCCTTCTCCCTGCCCTTGCCGCCATCTGGATTTCCCTGGCGGTGTTCGTCCTGTACCCGGTCCTTCGGCTTTTTCTTATGACGTTTATGGTGGAAGGCCAGTTTTCCTTCGCGAACCTCGGGGCGGTTCTCGACAGCTGGTACGACCGGCAGGCCTTCCTGAACAGCCTCTGGCTCGCGGGGGCCGTTTCGTTTGCCGGGACGGTGCTGGGGTACATCTACGCCTTCGCGGTAACCAGGATTCCCCTTCCCTCCTGGCTGAAATGGTTTCTCGGAGCGGTCACCACGCTGCCCCTCATTTCCCCGCCCTTCACGAGCAGCATCGCCCTGACCCTTTCCCTGGGGCCCAACGGCATCCTCCTGAAGTTCTTCGGCATAGAGAACTTCAGTTTCTACGGATTCTGGGGTACCTGGATGTCCGAGACGCTCACCTATTTTCCCGTCTCCTTCCTCACCCTGGCGGCGGTCCTTTCCGCCATCGACCCGAACCTCGAGGACGCCGGGCTGTCCCTGGGGGCTTCGCCGGGGCGGGTTTTCCGGACAGTGACCCTGCCCCTGTCCACCCCGGGCATCGCCAACTCGGTGCTGCTCCTCTTCGCCAGCTCCCTGGCGGATTTCGCCACTCCCCTGGTGCTGGCGGGCCACAGCTTCCCCGTGCTTCCCACCCAGGCGTACCTCCAGATCACGGGGCTCTATGACCTGCGGGGCGGGGCGGCCCTTTCCTTCCTTCTCCTTCTTCCCGCCATGGGGGTCTACGCCCTGCAGCGCTTCTGGGTTGGACGGAAAAATTACGTGACCATCAGCGGAAAGACGGGAAGCCGCTCGGGCTTCAAGAGCAAGGGCAAGCTCGCGGAGGGGCTCGTGCTCGGGGTGTGCTTCGCCGTCACCGCCTTCATCCTGTACCTGTATTCCCTGATCCTCTGGGGAGCCCTGGTGAAGGTCTGGGGCGTGGACAACTCCATGACCTGGGAGAATTTCCGGTACGTGTTCACCCACGGGCGCAAGGCCATTGCCGACACCCTGTCCATCGCTGCGGTGGCCACGCCTCTCGGAGGTCTCATGGCCGTGGTGGTAGGCTATATCGCCCAGCGGAAGCGGTTTTTCGGCACCAGGGCCATGGAATTTTTCTCCATGCTGAACTACGCCCTTCCCGGAACGGTGGTGGGCATCGCCTACGTCATCGCCTTCAACGAAAAGCCCATCCTGCTCACGGGCACCATGACCATCCTCGTGGCGGCCTACATGTTCCGCTACCACGCCGCGGGCATCCGGGCGGTGATCGCGTCCCTCCACCAGATCGATCCCTCCATCGAGGAGGCGTCGGCAAGTCTCGGCGCCGGGGCGGCCAGGACCTTCTTCAGGGTGACCGTCCCCCTGGTGGTTCCCGCGGTGCTCATGGGGATGCGGTACCTGTTCATCCACTGCATGACCGCCATCAGCGCCACCATTTTCCTCGTGTCCGTCAAGTGGAGCCTGCTCACGACCCGCATCCTCGAGTGCATGACGGAGCTGCAGTTCGCCCAGGCCTGCGCCTTTTCCGTCGTGCTCATTCTGCTCGTCTTCGGCGCCACCGCCGTCCTGACGGGCCTGACCCGCTTCGCAACGAGGCGCATTTCCGGTGAAGGAGGCCGAGGCTGATGGCCGTAACACTCGAACTCTTGAATGTGTCGAAAATATTCCGGAAGGACCGGGAACTGGTCCGGGCTGTGGACAACGTCTCCATGACGGTGGCGCCGGGAGAGATGGTCACTTTTCTCGGTCCCTCCGGATGCGGGAAGACCACGACCCTCAGGATGGTGGCGGGGTTCGAAACCCCCTCCGGTGGAACCATCACCATCGACGGCCAGGACGTGACCAATGTCCCGGTGAACAGGAGGGATATCGGCTTCGTCTTCCAGAATTACGCCCTGTTCCCCCACATGAGCGTCTTCGAGAACGTGGCCTACGGGCTTCGGGTCAAGGGTGGCCGTGAGGAGGAGATCCGCCGGAAGGTCCGGGAGGGGCTCGACCTCGTGGGCCTGGCGAAGGCGGAAAACCGGTTCCCGAACCAGCTCTCGGGGGGCGAGCAGCAGCGGGTGGCCCTGGCCAGGGTGCTCGTGCTGCAGCCGAGGGTGCTGCTGATGGACGAGCCCCTGTCAAACCTCGACGCAAAGCTGAGAATCCACATGCGCACCGAAATACGGAGGATTCAGAAACACCTGGACATCACCTGCCTCTATGTCACCCATGACCAGGGGGAGGCCCTCACCATGTCCGACCGGATCATGGTGATGAACAGGGGAAAGGTGGAACAGATCGGGGCCCCCCTCGATATTTACAGCGACCCGAGCTCCCTTTTCGTGGCCGATTTTATCGGCCAGGCGAACATCATACCGGGCAAAGTCCTCTCCGCGGAGGGAGGGGCAGTCTCCGTCTCCCTTCCGGATATCAGCGTGTCCGTACGGGCCGTTAAAGACGCTTCCTTCGTACCCGGAGACGAAGCGGCGGTGGTCGTCCGGCCGGAAAACCTCCTGCCCTCCTCAGGAGACGGGATGAAGGGGACAATTCTCACCGCGACCTTCCTCGGCGGGCGCATGGAGTACGAAGTCGCCCTGGAAAGCGGCCGGACGGTGCTCTCCTTCGACCCCTTCCTTCCCGGGAAAAGGATGTGGGCCGAGGGAGAGGCGGTCAGCCTCTTGTTCGACCCGGCAGTGGCGGTGGCGCTGAAAGCCTGATATTTAGCGGGAGGACGAAGGGAGCCGGAGAATGTTTTTCTTCGGCTCCCTTCGTCATGCATCTGCCGGAAACAATGTTTTGTCCCCCTTCGGGGTTGCTGATTCTTCTTCGTTCATCCTGCATACTGCCGGATCAGAACCATGAAAAGGGGTGAGCGAATACATGAAATCAGAAAATACATAATACAAAGACAGGGTGATTGACAAAGAAGATGCAATGGTTATAATTGAGCTGAAATAAATAGTAGTGCAAAAGAAAAGAAGATTTTTGATGTGCAAAGGGGCGAAACAAGAAAGGCAGTATGCAATGCAAGGCACAAGGCAAAGGGTAAAGCAACCTGCAAGGCATGGGGCAATGCAGGGTGCAAAACAAGGGGCAAAACAAAAGGCAATACAGTGGCAATGCGTGGGGCAGGTCGTGGTACGACGTAAAGGCACATTGTGGGGCATGGAATTTTTTTCTTTTTGATGGTCGTTCCATTTATCCAGGCTTTATCCCGGTCTTCCATAATCCCTTCAGTTTTTCCGTTCTCTCATTTCCGTAATTCTTTCCCGGTCGCAGCGGTTCTGCATTTCAGGGTCTGAAATGTATTTTCGGCGTTTGCTGCGCGGACAGGAAATTGTCTCCGCAGACAGGTGGTTCTTTGTGTCCGAAGGCCGGCGGGGCCTTCTTTGGGGCAATTTACCGAGAAAGAAGAGGTGAGTGAAATGAAGAAAGCGATACTGGTGCTTCTCGCGGTGCTGTTTGTGGTAGGTGTGGCAGGGGCTGTCCTGGCGGAGGAAGTGGATTTGCTGTTTTGTCCTCCGTCCTGCGATCCCCTTCCCAATTCCGATTCGTTGAACATCTTCTGGAAAGTCCAGCCGATGTCAACGATCTATATTTTTGACGACGAACTGAAGATCTGCACCTATATCGGCGCTCCCGGGTCAGGCAACTTCCATAAGGGTTTCAAGTACATGGCCGCGGCGACAGGCGTAGGGCTCCGGAAGATCGTCGGGTCCATTTCGCCTGCCCTTCCCACGGGCGTGTCCATGTGGGGCCTGCTGAACAGGCCTGACGGAATCGGACATACCACGGGACCCCAGGTGCTCGGGACCGCGGACGTGGATCTCGTGAAGGATCTCGAGAAACTGTACATGGCCAACGGGACGGGTGAGGTCAGCCTCTTCGCCGACAACACCGCCGCAGGCGGCAACGGAATGGTTGTCCTGAAGCTCACCATTCTCGACCAGATTTAGTGCAGGGAAGCGGACAGACAGGTACTCGTCGTTTGCTTCATCGGCCGGAAGAACTGAATGAAGTGTCTTGGAAGGCCCCGCCGGCTTTTCTATACAAGCAATACGAATACGGCACCATCGAGGGGGGACATGTTCATGAGAACGGAACGTTGGAAGGCACCCGCAGTTTTTCTTTTCCTGTGCTTCTTTTTGTCCGGGGCGGTTTTGTCTCCCCTGGCTGCGGAAGGTCTTGACGTCATCGTTTCGGGAAGCTGGAGATTTCCTCTCAGGGCTTCTTTCTGGTCCTCTTCCGATCCCTCGATGCAGAGCATGCCGGGATCCGCTGCTCTCAGCGTGGTCAATGCGGGAAATACCCGTGAACAGTGGGGAATTGAGGTCAAAATACAGGGTTCACCTCTTCCGGAGGGAGTGAAGCTCTGGGTGCGCCGGAGCGGCAGCGGGCATGGGGCAGGCTGGATCCGCAACGGACTGGGGTTTGTACCCGTCGGCGAGAGCCCGGTGCTTCTTTTTTCCGGAACAGGTGACAGGATGCAGGTCCCCCTGCAGCTCAAAATTGGGGGGATCACCCCCCGGACGCCCGGGGCAACGATACGGACCAGCCTGATTTTTACGGTGGTGAGAACGCGATGAAATACAGGGTGCTCGTGAACGGATTGTGCCTGGCCTGCCTGTTGCTGGCAGGGATGTGCGGCAGCCTTTCGGCCGGCATCAACCTGAATGTGGACGGAACGCTGACCAGGTCGTTTACCCTCGATCCGGGGGGAAAGACCCGGGGGGAGATCGTCGTCCAGAACACCGGAGACGAGGAAAGCGAGCTCAAGATTTTTCTCCAGGACTATCTTCACTACGCGGACGGACGGGCTCTCTTCCAGAAAACCGGGACCGTGGGACGGTCAAACGCCTCCTGGATAAGCCTGACTCCCAACCAGGCGGTGATACCGGCAAAGGGATCCCTGACGATCAATTTCACCCTTTCCGTTCCTCCTGACCCGAAACTCAAGGGAACCTACTGGAGCCTGCTCATGATCGAACCTGTCCCGAAAAGCCTCCTGACGCCGGGAAAGCAGGAAAGCGACGTGGACATCCAGGTCGTTACCGTGATCCGCCTTGCCGTGCAGATGATCACCACCATTGGCTCTTCCGGGGAAGCGAAGCTCAGCTTCCAGAGCAGGAGCCTGGCGAAGGAAAAGAACGGCCGTTTCCTGACCCTCGATCTCGAAAACACGGGGGAGCGGCTGCTGACACCCCATGTGTGGACCGAACTGTTCAACAAAAAGGGGCAGTCGAGCGGGAAGATCGACGGGAGCAGGCACCGGATCTACCCGGGGTGTTCGGCACGGTTCGTGCTCGACCTGTCGAAGCTTGCGCCGGGAGGGTACAAGGCCGTTGTCGTTGCGGACAACGGGGACGACAACGTGTTTGGGGCGAATTACACGCTGGAGCTCAAGTAGCGGGAGGTAACGGTCATGGACGCCATGCGGGTCGGCAGGGGATTGTCGGCGGGGCTTGTCTTTCTCCTTCTGTTGGGAGGAGGGCCTTCCTGTGCCCAGTTTCACGGCAGGGGAGCGGAGGTCCGGGTTGTTTCACCGGTCCAGATCGTGTCCGAGCCGAGCCGCATGCACACCATCAGTATCGAGGTTACCAACCGGACGAACAGGCAGGAACGGTTCCGGGAAGACGTCATCCTGCCGAAAGGCTGGTCAATGGTGATCCCCATGACGTCCTTCGTGCTGCCTCCCCAGGCCTCGACGGCCCGCCTCCTGTCGTTCCAGATACCCATCAATGCCGCAGAGGGACGGGCGAAAATCCAATATTCGGTGCAGTCTGACCGGGATCCGTCCATACGGGGCTCGATGGAATATGAGGTGGTCGTTCTCGCGGTGGCGAAGACTGACCTGATGGTGGAGAACCCTCCGGCATCGCTCATGGCGGGGGAAGAATACGAGTTTTCCGCCCGGCTGGTCAATTCGGGCAATATCCCCCGTACCTTCCTGATACGGGCGAAGAACACGGATCCGAACTCACCAGCTCTGGCGGCTCCATCGGAAGTTTCACTCAAGCCCGGGGAAGGGGCGGCCATTTCCGTCTCGGGAAAGATCGACCCCGGATTCCGGGGAACTGTCACCGTCATCCAGTTAACGGCGGAAATCGAGAAGGACGGAAAAAAAGAGGAGGCCGTCTCCACTGCTGTCCTCCTGGAGGTCGTACCCGCCCTCTTTAAAAAACCGGAACCCTACCATATCCTCCCTTCCACGTTCGCCGTATCGGCTGCGAGAACCGCTGGAGGAGACACAAAGCCGTCCTTCGAATGGAAAGGGGCGGGTACCCTCGACGAAGAGGGAGAACAGCAATTTTCCTTTTCCTTCCGGGGGCCCGATGTGGACGATTCCTCCTTCTTCAGCAGGACCGACGAATACTGGATGAATTACTCGAGCCGCTCCCTCGGGATCCTGATGGGGGACCAGCCCTACGGCGTCTCCCCCCTGACCGTTTATTCCTCCTACGGAAGGGGGTTTGGGGTGGATTTCAAGTCCATGGCCGGAGGGAACATGTCCGCAGGCCTGTTCTACGTGAGGGACCGGGCCGGGGAAGAGGACTGGATCGACAGGGGATTTTACCTGCAGCGTTCCCTCGGGGATGATTCCTTTCTCCGCCTGAACGTGGCCCAGTCCGAGACAAAAGCCACGAGCAGCGAACCGGAGGTGGAGGACAAGCTCTGGAGCCTGGAAGGGCGCTTCAGGACGGGAAAGAACAGCACGCTTGAAGTTGAGTACGGGCGCAGCAGCACTGACCGGCCCGGAGCGAAAAACGACGACGATGCCTACCGCTTTTTGTGGCGGGGGATGACGGCGGGAAAGATGTCCTACTCCCTTGGCAAGACCCATGCCGGGGCCGACTACTGGGGCTATTTCCACAGCTACGATTACGAAAACGCTTCCGTCAGCCTGCCGGTAGGTCCAAAAATGCGGCTGGGGATAGGAGCGTCCTCCTACGAGAACAATCTCGACCGCAGGCCGGGAGAGTCGGATACGGCCGTATCCGAGAACCTGGTGCAGGCGACCCTCGATTTCTCTCTGCAGAACGGCTGGTTCCTCATGGTCGGCTTTGATGATTTCGGGCGGGTCGATCGGCTTGCTCCCGCAAACTTCGATTATTCGGAGACATCGTACTGGATCCGGTTCGGCCGGAATTTCGGCCAGATCAACTGGTCCGTGGAGCCCCGGTTCAGCGACCAGCACAATCATCTCACCGGGGTGTCGGAATCGGCCTGGAACGTGAATTTCCTCGTGAGTTATTTCCCGTCGCCCAACCTCACCCTGAGCTTTTTCTGGAACCTCGGCGACAACGATGTCCTGAGCGAGAGCTACCTTCTCAGGGGGTCGAGCAGTTTCGGAGGGGCTGTCTTCTGGAGGGCCTCTCCCCGGCTCACCCTTTCCCTGGCCTATACGAGATCCGGCATCGGGGACAACGCCGAGATGCTGTCAAACCAGTTCGACCTTATCGCAACCTACGAGATGACGGAAGAACGGCTTCTTACCCTGGAAGTCACCAGGGACGATTATGAAACGGAATACCGCCTTTCCTACCAGATTCCGGTGGGCATCAAGACGGTGAAGAAGACGAACGTGGGGATTCTCAGGGGCAAGGTATTCGACTCCATGAATCCGGAAAAGCCGGGGCTTCCTGACATTGTTGTCAGGGTAGGGACTGAAGCCGTGGTGACCGACAAGGACGGTCTTTTCCTCTTCCCCGCCCTGGAGCCCGGTTTTTACCGCGTCATGATCGACCCCAAGTCCATCGGCTACGGTTTCACCACGGTGCAGAAGTACCCCATCTCCCTCGAGATCGCGGGAGGGCCCAAACCTGTCTCCATGGATATCGGCATAACCAAAGGGGCGATTTTCAGGGGAAGGCTCGCTCTCAGGGAGGGAGGAACGGGAGATGGCGGAAAGGAAGGTGCCGGGGGACCGCCGGCGACGGAATCCGGCGCCAAGCCTGTCAGCCTGGCCCACATACTGGTGGAGCTGACAAGGGATGACCAGACAGTCAGACGTTCCACCGACATGAACGGGGAGTTCGTGTTCGACAACATCCGCCCCGGGAACTGGCAGCTGACATTTTACGAAGCGGGCATCCCCGCCGGCTACCAGTTCGAGACCGAGTCGAAAACCATTGATCTGGCGCCTGGGGACGTGATGGAGATGGTGAATCACATTTTCCGGAAGAAACGGACCATACAGTTTATCGACAGCGGCACCGTTACGACGACGTCCTCTTCCGGAAAAAAGAAATGAACCCTCGGGGAAAGGGGAAGGGCACAATGATGATTTCTCGGTCCGGTTCCGGATCGCTTCCGATTCTTTCGATTCTTTCGATTCTTCTCGCGTGCGCCGCGGGAGCGCTGCTGCTGGGGGCCATGGATTTCCCCTCGGAGGCGGCGGAATCGGCCGCGCTTTCCCTGGAAGTGACCATTCCGGAATTCCGCGGGGTCCATCTCACGAACACTTCCGTCTCAATGGCCGCCATGATCGGCGGAAAACCGGGCGAGAGCGCCTTTTTCTTTCTCCTTTCCTCCACCGGGGATGCGCCGAGAAAGCTGACGGGCCGTCTTGTGTCGCCTCTGCCGGCAGGGCTGTCGCTGACGGTGGAGATAACTTCACCAAGGGAAGGGCGGTCCACCGGACCCCAGGCTCTCGGAACCGGAGAGGTCGACCTCCTTACGGGGGTTCGGGGGATTTTCTGCGCCGGCGGCAGGGGGACGGTGAAAATGACGGGCAACAACAGCCTTGCGCCCGGGGCGGGGCAGGCTGTATTGGTTCTGACTGTTCGGGATATGTAGGCCTGGCCGGGGTGTGCCGTTGCGGCAGTACAGCATGGATCGGCATGTCCTTTTGTTTCCATGGCTGGTTTTGCCCTGGAATTCTTTTTTTGAGCCCGGGGCCGATGTCCGGTTATGGATGTTCCCGTTCAGGATCAGCCATGCCGGGAGGAATTTCGGGATGTCCACGCGGTATTCTGTCGATTTCAAGGTCCATGTCGCTTTTGAGGCGTGCAAGGAAGACAGGACGCTTGCCCAGCTTTCTCGGGAGTTCGGTGTGTCTCCTGAACAGATATGCAGATGGAAAAAGAAGCTGCAGTCGAATGCGGTTCTTGTTTTTACGGGGAAACAGATGAAAAAGAACCGGGAAGAGCCATCGGCCGTGCTCTACGAGGAAATCGGGCGCCTGAAAATGGAGCTCGACAGGATGAAAAAAAGCAGCTGAACTCCTTTCCCTCCCGTACGGATCCTCCATGACCGAAACGAACAAGGGCGTATAATGGAAACCTGTTCCGCCCGAAGGGGGCGGCATCACGACGTGGGAGGTGTCTTATGAACCCTGTCCTTTTGCTTGTTGACCTCCAGAACGACTATTTCCCCGGAGGGGCCATGGAACTCCATGGGAGCGAAGCGGCGGGCGGGAAGGCTGCCGAACTCCTTTCCGCCTTCAGAAGCCGGAAGCTCCCGGTGATTCATGTCCGCCATGTTTCGACCCGGCCGGGATCGACTTTTTTCCTGCCCGGAACGAAGGGCGCGGATATCCGCCCCTGTGTCCTCCCTGAAGACGGAGAGGCTGTTTTCGTCAAGCATTTCCCCAACAGCTTCCGGGACACTCCGCTCCTCGACAGTCTGCGGGAACTGAATCCCGACCGGCTGGTCATCGCGGGCATGATGACCCACATGTGCATCGACACCACGGTCCGGGCTGCCGCTGACCTGGCCTTCAACTGCACCCTTGCCGGGGATGCCTGCGCGACACGATCCCTTGTCTTCGGAGAGACTGCCGTTCCCGCGGAGCATGTCCAGGCGGCCTTCCTCGCGGCTCTCAGCGCTTTCTCCAGGGTCGAAACGGCCGCTTCGATCTGTGCCTCTCTTCCCTAAACGCGGGGGAACGATCCTTTTCCCGGCGTAATTCCTCCTTTTGTCGGGTGGCGGAAAAATGATACAATATCGGAGGCGCGGGACGCCGTTCCTGCAGCCATCCACACACCCTCTTCGGAAGGAATGAGGACCCATGCGCTGCATCGGCGCCGTTTCGCGGGGAATTCGTCTCCCCGTCATTTCCCGGGGTGCAGACCTCGTTGATATCGTTTCCTCGGAATTGATTACAGCATCGGAGTGCCCCTGCGACCCCTTTCCCCTCCGTGACCGCGACATCGTCGGCGTGACGGAATCTCTCCTGGCGAGGGCCCAGGGCAATTACGCCACCCTGGAGGACATAGCGGAGGATGTCCGCCGCAAGGTTCCGGAGGGCGACGTGGCCCTTCTGTTCCCGATCCTCAGCAGGAACCGGTTCGGGCAGATACTGAAAGGCATCCTGCGGGGCGTCCGGGGGAAGGTCCACATTCTTCTTTCCTACCCGGCCGACGAGGTGGGCAATCTTGTCATGGATCCCCGGGAGTTTTTCCTCAGGAGCGGCAGGCTGAAAGGCGGCCTTTTTGACGAAAAGGAGTACGAGCAGGTCTTCGGGCGTTACCTCCACCCCTTTACCGGCGTGGATTACGTCAGGTATTACAGGGAGATGGAGCCCGGCAGGGTTGAGATCCATTTCGCCGATACCCCGCTGGCGGCCCTGGAATTCTCGAACACGGTCATCGCGGCGAGCATCCATGCCCGCCGGCTTCACAGGGAGATACTGGAGCAGTCGGGGGCCCTGGTGGTATCCCTCGACCAGCTCTGTTCGGAGCCCCACAGGGTGGGCATGGGATACAACCCGGAATTCGGGCTTCTGGGATCGAATTACACGAACGACGGGACAGTGAAGCTCTTTCCCCGGGACAGCCGCCCCTTTGCCCTGGATCTCCAGAAGGAGCTTCAGACCCGGACGGGAAAACGCATGGAAGTCCTCGTCTACGGCGACGGAGCTTTCAAGGACCCCGTCTGCGGCATCTGGGAACTGGCCGACCCGGTGGTCTCACCCGGTTACACCGACGGCCTCGACGGAATGCCGAAGGAGATCAAGCTCAAGTACGTCGCCGACAACTCCGGGGACAAGTCTCCGGAAGAGGCCGTACGGGACGCCATCCGCTCGAAGGGCGCCATGGACCGGTTCAGCCATTCCACTCTCGGGACGACCCCCCGGAGGCTCACCGACCTTATCGGATCCCTCTGCGATCTCACGTCCGGGTCGGGAGACAAGGGAACCCCGGTGATCCACATTTCGGGCTACTTCGATTCTTACCTGGACGATTGATGGAAACAATGCCGGAAGGGATTATGCCTTCCGGCCATTTTTATTCCGGAGGGTGGTTTCATGTTCCGGCCAGGCTTTGGAAGTCCTGCGGAAATACAGCGGTTTCTCGACTCCATTCCCTACAATGCGAAAGAGGAGTGCAAACCGCCGGAAAGGGTTTTCACCGAAAAGAACGCCCACTGTTTCGAGGGCGCCCTCTTTGCGGCGGCATGCCTCCGGGAGCTCGGATACCCTCCCCTGGTGGTGGACCTCAAAGCCTGGAACGACGACGACCACGTGATCGCTGTCTTCCGGGAGAGAGGGTGCTGGGGGGCCGTGGCGAAGTCCAACTTCACCACTCTCCGGTTCCGGGAGCCGGTCTACCGGAACCTCAGGGAACTGGCCATGTCCTATTTCGATTTCTATTTCAACACCCTTGGGCAGAAAACCCTCAGGGCGTATTCCCGCCCCCTGAAGCTGGAACGGTACGACGGCTGCAGATGGGCGGACGGAGATGACGATCTCGAATACATCGCCGACGGCTTCAACAGGCTGCCCTATTACCCCCTGCTCGGAGAAGAACAGATCGCCGGTCTTTCGCCTGTCCCGGACCATCTTCTTCAGGCCGGTCTTGCCGGATCCAATCCCGAGGGGCTGTATGTCCCGAAGGAATGACTGATGCGGAAAAGGTTCGGCTGTAGTATTATTATTTGTGCCATGCGGAGAATTTTTTCTCAATGTTGGTCTTTTTCCCCGGAGGACCGGCGGGCGGATATTCCGTTCGCCTGAACTTGATTGAGTCATACTGTTCCGAAAGGCACCATATCATGTGAGGAGGTTGGAAGAATGAGGAGTTTCGGCAGCATTCGGAAAGCGATGGCGTTGGTGTTCCTGGTGTGTCTTTTTGCCGTGCCCGCCTGTGCGGCGGATCCTATCCGGATCGGTGAAATCGCGACGGTGACGGGTGACTTTGCCGCCTACGGCGTGGCGGAAGTGGAATCGGTGAAGATTGCCGTGGCTGAGATCAACGCCGCAGGCGGAATCCTCGGCAGGCCCGTGGAAGTCGTCATGTACGACTGCCGCACCCGCCAGGAGGACATGGTCAACGCGGCCCGGCGCCTTGTGGAGCAGGACAAGGTCAGCGTGGTCATCGGGCCCAGCGGAAGCGGACTCTGCATCGCCGCCGCCCCTGTGTTCAACCGCGGCAAGGTGCCCCACATCGGAACCCTCCCCACGAATCCCCTGGTGACCGTGGACGAGAAGGGGCAGGTCCGTCCCTACAACTTCCGCATCTGCTTCCTTGACCCCTATCAGGGCAAGATGATTGCCGCTTTTGCGGCCAAGGACCTCGGGAAGAAAAAGGCGGCCGTCCTCTATGACGTGTCCAGCGACTACTCCCAGGGGCTCCGGGAGTTCTTCATGAAGTCCTTCAAGGAATACGGCGGAGAGATCGTGGCCGACGAAGGCCACAGGGCCGAGGACGTGGACTTCCGCGCCCAGCTCACGGTGATCAAGCAGGCCAACCCCGACGTGCTGGTCATCCCCACCATGGGCAAGTGCCTCCCCCTGGCGGTGAAGCAGGCCCGGGAGCTTGACCTGAACATTGAGATCGTGGGCGGCGACGGCTACGGCGACTTCATGTGGGAGATCGCCGGCGACGCCATGAAGGATACCTACTGGGTGAGCCACGTGGACAAGGCGGACCCGGCCCTCGCCGGTTTCTTCAAGAAGTACGAGGAGCAGACCGGCACCGAGTGCATGGAGTTCATGAACGCCGTCATGGCCTATGACAGCGTCTACTGGGTGAAGGACGCCATGGAGCGGGCCGGCAGCGACGATCCCGTGAAGGTACGGGACGCCCTGGAGGCCACGAAGGACCTGAAGCTCATGCACGCCACCCTGACCATGGACGAGTTCCACAACCCCAAGGACAAGGACGGCATCATGCTCGTGTCCGACATCGCCGGCAAAAAGGCGGTCTTCTTCAAGAAGATAAAGCCGTAACGAGCCAGGGCGGCTGATAAGCAGAGGGCGGGGGAAATCCCCCGCCCTCTTTTATATTCCTGTATCAGGCATCAGGTCCGCCCAGCTCCGCGGCGATGTCCTCCGCCAGGAACCCTGCGGCAGCCGGCAGGCCTTCCTCTCCCTCATGGGTGACGGTCTGAAAACCGGCATGAACCACCCCGGTACTGACGTCCACCAGACGGGCAGTCAGAGTGAATACGGATCCCGTCAGGCTGACGGAACCGACAATAAGATATTGGGCCCCGAGAACCTTTCCGACAGATATCGCTTTCTTTTCATCCATCAGCCCGGACATGGAGAGACGATGTTCCGAGGCGATCTTCGCCATCTGGGAGGATTCAAGAAGTGTCCACGGGCCCCGGCCCGTCAGTTTCGCCCTTACCTGTTCAGCCACTCCGGAGCCAAGGTAGGGCATGCAGCCCACGGCCTGGAAATCAGGTACGGCAAGAACCATTTCTCCCGCTGAAGGGCAGGGGAACAAAAGGATCCCCAGAAAAACAGGAAGCAGCAGAACAGCCGCCGGCACTCTGCCCATCACTCATTCCTCCCGAAACACGTCAAACAGCCTTCAGGAAAGGCAGAAAGGCCGCTCCGTCCACCTGAAGCTGCAGTTTCGAAATAGCGTCCTTCAAACCGACCACTTCGCCGTCAACGAACACTTTCCCCGAAGCGAACTGGAGTTCGTTCAGGGTGTTCTTTGCATCGGCGGTCATCTTCGAAGCATGGTACGCCCGAGCCTTGTGGAATTTCAGTATATCACCGAGCTTGGTCCTTCCCTGGAGAATGCATTTCGCGTCTCTCACCAGAAGCCTGTCCGTGGCAATGTCCTTTGCCACTTTCTCCTCAACGGCGATGATGGTCCGGTAATCTCCCCTGGTGCCCGCGTGGAGGGCGAGTTCTCCGGCCGCGATGGTCCGGAGCCGTTCCATGTCGCCCCAGAAATTCACGGACAGATCGTAGCATCCGTCAAGGGCCTTCAGCATGAACTCCCTGCCCCTGTCATACTCTCCCTTTCGCAGCAGGCTGGCGCCGGCCAGGTATGCCGCCTTGCATTCCCCTTCCTTCGTGACGGACCCCGCCAGCTTGACCGCCTCGTCGAGATCCCTGCCCTCAAGCATTCCCTTCGAGGTAAACACGCTCACTATTCTCTCGATGGCCTTCTCCTCTGCTGTGGACGACGCCCCGCCGCCCCCGTCGCTTCCTCCGCCTCATCCGAATCCCCGGACTGGGGAGAGGAGGAGAGCGAAGCCGAGAATCAGGATTCCTGCCGATACATGGGCTTTCAACTTCATGATCGCGTCACTCCCTTTCTGCAGATTGCAGCTCTCACTGGCTGCAGAGCTGTTCCAGTTTTTTTGCCAGCGCAGTATCTATGGATTTCAGGGCTGCGGCCTGTTCCTTCGCTCCCTGGAGATTGCCCCGCATCAGATGGGCCGTGCCGAGAAGAAACCGGAGATTGCCGTTGCCCGGCTGGTGCTTCATTCCCGAAAGAAGAACGCCTGCGGCTTCCTCTGCCGCCCCGTTCTCCAGGAGCAGCTGACCGAGGGCGAGATACGCGGGAACATAGGTTTCATCGGTCTGGATAGCCTCCACGAAGAAATCGGCCGCCTCTTCGGTCCGCTTCCTGTTTTTGAAGGCCGATCCCTTGAGAAAAAGGGCTTCCGTCAGCCTGGGATTCAGCTCCAGGGCCCTGTCAAGGGGCGGTGTGGCCTTATGGTTGTCCCCGAGGAGGAAATAGGCTTTCCCGACGAGAAGATGGGCTTCGGCGAAGGAGGGATCCCATGTGACCGCCTGCTGGGCGGCGATAAGGGCGTCGGAGTGCCTCCCCGCCTGGAAGTAGATCCCCGCGGCGATGAACCGGAGGAGTCCGTTGCGGGGACTGAGCTGGGTCATCTTCTCCCAGAAGGGAAGGGATTTTCTGTACTCACCCAGGTTGTAGTAGCCCAGGGCTTCGTAGAGATAGTACCTGTAGTCCTTCAGAGGATCGCCCGGCGCAGGGGCATCTCCGCTGAAAAAGGCCAGAAGCTCCGCCGAGAGGTTTCTCGAGACAAGGACGATCTCATCCTCTCCCTGCCGTGAAGTCTGTTCGAAGCTCCCGAGAACCCTGCCGGACTCCACGTCCACCAGCCGTGCGGTGACCACGAGAAGGGCGCCGAAACGGCTGACCGCGCCGAGAATGAAATACCTGGCCCCGGAGAGTTTTCCCGCTGTGGCAGCGGTTGCCGTATCCACCACTCCGGACATGGAAAGGCGGTGCTGTCTGGCGACCTCCGCGAGGCGCATCCGTTCGACCACCGTGATGTCCCTGGCCCCGGCCAGGCTGGTGGAGACGATGTCCGAGACGGCCGGCCCGAGGTGGAATTCCGTTCCCTGGGAAAGGAAGGGCTGGACGGCCACGGAAAGGGAGGCTCCCTCCGCTCCCGGGAGAAGGAACAGGAAAAGAACTGCGGAAAGAATGGATATTCTGCGGAGTGCCTCTTTCATGCCCGATTCTCCTTTCGTGGGCTTCCCTACCGGTTTTTCTCGGTCCAGCGGTGGGTCATGGCGTCGTATTCAAGGATTTTGTCCGCGGTGTAGATAATGGCCTTGTGTCCGTTGATGATACATGCCTGAGCCCTGATTCCTTCCCGGAGAACCCACTGGTGCACCGTCAGATCATAAAGGACGAGGTTGTCCGCATCCCATGCCGCCGCAAGCACATCTCCCACCTGGGCCTTCAGTACCGGAAAATCGTTGGCGTACTGCCACTGCTTCAGTACGGGATCGTAGACCACGAAGCCGTCGTCTCCGGAGAGAGCGGCCATTCCCCGGGAGAGATGGGCGCCGCTGACGGTCCAGGGCATGGTTTCGCTCCGTATCCATTCCTGCTTCTTCGCGTCGAAAACTGCCGCCTCGCTGTCGTTCCAGACGAGGGCGAATTCGTCGGAGAGGGAACCGAGCAGGGTCCGGAAATCTCCCTGGGTGAGCCACTGATGGGTCCTGGTGTCGTATACCCATGCAGTATCTTCGCTCCATACAAGGGCAAGGTAGTTGTGGGTCCGGTGACCTTTTGTCCGGAAGTCGTTGAGAACTGACTGGCGCCCGAGAGAGGGATCATGGACCCGGACGGTATGGGCATCGATGAACAGACTGACCTCGGCCCGTGCAGCCGTCGTGCCGGAGAGAACGAGGAAAAACTGGATCCCTGCGAGCATCAGGAGCGCGATTCTTTTCCCGTGGATCATCATCATCCCTTCCTTTCATGAAAAGGCCGTTTCACTGCTTCCCCAGCCTGATGACGTTCCCCTCCGCGGACTCTTCGAAGAACTCCTTGCGAACCCGAAGAAGGGCGGCAACAAGCTGCGCCGCCGTTCCTCCGAACTCCGCCTCCACCTCGGCCTTTCCGGCGGCGAACCGCAGAAGGGAAGCGGAGAGGGCTCCGGCATCCCTGCAGCTTTCCACTATGCCGTGGGCTTCCGCGAAGGATCTCACCGGCGAAACGATGACTGTGTATTTTGACGCCGGGTTCTCCGGCTTTCCGGCGGCTCTTTTTCCCAGGATGACATCTCCTGCGGACGAGGCGGCCTTTTCCGCCGCTTTTTGCGCCGCCTCTTCCGGAGTGTAGCCGATCTCTTTCGCCGATTCCGTCAGGGCCAGAATCTGCCTGCCGTTGGCTGCATGGCAGGCCGTGACCGAAACGGAGGCCGTGGCTGTAAAAAGTCCGAATTCATTTCGCACCGGTTTCGGAACGGTGACCGCGCCTGAGAGAAGCACGGAAAACCCGAAACTTCGGCCGAGCTGAAGAATGGCATCCACATTCCCTTCAAGAGCCAGGGCTGCGGCCTTGCTGCGCCTGATTTTTTCGAGCTGCTGCTCGTCCACTGCCCGATAGCCCCCGTCGAGAAGGGCCCGGACCAGGAGAGAACGGGTCGCAGCCGCATGAGAGGGTGTCCCCCTGACGAGAACGGCGATGGTCTTTCCTTGAGGAAGGGCGGCTCCCAGGGCTTCGGCATCCGGAAGGAGGAGGCAGGAGATGACAAGCAATACCAGGAGTATCCATGGACGCCATTTCATGAAAATCACCTCACCGTGCTGCTGAAAATCAGGCTCTCCGAGAGAAACCTGTCCAGCGAAACGGTCACTTCGACGATGTACATGCCGTTCCTGACTCCCTGGAAGTCAATGTTCCCCTCGACGACTTCTCCCGATACCTCGATGGACTCCAGCTTTTCCGGAAGGCCGAACTTCATTTCGTACAGAAGGCAGAGAAGATTCCGGCGGGCATCGGAAACGGCTCCCCTTTTGGCCAGAAGCCTGTCATGGGGTGAACCGGAGAGAAGGGGGCCTCTGCCTTCGGCGGTGACGGATCCCCCGCTCCAGTCCACGACACCGTACCGGAACACCTGTATTCCCTCCGCTCCGCCGTTGTTCCGCCGTATCTGATCGATCTGTTCCAGGGACAGGGAGGCACATCCCCGGGCGGCCGCGAGAAGAAAGAGGAGCAGGAACAGCGGCAGGATCCCTTTCATGGATGCTTTCTCCCTTCAACGGTCCCCCCGGTCAGGCCGGTTACCTCAACGCCGAGGGCTTCCAGGGCAAGGGCCACCTCTTCAGATGTGAGCTCCGCCGTCACGTCCATCTCGAGAGTCCTGTCGGCAAAGCTTCTCTGGTAAACCCCCGTTATACCCTTCTTTCCCGCCAGGCCTTCCCGGAGGTTTCTGGCTTCGCTGAACGAAACGCCGGATACGGAGACCCGGTACGTCCTCCCAGGAATGCCGCCGGAAGACCCGCTCACGAGGGCATAGGCCACCTTGTGGACGAGTTCCGCCGCCGATCTGGGAGCGAGGGTGGTGAAACCCTTCACCGCTCCGTCCCCGGGGGATGTCCCTTTGGTCTTCGCTTCGGCGATCTCCGTTCCCAGAACGACGGCGTTCTGGGTGATGACGGCCTTGAGCTGGAGCTGGGACCGCACACCGAACAGGGTAACGCCTTCAATCTTCTGCCTGGCGAAGGAATTTCCCTGGGCCTTGCCGTGGATCAGCACATCGGAGCGGAAGGATTTTGCCACTTCCCGGAGTTTCGCCGGGTCGCCCGAGAGCCTGGCGGCCTCGAGTTCTCCTTCCCTGATGACTCCCGCCTGCGCCGGGTCCACGATCAGGTAGCCCGCCTTCTGAAAAACCCGCAGCACCTCTCCTTCAGCAGTGGAGAGGAACTGCCGCTCTCCTTCCACCACTTCGTCCACCAGCACCATGACCCTCGGGTTGCCGAGCATGTCGATGACGGCGGGACCGAGAACCCCGTCGAGAACGGTCGTGGAAACAGTGCAGTCCGCCGTGAGGCGAAGAATGCCGTCCTGTCCGAGGGTCTCCGCCAGGTTTTTCGTTGAAGTCACTATTCCCTGGGACTGGGAAAAAACCCTGTCCCTGACGACGGCGAAATCCTTCATCTCGGTGATCCCCTGGACGTAGGCGCCCAGGGCCTTCTCGACGGCGTCCCTGTACAGATGGCGGGTGGCTTCCTCACGGGCACGGGCGGTGTTTCCTTCAATAACGGCAGCCATTCCTTCGGCCTGTACGGCAACAGGGTCGGCGCTCCATGCAGCGGGCCGGGGAATCAGAACCGACAGCAGAATGCAAAGGGCGGCAAAAGATCTTCTCATGATCTCACCGCTTCACCACGGTTACCCTGCAGGGAATCCGGAAGTCGAAGGCGTTTCCCCGTATTTTTGCCGCATCGGCGTTCGAAATCACCAGATCCGCATTTCCGGGGGACACCGTTTTGACTGCCTTGATCACCAGGGGGGACGACGCGATGCGGGGAGCCCCCCGCGCGTAGTCGATATTCGTATGGTAGTCGCAGAGGCCTGAAGCGAGAAAACGTTCCTGGTCGACGAAGTCGAGCCCGTACACTTCCTTTCCGTTTCCGTCCACTATACGAAAGATCAGGGCGGGGATCAGAGGAAGATGGCGGGCATCCACAAGGAGCCCCGACGCTCCGCCTGTTTTCGGCTGGAGCGAGGGAACGGCCTTTTTTCCGGGCTGCTTCGGCAGGGCCGGCAGCACGGCGGCCCGGACCTTCTCAAGCTTCACCCTCCCCTTGACGGTATAGACGGCTCCGTCCCATGAGCCTTCCTGGACCTCCACGCCTTTGATCAGGCCCTGCACCTCGGTCCTGACAAGGTCGGAGGCCATAAAATCGGTCATGATGGTTTTCGAGTCGACCTTCACTCCCTGGACGGCCTCGAGAAGGTTCCGCTGGAGATCCACCACGGCGCCCCGACGGGCAAGAAGCTTGCCCTGGGGAGAATTTTCCATTCCCGGGGGAGGCACAGCCTGACCGGTTGCCTCCACGTAGTCCCCTGTCCAGTTGATCTTTGCGAACTCCGTTTCATCCAGCACGTCTCCCCCTGCCGGAGGAGCAGGAGGCTGCCCTGTAGAACCGCTTGTCTCGAAAGCCGGGACCGCGTCAACGGCAGGAACAGCAGGAAGGGAGGGAATGACCGGGGCGGCGGGGGGAGTTTCTCCCGCCGGCAGTTCCTCAATCGGAGGAAGAACCAGTTCCTCCCCCCATGAGGGAAGGGCCAACAGAAGAACCAGCAGCAGGCATCGGAACATTTTTTTTGGAAGCATCTTGAATCCCCCTCTCGTCTGTCCGAAAAAAAAATCACAACGTAAAAGCATACAAAGCGAAGAAGGAAAAAATAACAATCATGTGGATCATTTTGATGTATAATTATAAAACAATAAGCCTGTGTTTTCAACTTGAATGAGTCTTGAGTCCCTTGGGTGTTGGTTGTTTTTGCCTGTATATTCTCCTTTTTTATTGTATTTTTGAACGTCTTTTAATGTAAAGAGAGTTTTTGCCGGTGCGACGGAATGTGGTGCTGTATCGGCTGTCCGGGCTCATTATCGCAGGAAGCTTCGGGGAGCCTGCGGACGAGTTGAGAATTATGTGAAAGGCGGTGGAGCGGCAATGCGGAAAGCGAGCGGAATTTTTCTTGTTTTGTTTCTTTTCCTCACGGGTTTTTCCTCAGTGGTGGAGGCAGTCACTTTTGAGAGTTCCGGAGGTGGAGCCGCCCCGGTGAAGAAAAACGGGAAACCAGCCCCGTCCTCCCGCGGGGAGAGCAGCAAGGGAACGGTAGCCAGGCTCGACCTGCCGAAGAACCAGAAAACGCGGCTGGCGGACAGCCTCGAGCTTGTTCGGCTCACAGGCATTCAGGCGAGCCTTGCGCTGAGGAATCTCGAAGAGCTTGACACAAGAGAAGCGACCGGGGAGGAGATGAAGGCCCGGCTGAATCATGCCGTCGAGGCCTGCGACGCCCTTGAAAAGGCGGGAAAACGCCTGGAGGATTCAGTGAGGATAGTCAGGGTGGCTCTGAAGGGAGAGGCAGGCCCGGAGAGTTTTTCGGCAGCCCTGGACGAGCTTTTTGAAGTCTTCCCGTTCCTCGTGGAGGTGCTCGCCGCTTCTCCGGCAATTGCTTTTGATACCCCGATGGACGAGATGGAATACCAGATGCAGGAGGTAGGAAAACAGCTGAACAAGGAGTTCGGTGCCGTTATGGACGGTTTTTCCAGGGCGGCGCAGACGGTCCAGAATACGGCTTCCAGCATCGGCAGAGGACTGAAGAACGCCGTGGGATGGGTCGCTGACAAAGTCGCCGCAGGACATCACAAAATCGGCAGCGTTGTCGGACAGAAGAACTGGGCGACGGCCATGGCGGGAACGAAGTTCGTCACGGCGATTACCCTTGCGGGTGTAGGTCTTGTTGTAGTCATTTCTGCCCCCGCCGTATCGACTGCGGGAGCCCTGACCGCCGTGGCTGTCTACACGGCCGCGAATGTCGGGGCCTGTGTTTCTTTTGCCAACGACATGAGCCAGATCCATGGGGGAAGAGGCGCGGGGGATGTCGAAACGGCGACGACCCGAATAAACCAGGCTACGTCCCTGATCGGAGTGGTGAGCGGTGACCCGAAGGAAATCACCCTGGCCGTTCTCGGAGCCACCGGGGACGAGATTGCCAATACGACAGGGAGAAGAACCCTTTCACCGGAGGAACTGGCCGGGTACCTGAACGCCCCCGACAGGCAGGCTTTCCTGGAAAGCCTGAACGCACGGAGAGATTACCAGTCTCCTGCAGATACGGGAAGCGGCGGAGGAGAGGGAGGCAACGGGGGCAGCGGAGGCGGATGCAGCTGTCCGTAAAAGGGAATGGTTTCCGGGGAGAGCCTAAGGCTCTCCCCTTTTTCTATTTTTCCGCCGGAAGAAAATGGAGGCCTTCCGGTATCAGCGTGAGCTCCGCCGCGGCCCCCGGAGCGAGGGGATTCCGTTCAAAAGGGTTTGGGATATGTACTGTGAGCGGTTCCGTGCCGGGGAGGTCCACTTCGTATTCCATGAGGCTGCCGAGGTAGGTGGACCGGATAACCGTTCCCTTGAGGTGTCCCAGCCCGCTTCCTGCGGGAGAGAGCCGGATTCCCTCCGGGCGGATCATGACGTCGTATTTTCCCTGAGGCAGGTATCCTCCCGCTTCCGGATTCCACGGCCTTCCGAGAAGAGTCCATCCTGTCGCCGTCTTTTCTCCCGGGAGGAAGGCGGCCTTCCCGATGAAGGAGGCCACGAAGCGGTTCGCCGGTTTTGAGTACAGCTCCCTTGGGGCTCCCGTCTGCTCGATTTTTCCCCGGTTCATCACCACCACCCTGTCGGAGATGCTCATGGCCTCGATCTGGTCGTGGGTGACGTAGATGCTGGTGATCCCCAGCCGCTGCTGGAGTTTCCGGATGTCGATCCTCATCTGCTCCCTGAGCTTGGCGTCCAGGTTCGACAGGGGTTCGTCAAAGAGGAGCAGGGAAGGTTCCATCACCACCGCCCTTGCAAGGGCGACCCGCTGCTGCTGTCCCCCCGAGAGCTGGCTTGGCTGGCGTGCCTCCATGCCGCCGAGCCCCACCAGGTCCACCACCTTCTCCGTCCGCTCGCGGATTTCCATGCCCGTCAGCTTTCTGAGCCGCAGCCCGAAGGCGATGTTGTCCCGCACGTTCAGGTGGGGGAAGATGGCGTAGGACTGGAAGACCATGGCGGCGTTCCTCTTGTTCGGAGGGACGTCGTTCATCCGCTGTTCGCCGAAGAAGATGCCGCCTGAGGTGGGGTCCTCGAACCCCGCCACCATCCGGAGCAGGGTGGTCTTGCCGCACCCCGACGGCCCGAGCAGGGTGACGAGCTCCCCGTCGTCCACCTCCAGGGAGACGGAATCCACGGCGCGGAAGAGGCCTCCCGGATCGTCGAAGCTGCCGAAATCCTTGACGAGAGAGTTGATGCGAAGTTTCACGGGATTATTCCTCCTGTATCCGGATTGCCGCCATACCCCCGGTCCGGCCGGGGACGAGGCGCGCGATGACGGCCATGGCCGTTACGACGATGACCACGAGAATCACGCTGAAGGCGGCGGCGACGCCGAGCCTTCCTGAGCCCACCTGGTTGAGGATCTGCACGGTGAGCAGGTTCCAGTTGGCCGACACCAGGAAAATGGCGGCGCTGATGGCGGTCATGGCCCGGACGAAGGCGAAGACAAGGCCCGAGAAGAAGGCCGGTGCGATGATGGGCAGGGTGACCTTGCGGAAGGTGGTCATCCTGTCCGCTCCCAGGTTCTGGGCCGCTTCCTCGATGGAGGGGTCGATCTGCCGGAGCACGGCGATGCCCGACTGGATGCCCACGGGGATGTACCGGAAGACGAAGTTCAGCACCAGGATCGCCAGGGTCCCCATGAGCACTACGGGAGGCCGGTTGAAGGCGAGGATGTAGCCGATGCCGATGACGGTTCCCGGCACGGCGAAATTAAGGATGGAGGTGAACTCCATGAGCCCCTTGCCGGGAAAGGATGTGCGGACAACGAGGAAGGCGATGAGCATTCCCAGGAACCCCGAGAGGGGCGTGGAGCAGAGGGCCACGATAAGGGTGTCCCGGATGGTCCCCATGCCGACGCCGAAGGCGTATGAAAAATGATCGAGAGTGGGGGAGAAGTCGTACCCCCAGACCCTGGTGAAGGCCCCGAGGAAAATGGTGCCGTAGAAGAGGAGAACGAAGCCGGAGAACAGGGCCGCGAACGTGACGAGCCCCCGCCGGGCCCCCCGGCTGACCAGCTTCGACGACGAGGCGGTGGGCTTTCCCGTCACGGTGGTGTACTGCCTTTTCTGGAGGTAGTACCTCTGGATGGCGAAGGACGTGATGGACGGGATGAGGAGCACCACGGCGAGGGCCGCTCCCAGGGGAAGGTTGAAGGAGCCGGTGATCTCCAGGTAGGCCTGGGTGGAGAGCATGGGGAACCGGCTTCCGGCGAGCACCAGGGGGTTGCCGAAGTCCGCCAGGGATTCGATGAGCACCACGAGGAAGGCGCTGGCGATGCCCGGAAGGCTGAGGGGCAAGGTTACCCTGAGGAAGGTCTGCATCCTGCCTGCTCCTACGTTCATGGCGGCGTCCTCCAGGGTGGGGTTCAGCGATTCAAGCACCCCCTTCAGGGTGAGGTAGGCCACGGGGGCGAAGGTGAAGATCTGGGAGAGAAGCACTCCCTTGAAGCCGTAGATGTTGTAGTTCCGTATGCCCAGCAGTCCCCGGGTGATGAGGCCGTTGGCGCCGAAGAGCATGAGGATGGAGAGAGCGCTCGTGAAGGGCGGGGAGATGATGGGCAGGATGAAGACAAGGTGGAGGGCTTTCTTCCACCGGATCGACGTCCGGGTGATGGTGAAGGCCGCCGCGTAGCCCACCGCCACGCTGGCCGCCGCCGTGGCGAAGCCGGTGATGAGGCTGTTCCATAAGGACGATCGGAGATATTTGAAGGTGAGAAAGCGGGTGTAGTTCCCGAAGGTGAAGGTCCCTTCGTCGCTCTGGAGGCTCTTCACGAGCACCGAGAGCAGGGGATAGGCCACGAAGAGGGCCAGGGAGAGAAAGAGGAGCACTACCAGAAACGCGAGAAGAGGATCCCGGGCGAGGAGCCGGATCTCCCTCCGCCCGTGTGCGAATGTGACCATGACGCCTCCTGAAAAGCGGGGGGAAGGCGCAGACCTTCCCCCCGCGCTGTCTGTCTTCCGGGAGTTCCTACTGTCCCAGGACCTCGGTCACCCAGCGGTCGATGATGCGCTTTTTCTCCTGGGCCGCCCTGATGCGGTCGTAGTCGATGAGCTTGATCTCCGAAAGGGGAGGCAGCCCTTTCCCTGCGGAGACGTCGGAGCGGACGGGGAAGAAGTAGGTCTTCTTCGCGCTCAGCACCTTTTGGCCGTCCACTGACACGATCCAGTCGGCGAGGGCCTTGGCGGAGTCGATGTTTTTCGCTCCCTTGAGGATGGACATGGCGGCGGCCTCGAAGCCCACACCCTCGGCCGGGAAGATGACCGAGGCGGGGAAGCCCTCGTCAACGAGCTTCAGAAAGGCCGGTGTGAACTGAATGGCGATCTGGGTCTCCCCGATGGCCAGGTTCTTGCTCGGTCCCGTGCCGCTCTGGGTGTAGGTCTGGATGTTGGGGTTGAGGGCTTTCATGTACTTGAAGGCCTCGTCCTCGCCGTAGGTTTCGACGAGAGTCATGATCATGGCGTAAGCCGTGCCCGAGGACTGGGGGGAGGGCATCTGGATCATGCCCTTGTATGCCGGGTCGAGAAGGTCCTTCCATGATGCCGGCACGGGCTTGCCGTCTTTCTTCAGCTCCTCGGCCAGGACGCCGAAGCCGAGGGGGTTCATGTAAAAGGCGACCCAGCAGCCCTCGGGATCCTTGAAACCCGCCGCCAGGTCAGCGGCGGACGGGGGAAGGTACGGCTGGGTCAGGCCCCGGTTTTTCGCCACGATGTGGTTTTCGCTGGGGGCGCCGAACCACACGTCAGCCTGGGGGTTCCCCTTTTCAGCCTCGATGCGGCTCATGGCCGGGCCGGAAGAGAGGAAGACCATGTTCACCCGGATGCCGGTGGCCTTGGAGAATTCGTCGAGGATGTTCTTCGCGTTCTCCTCGTCCACGCTGGAGTAGACCACCAGCTCCTTCGACGCCGCCGCCCCGGAAAGAAGCGACAGGACGAGAAGCGCCCCCGCGAGAACCGTCAACAGTCTGCCGTGTTTTTTCATGTCCGGAATCCCTCCTGAAAATGAGTCGTATGCGGTACTGATGCAATTGTAACACATTTCGGTCTCCGGGAATATTCGTCCCTCCTGTTTTCCGGAAACGGGAATGGAGCCTTGATGTCCGGCGACGCCGGGAAGCCGCTTACCCCAGGGAGGAGCGTTGCCCGGCGATGCTTCCGTTGATGTGGCAGCCCAGGGTGATGCCGAGACGATGGTGGGGATTGCTGAGGTCCACTTTCAGCACCGTCTCGATCTCCCTGAGGTAGTTCCTCACGGTGTTGTAATGGAGGTGGAGCCCGTCGGCGCATGACTTGGCGTTGAAATCCCTGGCCACGAGCATGGAAGCAAGCTCCTTCAGGGGCAGGCTCCGCCGGGCCTGGTTTGAGTCTTTTTCCAGGGGTTCCCAGAATCTCTCCCAGACATCCCGTGCCTCGGGCAGCTTCGACATGCTCTGCAGGAGGCCGTACAGGGAGAGTTCCTCGTAAAAGTAGACCCCGGGGGGAAGGGAGAAATCCCGAAGCAGGGAAAAGGTTCTCCGGGCCTCCTGGTAAGACCGGGAAATTTCCATGAGGTCCGCGGCGGGAGAGCCGAAAGAAAAATGAAACCCCAGGGCATGCCCTTCCTTTTGGAGGGCGTTCTTCAGGTCCTCGATGGTGGAAGAGGGGATAAGGGTGACCCATGTGTTGCCGAGCCTGTAGCTCAGTCCTGACGGTGATGTCCAGCGGGGCGTGGAAAGTCTGTCGGCGGTGGAGGCGATGAGAACTGACGCCGGAAGGGAGAGGGGAATTCCCAGCTCCCTGAGATTGATCCGGATCATGGAGGGATCGCAGTAGAGGCCGAAGCACAGCCCCTCCAGGAACCGCTCCTTCTTCATCACTTTCTTGCTGGACACGATGGCGATCTCGAGGGCCGACGCCCTGAGCATGGTCAGGGCTCTCAGCACCATGCGCTCCTGCCGGGCCGACGGGGAGAGTTCACCCGGGGAGAGGACCACGAAGATGGAGATGGGGGTGTCGAGCCGCAGCCGGTAGGCGGCGAACCGCTGGACCTGCCCGCTGTTCCGGACCTCCACGCAGGAATGGACCTGCCCTTTTTTGGGAAGGGCGGTCTCCTGCACCACAGGAAGATCCAGGCATTTCTGCACGTCTTCTCCGCCGAGGATGGAACCGTCGGCGAGAAAAAGGTTGTTGAGATCAAGCTGGGGGGCCTGAACCAGGAGGTCTCTCCTGAGATTCTGGGCGAAGCCGGACATGAGCTTCCGGAAGTCGAGCCCTTCCTCCCAGAAGGCGCTCAGGTCGTCGGGACGGTCCCTGTTCCGCTCCTGGACCAGGTGAGTGTGGATCACGTCGATGATGTCCGTCCAGCGGTAGTGCATAGGTATCTCCAGGATGGGGAGCTGGAGGATGTCCGCCTCCTCGGTCATGCTTTCCGGCAGCTTGTGGTGGAAGCGGTCGAGCTTGAAGCCCACCGCCGCGATTCCCTTGCCGTTCATTCTCCTGATGAGGGGAGTGAGCTGCTCGGGGTCGTCCCTGAAAACAAAACCGCTTCCCACGAGAAACTCGCCGCCGCGCATCCAGTGGTCCGCATCGGGAGCCTCAAGGACTGAGACGGCGCTGATCTCGCGGCCCATGCCGCCGCTGCCGGCAAGAATCTGGAAGTCCGGAAAAAGGTTCTTTTTCAGAAGATCGGCGACGATCATGCAGGACATACCTCTTTTTTTTGTGTGCATCCTCCTCCCGGCAGGTGTCACGGAGTGCGGGAATGGAAGAGCATTTATGTTATGTGTTGACATTGTAATTCCTTGGGACCAAACATAGTGTATGATAAAATAAACTCTATGTAAAACATGAATTTGTGCCATTTCGCGTTTTTCCCGGCACCCGGGGGATTCCACCCCGGTCCGCGCCGAAGCTGGATAGCGATGACATTTCGAGAGAGGCGTGCGGTTCCCGTCATCTTGTCACAAACTTACATTTGACGGGGCCGGGGAGCAGTGAGGAGAGCGGGCTGGAACCATGTGCGCCGCAGCTAGAATTTTGGAGGTGTTTGCCCTATGAAACCGTTGGAAGGACTTGTTGTACTGGACATGACCCGCGTTCTTGCGGGCCCCTTTGCCGCCATGATGTTCGCCGACCTGGGGGCGGAAGTGATCAAGATCGAACGTCCCGACGGAGGGGACGATACCCGGGCCTATCCTCCCTTCCAGAAGGGCGAGAGCGCCTATTTCATGAGCCTCAACCGGGGCAAGAGAAGCGTTACGCTGAACCTGAAACACCCCAGGGGCAAGGAGATCCTGAAGGACCTTGCGAAAAAAAGCGACATCCTCATAGAAAACTTCAAGCCGGGAACCATGGACAAACTCGGCGTCGGATACGAAGATCTCAGGAAGGTCAATCCCCGGCTCATCTACGCCGCAAGCTCGGGCTTCGGCCAGACGGGACCCTACAGTTCCCGCCCCGCCTATGACCTCATCATCCAGGGCATGGGCGGCATGATGAGCGTCACCGGACCGGACGAGCACAGCCCCACGAAAGTGGGAAGCTCCGTGGCGGATATCTTCGCCGGACTGTTCACCGTCATCGGCGTTCTATCCGCCGTGAACGCCAGGATCCGTACCGGCAGGGGCCAGCTCGTGGATGTAGCCATGCTCGACTGCATGGTGGCCGTCCTCGAGAACGCCGTCTCCAGGTACCTGGTCAGCGGAGAGATCCCCCACCCCATCGGCAACCGCCATCCCTCCATCTCCCCTTTCACCACCCTCGCGACGTCGGACGGTGCCATGAACATCGCCGTGGGGAACGATGAAATCTGGAAGAGAATGTGCGCCGTGCTCGGCATGGAAGAATATGTGAACGATCCCCGCTTTGCCGACAACCCCGCCAGGGTGGAGCATTTCCACGCCCTGAAGGAAATCCTCGAAGAGAGGACCATGAAGAATACCTCGGAGCACTGGCTTGGCGAGTTCGAGAAGGTGAATGTCCCCAGCGGGCCCATCAACGACATGGCCCACGTGGTGCACGATCCCCAGGTGCTCGCCCGAAAGATGATCGTGGACGTGGTTCACCCCGTGGCGGGAGCCATGAAGATTCCCGGCGTTCCTGTGAAGTTTTCCGACACGCCGGCGGAGGTAAAGGAACCCGCCCCCCTTCTCGGCCAGCATACCGAAGAGGTGCTCACCTCCTTCCTCGGTCTCGGCGCCGAGGAATTCGAGGCCCTCAAGAAGGACGGCGTCGTCTGATCGGAATTGCAATCCCCGTCTCCGGACGGAGTGCCGATACCGGCGAAGAACCGGTCTCTCTCTCCGTCCGGGAAATTTATAGAAGAACAGTCAATCTCGAGGAAAAAGAAGGCCTGAGACGATGGTCCCTCGTGACCTCGGCAGAGGACATGGGGCCGAGAACCTTTCTCGTGAAAACGCTCCCCAATTTCCGTGGAGGGGAAAACGTTATTGTCGTTCCCGAGGGCGTTCAGGTGATCTACGATCCCGCCCTTCCGGCGGGAAAGATGAACCCGCGCTGGAGGGGGCTCGTGGGCGAGTGGCGGGATTTTCTTGCCGATGAGCTCGAGGATTTGCAGGAGCCGGTCATCCGGCGGACCTGGGATGAACTCATCGGCCGCGGGCCGGGCAGCACCCCCGCCGGGGACGACTTTCTCTCCGGCCTTGCCTCGGGGATGATCTGGCAGGGAAAAGCCGTTCCTTTTCATCCTGTTCCCGGCCAAACGACCTGGCTTTCTGAAGAAATGCTCCGGGACACCCTCGCAGGCGGAATCTGGTTTCGGGCAAAGCGGCTTCTCGGCGCTCTTGCATCGGAGGATCCGGTGGCAGTAACGGGAAGTGCCGGGAGTATTGCGGACTGGGGTCATACCTCCGGCCGGGCCTGGCTTGCAGGGCTTTCGGAAGCCCTCTGCGGGGAGCGGACCGGATAAGCGGGAAAGGAGGAGGAACCGTGCCCTCTTCGAATCAGCGGATTCAAATTATCCGAAGGACCTATTATGACAGCGTCACCCTCATGCTTGTGGCGAAGGAGCTTCTCAAGACTGAAGGAGTGTCCGTGGCCTCGCTGAGCATGGGAACCGAGGCGAACTACAAGATCATGGGCTCGGGAGGTTTCGACCTCGGCGGGGTGGACGCCACCCCCAACGACCTCATCATTGCCGTTAAGACCGATGCCCCTGAAGGGGAAAGGGAGGCTCTCCTGGAAGGAGCCCTTGAAAAAGCGAAGGAATACCTCGCCAATCCCCCCGGGAGAAAAGCGGATTCAGGGGGCGACTACCGTCCCAAGAGCCTTGACGGAGCGCTCTCGATCCTCCCCGACGCGAACCTCGCCCTGATCTCCGTGGCGGGAAAATACGCCGGCGACGTCGCCATGGATTGCATCGGGAAGGGACTCAACGTCATGCTCTACTCCGACAACGTGCCGGTGGAGAAGGAAGTGGAGATAAAGAAGGCTGCCGCCGAAAAAGGGCTGCTCGTCATGGGCCCCGACTGCGGCACCATCATCGTCCGGGGCGTGGCTCTGGGCATGGCGAACGCCTGCCCTCCGGGACCCGTGAGCATCGTCGCGGCTGCAGGAACCGGGCTCCAGGAGGTTCACGTCCAGCTCGCAAGGCGGGGAGTGGGCGTCCTCCACGGTATCGGGACGGGAGGCAGGGACGTCCGCCGCGAGGTGGGGGGCATCATGTGTCTCCAGGCGGTGAACGCCCTTCTCGCCGACGACGAGGTGGAGGTGCTTACCGTCCTCGGCAAGCCTCCCGCACCGGAAGTGGAGCAGAAGATCCTCCAGACTGTGAAGGCGGGGAAGAAGCCTGCCGTTCTCGGCTTCATCGGAGGCGAGGCGAAGGGTGATTCCGACGGCGTGTTCATCTGCCGGGAGCTCGAGGAAACCGCCGCCGTGGCCGCCGCTCTTGCAAAAGGCGAGGACGGGGCCCGCGCGAGGGAGAACCTCTTTCGGGACTATGAGTCGCTCCGGCAGAGGGCCGAAACCATCGGGAGGCGGAAGGGATTCCTCCGGGGGCTCTATTCCGGCGGGACACTGTGCTACGAGGGACAGCTCATCGCCCGGGACATCCTTGGTCCCATCCGGAGCAACACCCCACTGGAAAAAGAGATGAAGCTCGAAGACAGCCTGAGGAGCGAACAGCATTCCATGGTGGATTACGGCGAGGACGAATTCACCCAGGGGCGGCTCCATCCCATGATCGACGTCTCCCTGCGGGCGGAGCGGATCTACGAGGAGGCAAAGGACCCCGAAGTGGGAGTGATCCTCTTCGACGTGGTCCTCGGCTACGGGTGCAACGACGATCCCGCCGCGGGGCTCGCTGAAGGGATCCGCAAGGCCCGGTCCGCCGCCGGCGATCGGATAGCCTTCGTGGCGTCCATCTGCGGCGTGGATACAGATCCCCAGAATGCGTCGGAGCAGCGCCGTATTCTCGAGGAGCTGGGCGTGCATGTCTGCGAAAGCAACGCCCGGGCGGCCCGCCTGGCGGCCATGATCCTGGAGGGATGACCATGTCCGTGACGAAACTGCTCAAGGAAGGACCCAAGGTTGTGAATATCGGCGTGGAACAGTTTTACGCCGATCTGAAGACCCAGAAGGCGGAGGCGGTCTCCATGGACTGGAAGCCCTCCGCTGCGGGCGGGGATCTCCTCGCCCGGCTGAAAAAGCTCAGGAAGGGAGGAAACTGACAGTGATCGACATCGAAAAGGCGAACGGGGAGGCCCTTTCCCGGCTGCTTTCCGCCCAGCCTCTGCTGGTGGGCATGGGGAAGGCAAAGGATACCGTGCCGGGAATGAAGGACAGGATGCTTCTCCACGCCGGACCTCCTCTTACGTGGGAGACGGCGTCCGGACCCATCCGGGGAGGCGTTATGGCCGCATGCATGTACGAAGGGTGGGCGGACACTCCCGAGGAAGCTGAAAAACTCGCCGCCGGCGGGGCTATCACCTTCGACCCCTGCCACCATCACCACGCGGTGGGTCCCATGGCGGGAATCGTCTCTCCCAGCATGCCCGTCTTCGTCCTTGAGAACAGGACGGCGGGCAACACATCCTATGTCACCATGAACGAGGGACTCGGCAAGGTGCTCCGCATGGGGGCCTTCGCCCCCGAGGTCATCGAGAGGCTCCGCTGGATGGAGAAGGTTCTGTACCCTGTCCTTGACGCCGGAATCCGGCTCAGCGTCGAGCGGGGACAGGAGGTGGACGTGAAAAACATTGTCGCCCAGGCGCTCCACATGGGAGACGAGCTCCACAACAGGAACAAGGCGGGAACGTCCCTCTTCCTGAGGGCCATCGCCCCCTTCCTCGTCGAAACCTGCAAGAACGCAGCGGAACTCGCCGAGGTCATCCGGTTCATCGACAAGAACGACCATTTCTTCCTGAATCTCGCCATGGCGGCCGCCAAGGCGTCCACGGAAGCGGCCCACGGAGTGGAGGGTTCCAGCCTCGTCACCATCATGGCACGGAACGGCACGGAGTTCGGCATCAAGGTGTCCGGCCTCGGAGATGACTGGTTCACCTGTCAGGCGGCCCTCCCCGATGTGCTTCTCTTCCCCGGCTTCACCAGGGAGGACACCAACCGGGACATCGGTGACAGCGCCATCATGGAAACCTACGGCGTGGGAGGATTCGCCCTCGCCGCAGCCCCGGCCATCGTCCAGTTCATCGGCGGAACGCCGAAGGACGCGGCCAACTACACCCTCGAAATGTACGAGATCACGGGGGGCGAAAACAACATGTTCACCATCCCCGCCCTGAACTTCAGGGGAACCCCCACGGGGATCGACATTCTCAAGGTGGCGGAGACGGGAGTGACTCCCGTTCTTGATACCGGCGCGGCCCACAGGGAACCCGGAAAGGGACAGGTGGGCGCTGGAATTGTCCGGATGCCCGCGGAGGCTTTTCTCAAGGCCGCCGGGGCGTTCGCTGACCGGTACCTGGGCGAATGACCCGGGAAGACTGGATTGATTCAATCTCAAAGGAGGCGCTTTTGAATGAGCAATAGTCTCGAACTGAAGAACTGGAGCAACATCAAGGTGTATGACCTCACCATTCCCATCGGCGTGCAGACTCCGCCCTGGCCCACCTATGAACCCCTGCAGGTGAAATACTTCAAGCGCCTGGCCCCCAACGGAGCCAACGGGCAGCTTGTCACCCACTCCAACCACGTGGGGACCCACCTCGACGGGCCCATCCACTTCTGCGGCCACGGCGGCGACATCGCCAGCCTGCCCCTGAAGGATTTCCTCGTGGGACCCGGCGTCGTGGTGGATATCAAGGACATCGCCGAGGACTACGGCATCTACACCCCCAAGGACCTCGAGGACCGGGCGGACATCCATGACGGCGACATCCTCATCATCAACACCGGCTACCACCGGTATGGCTGGAACGAGCCCGAGGCGGACGAAGTCCGGTACATGGTGAAGCACCCCGGACCCACCAGGGAGTTCGCCACGTGGGCCCTCAAGAGAAAGTTCAAGTGGATCGGCGTGGACTGCGGCTCCGCTGACCACCCCATGAACACCAAGATCCGCGAGTGGATGCCCGTCCAGGCCAGGCAGGCCGACGCCCACCTGAAGAAGAAGTACGGCAAGGGCCTCGACGACTTCTTCCCTGAAGAGGACTACCAGGTGATGCACATTGCCCTCTTCCCGAGCAACCTGATCCACGCCGAGTGCGTGGCGGGAGACATCGACCTCGTCAGCGGCAAGCGCGTCACCATCGGCTGCTTCCCCTGGCGCTTCGTCGGCGGGGAATCCTGCATCTCCCGCATCGTCGCTTTCGCAGAGGAATAATCCGGTTCTTTCGGGCGTCCCTTTTGAAGGGACGCCCTTTTTCCATAGGGCAGGCGGCCGCTGCGGCGGCATTCCCTGTGCCGTGCCGTTCGCCTGTGTCTTTTCGGGAGGTGGTATTCGTGCTGGCTTTTGAAATGGAGCGGCCCAGGTCTCTCGCCTCCGCTGCGGAGATCCTGGAGAAGCACGGTTCACAGGCCATGGTGAAGGCGGGGGGAACGGATGTCCTCGTCTGGATGCGAAAACATGCAGTGCATCCCGAAGTGCTGGTGGATCTTTCGGAAATACCCGAATTGAAGGGAATCTCCTTCTACCCTCATCGGGGCATCAAGATCGGCGCTCTCGCCACGGTAAACGAGACGGCAGAGAACGAGGACGTGAAGCGCTGCTATCCGGCGCTTCGGGATGCCTGTCTTTCCCATTCCGACGTCCTGATACGGAACAAGGCCACCGTGCTCGGCAACATCTGCGCTTCTGTCCCCTCCGGGGACCTGATTCCCGCCTTTGCCGTCCACGAGGCGGTGCTCCATGTCTTCGGCCCCGGCGGCGAACGGGACATTTTCTTCTCCGACTTCATTACGGGGCCGAGGAAGAACAGCCTCATGCCGGGCGAGATCGTGGTTTCCGCTACCCTTCCATTCCCGGGGGAGAGAAGTGCCGGATGCTATCTCAAGCTCGCCCGGCGAAACGCTCTCGACCTCGCCCAGGTCGGAGTGGCCTGCCTCGCCGTAGACGGAGAGGCAGGAAGGACCTACAGAATCGCCTGCGGGGCGGTGGCCCCCAGGCCGGTCCGGGCGACCGGAGCGGAGAAGATCCTTGAGGGGGTCACAGCCCCCGGCGATGATCTTCTTGACCGGGCGGGGAAGGCCGCCGCCGAGGCTTCCAACCCCATCACCGACGTCCGGGCGTCACGGGAATACCGGCTCTCCATGGTGGACGAGCTGACGAAACGGGCGGTCGCTCTCTGCGCGGAGAGGCTCCAGGGAGGAAGGGCATCATGAAAAGAGACGTTCACTTCATACTCAACGGCAAACCGGTGACCTTTTCGGTGGAACCCCGGACGACCCTTCTCCGGGCGCTCCGGGAATACGGCGTCACCAGCGTCAAGCGGGGCTGTGAAGAAGGCGAGTGCGGCACCTGCACCGTGGTGATCGACGACCTGGCCCAGAAATCCTGCATGGTCCTCGCCCTCGAGGCTGAAGGGAAATCCGTCCTGACGGTGGAGGGGCTTGTGGGCCCGAAGGGCGAGCTTCATCCCATCCAGCAGGCTTTCGTGGACGAGGGAGCCATCCAGTGCGGTTTCTGCACCCCGGGGATGATCATGTCGGCTTACGCCTTTCTCCGGAAGACCCCGGACCCCACGGAAGAGGAAATCCGGGTCGCCCTCGCGGGAAACCTGTGCCGGTGCACGGGGTACATCCCCATCTTCAGGGCGGTTCACAAAGCCGCCGCGGTCATGCGCGAGCTGGGGCACATCCCCGGCAGGGCGCGGTGACGGGAGGTGTCAGCCATGAAACAGACCGTGACGAAAAACGGCATCGGAGCGTGGACCGAGAGAAAATACGATGTTGAAAAGGCAGCGGGGACCCTGGCCTTTACTGATGACCTCCGTTTCGGGCCGGAGCTGCTCCACGCGAGAGCGGTCCGCTCCACGGTGGCCCACGGTGAGATCCTGTCCATCGACTTTTCCGAAGCCCTCAAGGTAAAGGGCGTCGTCAAGGTGGTTACCGGAAAGGATTTTGTCCACCGCTTCGGCCTCTACCTCATGGACCGCACCCCCATGGCCATCGGCAAGGTCCGCTACATGGGCGAACCGGTGGCTCTCGTGATCGCGGAGTCCGAAGAGGCGGCGGAGGAGGGGATGCTCAAGGTCACCGCCAAATACCGGGAGCTGCCCCCCATCTTCGACCCCGTCAAGGCCGCCACGGACAACTCGGTCCTGGTGCATCCGGAACTGGAAACCTACGACCACGTGGACTTCATCACCCCCTTCCCCGGAACGAACATCGGCAACTGGTTCCGTATCCGCAGGGGCGACGTGGACAAGGCCTTCTCCGAGGCGGAATACATCGTGGAAGAAGCGGTGAACTGCCCGCAGATCGCCCACGGCTTCCTCGAGCCCCACTGCTGCATCTGCAGGGAAGACCCCGCCACGGGCGACCTGACGATCTGGTCCACCGCCCAGTCGGCCTTCGCCCTCCGGGATATAGTGTCCAAGGGACTGAAATATCCCCTGAGCAAAATCAGAGTCATCGCCCCTCCCATCGGGGGAGGTTTCGGCGGAAAGGCCGGCATGACCGTGGAGGCCCTCTGCCTCGCCGGGGCCATGAACCCGGACGTCCGGGGCAGACCGGTGAAGCTCTACATCCCCAGGGAGGAAGTGCTCCTCACATCCTGGGTGCGCCAGGCCTATGTGGCGAAGATCAAGCTTGGCATCGACAAAGACGGAAAAATCATCGCCATCCGGAACACCTTCTACTTCGACACCGGCATTTCCGCCGAGTACGGGGCGAATCCCGTCCGGAGCGCAGGCTATTCCTCCACGGGCTGCTACTACATTCCCAACGTCTGGACCGACAGCTACGCCGTCTACACCAACAAGCCCTTCGGCGGCGCCTACCGGGGGTTCGGTCTTCCGGAGCTCATGGGCGCCATGGAAGTTGTCATCGATATCGCCGCGAGAAAAGTCGGCATGGACCCCATCGAGTTCCGGCTGAAGAACATCCTGAAACCCGGCCTGCCCACATGTACGGGCATGCCCATGAACAACCACGCCCTCGACACCATCGTGGGCAAGGTGGTGGACCGGATCAGGCTCAACGAAAAGGAACCCGCCACCCGGAAAGGATGGGTCCGGGGCAAGGGCTTCGCCCTCGCTCTGAAGGCTCCAGCCATGCCGGCGGACGCGGCGTCCTCCGCCATAGTCAAGATTCTGGGGGACGGTACGGTGGAAGTCCTCGCCGCCACCATGGATATGGGGCAGGGGGCCTATACCGCCTATTCGCAGATGGTCTCCGAAGAACTGGGCATTCCTATCGAAAAGATCAGGTGCCCCTACCCTGACACCCAGAGTCACCCCTACGACTGGCAGACGGTGGCCAGCCGCTCCTGCTGGTCCATGGGCATGGCGGTGAAGCGCGCGGCGTCCGACGCACGACAGAAACTCCTCGCCCTGTACGCCGAGTACTGGCAGGTGGAGCCCGAGAGCATCACCATCGAGCATGGCATCGTGAAATGCAGGAAAAAGGGCAAGGCGGAACCCATTGACGAACATATCCAGAGCGGATTCCCCATGCCCGACGGGAACTACAAGGGCGGCCCGGTGATTGGTACGGGCAGCTTCGTGCCGCCGGATGTGATCTATCCCGACGCCGAAACGGGGCAGTCTCCCAAGAGCGTGGTCCACTTCACCGTGGGCGCCGTGGGCATCGACGTGGAAGTGGACCCGGCCACCGGCGCCGTGGAGGTGAACAAGGTCTCCGCGGGGTACGACGTGGGGAAGGCCATTTCGCCTGTGAACGTGAAGGGACAGATCGAGGGAGGTACCGTCCAGGGCATATCGGCGGGGCTCATGGAGGGCATGTACTACGACGAGCACGGCAAACTCCTTACCCCCGATTTCACGGACTACAAGATAGCCACCGCTCTGGATGTCCCTCCTGACCTGGACGCCTTCTGGGAGGAGACCCCCGAGGAGCTTTCCCCCTACGGCAACAGGGGGGTGGGCGAGCATTCCATGATCTCTCCCGCACCCGCCATGGACAACGCCCTCTTTGATGCCCTGGGAATAAGGATCCACAGCTATCCCCTCGGCAGGGAGCGGGTCTACAAGGCCATCCAGGCGAAGAAAAAGGGGGAAACGGACCTCTGGGAATATCCCTACGCCCTGGAGCAGTCGTACAAGAACGCCATAAAGGAGTGGAAGTAATTCTCCTGGGCCTGTGATAGAATCTTTTTTGTGCAACCGGTCGCCCAAAACCGTCCGGTTGCACCCGGAACTTATTGAAGACAGAAAAAGAGCGACAGTATGAAGGATGTGACGGATGTGCCGGAAGCTAAAACGGGAAGAGTCGCCCGGGTGGACCTGACGGAGCGGAGGGTGGAAATCCGCGACACTCCTGATTTCTACGGAAATATCGGTGGTCGCGGATTCGGTGTATTCGAGCTTCTCCGGGGCGTCACCCCCGGGACGGATCCCCTGTCCGCAGAAAACCTTCTCGTATTCGCGGCGGGAAGCCTGACCGGGACCTCCTTTCCTGGAAGTTCCCGGATCGCACTGGTGACGAAAAACGTTCTGACCGGAGGCATATCAACCTCCAGCGGAGGCGGGAACCTTGGGCCGAAGTTCCGGCAGGCCGGGTTCGACGCCCTGGTGGTGTCGGGACGATCTTCCTCTCCCTGCTGGATACTTCTGAAGGACGGTCAGGTGGAAATACGGGACGGTTCGGATCTTTGGGGTCTTTCCGTCTCCGCCGCGGCGGACGCGGTCCGGAGAGTGACCGGCGATCCAGGGGCCGAAACGGCCTCCATCGGCATCGCGGGGGAACGGCTTGCCGGCGTGTCCTGCGTCATGATCGGCAAAGCCCACGCCTTGGCGTGGGGAGGTTCCGGCGCCGTCATGGGATTCAAGAACCTTAAGGCGGTGGCCGCCTCCGGCAGGGTTTATCCCGCCGCCGCAGACGGGGATGCCTTCCTGGAGGAGAGCCGGAGATATTCCTGGGTTCTTCGGGCGTCATCCGCATCGGCCGCCCTTCGGACCGGGGGAACCCACGGAATGGCCGGAGTGGGCGGATGGAGCGGAAAAGTCCCCACTTCCGTGAGGAATCTCCAGGAGGAATTCTGGGACGGCGAAAAATCCGCCCGCATCAACGAGGCGGCCTTCCGTCCCCTTGAAAAGAAACGGACCGCCTGCTGGAATTGCCCCCTCTCCTGCCTCCACCTCTACGAAACGGAACGGGACGGGGAGAGGATCGAGGTGGAGGGTATGCATGCCAACTCGGTCCGGGGCCTGGGATCCAACCTCGACCTGGACGATCCGGCAGCTCTCCTCGAGGCCCACAGGCTTTGCAACGAGTCGGGCCTTGACGTGGACGGGGTGGCCGCCGCAGTGGGTTGGGCCATCGAGTGTTTCGAGCGGGGGATCCTCGGCCCAGGGGATACTGACGGCCTGGAACTCCGCTGGGGAAGCGGTGAAGCGATCCTTGCCCTGATCGGAATGATCGCGGAGCGGAAGGGATTCGGCCGGCTTCTCGGTGAAGGTGTTTTCGAGGCGGCGAAGACTGTGGGCCGGGGCAGCGAACGGTTCGCCATGCACGTCAAGGGCGTCGGTCTGAACGAACAGGGGGTCCGGTCCCACAAGGCATGGGGCTTCGGTATGGCGGTCAGCGCCAGGGGGGGAGGACACCTCAACGGATCCCCCCAGACGGAAAACCGGCAGATTCCCCCTTGGACCGGAAAATGGCTCTTCGACAACGAAGATGCGGGAGTTCCCGGTTCCTGCAAGGGAAAGGGAAAGCTCGTCGCCTGGTACGAAGTTTACAAGGCCATCGTTGACTCGGTGGGGATGTGCTATTTCACTTCCGGATGGTATGATCCTGCATTGGCGGACATTGGACCCCTGTCCCGGGCCCTGGGGGCCTTCGGCTGCGAAGGGCTCACCCCTGAAGAGCTGTGGAAAAGGGGGCGGTGGATCGTGGAGGCGGAGAAAGCCTTCAATACGGTCCACGCGGGGTTCGGCAGGAAAGATGACATTCTGCCCCAACGGGTCATGGAAGAACCCCTCACCTTCGGTCCCTATGCCGGGGCGGTGATGGACAGGTTGTCCTTTGACGGGATGCTTGATGAATTCTACCGCGAACGGGGATGGGACCCTGAAACGGGCCTCCAGACCCCCGAAGGGCTGATGGAAATCGGCGCTCAGGACATCGCGGAATATCTCCGGAAGGGGAGATGGCCGGAAACATTGTAAGATTTCGATGCGAAGGGTCCCCCGGTGGCTTCTTCTCCCGGATCCTGGCTCTGCCCGGTCAGCCGGGGCCAACGAAAAAATAGCAAGGAGGAAAAGAGAGAATGGCTTCCTATGATCCGGAACAGCTCGTATTTGAACAGGAAGTGGTCAGTTCCATCAAGCCGGTTCTCGGCATCGAGGACCGGCCGAAGACCTTTCTCGAAACCCTGTTTTACGCCTGGCAGGTGACCCTGGTTGATTTCACCCCCTTCATCTGGGCAGGAATGTTCGTCACCCTTGCGGGGCTTCCCGAGAACGTGCTGCCCGTCATGATCAGCACATGCTTCCTCGCCATGGGCGTGGGTACACTTATCCAGACTACAGTGGGAAACAGACTTCCCATCGTCCAGGGACCGTCCGCTTCTGTGCTCTCCGCCATGGGGCCCGTGACTGCCATGTACGGCTTCACCGCCATGTGGGGATCGGTGCTCGTGGGCGGCCTGCTGGAAACCCTGCTCGGATTCTCGAGGGTGCTCGGAAAGATCAGGAAATTCATCCCTCCCGTAGTGACCGGTTCCGTGGTGGCCACCATCGGCTTTGTCGCCGCAAGGATCTCCCTCACGTGGATCTTCGGCAGCGGCAAGCAGCTTCACCTGATCCTCGCCCTCGTAGCCTTCCTGGTTGCCCTCTTTCTCAAGTTCCGGTGCAGGGGGATCCTGTCCAGAGGATTTATCCTCGTGTCCACCCTCCTCGTCGGGGTGGCGGCGGCGACTTTTCTCGGGGAATATGACTGGGCTAGGGTGGCCGAGGCTCCCTGGTTCGCCATGCCGAAGCTTTTCCCCTTCAGGGGCCTTGACGGCACCGGCAATGCCGTGACCTTTGTCGTGGCTGCAATCATCGGGGGGCTCACGGGGTACATCGGCTCGATCTTCGAGTCTCTTGGCGACTACGCCGCAACCTGCGCCGTTTCCGGCGAGAAGTACAGGGTGAAGCACATCAATCGGGGGATCGCCGCCGAAGGTGCCGGGTGCATGGTCAGCGGTTTTCTTGGGGCCCTGCCTGTCACGAGCTACACCCAGAACATCGGCATCATAGCCGCCACGGGGATCGCCAGCAGGTTCGTCACCCAGGTGGCCGCGGTGATGTTCCTCCTGTACGGCCTGTCACCGAAACTCGCCGTCATGCTCGCTTCAATTCCCAGGGCGGCCATCGGCGGGGTTTTCGCCATCAGCGCAAGCCTCATCATGTTCTCCGGCGTTGACGTGATCACCTCTGAGAAGCGGAATCTCAAAAATAACCTCGTGGCCGGTACGGCCCTCGGCATGGCCATCATGCTTCCTTTCTACGCGAGCACGGCCGGGGCCAAGTGGGTGGCCACGCTGACTCCCTTCTGGAGGATGTACGTGAACAACAACGTGTTCATAGCCGTTACCGTGGGTGTCCTCATGAACCTGCTGGTCAACCATTTCCTCGCCTCGGGGGATGACGGTCCCGAAATGTGAGGTACTGACACTCTCCGCGAAAGGAGGTGTGGTGAAGCATTTCCCGTGCGCCGGGAAGAAACTGAAGTTCGTTCGAAGGAATACCTAACTTACAGGAGGTGTTTTCGCCAATGGCAAAGAAAGTAGTCTACGGATTGCTCGACAGGCCCCCGTTCCCCATCATGGTCCTCGCGGGCGCCCAGCACGTTCTGACCCTGTTCGGCGCCACAACGCTCGTTCCCCTGATCTTCGGCCCCGCCATGGGGATGGACCAGCTCCAGATCGCCGCCCTGATTTCGTGCGTTTACTTCGGGATGGGCGTGGCCACCCTCATCCAGACCCACCCGAAGTTCGGCACCGGCCTTCCCATCGTCCAGGGATCGAGCTTCAGCTTCATCCCGTCGGTAATGACCATCATCGGGGCCTACAAGGCCATGGGGCCCGACGTGGTCATGCAGTACATGGGCGGAGGTCTCATCCTGGGCGGCATCATCCTCTCGGTGATAGGCTACACCGGGATCATCGGCTACATCAGGAAGATCATCACGCCCGTGGTCATCGGCCCCGTCATCATGGCCATAGGCTTTTCTCTGGCCCCCACGGCCATCCAGTTCAACGCGGCGAACTACTGGCCCATCTCCCTCATGGTGGTGGCCCTCATCTTCATCTTCAGCCTCGTGAGCAAGAACAAGTACGCCAACATCTTCGCCATTCTCTCCTCCATCGTGCTGACCTACCTCGTCTGCCTGGGGCTGAGCAGGGCGGGAATATTCCCCGCCGGCCACCCCGCCCACGTTGACCTGGGCAAGGTCGCCGAGGCGCCGTGGTTCCGCTATAACGTGATCATGCCCTGGGGCGCCCCCAAGTTCAGCATGCTGGCCTTCGGTGCCCTGCTCGCCGGGTTCTTTGCCGTCATGATCGAATCGGTGGGTGACTACCACTCCGTTTCTTACGCTTCGGGACTCGATGATCCCGACGAGGCGACCATCAGCCGGGGCATAGGCGCCGAAGGGCTCAACTGCGCCCTGTCCGGCCTCTTCGGATCGGTGGGAACCACCTCCTACACGGAGAACATCGGTCTCATCGGCCTTACCGGCGTGGCTTCCCGCTGGGTGGTCCGCACCGGAGCCATCATCCTCATTCTCATGAGCTTCGTCACGAAGCTCGGTGCCCTGGTTGCCACCATGCCGTCGCCCGTCATCGGCGGCGCCTACATCGCCCTCTTCGGCACCATCGGCGCCCTGGGAATCCAGGTACTCATGCGGGCCGACATGGGAAGCCAGCGGAACGTCCTCATCGTGGGATTCTCGTTCCTCATGGCCATGGGTCTTCCCGGGTGGATCGAGCAGAACCAGGCGTTCTTCATGAACCCTGACTACAATCCCTTCCTGCAGACAATCGGCGGCATGATCTGGGCCATCCTGAAGACCCCCATGGCAGTGGCGGGCATCTGCGCGGCCTTCTGCGACTCCCTTGTCCCCGGAACGGACGAGGAGCGGGGCATCGGCGTCAGGATGAAGTAGGCATTTTTTTCAGAACCGCAAAAACAGGGCGGCCTCCCTTTGGGAGACCGCCCTGTTTTTGCGCTGCGCTGATTTTTATTTCTTGTATTCCGAGGTAAGCTTCTGGACTTCCTTGATCAGGTCCTCGCCGATGTCCTTGGCGAACTGGTCGTAAATGGGCTGGCAGGCCTGCTGGAAGGCGGCCTTCTGCTCCGGGGTGAGGATGGTCACTTCCATCTTCTCCTTCAGCTTCTCCAGGTACTCGGCGTTCATCTTCCGGTTGATCTCCCGGTTGTGGACCTTCGCCAGGTCGGCGGCGCTCTGGACGACTTTCTTCATGTCGTCGGGCAGCTTGTCCCAGAAGATTTTTGAAATGAGGAGCACGAAGGGGGAATAGACGTGTCCCGTGTCGGTGGCGAACTTCTGGACCTCGAAGAAGTTCTGCAGGAAGATGGTGCCCCAGGGATTCTCCTGCCCGTCCACAACCTTCTGCTGCATGGCGGAGAAGAGCTCGCCGAAGGCCATGGGCGTGGGGTTGGCGCCCATGACCTTGAAGGCGGCCAGGTGGATGGGGTTCTCCATGGTGCGGATCTTGAGACCCTTCAGATCCTCGGGGGACTTGACGGAGTGGACGCTGTTGGTGAGCATCCTGAAGCCGTTCTCCCAGTAGGCGAGGCCGATCATTCCCTGGGCGGGGAGCATGTCGAGGAGCTTTTTCCCCACGGGGCCGTCAAGAATGTAGTCGGCCACTTCCTCGTTGGCGAAGATGAAGGGAAGGTCATAGATTTTATAGGCGTTGACGAAGGCCGTCATGGGAGCGGTGGAGGGGCAGGTCATCTCCTGGGTTCCCATCTTGAGGGCTTCCATCATGGTGCGGTCGTCGCCGAGCTGGCTGGAGTGGAAGAGGACCACTTCGATCTTCCCTTCGGAGTTCTTCTCCACGAGCTCCTTGAAGAACTTCAGGGACTGGAACTGGGCCGACTTGTCGTTGAGGCCGATGCCCGCGTTGATGGTAAATTCGGCGCCGAAGCCGGCGGTGGCCAGGAGGCCGACAAGAATCAATGCCGCGATACCTGTTCTTATTTTCATTGTTTTCTCCCCTTTCGTTTTTTCACACATTGAAAAAATCGCTCCCTTTGCGCCTTCCTGCGAGAATTTTCCCGTTCCCAGCCTCCCTTCTCCGTCGGAAGTCTCCTCCCCGGAGCCCTGTCCCCTAGGGCAGGACGAGATTGGGGATGAACAGGACGACCTGGGGGAAGAAGATGAGCAGTACCAGCACCGCCAGTTCAGCCACCACGAAGGGGGCGATGGACTTCACCAGTTCCTCGAACTTCACCCCCGCGACGCCGGTGGCCACGTAGAGTACCGTTCCCACAGGCGGCGTGATGAGCCCGATCCCCAGGTTGACCGACATGAGCACGCCGAAGTACACCGGATCTATTCCCACCTGCTGCATCACCGGCAGAAGAATGGGGGCCAGGATAAGCATGGCCGGCGTAAGGTCCATGACGAACCCCACGAAGAAGAGCAGGACGTTGGTCATGAGGAGCACCCCGAGCTGGGAGTCGGTAATGGACTGGACCATGGCCGCCAGTTCAAAGGGAACCCGCGCCCTGGTGAGGAGCCACGCGGTGCACATGGCCATGCCGCAGAGGTACAGCACCGTGGCCGTGGTTTTGCCGGTGGAGAGAAAGATGCCCGGCAGGTCTTTGAAGGAGATCTCCTTGTAGACGAAGAGGCCGAGGATCATGGCCACGAAGGCGGAGACTGCCCCCGCTTCCGTGGCGGTGAAGACGCCGCCCAGAATGCCGCCCACGATGATCACGGGGATGGAGAGGGCCCACCCGGCGCTCAGGAGGGTCTGCCCCACCCGCCGGAGAGAGAATCTCCTGTCCGGTGCCGGGCGGGCGATGCCCTTCTTCCTGGTAATGAAGTAGGTGGTCACCATCAGCGCAAGCCCCACGACGATGCCCGGGATGATGCCCCCGAGGAAAATTTTGGCGATGGATGTGCTGGTGATGATCCCGAAGAGGATGAAGGGAATGCTCGGCGGAATGATGATGCCGATGACCGCCGCGGAAGCGCAGATGGCCGCCGCCAGGGGCCCCGGAAAGCCCTGCTTCTTCATGGGGGGGATAAGGAGGCCGCCGATGGCAGCAGTTTCAGCCACCGCCGAGCCGCAGATGCCCCCGAAAAACATGCTGCTGAGGATGGAAACATGGCCGAGGCCGCCGGTGATGTGCCCTACCAGCGCATCGGCGAAATCCACCAGCCTCCGGGCGATGCCGCCCCGGTTCATGACCTCTCCCACGAACATGAAGAAGGGGATGGCGAGGAGGGGGAAACTGTCCGCACCCTGGATGACCTTTGCCGGAAGGGCCATCAGGGGGATGTCCATGACCAGGAGCATCACGAGGTTGGCGATGCCGAGGCAGAAAACGATGGGAACGCCGAAGATGGTGAAGAAGAACAGGATGCCGAGAAAGAGCCAGAGCATGAGCCTACCTCCTTTCCGGAGCTGCGGACAGGGTCCGAAGCCGCCCGATCCAGTGCAGGATCTTCAGGATGTTCTGGACGATCATGAGTGCGCCCGTCAGGGGGACCACTCCGTAGACGAAGGTCATGGGAATGTCCAGGGCAGGGGAGAGGTTCGTGGCCGAAATCGCGACGTCCCACCCGTACCAGGCGATGACGAAGATGACCACGCCGATGCAGATTTCCCCGAGAAGGCGGATCACCGTTCTTGTCTTTTCGCTCCTGATCCTGTCCACCACGAAGTCGAGGCCGATGTGTTCGTTCAGCCCGTAGGCGTAGGCAGCGCCCAGGAAGGTCACCCAGATGAAGAGGAACCGGGAGAGCTCGTCAGACCATCCGAGGGAACTGTTCAGGCAGTACCGGGTGAAGACGCTCACCCCCACGATGATGAAAAGGGCGATGGTCATCACGGTGAGCACCGCTTTGTAGAAGAGGATTCCAAGGTCAAGCAGCCGTTTCATGACGAGGAGCCTCCTTCGGGACGGAGGATCGGGAGCAAATCTCCGCCGTTCTGCAGGACGATGACCTTCGCTCCGGGGCCGGTCATGGAGAAGGCGAGGTCCACCGCCTCCTGAGGGGTCGCTGCAGGGGCGAAGCCAAGCTTCCGGGAGGTTTCGGCGCCGATGCAGGGACAGACCATAATGCCCCTGCCCTTGTCCCGGATGATCCGTCCCACGTGAACAATGTGGGCGGCCAGGGTGAGGTCTTCGATTTCGCCCCGGTCAACCATGGCCTTCGCCTCGGCGAAGGGGAGATAACCGATATCCGTCAGTTCCGGATGTCCCTGGGCCACTCCTTCGGGGCAGGGTGTCACCGTCACCAGGACACCGCCCTTCTTCAGGGGGAGGTCGCCCGCGTAGATGCCCTTGGCGGCCTGCCAGAGTTCGCTGTCCGCAGGGAAGGTGTCGGTGATCACGATGTCGGCGTATTCAGGGAAGGGAACACCGAAGATCTCCCTGGATGCCTCGCAGCCCGCCGCATGGGCCTTTTCCGGGTCGCCGCAGACGCAGCGGTAGATCCGCTCCTCCCGGTCGAGAACAACGTTCACGATGAAGGAGAGTCCCGCCTTTTTCGCCACGGCGTTCATCTCCCGGCGGACGGGGTTGTCGATGGTGCCCATGATCTCTTCACCTTCGTAGAGGGCGCTCACCCAGTGGGTCTGTCCCGTGGTGACCACCCCGGAGACGCCGGGCTGGACCATCTTGGCTCCGCCGGAGAAGCCCGCCACCCTGTGGGGGGTGATGTGCCCCAGGGCCACCACGTGATCGAACTCGAGAAGCAGCTTGTTGACCCACACCTCCGTGCCGTGCTCCGTGGTCCCCAGGTTCGCCAGTCCCTGCAGGTCGTGGGCGTCGTGCTGGTAGACCCGGATCCTCTCCAGAAGGTCCTTTCCGACCTTGGCTTCCACCTCGGCGCCCGTCATGGGCCGGTGGGTTCCGAGGGCTATCAGGATGGCGGTGTCCTGCAGCGCCGCTCCCCCGGCAGCAAGTTCCTCGAGGACCAGGGGGAGCAGCCGGGCGGTGGGGGTGTTCCTGGTGTTGTCATCAATCAGGATGAGAGCGGAGTCTCCCTTTTTCACCATCTCCCGCAGTCTCGGCGAGCCGATGGGTTCTCCGAGGGCCCGTTTCACTTCATCCAGGTCACTCCCGGAGGCAGGGACGGCCGTCCTGGGGGCGAGCACCGCCAGGAGATTTCCGTCGGGAATTTCCGCGTCTCCGAATCCCTCGTAGGGGAAAGTAATCCGTGCCATGACGTTACCTCCTCAATTTTTAAGCTTTTTCGGGGGGAGTGAGGCCGAATTCCGCGGCGAAGTCCTTCAGCATCCTGAAGGTGGCATCGTCCAGGGGCACTCCCGACTCCAGGGCCTCCTTCCTGCGGAGGGATTCCTTCTCTCCGTGGACGTATACCCGCTCGTTCCCCTCTGAAGGAGCTGAGGAGCGCAGGGCGGACAGCATGTCCCCGACCCGCCTGCGGATGTCCTTTTCGTCGCCGAAGAGGTCGAGCCTCGTGGCGGAGAAGAAATGCCCCACGTTGGCGTCCATGGTCTGGAAGACGTCCCGGGTCCAGGGTCCGCCCGCCAGGGGACCGCAGAGCATGTCCACCAGGACGGCGAGGCCGTACCCTTTGTGTCCTCCCATGAGCTCGCCGGCTCCTCCGAGGAAGAGCAGGCCGCCCCACCGTCCCGTGGGATCCGCCAGGATTGAGGTGGCCTCCGACGGATCGGTCACCGTTTCGCCCGACTCGCCCACGAACCAGCCCTCGGGCATCTCGAGATTCCGGCGCTTGTAGACGCCGAGCTTGCCCCTGGGAGCGGTGGTGGTGGCCATGTCGAGCAGCCAGGGGAGGTCTCCGTCGGAGGGTATGCCCACGGCGATGGGGTTGGTGCCGAGGAGGCGCTCCTTCCCCAGGGTTGGAACGGCGCACCGGATGGTATTTGTGAAGGCGCTGCCCAGAAGGCCTTCCTTCACCGCCATTTCTGCCCACAGGCCCGCCATGCCGAAGTGGTTCGAGTTCCGCACCGAGGCGTAGCACGTTCCGTGGGCCTTTGCCTTTTCGATTGCCCTTTTCATGGTGAACTCGGAGATGTGGGCTCCCACGCCGTAGTGCCCGTCCACCACCAGGGAGATGGGGGTTTCGTGGACGATTTCAGGGTCCGCACCCGGCTTGACGTGCCCTCCTTCAAGTTCGTTCCGGTAGACCTTCAGCCTCGTGACCCCGTGGGAGGAGACTCCCCTGGCGTCGGCTTCGGCAAGCACCACGGCAGTGATGCTGGCCTTGTGGGCGGGATAGCCAAGTTTTTCAAGGACGGCCGCAGAGAGTTCAACGAGCCCTTCATATCGTATTCGCTCAAAAGCCAAAAGAAATCCCTTCCTTCCGCGTTTTTTCCCGGAATCCCGGCGGGGGAATCCGGGGAATGACTTCATGGGGAAACACCGGATTCCCCGTGTTTCCTCAGATTATACTGCCTATTGAGCTTTTTGCCCCGTGCCGGTACGGACGGATTCAGACCGGGATGGCCTCTGTTTCAGCCTTCTGCCGGCAGTTTTGCCGCCGGGGGCGCGGGGGGCGGAGTCAGCCCCGTGACGGAAAGGATATCCTTTTCATCCAGCGTTTCCCTGGAGACAAGGGCGGCCGCCAGGGCGTCCAGCTCCCTCCGGTGCACCGTCAGCAGCCTTTTCGCTTCGTCAAGGCTTTCCCTGATGATCCGGAGGACCTCTTCGTCAATGATCTTTCCGGTCTCTTCGCTGAAAGGTTTTGTTCCCCCGAATCCCGCCTGGGTGCCGAGGTAGGGATTCTCCCGGGGCGCAAGCTGCACCATGCCGAGCCGTTCGCTCATGCCCCACCGGGTGACCATTCTCCAGGCGAGCCCCGTCGCCTGCTCGATGTCGCTTTCCGCTCCCGTGGTCTTTGTCCCGTAGACTACCTCTTCCGCCGCCCTGCCGCCGAGGATGCCTATGATCCGTGCCCGGAGATAGGCTTCCGGGTAGCTGTACCGGTCGGAGACAGGGCGCTGGTATGTGACCCCCAGGGCCTGGCCCCGGGGCATGATCGTCACCCTGTGAACGGGGTCGGCGCCGGGGACCGTCAGGCCGAGGATGGCGTGTCCCCCTTCATGGTACGCCACCCGCTCCCTGTCCTCGGTACTCAGGAGAAGGGGCCGTTCCGGTCCGAGCACGATTTTTTCGAGGGCATCCAGGAAATCCTTCGCGGTCACGCTGTCCTGTCCCCGCCTGGCGGCGAGAAGGGCGGCCTCGTTGACGAGGTTCTTCAGGTCGGCCCCGGAAAAGCCCGGAGTGGTGGCGGCAATCTCGTCGAGACTGGTTTCCCCGGACAGGGGAACGTTCCTTGTGTGTACCTTCAGGATGGCCTCCCGCCCCGGCCTGTCGGGAAGATTGACCACGACCCGCCGGTCGAACCGCCCCGGCCTCAGCAGGGCCTTGTCGAGCACATCGGGCTGGTTGGTGGCCGCGAGGACGATAACCCCGGTCCTGCTTGAGAAACCGTCCATCTCGGTCAGGATCTGGTTCAGGGTCTGCTCCTGCTCGCTCGAGCCCCCGATGCTCACCTGGCCCCTCGCCCGACCGATGGCGTCCAGCTCGTCGATGAAGATGATGGCGGGCGCGTTTTTCCGTGCCTGGCTGAAAAGATCCCGCACCCTTGCCGCTCCCACGCCGACGATCATCTCTACGAATTCCGCGGCGCTCATCGAATAAAAGGGCACTCCGGCCTCGCCGGCCACCGCTTTCGCCAGCAGGGTTTTTCCCGTTCCCGGCGCTCCCACGAGAAGAATGCCCTTTGGGGCGGTTCCACCCAGCCTGGTGTATTTTTCGGGATCCTTCAGGAAATCGACGATCTCCACAAGCTCGTTCTCTGCCTCGTCGATGCCCGCCACGTCGTTGAATGTGACCTTTTCTTCACCCTCCTGGTCGTACCGCCGGGCCTTGCTTTTCCCGAGCCCCATGAGGCCGCCCATGCCGCCCTGGGAGGCGGAGCGGCGGAACAGCCAGAAGTAGAAGAGGATGAACAGCAGTCCCGGGCCGAAACCGTAGAGCAGGGTCTCCCAGGCGCTCCGCTCCTCGTGCATTGGTTTCGCGCTGATTTCCACGCCATGGGAGAGCAGAAACGCCTCCAGGCCGCTGTCCACGAATGCCGGAAGGGTGGTGGTGAAGAGTGTGACTGCTTTCGCCCCGCTCCCGGAAGGACCTGTTTCCGTTCCGGCCCCGGGGTACGTCACGGGGTTCCGGAAATCCCCCCAGACGATCTCTCCCCTGTTGTAGATGGCGTGGACGTTCCCTTTCGCCGTTTCCTCCCTGAAGAGGGTATAGGGAATGTTCACCGGTTCCTTGGGCGCCGGTGTCAGGAGAGACGCCACGAGGTAGTTGACGGCGAGAACGGCGAGAAACCACAGCCAGATCCTGCTCGGGGGGAGATTCTTTCCCGGCTGACCTCCTCCGGACGGGCTGTTCTTCCGCAGGAAAGGCTGAAATCTGCCGCTTTCCCTTGATCTGCCGGTGTGCTGGGTTTTCTTTTCCATGAAAATCCTCCTCGGTGCGGATGATCCGCCGTCCCGGGATCCGCGGCAGGGAAGAGGCGGCGGTCCAGGAAGAAGCGCCGCCTCTTCTGATATGGCCGGAATCTATTATACGTCCTTCCCGTGGTTTCCCGTCAATCCCGGTGCGGGGATACTCGCCCCTTCCGTGGGGAGATTGGGGAAAAGAATGCCAAAAGTCCCCGTTTGGTGTATTGTTGGAATGTCGGAAAACGCTAAAAGGACTGCCGAGGGAGGCATCGAGAGTGAACAGCGATTTTTTCAACCTGTACAGCCATGACTTCATCCGGGTGGCGGCCTGCGTTCCCGCCGTCCGGACCGCGGACCCTTCCCATAACGCGGAGAGGACCGTCGAACTGCTCCGGGAGGCCTCGGACCGCAGGGCGGTGCTCGCCGTCTTCCCGGAGCTTGGAATCTCCGCCTACTCCTGCGGGGATCTCTTCTTCCAGGACGCCCTGCTGCAGTCCGCTCTCAAGGGACTCGAAACGATCCTCGGCGCTTCGGCCTCCCTGGACATGGTCATTGCCGCAGGAGTCCCGCTGAAGATAGGGGACGGGCTCTTCAACTGCGCTGCCGTCCTCTTCCGGGGCCGAGTCCTCGGCGTGGCCGTCAAGAGCTTTCTCCCCAACTATCGGGAATTTTACGAACTGAGGCATTTCAGGCCCGCCTCCGCCCTTCCGTCGGACACCCTGGACCTCCTGGGGCAGAAGGATATCCCTGTGGGGGCCGATCTCATCTTCGAGGCGGAAGGGATTCCCGGCTTCAGGCTTTTCTGCGAAATCTGCGAAGACCTCTGGACTCCGGTACCGCCCTCCTGCTACGCTGCCCTCTCCGGGGCCACGGTGGCGGTGAACCTGTCCGCCTCGAATGTCACCACGGGAAAGGCGGACTACCGCCGGGCCCTTGTGGCCAACCAGTCGGCCCGGTGCATCGCCGCCTATGTCTATGCCGGGGCGGGGGCGGGGGAGTCCACCACGGACCTTGCCTGGGACGGCCATGCCCTGGTGGCGGAGAACGGGGAGATCCTGGCGGAATCGGAGCGGTTCTCCCGGAAACCCGCCGTGACCCTGGCCGATATCGACCTTGGCCGCCTTGCCGGAGACCGGACGACCATCACCACCTTCTCCGATGCCGGGGGAAGAACGGAGCGTCCCCCCTTCCGCAGGATTTCCTTTCCCCTGGGCGCGCCGCCTGGCATAATTCCCCTGGCCCGTAACGTGCCCCGGTTTCCCTATGTTCCCTCCGACCCGTCCCTCCGGGAGCGGAGATGCCGGGAGATTTACAGCATCCAGGTCCAGGGGCTGGCCACCAGGATGGAATCGTCGGGGATACGGAACCTCGTCCTCGGGGTGTCGGGAGGACTCGACTCCACCCAGGCCCTCATCGTCTGCGCCAGGACCATGGATCTCCTGGGGCTGCCGAGGACGAACATCAAGGCCTATTCCCTCCCCGGATTCGCCACTTCGGAAAGGACCGCCGGCAGCGCGCGGAAACTCATGGAATCCCTGGGGGTGGAGGCGGGGGAGATCGACATCCGCCCGGGGTGCATGCAGATGCTGAAGGACATGGGGCACCCCTTCGCGGAAGGGAAACCGGTCTATGACGTGGCCTTCGAGAACGTCCAGGCGGGGCAGAGAACATCGGTCCTCTTCCGGATCGCCAACGCCCGGGATGCCATGGTGGTGGGCACCGGCGACCTCAGCGAGCTTGCCCTCGGGTGGTGCACCTACGGCGTGGGGGATCACATGTCCCACTACAACGTGAATGCCAGTCTCCCCAAGACCCTCATCCAGTATCTCGTCCGGTGGGCCGCCGCAAGCGAAATTCTCGGCAAAGAGGTGTCGCCGGTGCTGGAAGCTGTCCTCGGAACGGAGATCAGTCCGGAACTCGTCCCGGGATCGGCGGAGGACGGCCCCTCCCAGAGTACCCAGGCCGTCATCGGCCCCTATGAGCTGCAGGACTTCAACCTCTTCTATACCCTGAGGTACGGTTACCTCCCGTCCAAGGTGGCCTTCCTGGCACAATCCGCCTGGCGGGACGCCGCCGCGGGCGTGTGGCCCGACATTCTCCCCGGTCGGAGGACGGAGTACACCCTTGCCGAAATAAAGCACTGGCTTTCCGTCTTTCTCCGCCGGTTTTTCACAATGAGCCAGTACAAGCGATCCTGCGTTCCCGACGGGCCCAAGGTCGGTTCGGGAGGATCCCTTTCTCCCCGGGGCGATTACCGGGCACCGAGCGACGGCAGCTCCGCCCCGTGGGAGAAGGACCTGGAGAACATCCCCGACGGGGAGGAGTGACGGGAAAAAATAACAGGGGCGGGCTCACAGTCCGCCCCTGTCTTACTGTTCGCCCGTGTTGTGTGCCGTGGCGTCGAACCGCTCCCTGAGGTCCCGGTACAGGGCCTGGAACTGCAGATATCCCCTGTCGTATGTTTTCTTTTCCGCGTCGTCCGGTTCCACAGTTTCCAGGATCCGGGTCCATCTCCTCACATCGTCCGGGGAAAGGCCGCCGCCGAGGGCGGCAAGCATGGCCGCACCGTAGGCCCCTCCTTCCTCCGTCTCGGGTATGGAGACGGGAAACCCCATCACGGAAGCGGTCATTTTTCGCCAGACGGCGCTTTTTGCCCCTCCTCCCGCCATGATGACCCGCTTTACGGGAGTGGCCGCCCGGACGAGCTCGAAGGAATCCCGCAGTCCGTAGCTGATTCCCTCCATGACCGCCCGGAAGACATGACGCCTGTCGCTCACGGAGGACAGGCCGTAGAGCACCCCCCTGGCGTTGGGGTTTCTGTGGGGGGTGCGCTCGCCGTTGAGGTAGGGAAGCCAGAGCATGCCCCCCGCCCCGGGGGGTGTCTCTTCGACGGCCTTCCCGATGTCGTCCCACGTGAGGTCCCTGCCGGCGACGTCCCGGAACCAGTTCAGTGAGGCGGCCGCGGCGAGCATGCACCCCATGTAGTAGGACTGGCCGGGAAGGACGGAATTGAAGAAATGGAGCCGCCCGGTCGGATCGGGAGCCGTTGACCCGGTAATTGCGAGGACCGTACCCGAGGTGCCGATGGAGATCATGCAGTCTCCGGGAGAGGCCACCCCGAGACCGAAGGCGGAAACGGCGTTGTCCGCCCCGCCGCAGATCACCTTCGTTTCTCCCCAGCCGAACCGCCGTGTCAGTTCGGGCCTGAGGATTCCCCGGATTTCCGCAGACCCCTTCACGGGGGGGAGCCATCCCTCGTCCACGCCCAGGGCGGAGAGGAGATCGCTCCGCCATTTCCGGGCCGAAACGTCCCAGCAGGCGCTTCCCGAGGCGTCGGACCACTCCGTGGCCCGTTCGCCCGTGAGGCGCCATCCGATGTAGTCCTTGGCGATGTAGCAGGTGGCTATCTTTCGGTAGATCTCCGGCTCGTGCTTCCTGATCCAGAGAATTTTGGGCAGGGTAAAGCCGGGATAGATGAGGTTTCCCGTCATTTCCACCACCCGGGATTCCCCGCCGAGAAGAGCCTCGGCCTCGGCGCATTCGGCCGCGGTGCGCTGGTCGCACCAGAGGATCGCCTTCCGCAGCACCCTTCCCTCCCGGTCCACCGGCACGAGAGTGTGCATCTGCCCGGAAAGGCCGATCCCCGCCACCCGGACCTTCCCGGGCACGGACGAGAGCAGCTCCGTCACTCCCGTCCACCAGTCCTCCGGATCCTGTTCGGCCCAGCCGTGCCCGGGGGCGGAAATTCCGAGGGGGTGGGAGCGGCTTTCGATCACCTTCCCCTCCCCGTCGGCCAGGATCATCTTGATATTGGTGGTGCCGATGTCCAGACCGAGATAGACGTCCATTACCCCCCGCCTCCCTTTCAGGGTTCCAGGCGGGGCATCCCGAAGAGATCCGCGTAGCCGTCCAGCTTCTTCCACGTGGCGGGGTCGAGATACACCCCCTCTTCCAGGGACTTCAGCCGCCGTTCGTATTCCTTTTCCCCGTGAATGTAGATTCTCTCGTGCCCTTCGGCCTTCGGGCTGCTTCTGAGCTTTTCGAGGATGTACTCCACGTGTTCCTGGATGGCCGTACCGTCGCCGAAGAGGTCCAGGCTGGTGGCCTGGAAGTAGTGGCAGATGCCGCACCGTTCGGAATAGGCGTCGAAGGTTGGGGCGCCGAGAGAGATGCCGGCGGTGAGCAGTTCCACGAGAAGCCCGAGTCCGTACCCCTTGTGTCCTCCCAGGGTCTCGCCGCTCCCGCCGAGAAAGACGATTCCCCCGTAGGGGCTCGCTCCAAGGCGCGCGATCTCAAGGGCTCTCTCTGCGTCGCACAGGTCTTTTCCGTTTTCGTCCACGAACCACCCCTCGGGCATGGTTCCGCCCCGACGGGCCGCCACTTCCACCTTTCCCATGGCCACCGTGGTGGTTGCCATGTCGAGCATGAAGTGGGGCTTTTTCCCCCGGGGAATGGCCACGCAGATGGGGTTGGTCCCCAGCAGGCGCTCCCGGCCGAAGAGCGGAATGGCCGCCCGGATGGTGTTGGTGAGGGCAACCCCCATCATACCCGCATCGGCGGCCATCTCAGCCCAGACTCCTGCCATGCCGAAGTGGCCGGAATCCCTGACGGTGGTCATGCAGGTGCCGCTCTGCCGGGCCTTTTCGATGGTCCTCTCCATGGCCATTTTCGCCGCGGAGAACCCGGAGCCGTTGTTGCCGCTCAGGACCAGCGAAACGGGTGTTTCATGCACGATTTCCGGCTTCCCGTGAGGGTCGGCCTTTCCTTTGGCGATAAGATTATGATACAGTTCGACCCGGGCCGTACCGTGGGACGCATGTCCACGGGCGTCGGCCTCCACGAGGACCCAGGCTCCTGTCTCCGCCGTCTCCCTGGAATAGCCGAGACCCTTCTCCAGCATATCCGCCACGTAGTTTCTGAGTTTTTCGTATCCGACCGTCGTTCTTTCCATTAAATTCACCCCCGTCATCGAAGAATGGTGATTCTGCCTTCCGCTTTCCCGCCCATTTCTTTCAGAAAACGGATGTAGTCCGCCGCCGCCTCGAGGTACATCTGTTCCATGGAGGAGAAGGCGGAGCCGTTTTTCTTCAGGATGTAGTGCTTGTCACCGCCCCCCGCCGTCCAGTCGGTGGTGGCCACGGTGTAGATTCGTTTCGGGTCCACGGGAGCCCACGAGCCGTCGGGCTGCCGCACCTCTGCCTTCACGAGTCTGGACCCCCGGGTGCGGACGATTCCGTTGTTGTCGATGAGCAGGGGCTGCCTTCCCGGGTCGATGGAGAACCTCAGCCCCGAGACCTGGAGGAAGCCCCCGGTGGGAACCCTCATGGCCGCGTCGTAATTCTCTTCTCCCAGGGCGTAGCCCGAAGCGGACGTTTCAAGCACCAGGAGCAGGTCGCTGCCGGAGAGGGACCCCTTCCACAGGGAACCGCCGAAGGGCATCATGTTCGTGAGGGTGGCGTAGGTGGCCGATCCTGCCGGGTAGATCCGGTCCCCCCGGATGCTGCCCCCGGCGATAAAGGCCACGTCGGCTCCGGCCTTCCACCGGAAGGCGTCGGCAAGGAAATTCCCCAGGGGGGCTTCCCCTGTCCGCAGGGTCTCCCTCCGGGCGTCGAAGTCTTCGGGCTGGGGGGCGAGGGGGATGTCCAGCTTCTCCTTCAGCCGCTCCCGGAAGGGCTCGATCAGCAGGGCGACCCGGGGATCCTCGGGGATGTCCTTCTCCAGAGGAATCGCCCGCCATGATGTTCCCTCCCTGTCCGCCATGCCTTCCGAAAGGACAAGGTCCATCCTCCCAAGGTATCTGGCATAGGATCCTGCCTGGCCTATGACGGTGACCCAGCCGCCGGGGCCCTCCACGAATTCTTCCCGCTCCATGAGGGTGTGGCTGTGCCCCCCGAGGATGGCGGAAATACCCGCCACGGACCTGGCGATCATCCGGTCCACGTCAAGGCCGCAGTGGCTCAGGAGCACTATTGCGTCGCACCCCTCACGGCGGAGGAGATTCACCATCCGTTCCGCCTCGGAGGGGAGGTCCTGCCCGGCGCGGAAATTGCCCCTTCCCGAGGTCATGGCACCCAGCTCGGGGGTAACGAGGCCGAAAAAGCCCAGGGTCAGGCCGTCGGCGGTCTTTTTTATGCCGTGGGTGGGGAAGGGGGCCGGGCGGCCGTCCCTGTACCTCAGGTTGGAAACCACAATGGGGAACCGGGCTCGGGACACCGTTTCGAACAGCACGTCCTCGCCGAGGTCGAACTCGTGGTTGCCGAGGGTGCCCCCGTCGGTGCCGAGCAGGGAGAGCCCCCTCATCTCGGCATGGCCGTGGAAGTAGAAAAAGAGGGGTCCTTCGTTCACGTCTCCGATTTCAAAAAGGAAGGTGTTGCCGGGGTTTTCCCCCCGGATCGCTTCGATCACCGTGGCGGCCTTGGCGAGGCCGCCTTTGCCGTCCTCGGGGTAGATATGGCCGTGGATGTCGTTCAGCGACAGCAGGGTGACCCTGCCGCCGGAAGCGAAGGCCGCCGCCGCGAGAACCAGGACCGCCAGGAACGCAAGGATGCTTTTCCGCAGGATTTTCATGGCCGTACCCCTTTCTTTCCGTCCGGAACGCCCGATTTTTACTTTTCGCCGAGGATGTCCTCCAGGACATCCATGCCGTTTTTCACCAGCTCCATGTCAGCCTGGGATCCCATGTGCCCTATGCGGAACACTTTTCCCGCCAGGGGGCCGTAGCTGCCTCCCACGGCCATTCCCCGTTCTCTGAGGGCGCCGTCCAGCATCTTCCAGGACCACCCTTCCGGCACGAGGGCGGCGGTTACCGTGGGGGAGCAGAGTTCCTCCCGCTTCGGGTAGAGGGACACGCCCATTGCCGCCAGCCGCTCCCTGCAGTACCGGGCGGTCCGTTCATGGCGCTCGAAGGAGGCTTCCAGGCCCTCCCCGAGCAGCCTGAGCAGGGAGAGCCTGAGGGCGCTCAGGGCCTGCCAGTTGAAGGTGTAGGGAAGATACCGGTTCCTCACGCCGTCCCTCCAGGGGAGGAGGGCGTCGTATCCCTGGTAGTTCACCCGCTCCATGGCCTTCCAGGCTTTCGGGCTCACCGCCGCCATGGAGAGGTCGGGAAGAAGGGAAAGGACTTTCTGGCTCCCGAGGAGGCCGATGTCGATGCCCCACCCGTCGGTGCGCACATCGGCGCCTCCGGCACTGGCCACGCAGTCCACGCAGAGAAGGGCCCCCGCCTCTTCCGCGATCCCGCCCAGGGGAGCGACGGGGTTCAGCAGGCCTCCGGGCGTTTCGCAGTGGACGGCGGTGATCATACGGGGCCGGAAGGCCAGGGCTTCCCTCCTGATGACCTCCGGATCGGGAAAGTCACCGTCGGGAGCCTCCACGATACGGACCTCCATTCCGAGGGCCTGCCCCATTTCGCCGAACCCCCGCCCGAAGACGCCGTTGGATACGGCCAGCAGCCTGTCTCCAGGCAGGAGGCAGCTTTTCAGGGCCCCCCAGAGAACGGACATGGCCTCGCCGCTCTGGACGGTTACCGGATTTTGAGTCTTCAGGAGCTGCCGAAGCAGGCCTTCGGTCTCTTCACAGAGGAGAAAAAAATCCTCCTCGAGGTCGGCGCTGCCGTAATTCTCGAGATAGGCTCTCCGGAATTCCTCAGGCACCGAAACGGGGCCCGGTACGAGCCCTATGGCATAGGTTTTCATCCGATTCCCTCCCTGCAGGCGGGGAGCCGCATCCGGCCGCGGCCGCCTGAAAAAGTGAAAGGGGGGAGACCTTAAGGTCTCCCCCCGGTCCGTCCCCTATTGTACCTCAGGAAAGCGGTGGAGTGCTGAAGGGCGGTTTCCGGAAACCGGTACGCTGTTCGAAAGCGTAGGCCATGGAGATGAGGATTCCTTCGCTCCAGGGGCGCCCCAGGATTTCCAGCCCGATGGGGACTCCTTCGGGAGCCGACTCCGTGGGCCTGGAGAATCCCGCCGGCACGGCGATGGACGGAAAGCCCGTGGCTGAGCCGAGGACTCCGTTGCGCTCCACCTGGGATTCGCCCACGGGTACGGCGAGCCGCTTCTGGTGGGGATAGACGAGGGCATCCAGCTTCAGGTCCGCCATGAGCTTCATCACCTGGGTCTTCAGGGCGAGGCGCTTCAGTGTCCGGGACCGGTATTCGTCGCTGTCCTTGCTCAGTCCCGCAGCGGTCTTCATGTTCTCCACGATGCCGGGGTGGATCTTGCCGGAGTCGATGAGGGCCTCCACCGTGTGGTACTCGCACTTGTCGCCGAGACTCTTCAGGTACCCCTCGAGGTCGTCCTTGAGGGTGTGAAGATGGACGCTCACCTTCGACGCCAGGTAGTTGGTGTCTATGGGCTCGGATACCTCCACAAGCTCGGCCCCGCCCTCCTTCATGGCGTCGAGGCTCCGCTTCATGGCGGCGTTCACGTCCTCGTGCTCCGGCTTGTCTCCGAAGAGGCTCCGGAGGACGCCGATGCGCTTTCCCTTCAGCCCGTCCGGGCAGAGATAGTCCATGTAGCTTTCGGGGGCGTTCCCAACGGCCCATGCCGTCTCCGGGTCCGCCGGATCATACCCGGCGATGACGTCGAGCACCCGGACGGCGTCCTCCACGGTGCGGCAGATGGGGCCCGCCGTGTCCTGGTCCAGCGAGTAGGGGGAGATGCCGTCCCGGCTCACGAGGCCGATGGTGGGCCGGATGCCCACGCAGCTGCAGGCCGAGGACGGGGACCGTATGGAGTTGATGGTGTCGGTGCCGATGCCCACGGCTGCGAAATTGGCCGCCATGCCGGCGCCGGTGCCGCCGCTCGAGCCACCCGGCGTCCGGGTGAGGTCGTAGGGGTTGATCACCTGCCCGAGGATGGAACTCACGCTCTCACCCCACACGGCGAACTCGTGCATGTTCGCCTTGGCGAGAATGAGGGCTCCCGCCTCCCGGAACTTCCTCGTGATGAAGGCGTCGTCGTCGGGAAGGTAGTGTTCAAGCGAGAGGGAACCGCTGGTGGTCACCATGTCCGCCGTCTCCACGTTATCCTTGAGCAGCACGGGAATGCCGTGAAGGGGTCCCACGGGGCCCTTTTCCCGGAAGATCCGGTCGAGCTCGTCCGCTTCCTCCAGCGCCTTTGGGTTGACCAGGATGACGGCGTGGAGGGAAGGCCCTTTCCTGTCGTAGGCTTCAATGCGGCGGATATACTCTTCCGTGATGGCCCTGCAGGATGTCTCGCCGCGCTTCATGGCCTCATGGATCTGCCGCACGGTCGCTTCTTCCACGCGAAAACCCTTTTCGGACAATCGTTCCACTTCCTTTCGTTCAGAATATTCCGGTGAGGCTGTCGGCTCCGTCCTTTATCCTACACCGGAAGGAACAGGAGAGGAATCGCGAAGACGACGAAGCTCAGGATCATCACGGCGGTGGCGTAGCCGATCACGTCCCGGGCCTTCAGTCCCGTGATGCCGAGAAGCGCTATGGCCCAGAAGGGCTGCAGCATGTTCGTCCAGGTATTGCCGTACGCCACGGCGAGGGCCGACTTGATGTAGCTGGCGCCCATCATTTCCGCTGATTTCATGGCGATGGGGCCCTGGACGGCCCACTGGCCGCCGCCGCTGGGGACAAAGAGGTTGACGATGCTGGAGCTGATGAAGGTCCAGAGATAGAAGGTGTTCAGCGTGCTGATGGAGACGATGGCCGCAGAGAACACGTCCACCAGTCCGGAGTAGCGGACCATGCCCATGATGCCCGCATAGAGGGGGAACTGGAAGATGACGCCGCTCACGCCCGGCGTGGCGTCCTTCACCGCCTGGACGTAATCGGCCATGGTGCCGTGAAGGGCGATGCCGGCGAAGAAGAAGATGGCGTTCACGATGTTGAGGTCCAGGCTGAAGCCCTTGGTGGAGAAGTGGTAATAGATGTACGTGAAGCCGAGGGCGGCGAGGAGCAGGGCGATGATTTTGCTGTTGTTCATCCTGTCGCCCACGGTGACCACGGAGCGGGCCCGATGGGCTCCTTCGTCGGTCCTGTCAAGGTATTCAGCTACGTCGGGCTCGAGGAGCTTGATCTCGTCGTCCTTCGGGTGGATCATCCACGCGAAGAGGGGCGGGAAGACCAAAACACCGATGGTGACGGCGATGTTCATGGGGTTGAACATGTAGTCCGCGATGGGGATTATGCCGATCTGCTTCTCGAGGAAGTGCCCGGGGGTGGCGATGAGAAGGCCGACGGACGCCGACATGCCGCCGTGCCAGGTCATCTGCCCCAGGTAGGCGGCGGCGCCGATGAGACCATATTCAAAGGCCATGTTTCTTTTCTTCAGGGATTTTCCGACTTCCCGGGCGAGAAGGGCGCCGAGAACGAGGCTGAGGCCCCAGTGGACGATGGAGACCGCCACGGAGACCAGGGCGACGAAGTATACAGCCTGCTTGCTGTTTTTCGGGATGGACGCGAGAGCGGAGATGCCCTTCTTGATCGCCGGGGCGTTCGCCACTGTTGAAGCGGTGATGACCATGAGGGCCATCTGCATGCTGAAGGTAAGGAGTTCCCAGAAACCCTTGTACCAGTGGAGAACCATGTCCATGGGGCCGCTTGGGGTAAGGGCCATACCGAGGCCGAACGCGATGAACGTCAGAAGAACCGCGAAGATGCTTGGGTCGGGGATATACTTGAAGGACCATGCTGCCATTGACTGACCGAGTTTCCTGAACATGCTCATCCCTCCTTAGATCTTGTGAAATGCCTGTGTTTGTGCAGACTCTCGTCGGAAAAGCTTCAATACAGGTACGGGAGCGGAATAATCCCCCCCTTCATCGGATGGTGGAATTGTGATGACGCACATAGATTGTCTATGACATTATTGGAAAAGTCAACTGGATGCATATGAGGGGTGTTTTTTGATCAAACAAGGAATGAAGAGAACCTGTTATCCTTTCGAAACAATGTCGTCGGTCCTTGCCAGAACGTCGCCGATGGAATTCCGGATAACGCCGTCGGCGATGAAATCCAGATGGGTGGGGGTGTTGTTCACGATAAAGAGCCATGCCCCGTGCCGTTTTGCCCTTTCGGGAAGAAGGTTGGCGGGGGAGACTGCAAGGGAAGAGCCGAGGACGAGAAAGAGCGAACAGGAGGAAGCGAGGTCCGTGGCTTCGGCCAGAGTTCTCTCGGGGAGCATTTCGCCGAAGAGCACCACCGCGGGGCGGAGTTTCCCGCCGCACTGTCCGCAGGCCGTTTCCGAGGAAAACAGCTCCGCAGGGAACTCTCTGCCGCAGGACTGGCACCGGACCATACGGAGCGTTCCGTGGAGCTCGTGCACGGCTTTTGATCCTGCCGCCTGGTGGAGGCCGTCCACGTTCTGGGTGACGATAGCCGACACCAGCCCCTTCCGTTCCCATTCGGCCAGGGTGAGGTGCCCGCTGTTCGGCCGCACTTCGCCGAGGGTTTCCATGCGCTGCCTGTAAAAGGCGGCGAACTGCTCGAAGTTCCTGTTCAGGGCGTCAGTGGACGCCAGGTCCTCGGGCCGGTACTTTCCCCACAATCCTCCCGGCGAGCGGAAATCGGGCAGGCCGGACTCGGTGCTCATTCCCGCACCGGTGAAAACCACCGTGGAGGAGGAATTCAGAAGTGCGTGCGCAAGTTTTTCAATAGTACCGTTCATCCCGGACCTCCTTGGAAAAAAACCGCCCGGCGGACCGGGCGGTTTTTCAACGCTATGCTCCCCCGAGAAGCCTCGGCAGGAAGAGGATGATGTCGGGGAGCCATGTGAGAACGAAAAGAACGACAAGAAGGGCGATGAGGTAGGGTGTGATGTCCCTCATTATCTTGTCGATGGAAATCTTGGTGATGCTGGACACCACGAAGAGGTCCAGTCCCACCGGGGGCGTGATGCACCCGATGGCGAGGTTCACCACCATGAGCACCCCGAAGAAGACGGGGTCGATGCCGAGCTGCAGAACCACCGGGAGCAGGATGGGCGTCAGGATGACCACCGCCGCCGAGGCGTTGAGCAGCGTACCGATGAAGAGGAGCAGTACGTTCACCAGCATCAGGAAGATGAACGGGCTGTCCGTCAGGGCGATGAAGCCGGCCGCGATCTTGTGGGGAACCTGGGCGTTGGTGAGGATCCAGCCGAAGAGGTTGGCCGCACCCACCACGTACATGATCATGGTTGTGCTGGTTGCAGCTCCCAGGAGCACCTTGGGAATATCCTTCCACTTGAGGTCTCTGTAGACAAACAGCCCGATGAAAGCCCCGTACACGGCTGCGACTGCCGATGCTTCCGTTGGGGTGAAGATGCCTCCGTAGATGCCGCCCAGGATGATCACCGGCATGAGGAGGGCCCAGATGCAGTCCCTGAAGGTCCTGGCGATCCGGGCGAAGCTCGCCTTTCCTTCACCTTTGTATCCCTTTTTCCTGGCAATGAACCAGCTCACGAGGCAGGTGGCCCCTCCCATGAGGATGCCGGGAGCGAAGCCGCCCATGAAGAGGTCTCCTATGGACGTTCCGGCGATGACGCCGTAGACCACCATGGTGACGCTCGGGGGGATGACGATGCCCACAGTGCCTCCCGTGGCCACCACCGCCGCCGCGAAGGACTTGGGATAGCCCCGCTTTTCCATCTCGTCGATCATGGCCACGCCGATGGCTGCCGTGGTGGCTGCTGAAGATCCTGAAAGGGCGGCGAAGAACATGCCCGCCACCGCTACGACGAGGGCAAGTCCGCCGGCAAGGGCGCCCACCAGGGCGTTGGCAAAGTCAACCAGCCGCCTGGTGACCCCTCCCGAGGACATAAAGGACCCGGCGAGCATAAAGAAGGGAACCGCCATGAAGGAGAAGGAGTCGATGGAGGTGAACATCCGCTGGGCCACCACGACAAGGGGTACGTTCATGGTGGCGAAGATCACGATGGCGGACGACAGGCCGAGGGCGGCTCCGATGGGCGCCCCGGTCAGCAGTATGGTGAGGAAGAAGAAGAGAAGGAGCCAGAGAGTGATATCCGTCATGCCGCTTCCCTCCTCAGGACGAGATCGAGAAGTTCTTCAAGGACAAGGAGGAGCATGCCCCCGCATCCCAGGGGGATGGAAATGTACATGTAGGACATGGGGATTTCCATGGCCGGCGACGTCTGCCAGACTGCGAGCTGTACCATGCGGATTCCCTGCCAGACCATGATGGCGAGGAACGCCATGCTGCAGATGCAGCCCGCGATTTTCAGCCTGCGGAGTCTTTCGCCGGTGAACCGCTCCGTGAGCAGCCCCACAACCATGTGTCCTCCCTGCCGGGAGACCACGGGCAGGGAGAGGAAGGTCACCCAGACGAAGAGATACCGTGAGAGTTCCTCCGAATAGCTTGCGGTGTAGCCGAAGAAATACCGGGAAATCACCTGCAGGAATATGATGATGAGCATAAGGCCGATGCCTGCCATGGAAAGGAAGGCAAAGGTTTTTTCCATGAGAGTGAGGAATTTTTTCATTCAGCCGCCTCCGTTCTGGCGAAAAAAAGAAAAAGGGAGCGGTATGGGACCGCTCCCTTTCGGCAGGCTATTTCACGTTGACGATGGCTTCGATGTTCTGTTTGCCGAGCTTTTCCTCGAACATGGCCCACACGGGCTTGGTCGCTTCCATGAAGGCGGCCTTGTCCACGTCGTCGTTGATCTCGCTCTTTCCGCTCTCGCGGATCTTGGTCCAGTATTCGTTCTCGAGCCCCCGGCACAGGTCGCGCTGCCAGTCACGGGCTTCGTTGGCGGCCTCCTGGATCGCCTTCCGGTGGTTCTCGGGAAGCTTGCTCCACACGCCCATGCCTACGAGGAGGGGCTCGGCGGAATACGTGTGGGCGGTAAGGGAGATGTACTTCTGCACTTCAAAGAACCTGGAGGTGTAGATGTGGGCCGCCGGGTTCTCCTGGCCGTCAACAACTCCCTGCTGCAGAGCGGTGAACAGTTCGCCGAAGGCCATGGGGGTAGGGCTCGCCCCGAGGATCTTCATCATCTCGATGTAGATGGGCTGCTCCATAACCCTGATCTTGAGGCCCTTCACATCTTCGGGCTTCCGGATGGGATTCCTGTTGTTCGTCATGTGGCGGACGCCGTTCTCGAACATGGCGAGGACCTTGATGCCCCTCTTTTCAAGAGGCTTGCAGATCTCCATGCCCACGGAATCGAGAGCCTTGTAGGCGTGGGGAATGTCGCGGAAAATGAAGGGAAGGTCGAAGACTGCCGCCTCGGTAAGGAAGTTGCCGAGGACCGCGGTGCTGGTGAGGGTCATGTCCACCGTTCCGAAGGTGAGGCCCTCGATGAGGTCCCTCTGGTTCCCGAGCTGGCTGCTGGGGAAGACCTGGATTTCAACCGCGCCGCCCGTTTTTTCCTTCACAAGCTCGGTAAATTTCACCGCCCCCTGGGCGTAGGGGTTCTGGGGATCGGCGATATGCCCCAGCTTGAGGGTGAATTCCGCCGCAAAGGCGGCCGTTCCCGCAACAACCAAAAACACGGCAAGGCAGATGACTGAAAACCGTTTCATTCCTATCCTTCCTCCTTTATGAAATAAAGTATGCCATTAAGGCCCCTGTCAGATCCTGGCGACCCCCGTCCTTCGCGCGGCTTCGGCGACGGCAGCCGCAATGGCGGGCACAACCCGTTCGTCCATGACCTCGGTGATGATCCTGTCGGCCCGCAGCTCGTTCTCGGGTACGAGTCCCGCGAGGGCGTGCGCGGCGGCGAGCTTCATCTCCTCGTTGATGACCGAGGCCCGCACATCAAGGGCTCCGCGGAAAATGCCGGGGAAGCCGAGACAGTTGTTGATCTGGTTGGGAAAATCGCTTCTCCCGGTGGCCACCACGGCTGCTCCGGCGGCGATGGCCTCGTCGGGGTAAATTTCCGGGGTCGGGTTGGCCATGGCGAAGATGACGGCCTTGGGGGCCATGGTCTTCACCATCTCCTGGTCGATGATCCCGGGGCCCGAGAGGCCGAGGAAAACATCGGCGCCCTTCATCGCGTCGGCCACGGATCCTTTTTCTCCGTTGGGGTTCGTGAGTTCCGCGAGTTCTTCCTTTGCCCAGTTCATGTGCTCCGTGCGTCCCTTGTAGATTGCGCCGCCCCGGTCACACATGATGACGTTCCGGGCTCCGGCCGACATCAGAAATTTGCAGATGGCCGTGCCGGCGGCGCCGGCGCCGCTCATGACGATTTTCACGTCAGGCAGCTTCTTTCCAACAACCTTCAGGGCGTTCAGGAGCCCCGAGAGGACGATGACGGCCGTTCCGTGCTGGTCGTCGTGGAAAATGGGGATATCGGCTATTTCCTGCAGCTTTCTTTCAATTTCGAAACACCTCGGGGCGGCGATGTCCTCGAGGTTCACTCCGCCGAAGGAGGAGAGTATGAGGGAGGAGGTCCTGACGATCTCGTCCGGATCCTTGGAATTGATGCAGATGGGAAATGCGTCGATGTCCGCGAAGCGCTTGAAGAGGATCGACTTCCCCTCCATGACGGGAAGGGCCGCGTCGGGCCCGATGTCACCGAGGCCGAGAACCGCTGTGCCGTCGGTGATGACGGCAATCATGTTGGCCTTGGACGTCACTTCGTAGATGGAATCCCTGTTCCGTCCGATCTCCCTGCAGGGCTCGGCCACGCCGGGAGTATAAGCCAGGGCCAGATCGGCCATGGAGTTCACCGGCATCTTGCTTTCGATGGCCACCTTGCCCTTTTTCGCCCTGTGCAGGTCCAGGGACTTCCCGTAGACTTCCTCACTTCTCATGAAAGAACCTCCTTCGCGGAAATAGAAAATGTGCGGTAAATCGTCAAGCTTCATCACGTCACAAAAAGTATTCTAACACTTTCCCGGGAAACCGCCGTGTATTTCCGTCCGATTCATGGTGTGGGGAGGCAAGGGAATTCCGGGCACAGCATGACCGGGATACATATTTGGTATACCATGGAAACCAATAAGTTCCGGTGAGATTATAGTAAAAAATCAGCAAATTTGTCAAACTTTTTTCCCCTCAATCCGCAGATTTCCGGCAGGGGAGTGCCGCCGCTCTACAGGAGGTCCCTAGTGAGGAAGGGCGACGCCGCCAGCTCCTCCCGGGTCATGTACAGGGGGTGGTCCAGGCAGAGGCGGAGGACCCTTTCCCTGTAGGAGGGGCCTTCGGCGGGCTTCTTTTCCAGCAGGTCGGCGGTGATGCGGGCCGTTTCCTCCGCGTCGGCGGCGGTGAAGCCCCGGCTGGTGACGCCTGCGAGGCCGATGCGGATGCCGCTGGTGACGGTGGGCTTTTCAGGGTCGAAGGGGATGAGGTTCATGTTCACCGTGATTCCGGCGGCGTGGAGGAGCTCTTCGGCTTCCCTGCCCGTGAGGCCCTTGCTTCGGAGGTCAACGAGCATCAGGTGGTTGTCCGTGCCTCCTGAAACAAGGCTGAACCCCCGGGACGTCAGGACCGAGGCGAACCTGGCGGCGTTCTCCACGGTCCGCCGGCCGTAGTTCCGGAAGTCCTCCGTCATGGCGAGTCTGAAGGTCAGGGCTTTTCCCGCCATGATCTGGGGGATGGGACCTCCCTGGATGCCGGGGAAGATTGCCTTGTCGATCCTGGATGCGAATTCCTTCCGGCAGAGGATGTTGCCTCCCCGGGCGCCCCGCATGGTCTTTGTGGTGGTGAAGGTGACGAAATGGGCGTGGGGGACGGGGCTGGGATGGACTCCCGCCGCAACAAGACCGGCTATGTGGGCCATGTCCACCAGGAAATAGGCTCCCGTCTTTTCGGCGATCTCCGCGAACCGGGCGAAGTCGATGACCCGGGGGTAGGCGCTTCCTCCGGCGATGATCATCTTCGGCCGATGTTCCAGGGCGAGCCGCTCGGCCTCGTCGTAGTCGATCCGGCCCGTCTCCCTGTCCACGCCGTAGCTGAAGGCCCGGAAGAACTTTCCGGAGATGTTCACCGCCGTCCCGTGGGACAGGTGTCCCCCGTGCCGGAGGTCCATGCCGAGGATGACGTCCCCGGGCTCGAGCATGGCCATGAACACGGCGAGGTTCGCGTTCACCCCGGAATGGGGCTGGACGTTGGCGTGCTCTGCTCCGAAGAGGGTCCTGGCCCGCTCGATGGCGAGGCTTTCCACCACGTCGATGAACCGGCAGCCGCCATGGTACCGCTTTCCGGGGTAGCCTTCGGCGTACTTGTTGGTGAGCACCGATCCCTGGGCTTCGAGGATCACCTCCGGGACGAAGTTTTCCGACGCGATGAGCTCGATGGTCAGGTTCTGCCGTGCCTTTTCCCCCTCAATCGCCTCGGCGAGTTCAGGGTCGATAAACGATACGAGATTCATGGGTCTTCGTCAGCCTCCTTGGGCACTATTCGGTTCCCCTGTTTCCGGGGGTCAGCTTCCGCCGCCGGGCATCCTGATGAAGAGGGCGGTCGCCTCGGCCACCGTTTTTCCGCTGCCGTCTGCCATCCGGGCGGCTGTGGTGATTTTCCGGCCTGACATCCTGTCCACCCTTCCTTCCACAACGTAGTCCTTTCCTTCCTGCACGGGGCGGAGGTACCGGACGGACATTTCGCCAGTCACCGCCCACGAGCCGATGGTCTTCCTCACGGCCCACGCCATGGCGTCATCGAACACAGAGGCGATGATGCCCCCGTGGACGATCCCCTCGTAGCCGCACCACGTGGGATCGGGGTGTATCCTGATTTCCGTCCTGTGTTCCTCTTCGTTCCAGAATATCTCAACGCCGAGGCTCCGCCGGTTTTCCTCCGGGGAGCCGCAGACGAAGCATCCTCTTGACCGGGGCATTTTTTCCATGGAATCCCGCTCCTTTCGGGAAGTTGCTGGTCCAATTATATCCGAAGGGCCCGCGGACGGTATAATGAAATCCACCACACTGCCCGGGAGGGATAGGCATGCGCATCGCAGGCATGAGGGAAGACGACGACGGAACCTGCCTCTACCTGGTCGAGGGGGAAGGCCCCTCGGGGGAGAGGCTGCTTTTGCTTTACGACGAGAACGGCGGTGAAGCCCGTCCGGCGGAACCCGCCGGGGCGGAGGCCCTTTTCCGGGAAGGGCTCCTGGAGCGGTGTTCCTTCCCGGCGGCGGAGGTTTTCTTCCCCGATGAGCTGGAAGACCTGGAAAGGAAGCTCCTTTCCGCGGCGAAGAAAGAGGAGGATGAAGAGCAGTGAGCAGAACCGTTTTTTTCAACGGAAAAATATACACGCCCCGAGGCAGGGAGGAAGCACTCCTTGTGGACGGGCAGACCATCGCGGCCGTCGGCCGGAGCGGGGATGTGCTCGAAAGGGCGGAAGGGGCGGAGCGGATCGACCTGGAGGGGCGTCTCATGCTCCCGGGGTTTATCGACGGGCACATGCACTTCCTCGCCTATGCCCTTTCCCTGGAGCAGGCTGACCTGACGGGGGCACGCTCCGTCCACGAAGTCCGGGAGAGGCTGAAGTCCTTCCTGGACAGGGAAAAGCCCGCCGCCGGGGAGTGGGTTTCCGGCCGGGGGTGGAACCACGAACTCTTCGGGGACCCCCGGATCTTCACCCGGGACGACCTTGACGACCTCGTCCCCGCACACCCCGTGATCCTGTCCAGGGTGTGCGGCCACGTGGCGGTGCTCAATTCCAGGGCCCTGGAGATCCTGGGGATCACCGCCGACAGCCGTTTTTCCGGCGGAGTGGTGGACCTGGACGACACGGGACACCCCACCGGGGTGATCCGGGAGACCGCGGTTGAATGGGCCCATTCCCGGAAACCCAAGCCGGACGGGAACAAGCTCCGGCGTCTTGTGGCCAGGGCAGGCGCGGCGGCCGCGGCGGCTGGACTGACCTCCATCCATTCCGACGACCTGGGGTCCGTGGGGGGGGACTGGGGAGCCATTCTCGGCCTCTACCTCGGCCTGGACGGGGAAGGAAAGATGCCCGTCAGGATCACCGAGCAGCTCCTCCTCAGGAACAGGGCGGCCCTTGACCGGTTCCTGGCTTCGGGGTGGAGGACCGGGGACGGCAGTCCCGCTTTCCACATCGGTCCCCTGAAGATCCTTACTGACGGATCCATGGGGGGAAGGACGGCCTTTCTCCGGGAGGAATACTCCGACATGCCGGGAGTGTACGGCGTGCCCATCTACACTGCCGGGGAGCTGAACGACCTTGTCTGGACCGCCCACAGCGCCGGAATGCAGGTGGCCCTCCACGCCATAGGCGACGGGGCCCTGGACATGTGTCTCGACGCCCTGGAAAAGGCCAGGGAGCGGAACCTGAGGAAGGCCCGCCACTACATCGTCCACTGCCAGACTGGGGACATGGAGCAGTACCACAGAATGGCCCGCCTCGGCGTGGGGGCCGCCATCCAGCCTCCCTTCGTTCCCTCGGACCGCTCCATGGCCCTGCGGAGGATCGGGGAGGACCGGGCCCGCAGGGGGTACGCCTGGAAGACCCTCCTTGACCTGGGGATTTTTCTCTCGGGGGGCTCGGACTGCCCGGTGGAGACCTTCGACCCCCTCTGGGGCATCTATACAGCCGTCACGCGGAAAGACCGGGACGGTGTTCCCGAAGGGGGATGGAACCCGGCCCAGAAGCTCACCGTGGAGGAGGCAGTGGACCTGTACACCAGGGGAGGGGCCTACGCCTCCTTCGAGGAGCACAAAAAGGGAACCCTCCAGGCCGGGAAGCTCGCCGACCTTGTCGTGCTCGACAGGGACATCTTCTCCGTCCCCGAAGAGGGGATTCCCGCCGCGAAGCCTGTCCTGACCATGATGGGAGGAAAGATCACCTTCCGGGATTTCTAGCCTCCCGACAGGGGAAGATGGAACCGGACCTCCCCTCCCCCGGGGAGAGGGAGGTCCCTGTTCCGGGCCAGGAACGTCCCGCCGGCGCCGAAGGCCAGGATGCCCCGGTGGAGGCAACCCGCCTCTTCGTCCCACATTGGCGGCGGGAGGCGGCCGGCGAATTTCTCCCTGATGCCGTCGAGCACATCGCCGTAGACGGCGTTCTCAGGAAGCTCAAGAACCACGGCCCCGCCTGATGGAACCCCGAGGTTCATGGCGAGGACCCCGAAAAACCTGACGGTGTACTGCATGGACACTCCTCCTTTTCCAGCCTTCCATCCCTATTGTACAGGCCGGGGGCCGGGATTGAACAGGAATAGGGATTATGCAATAATCTGTTCTGACTATAACAAATCTGCAAGAAGGAGCGTTCGCCATGAAAAAGACTTTTCCGCGCCGGTTCCGGACCCTTGTTTCTACTCCTTCAACGGTGAGAAAAATGGTTCTTCTCCTCTTTTTCCTTCCGGCGGTGCTTCTTTTCCAGCCCCAGGCAGGCGCCTCGGAGGCGGGACGGCTTTCCTGCGACGTGGTGGTCGCAGGCGGGGGCGCCGGGGGAATCAGCGCCGCCATAACAGCGGCACGACTCGGTGCGAAGGTCATCCTTCTCGAGGAGACGGAATGGCTCGGCGGCCAGATGACCGCAGCGGGGGTTTCCACCATGGACGATCTCAGCGGGAACCGGACGGGGCTGTACGGCGAATTCCACGAAAACGTCCGGTTCCACTACTTCATGAAGGGAAAGTCCGTTTCCACATGCTACTGGGACGGAAACACCATGGCCTTCGAACCCTCCGTGGGCCGGGACATCCTCGTCCGGATGGCGAAGGAGGCTTCTTCCGGAGGAAAGAAGGGAAAGCTGGACATATTCTACCGGTCGAGGGTCACTGCCGTCCGCAGGGAGGGACCGTCAGTCCGCGGGGTCACGGCGGACCTGGACGGGCGGAAGACCGCCATAGACTGTTCCGTCCTCATTGACGCCACCGAGTGGGGCGATGTTATTCCCCTCGCGGGGGCACTCTACCGGGCCGGAAACTCCCTGAGCCCCATGATCTCGCCGAAGAGCCGCATCCAGGACATCACCTGGCTCGCCGTCATAAAAAAATACCCGGCGGGCATACCGCAGGAGCTCAGGATGCAGACCCCTCCCCCCGGATATGAGCGGTTTCTCCCCGGATTCCGGAAGGCAGTGGCGAAGAACGGCAACTCCTTCAGGAGCTATCCCCTCCGCATGCCGGTGGATTTCGCAACGCACAACGGCTACAGGGGACTGCCCGACTCGTCCAACCCTGAGAACTACGACGCCTCGACCCCCGAAGGATGGTCTGCCATTACCAAGACGGGCATCAACTGGGCCAACGATTACCCCGGAGGCGAGAAGTGGGAGGGGCGGGGCGGCCTTCCCGCCGCCTACCTGGAAGATCCTGAATTCCGCAGGAGAGCGGACGCCGCGGCCCTGCTGAAAACCCTCTCCTTTCTCTATTATGTCCAGACAGAGCTCGGTGAGCCCTGGTCCGTGGCGGATGACGAATACTTCTCCTCCAGGCCGCTGGACACCGCCAGGGGAATCATTCCCGAGGAGTATGCCGAAATCCTCCGCCGTTTCCCCCCCATACCCTACGTGAGGGAAAGCCGCAGGATCGTCGGCCTCGAGACCCCCACGTCCCGGGACGTGCGCCTGAACTCCGAGAGCTACAGGGACGGACGGAACGGCAGGGAAGTACCCGAAGCCATAGCGGTGGGAGGCTACATTCTCGACCTCCACGCAGGGGACGAGGATGCCGACCTGGAGGCGGAGTTCGGGGAAACGTCCGCCTCCATCAAGACGGACATGCCCAGGGGGCCCTTCCAGGTTCCCTTCGGCAGCCTCGTCTCCCGGAACGTGGACGGGCTCCTTGCGGCGGAAAAGAACATCTCCATGTCCCGGCTCGTGGCAGGTGCCTTCAGGCTGCAGCCCATCTCCATGCTCACCGGCCAGGCAGCGGGGACGATAGGGGCCCTTTCGGCGCTGACGGGCATCCCTCCCCGGGCGCTGGATCCCCGGAAGGTCCAGCGGTCACTCCTCGAAGGGGGCAGCGCCCTCTCCCTGTGCGAGTACAACGACGTGCCGAGGGACCATCCTTTCTGGCCCGGAGTGCAGATGTCGAACCTGTACGGGTGGATCTCCCCCGAAGAGCTTCCCTCCGCCCCATCCGCGAAAATCGACGACATCTACAACAACAGGGTGGTGATCGCCAGGCTGTACGGTCTTGACAAGGGGACCTTCGGGGTGAACACCCCCCTCACGGGAATAGAGGCGGAAGAGCTTTTCCGCAAGGCCTTTTCCGGGGGGCAGGCGGCTGGACCCCTTCTGTACCCGGGAAGCGGGCCCGCAGCCTTCGTGTCCCGGGGGGAATTCTGCTCCGCCCTGGCGAGGGCCCTGGGGTACCGGAATCTTCCCCGGGACGGCCGGTCCCGCTATGGGGACATCCCTGAAGAGTCCCGGCTCTACGGACCGGTGCACTTCCTGGCAGACAGGGGGGTGCTCGACCGGACGGCAAGAGGAGGGGTCTTCATGCCCGACTCCTTTATCACCCGGGGGGCGGCGGCCGATATGATGATGAGAGCCCTCACGGCCTCCAGAGGAGGAAACTGACATGAAATGCCATCTGTGTACAGCGAAGGGATGCGCCCGGGGTGAACCCTGCACCCCCGGCAGGGGAACGGAACTGTATGACGGCGAGGATCTTCGCCTCCTGAAAACGGCGTCCGACGTGGAGGCCCTGTATTACTGCACCCTGAACCGCCTTGAGGAAATAATGGAATTTGCCCGGAGGATGGAGTACAAAACACTCGGGATCGCTTTCTGCGTGGGATTTTCCGACGAGGCGGCCGTTCTCGGGGAGATACTGTCGAAGGAGTTCGAGGTCCATTCAGCCTGCTGCAAGGTCTGTTCCATGACAAAGGACGAGATCGGCGCCGCGCGGCGACCCTGGGTGGGGGCAGTCTCGTGCAACCCCGCGGAACAGGCCCGGCTGCTCGACGAGGCGGGGTCTCAATTCAGCATCGTTCTCGGGCTGTGCGTGGGCCATGACAGCATTTTTTACCGCCATTCCAGGGCTCCGGTCACGACGCTGGTGGTCAAGGACAGGGTGCTGGGGCACAACCCCGCGGCGGTGCTCTACAGCCAGTATCTCAGGAAGAACCTGAAGCGGGCTCCCAGGGAGCGCACTGAATGAATGCAGCCCCCAGGCCGCGGATCCTCTTTTCCGGAAATTTCCGGAGAAGGGAATGTCCCCGGGGGCATTCAGTGATTTTTCTATTGACAAAAAGAGCCGTTTTGCATAAAATCTCCAAATATATCTGAAAAGGCGATGAACCGGTATGTTCTTTTCCGGATGTTCGGCGACAGAGAGGGGCGTTCAGCGGCTGAGAGGCGTCCCCGCCGGGGGAAAAGGGCGAAAAGGCCGGTGAGCCGGAATGGAAAGGATCTCCTAAAAACAGGAGGTTTCCGGAGTACATTCCCGGTGTGGGCTCCCGTCATCGGGCCCGAGAGGGACATGAATTTCTTCCATGTCCAATTAGGGTGGTACCGCGAGTTACGGCTCGTCCCTTCGGGGGCGGGCCGTTTTTTCTATCCCGACAACAACAGGAGGTGCGGAGATGTTTGGTGGAACAGGTACTGCAGTGGTGACCCCGTTTAAAGAGGGCGGCGTGGATTTCGAGAGTTTCGGGCGTTTCCTGAACTGGCAGATCGAGGGCGGTGTTGAGTTCCTCGTGGTCCTGGGGACCACGGGAGAAAGCCCCACCGTTACCGCCGACGAGCGGGCGGAGATCATCACCTTCGCCGTGAGGACGGCGGCGGGAAGAGTTCCGGTGGTCATCGGGACGGGAAGCAATTCCACGGCGGGTGCGGTCGCCCTGTCCCAGCAGGCCGAGGCCCTGGGGGCCGACGGCGTGCTCGTGGTGACCCCGTATTACAACAAGCCCACCCAGGAAGGGCTGTACCAGCATTTCAAAGCAGTCGCGGCGGCGATAAAGATCCCTCTCATCGTCTACAACGTGCCGGGCCGCACGGGGACGAACATTCTTCCCGAGACGGTCCACCGGCTGAGCAGGCTGCTCAACGTGGCGGGAATAAAGGAGGCGGCCGGAGACGTTGCCCAGATCGACACCCTGGTCCGGCTTATAAAGAAAGATCGTCCCGATTTCGCTATCCTTTCCGGGAACGACGACCAGGCATTCCATCTCGTGAATTCCGGCGGCGACGGAGTCATTTCCGTGCTGTCCAACGTCATGCCCCGGGAGACGTCGGACATGATCCGCCTTGCCCTCGCCGGGGAGGTGGAGAAGGCCCGGGAACTCCATCACAGGATGTTTCCCCTCATGAAGAACCTGTTCATGGAGTCGAATCCCATTCCCGTGAAGTATGCGGTGAACCGCCTCGGCCTCTGCAGGAACGAACTCCGGCTTCCCCTCGTTCCTGCCACGGAGAAATGCATGGCCGTCATCGACGAATCTCTGAAGGAGTGCGGGGTGAGCCTATGAGGTACGGCCTCGTGGGAGTGTCGGGGCGCATGGGGGCGGAGATCCGGAAGGCCTTCGCCTCCCATGAGCTCTGCTACACCCTTGATATCGGCGGGGAGACCTGCGAAGGCACGCCTGAGGTTATTGTGGACTTTTCCCTGCCCTCCGCCCTCGGCGCCACCCTGGACGCGGTGCGGCGCTTTTCCTGCGCCCTCGTGCTGGGCACCACCGGAATCACGGGGGAACAGATGGACGAGGTACGGTATGCTGCCAGAACGTCGGCGGTGGTCCAGAGCTTCAACTTCGCGGCCGGGGTGACCCTGTTCAAGATGATCCTCCGGGAGTTCGGCCCTCTTTTCGCCGACTGGGACGCGGAGATGAGCGAGATCCACCACAACAGGAAAAAGGACGCTCCTTCAGGGACGGCCATCCTCCTTCGGGAGGCCCTCGGGCGGGACTGCCCCATCCATTCCCTCCGGATGGGCGGCGTTCCGGGGGACCACACGGTGTCCTTCGCCAACGAGGGAGAAGTGTTCACCCTGACCCACAGGGCCATCTCCCGGAGCGTGTTTGCCCTGGGAGCCCTTCGGGCGGCGGAATTCGCCGCCGGGGCGAAGCCGGGATTCTATTCTTTCGAGGAGGTCCTCACATGCGGACGGAAGACATCATAAGGCTCATCAAGGAATCGAAGAAGAAAACGCCCTGCATCGCCTACCTGTCCGGGGACCTCGATGGCATGGACGCCGGCGGGGCTGTCTTCGTCGGCGGGAAGGACTTCGGCATCCTGTCCGGTGACCGGGGGGACGTCGAAAAAATCCTGTCGGAGAACGCGCCCAGGATCAGGTCGGTCCACGTGGAGACCAGGGCCCGGAATTCCGCCGTTCCCCTGGCGGACCTGACGAAATACGAGGCCCGGATCGAGCCCGGCGCGGTGATACGGGACATGGTGGACATCGGCAAGGGTGCCGTGGTGATGATGGGCGCCGTGATCAACATCGGCGCCGTGATAGGCGAACGGACCATGATCGACATGAACGCCGTGGTGGGCGGAAGGGCCCAGATCGGTACGGACTGCCACATCGGCGCCGGGGCAGTGGTGGCGGGGGTCATCGAACCGCCGAGCGCCACGCCCGTGGTGATCGAGGACAGGGTCCTCGTTGGGGCCAACGCCGTCATCCTCGAAGGCGTCAGGGTCGGCGCCGGGGCAGTGGTGGCGGCGGGCGCCATGGTGACGAAGGACGTTCCTCCCAGGACGGTGGTGGCGGGTTCTCCCGCCAGGGTGGTCAAGGACGTGGACGAAAAGACTGAATCGAAGACGGAGATCGTGCAGGATCTCCGAAACCTGAAGTAGGAGAGGACCGGACGTGATCGTACAGAAGTATGGCGGGTCGTCGGTGGCCACGGCGGAGAAGATCCGGGGCGTGGCCGAGAGAATTCGGCAGAGGGTGGACGGGGGAGAGAAGCTTGTGGTGGTGGTCTCCGCCATGGGGAAAACCACCAACTCCCTCATAGCTCTTGCGGAGCAGGTTTCGCCGGAGCCGTCCCCCAGGGAGCTGGACATGCTCCTTGCCACGGGGGAGCAGGTCACGTCCGCCCTCCTCGCCATGGCGCTGTGCGACATGGGGATACCGGCCCTCTCCTACAACGCCTTCCAGCTCGGCCTGACCACCACGGGCAGCTTCAACAACGCCCGGATCATGGACCTGAACCTCTCCAGGCTCAGGATGCAGCTCGAGCGGCGGAGCGTCCTCGTGGTTACCGGGTTCCAGGGCATTACCCCGGAAGGGGACGTTACCACCCTGGGCAGGGGAGGCTCGGACACGTCGGCGGTGGCCATCGCCGCCAAGTGCGGCTGTCGGTGCGAGATCTACAGCGACGTGCCGGGGGTGTTCACCTGCGACCCGAACAGGGTTCCCGGAGCCCGGAAGCTCGACTACATCACCTACGACGAAATGCTGGAACTGTCGTCCCTGGGAGCCAAGGTGCTCCATTCCAGGGCTGTGGAAATCGCGAAAAAATACTCGGTGGACCTCTACTGCGGCTCCACCTTCTCCGATGAAAGGGGGACCTGCGTAGTGAATTCCCTTCCCGAGTGGCTCGAGCAGCCCGTCGTTTCGGGCGTGACCGCCGACAGCAACCAGATGCGGGTGAACATCTCCCGCCTTCCCCGGTCCATGGAGGCCCTGAGCGCCCTCTTCACGGGGCTGGCGGAGCAGGGAGTGAACGTGGACATGATCTCCACGGTGAACGAGAACGGCCATTCCCACCTCACCTTCACCGTGGTGGACGCTACGGAAAAGGCGGTGCTCAGGACAGTGAGGGACGTCCTTGCTCCCTGGGAGGGATGGACCGTGTCCGAGGACCGGAACGTGGTGAAGGTCTCCGCCGTGGGAGTGGGGATGAAGTCGGCCCCGGGGGTGGCCGCGCGGTTCATCTCCGCCCTGAGCCGCAAGGGGATTGCTGTGCTTGGAACCACCACGTCGGAGATCAAGATTTCCGCCCTTGTGGCCAGGGAAGACGGCGACATGGCTCTCCGGGCCCTGGTGGAAGAGTTCGGGCTGGGGGAATGACATCCATGCTGTCTCCCGTCTATTCTCCCTGGGGTCTTGCAGTGGAGCGTGCCGAGGGAATGAAGGTCTATACGGACAGGGGCGTCTTTCTGGATGCCTTCTCCGGCATCGGCGTCCTTCCCCTGGGCCACAGCCATCCCGACGTGGTCCGGGCGGTGGCTGAAAAGGCTGCCCGGTTTACCCACCTGTCCAACTATTTTCTCGACCCCGACGCCGTCACCGTGGCGGAACAGCTCGTCGCCATGACGGGGCGCCCCGGGGAAGTGTATTTCTCCAACTCCGGCGCCGAGGCGAACGAGGCGGCCCTCAAGGCGGTGAAGAAGCACAGGAAGGGCGTGATCGTCTCCTTCGAGGGGAACTTCCACGGAAGGACCCTCGGCGCCCTCTCCGTCACCTGGGGGCCATCCATGAGAAAGCCCTTCGAACCCCTCGTTCCCGGGTGCGTATTCCTTCCCCTGCGGGGGAGCATGCTCCTCGACTTCGCCGAAGAATACGATGTGGCGGCGGTTTTCCTGGAGTGTGTCCAGGGGAACAGCGGCGTGATCCCCATTCCCGGCGGGCTTGCCGAGGCGGTGAAGGTCCTGCAGAGAAACAAGGGGGTTCTTGTTGTTGCCGACGAGATCCAGGCCGGGCTCGGCCGGACGGGGAAATACTTCTCCCATGAACACTGGGGGCTGGCCCCGGATATCATAACCATCGGCAAGGGGATCGGCGGCGGCCTCCCCCTCGGTGCGGCGCTCTTCTCCGGATGGTCTCCCTTCGGTTCAGGCGACCACGGATCCACCTTCGCCCCCAATCCTGTTTCCCTGGCGGCAGGGAAGGCGGTGCTCTCCCATCTAACTCCTGAATTTGTCGGTGAAGTCGCCCGCAAGGGCGAACGCTTCCGCAGACGTCTCTCAGAACTGCCATGGGCAGGGGAGGTGCGGGGAAAAGGACTCATGATCGGCGTCGTCACGGACGACGCCGCCGGAGTGAAGCGCCGGGCCTTCGAAAACGGGGTGCTTCTCAACGTGGCGGGAGGAGCCGTCCGGTTCCTGCCCTCCCTCGCCGCCACAGACGCTGAACTGGACGACCTGGCGGACCGGCTGAATTTCTAGCAGGCGTCGGGGTGGGGTGAGTGGACCAGGAACCGCCCGCACTCCCGGAAACCGTATTTTCTGTAGAGGGAAAACCCCATGGGGGAGGCCTGGAGGGCGACGGCGGAACAGCCGGCTTCCAGGGCCTCCTCCAGCGTTCTGTCAAGCAGGCGCTTTCCCAGGCCCAGGCGGCGGAATCGGGGCAGCACGGAAAAATAGAAGAGTCCCGCGGTTTTCCCCGGGAGGGTCAGCAGGGCCGTGGCCGCCGGTCTGCCCCGGAAGGAAAGGGTCAGCAGCCGGAAGCGGTCCCCGAGGGGCTCTTTCGTCATGGAAGCGGCAAAGGCGGAGAAGGGTTCCCGGTGCTCCGCCCCCGACCCGAACCCGGCGAGGGAGCAGGCTGCCCATTCCTCTGCCTCACCTGGGGTGCGGCAGACCGAAATTTCCCCGTCGGGAAAGGGATGTATGGTGTTCCGTTCTTCCATGAGGCGAAGAATCATGGAATGGGGTGAACACTGAAGGGGGAAACCCGCCCGGGTGACCTCGCCGCTTTCGGAGAGAGATCCCGGGCCGGGAGGAATCCACCATGTGAAGGGCATCTTTTCCGTGGAGAAAAAAGCCGCTGCCTCGGCGGTCATGAGGGAGACGGGGCCTTCCCCTGTCCTCAGGGCGTAGTTCTGGTCCGGAATGGCTGTTCCGGTGGAGACGAGGAGGACGCCGTTCCTCTCCACCGTCCGGCAGGGGGGAAGGGTTCCCCAGAGCTTCAAAGATGCCTCGAACGCAGATGCCGCATCTGAGGCGGCCTGTTTTGCATTAAAAAAAACCATGGAGTTCCTCCGGAAGTTTGAAAATCTGTGGGATAATTGTACGATACAGAGTGCATCAGCGGAATTCTTTTCCTGGAAAAGAAAAAGTGTCCATTTCCAAAGGAGGTAATTATATATGCTGTACCGTTCCATGCCCCGCACGGGGGACGAACTGTCCATTCTCGGCTTCGGCTGCATGCGTCTTCCTCTCGACGGGGAGGGTAAAATCGACGAACACCGCGCCGCTTCCATGATCCGTTCCGCCATCGACCGGGGAGTTAACTATATCGACACTGCCTACCCCTACCACGGCGGGGAGAGCGAACCCATCGTCGGAAGGGCCCTCGGCGGCGGCTACAGGGAGAAAGTCTTCCTCGCCACCAAGCTTCCCTCATGGATGGTGGAGACTCCATCGGACATGGACCGCTTCCTGGACGAGCAGCTTGCCCGGCTGCAGACGGACGTGATCGACTATTACCTCCTCCACTCCCTCAACGCCGAACGGTGGGAGATCATGAAAAAGAACGGCTTCGGCGCCTTTCTCGACAGGGCCCTGGCCGACGGGAGGATCCGCCGGGCGGGGTTCTCCTTCCACGACCAGCTTCCCCTCTTCCGGGAGATCGTGGACGCCTACCCGTGGCATTTCTGCCAGATCCAGTACAACTACCTGGACACGAACTACCAGGCGGGGACCCCGGGACTGAAGTACGCCGCGGAGCGGAATATGGGTGTGGTGATTATGGAGCCCCTCCGGGGCGGAAATTTGGCCCGGAACATTCCTGACGTCATGAAGAAGATATGGAGCGAGTCACCCAAGCCCTTCTCCCCGGCAGGATGGGCGCTCCGCTGGCTCTGGGACCAACCGGAGGTTTCGGTGGTGCTGAGCGGCATGACCACGGAGCAGGATCTCGAAGATAACCTCGCCTCCGCCGATGATGCCTGCACCGGATGCCTGACCGCCGGGGAGCGGGACATGATCGCCCGTGTGACGGAAGAGTACCGCACGAGGATGAAGGTCCTCTGCACGGGCTGCCAGTACTGCATGCCCTGTCCGGCGGGGGTCAACATCCCCGAGTGTTTCAACCGGTACAACATGGCTTTTATGTTCGATAATCTCGAGCAGGCCCGGATGACCTACCCCGTCTTCCTGAAGCCGGGGGCCAGGGCGAGCGCCTGCGTGAAATGCGGCGCCTGCGAGGAGAAGTGTCCCCAGAACCTGCAGATCCGTGAACTGCTGGATTCCGTGACGGAACTGCTGGAGCCGAAGGAGTAGTTTTTCTCCGCGAACGGCGGGGAGGGGGTGCCGGGGAACGCTCTCCGGCGAGGCCCCCTCTGTCCTTCCTGCCTGAAAGCATTCCCCGTCTTTCTCCCGGGCTCCTTACTCTATTCCCTGCGGAAGAGGTGTTGGTCATGGTTCGCTACAAACTGCTCACCGGAGAGAGCCGCTTCCGGGTCCACCTGATCGTCCAGGGGCTTGCCGTGGGTGCCGTCGCCGGATTTGCCGCCGTCTGCTACCGTCTTCTTCTCGGCACGGCGGAAAGGTTTTCCCTTGCCGCTCTTACCGGCGGGCTGTCAATTCCCTTTCCCGTCACGGTGCTTCTCTGGTGCGGGATTGCTGTTCTCATCGGGCGCCTGATGGAATGGGAGCCAATGGCGAGGGGAAGCGGCATTCCCCAGGTGGAGGGGGAGCTCCTCGGCCAGGTGTCCATGTCCTGGTGGAAAGTGCTGGCGGCGAAATTTATCGGGGGGGCACTGGCCATCGCCCTCGGCCTTTCCCTCGGCAGGGAGGGGCCTTCGGTCCAGATCGGCGCCGCAGCCGGCAAGGGTATGGCGGTCTTCCAAAAGCGGGGAAAGGTGGAGGAGCGGCTTTTTCTGTCAAGCGGGGCTTCGGCGGGGCTTTCAGCCGCCTTCAACGCCCCTCTCGCGGGGGTGATCTTTGCCCTTGAGGAGGTCCACAAGAGCTTCTCTCCCCTGGTCCTCATGTCGGCCATGATGGCCTCACTGGCGGCGGATTTCGTGTCAAAGCACTTTTTCGGTCTCCGGCCCGTCTTTTCTTTCGGTGTTCCCTCGGTCCTTCCCCTGAACCTCTATGGCCACCTGCTTCTCCTCGGGCTGCTCTGCGGCGCCGGCGGCGCCCTCTTCTGCAGGGTGACCCTCGACGTCCAGACCCTCTACGGCAGACTGCCCTTTCCCGCCAGGTACAGGGTGGTCATTCCGGCCCTGGCGGCCCTTTGCATAGGCCCCCTGCTTCCCGGAATTCTCGGAGGGGGGCATGCCCTGGTGGAGCACCTCGGCATGGGTGGGGAGGTCCTGTCCGTCATTTTTCTTCTTTTCGCCGGGAAGCTCTTTTTTACGGCCCTCAGTTTCGGTTCGGGGGCTGCGGGGGGAATCTTTCTGCCCATGCTTGCCGTAGGGGCCTCCCTTGGAGCCCTGTACGGAACGGCGGCGGCCCGGTTCACCGGGGTGGACCAGGCCCTGGTCGTGAACTTCCTCATCGTGGGAATGGCGGGGTTCTTCGCCGCAGTTGTGCGGGCACCCATCACGGGGATCATCCTCATCACCGAGATGACCGGGTCTTTCACTCACCTGCTGTCGGTCTCCTTCGTGGTCATCCTTGCCCACGTAACGGCGGACCTGCTTCGGGCACGGCCCATATACGACTCCCTCCTGCTCAGGATGCTCAGAAAATGTGACGGTGCAGTCAGCGTCGGGAAGATACTCCTCGAGGGGACGGTCTGTCCCGGATCGCCTCTCGACGGCAGAAGGCTGAGGGAGGCATCCCTTCCCGAGGGGTGTCTGCTGGTGAGCATCCACCGGTCCGGGGAAGAGATTCTCCCCAACGGGGACACGCTGCTCTCCGCAGGGGACAGGATCATTGCCCTGGCGGACGGAGGCAGGGCACGGCGCATACGGGAAAAAATGCTGGATCTTACGGGTGTGTGCACTCCCGAGAAACACCTCTGGGAGTGACGTGAAGAGCTGTTTACATTTTTCGTTTTCCCGTCACTCCGGGCTCCGGGGCGCAAACATCTGGAGAAACACCTTGTGGGTATTTCTCGGCAGTATGCGGTATCCCTTCTTCTCCTTGGTGAGCCAGAGAAAATAATCCTTGTAGAAGGACGAACTCAGGTCGAGGATGGATTTGCCCCGGTTCTCCTTGATGAGCTCGTAGCTGTTCTTGATGATCCTGTCCTCGTCGCTGTCCCAGCGGAAGGTTCCCAGGGCATAGGCCGCCGCCTTCTCCGGAAGGTTATTCAGCGGGAATGCGGGCAGAAGCAGGGTATGGTCGCTCCAGTCGTAGGTGCCGTATCCCTGTCCGGGCACCACGATCACCCGCGGTATGCCGTACATCCGTATCCGGGCAACCACGAGCATTTCCGGATCAAGGGCCGTCAGATCCTCCACGATGGCCGCCGCCCGGTCGAGAGAGAGGGGAGCCTTCTGGCTCTGGCAGAGCTGGGACGGATCCCTCCGGGCGGACTTCGCCGTGAGGGAGATGTACTCTTTCTTTGACAGGAGAAGGTCTTTCAGTTTTCTCCGGCGCACTGCGGGCGGAATGCCCTCCATCTCAGAGGCGGTTTTCTTCACCCGCCGCTCCCATTTGGAAATTTCCTGGGTCACGAAGACGATGTTCCGGGCCAGGTTCTTGGCGGATTCCAGCAGGCCCGTTACTTTCTGGATCTCGTTCCCGTCCAGCCCTGCGGCTTCCTCGCCGTTCCCCTTGAGGAAGGAGGCGACGCGCTTCTCCGCCTCGACGAAAGCGTGGTGTTCAACCGCCATCTGCTGTTTTTCCTTTTCCTGGGACTCCCGGTATCCCCTGGTCCGCATGGAGACCTCGGTGTAGGATTCCAGGCACCTTTGAAGATCCGCAAGAAGAGCTTCCGTCTCGGAGGGGAGGGCCCCCTGCTTCGCCAGCACCACGGGGAAGATGATCCTGATCCTGGCCTGCAGCCCGTCGAGCTGCTTCCGCATCTGGATGACCTTTCCCTCAGTGGAGAAGCCGTTCCTGGGGGGCGTGACGGGCTTGCCCATGATCATGGTGTAGGCTTCCGCGATGAAGTCGGAAAAAGAGTAGTACTGGAAAAGCCCCGGGACAGCCTTCGGGGAGAGGGCTTCCCGGAGGGCCGGGGAGGCGGGGGTGAGCTCGTCGCTGACGTAGCCGAAATCGATAAAGAGCCGCTCCCCTTCATCGAACGAAAGTTCTTCGGGAAAATTTTCCGTGTGGGCGTCCACCAGGGCGGCCAGAACGTCCCAGTACTGGGTCGACAGATTTTGCCACAGCTTCCTGGCGGCGATGCGGTCGTCCGTTTCGGCGGAATCCCTGACGGCCAGGAAATTTTTCGCCGCGGCGGAGAACTTTTCGGTGGCCTCCTGCAGGGGCTGGTTATCCCTCCATCGTTCAAAACACATCGGGTCCATGGCGTCATCTCCGTCCGGCACTAAAAAATCCCTTTCTCCCGCTCAAAGGCGGAATCCCCTGTATGATACCATACGGCCCGGAAGCGGCCGTTCCGTCTTACGGGCCTGGAGTTCCCCCTTCGAAAACGAACGGCCTCTCGCCGAGCTTCACGAAGCGGAATCCCTTTTCCCGGAGAAGAGGCACGGCTTCCTTCAGACCTTCAGCAGTCCGGCCTTCAGGCCGGTTCATGTGGAACAGGACGATCTCCCCACCCCGGAGGGAGAGCAGGCCGTCCGCAATCTTTTTTTGGGAATACGATGCCCCGCCGTCCCCGTTATGGGAATGGCTCACCGTCACGTGGCCAAGCTCCGCCGCCACCCTCACGGCCACTTCGTCGTAGTGGTTCGTGCCGGAGCGGAAATACCGGGGGCGTTTTCCTGTGATCTCCTCCAGGAGCCGGGCGTTCGCCTCCACTTCCCTGGCTGCCCCGGAAGCGGATTCCGTCCCGGGAATCCCGTAGGCGGACCGTCCGGTGACGGAGAGAGGACGGTGCTCCGCGCCATGGTTGGCGAGCTCGAACAGGGGATCCGCCGCCAGTTCCCGGGCGGTTTCCCTGTTCTTCGCCAGCCATCGCCCGCTCAGGAACAGGGTGGCCGGAATCCGCTCCTGTCTCAGAAAATCCAGGAGATCCCGGTCCACGGCCGATCCCTTCTTTCCCCCGCAGGCGTCGAAGGTCAGGGCAATTTCCTTTCCCTTGGCGGCGATTCTTGAGGCTGTTCCGGAAACATGCTCTCCCCACTGGACGGGGGATGCGTTCCGGTACTTTCCGGTCAATTTCTCCGGCGGAAGGGGCGCTCCCTCGCCTGAAAAACTGAAAAAGTGTAGAATTGACAGAAACACGAGGGCGGAGACGGTGGACAAACGGATCATCTCTCAGGTACCTCCATGAGGTTCAGTATATCATTTCATTATAACGGAGGAGGATTTGACTATGGGCCATCCGGTGCGCAGAAAAGACAGGGAGATCACTGAGGGCGCGGAAATGTACGAAATTCTGGACAGGGCGTTCACCGGGCATCTTGCCCTCTGCAGCGGCGGGGAGCCCTACGTGGTGCCCCTCTGTTTCGGGGTGATGAACGGCGCCGTTTATTTCCACTGCGCCCGGGAGGGGCGGAAGCTCGATATCCTTGCCCGGAACCCCCGGGGATGTTTCCAGGCCCAGTGCGACGAGGATCTTGTGCGGTCTGCGGAGCGGCCCTGCGGGTGGGGGATGCTCTACAAAAGCGTCATGATGTCGGGACCGGTAACGGTGGTGGAGGACGAACAGGAGAAGGCCGCCGCCCTCCTGGCGATCATGAAAAAATACGCGGGGGAGGACTTCTCCCACGAATTCTCCCCGGCCGAATGCGCCTCCGTGACGGTTCTCCGCCTCGACCCCGAGGAGCGTTCCGGCAAGGCCAGGCGTCCGGCATAGGGGGCTGTGCGGGTGTTCCGTATCCGGAGGATCTTCGACGACCTTTCCCCGGCCAACGAGAAGGCTCTCGTCCGCATCGGGGAGATCCTGAAGGAGCAGTTTCCGGGGGCCCGCCCCGGCGAGGCCGAATCCATCCCGGAGAAGCTGCGGAACCAGCTCAAGTATGGCTTCCAGACCATTCTCTTCGCAGCGGAGAAGGGGGCCGGGAAGGTCCACGGTTTTGCCCTGGCCCTGTATGACCCGCTGCTGAAGTTCACTTTTCTGGACTATATCGCCGTTCCGGGGGCCGAAGCGGGCGGAGGCCTGGGAGGCATACTCTATGAGAGGGTGCGCAAGGAAGCCCTGGATCTCGGATGCCTGGGGCTGTTCTTCGAATGCCTTCCCGATGACCCCGAACTCAGCCGGGATGAGGAAACCAGGAAACAGAACGCCGCCCGGCTGCGCTTCTACGAGCGGTACGGCGCTGTGCCGGTGACGGGGACGAAATACGAGACTCCCCTGGAGCCTGGAGGGGACAACCCCCCCTACCTGGTCTTCGACGGCCTGGGAAGACAGGAGCCCCTGAGGAGGGAAAAGGCCCGGCTCATCGTGGCCGCCATCCTCGGGAAGAAATACGGGGATCTCTGCCCCCCGGAGTATATCCGGATGGTCATGAACTCCTTCCGGGACGACCCGGTGAAGCTCCGCCCCCTGAAGTACGTGACCGCTCCGAAACGGACCGCCGTGGCTGCGGCCCTTCCGGAGAGCGAGCGGGTGGCCCTTTTCGTCAACCGTGACCACGCCATCCACCACGTCAGGGAAAGAGGGTACGTGGAATCTCCCGTCCGGGTGGAGGCCATCCTCCGGGAGATCCTTCCCTCGGGGCTCTTCACGGAAAAGAAGGCCCGCCATTTCGGCGAACGGCACATCCTGAAGGTTCACAGCGCCGTCTTTTTCTCCTACCTCCGGAAGGTCTGCATGGCCATGCCGGAAGGGGAGTCCGTCTACCCCTACGTTTTTCCCGTGCGGAACGCGGCCCGGCCCCCCCAGGACCTCTCCGTCCGGGCGGGGTACTTCTGCATGGACACCTTTACCCCTTTGAACAAAAACGCCTTCCTCGCCGCCCTTGGAGCGCTGGACTGCGCCATGTCGGGGGCCCAGTCCCTTGTTGAAGGCCGTCACCTGGCTTACGCCCTGGTGAGGCCTCCGGGGCACCACGCCGAGCGGCGGCTTTTCGGCGGCTTCTGCTACCTGAACAGCGCGGCCGCCGCGGCGGAATACCTGTCGGCCTTCGGCAGGGTTGCCATGCTCGACGTGGACTACCATCACGGGAACGGACAGCAGGACATCTTCTACCGGAGGAGCGATGTCCTCACCGTCTCCCTTCACGGGCACCCCCGGTTCGCCTATCCCTACTTCTCGGGGTTCGAGGACGAAAAAGGGGAAGGAGAAGGCCGGGGATTCAACCTCAACCTTCCCCTTCCCGAGCATCTTTCGGGACAGGAGTACCTTGATGCCCTCCGAAGGGCGTCAAGGAGAATATCGGACCACGGAGCCCGGTTCCTCGTCGTGCCCTTCGGCGGCGACACCTGCAAAAAGGACCCCACGGGAACCTGGAGTCTCGCCGCCAGGGATTTCGAGAACAACGGAAAACTGATCGGCGGCCTGGGCCTTCCCGTCCTCGTGGTCCAGGAAGGGGGCTACAACACCCGTCTCCTGGGGGAGAACGTCCGGGCCTTCTTCAAAGGGCTCTTCGAGGCGTCCCGCTCCGCCGGGGCTAGGCTATGGTCACCTGTTTCTCGAGATAGACGTCCTGCACCGCGTGAATGACCTCCACGCCCTCCTTCATGGGGCGCTGGAAGGCCTTCCTGCCGAGGATGAGGCCCATGCCGCCGGCTCTCTTGTTGATCACGGCGGTCTTCACCGCGTCGGCCAGGTCGTTGGCCCCCGAGGCGCCGCCGGAATTGATCAGTCCCGCCCTGCCCATGTAGCAGTTCGCCACCTGGTACCGTGTCAGGTCGACGGGATGGTCGCTGGAGAGCTTTTCGTAGACCGCCTTGGCCGTCTTGCCGAATTTCAGGGCGGAGAATCCGCCGTTGTTTTCGGGGAGCTTCTGCTTGATGATGTCGGCTCCGATGGTCACGCCGAGATGGTTCGCCTGCCCCGTCAGGTCGGCGGCCACGTGGTAGTCCTTTTCCGCCGTCTTGAAGGCGCTGTTTCGCAGGTAGCACCAGAGGATGGTGGCCATGCCCATACTATGGGCGATCTCGAAGGCCGTGCTGATCTCCTGGATCTGGCGGGTGGACTCGTCGCTGCCGAAGTAGATGGTGGCGCCCACCGCTGCCGCCCCCATGTCCCGGGCCTGTTCCACCGAGGCGAAGAGGATCTGGTCGTACTTGTTGGGGTAGGAGAGCAGTTCGTTGTGGTTGATTTTCAGAACGAAGGGTATCTTGTGGGCATACTTCCGGGCCACCGACGAGAGAACCCCCAGGGTGCTGGCCACGGAGTTGCATCCTGCCTCGAGGGCGAGCTTCACGATGTTCTCGGGGTCGAAGTAGATGGGGTTGGGGGCAAAGCTGGCTCCGGCGGAGTGCTCGATCCCCTGGTCCACAGGGAGGATGGAGAGGTACCCTGTGCCGGCGAGTCTTCCCGAACCGAACAGGGCCTGCATGGACCGCATCACAGGAATGGAGCGATCGGAAAGCGCCGTCACCCTGTCCACAAAATCAGGTCCCGGGAGGGTAAGCATCTCCCGGCCTATGGTCCCGCACGTATGTCCGAGCAGGTATTCCGCCTCGTCTCCAAGCAGCTGCTCGATCCGTTCCAGAGTGTTCATGGATCTGCCTCCTTCTCAATAGGTAATGATAAGGGTACAATCAAAACTGCCCTTTCTTTCCTTCCTGCATTGTACCTGAGAATGGACAATCTGGGAACAATCCGAAGGCAAAGGAAAAATGAGGCAGACTACAACCGGAGGTGCTCTGCATGAAACCCGAAAAGGGAAAAACGGTCGTCGGATTCGCAGGTCTCGGAGTCATGGGTCACAGCATGGCGGGACACATCATGAGGGGAGGCTACGACCTGCTCGTTTACAACAGGTCGAAGGCGAAGGCCATGGATCTGCTGACCCAGGGGGCCGTGTGGAAGGATGACATCCATTCCCTGGCGGAGAAGAGCGATGTGGTCATCACCATGGTGGGATTCCCCGCCGACGTGGAAGAGGTCTATCTCGGGGAGAGAGGGCTCCTGGCGGGAGCCCGGCCCGGAACGGTGCTCATCGATATGACCACCTCGAGCCCGGACCTGGCGGCCCGCATCGCCGCGGCGGGAGCCGAAAAAGGGATTCCTTCCCTGGACGCCCCCGTGTCGGGGGGCGATCGGGGGGCCCGGGAAGGGACTCTGTCCATCATGGTGGGCGGCGACGAAGCCGTTTTCCAGGACATGATGCCCCTCTTCTCCCTTCTGGGAAAGAACGTCGTCTTTCAGGGCGGACCGGGCAGCGGCCAGCACACGAAAATGGCCAACCAGATCGCCATCGCCTCCAACATGATGGGGGTCTGCGAAGCTCTCGCCTACTCGAAGAAAGCCGGTCTCGACCCGGAAAGGGTGCTGTCGAGCATCTCGGGAGGGGCGGCGGGGAGCTGGTCCCTCTCGAATCTCGCCCCCAGGATCCTTGCGGGCGATTTCGCCCCCGGCTTTTTCGTGAAGCACTTTCTGAAGGACATGAAGATCGCCCTCGACGAGGCGGAGCGCATGGGGCTGGACGCGCCCGGACTGAAGAAGGCCTTTGAACAGTACGGCATTCTTGCATCCCGGGGTTTCGAAAACGAAGGCACCCAGGCTCTCTACAAGCTCTACGGCGAATAGGCGTTCCCCGGTCCCGGATGCCCCCGCCATCCTTCCGGCAGGTTCCGGGGAGACATACCCCGTAATCCGCTGTTGACGGAAAACTTTATTTATTTATAATGGTTACAACATAGTTTTTTGGAACAAGGAGGGATGGCCTATGCGATCCGTGGAAAAAATTGCTGCCAGCCTGAGGGAGAAAGGACTCAAGCTCACTCCCCAGCGGCGGTTGATAATCGAGATCCTTTCCAGGGACAGGACTCACCCCACGGTGGACGAGGTGTACCGCCAGGTGGTGGTCACCATGCCCGAAGTTTCCCGGACGACGGTCTACAACACCATACGGGAGATGGCCACCCTGGGAGAGGTCGTGGAAGTGCAGGATATCAGCGACGGGGGTATCCGGTACGATACATGCGCCGAGTCCCACAATCATTTCTTCTGCCTTTCCTGCCGCTCCCTGATCGATGTCGATGTGGACCTTCCAGGGGCGGAATCCTACTCCGGGGCCCTGGAGGGCTACCAGGTAGTAAAACAGCAGCTCACGCTCTACGGCATCTGCCCGGACTGCAGGGACAAGGGGCTCTCCCGGCCGGGAAGGGGAGCGGGGAAAAGGGGCCTGAAGAAATTCTGAGAAAGAACGGGGAGTCTCCGGCCGGAGACTCCCCGTTCTTTTCCGTTTCGCAATGGACGGGATCAGGCTTCTTCTTCCGCCTCTTCCGCCGAGGGAAGGAGGCCGGATTCACCGGGCCGTTCCTCGTCTTCGTCGATTTTGAACCGGGACGCGGACTTCTGCATCTCCTCCGACAGGCTCACAAGCTCTTCAGCCGCCTTCGCGATGGATTCCGTCACCCGCCCCTGCTCCTCCATGGACCGGTTGATGTTTTCCACCTGCTCGCTGATGTCCGCTCCCGCCCGGGCCACGTGGTCCATCCCCGCCGTCATCTCCTCCGCGCTCGCCGACTGCTCCTGCATGGTCGCCGCTATGGACTGCACGTTCTCAGTGATGGACGCCACCCGGGTGATCACCCCGTCAATGACGGTCTTCGTCTCCCCCGCACGGGCCACGAGCTCCCGGATCTTCTCCGCGCTTCCCTTCTG